>CAUWAY010000050.1:0-1595 GCA_963556905.1 uncultured Clostridia bacterium | reverse complement strand
GTTAAGAGATACAAGCATTTACGTTTTTTCTTTCCTTAATGAATATAATTTAAGATAATAAAAAAATCTTGAACTTCTTATAGTTCTAAGATTTCTTTTTATATATTTTCTTATTTGTTTATTATATTTTAGCTTAAAATCTAGCAAATTATTTTGCTTAAATCTATTGATTTTACTATTATTTAATGATATATTTGTTTTATAAATTATATCTTTAATTATATTCATTAAAGATAATATCCGATTAAAAATTTACATTTTTATAATAATTATTTCATATTTCATTTAACTTTTTAATAATTTTGTATAATTCTATATTATATTTTTATGAATTATTTTTTCTTTTTTCAAAATTTAAGACAATAAAAAAACTAATCAAATTTATTCCATTTTATTTGAGAGTTTTTGATTAGTTTTTTATAATTTATAATAATGTGCTTTTGTTTGATAGTGTATAATCAAGTATGTAAATTTTAAAATAAGTCATAATATGTATTTTGGTTTAGTAAATGTTTTTACTTAGGCTTTTTCAACTATCAGCAGCCAATATTATTTTATGTAAAGTATGACACGAAAACCAATGTTGAAGTGAGTATTGCTCGTATTAAGACTACCGTTACGAGAAGATGCTGCATAGTCACTTCCAGCGTAGTCAAAACTACCACCACGAAACACAGTAAATATATTTTCAGGTGTTATACTACCATTTCCATCTATTCTTGTTTCTGTTGTCAATTCCCACATGTTCCCTGCAAAGTCATATATATTATTTGCTTTATTTCTTTCTGATGAGCCTGTTGCTATTTCAAATCTGTCCCCATTCTTTTTATTATATGTTCCTTTACTCCATGTATATGCTGGATACCATCTCCATGTATTTGTTGAATCTTGTCTATATTCATGTTTTGCATATAATCCATTTATTTCATATTCTGAATTATAATAATTTCCCCATGAGGTACTATTTGTTACATTATAACTTGAATTTGATAGCCATTCTGTTATTGTATCATATGCATAACTATCTATTAGTTGGCTTGTTACTCCTTTTTCTTCTCCATACATCTTACTTGATATCTCTTTTGCATTTGCTTGGCTTATCCAGTTCCAGCTTGGTGTGTTTTTCTTACTTACTGGTTTATATGTTGTTACATTTTTTATTTGATATGTGTCTGCATAACTTACAACTGTTAATGAATTTTTTCCTAAGTCATCATTTTGGTGCTCCTGTTGCCAATATGTCGAACCTTCTTTATTTTCTGAATAAAATGTGGCTTCTTTTGGAATTCCTGCCTCATATCTTCCTACATAAAATCCTTTATTTTTTGCTACACTTTGTGCATTTACATCTGTATCTGTCCATTCGCTCATATAATGTCTATATTGAATTGTTTTCCAATTTCCGTTTCCTGTATCTTCTACACTTCCAGTATGGTCATCTACATTTGGGTCTGCATATTTATGTTGTTCATATTTTAAGTTTTCTCCATCTACTGGTATCCATACAAATTGGTTTCCTCCTTTTGAGTTTTCCATATCGTCATTTTCTACATCTGATATTACTAATCCTTTTGATATTGGGTCTGTTCCTTTTA
>CAUWAY010000049.1:0-2059 GCA_963556905.1 uncultured Clostridia bacterium | reverse complement strand
AAACACAAGGAGTAAACTTAAAATTAAGTGAATTAGAACCAATAAGAGAAGGATACACATTTAGTGGTTGGTCTACAAATATATCTCAAACAGGAACAGGAGAATATCAAGCAGGATCAACTTACTCTCAAGATGCAAACATATCATTATATGCAGTATGGAAAATAAATGGAATAAGTGCATCGGAAATAGAAAATAATTCAACATCATATTATGGACAAATAGTAGAGGGATATAATGCAAAATATGATGATAATGGAACAACATGGAGAATATTTATGGCAGATGAAAATAATATATATTTAATAGCTGATGATTATATGCATTATAATTATGGTGCAGAAAAAAATGGAAAAAGATTAACCAGAAATTATGAATATAAATATCATATGCAAAATATTTTGGCAGAATATTCTGGAGCAGTAGACATAAATAGTTCATTTGGCAGTAAATGGTTATCAATATATTGGAAAAAATATTCTACTTCAACAAATGAAAATATAATGGCAGTTGCATATATGTTAGATACAGCAATATGGAATGAAAAATACAAAACAGGATATGAGAGTATAGTAGATTATGCAATAGGCGGACCTACATTGGAAATGTATTGTAAGTCATATAAAGATACACACCCAGATAAATATTTACAATGTGAAAAACTTGATAATGAAGGATATCAAGTAAAATGGAGTACAGAACGGAGATAGTAAATATGATTTGAGGGCATATGGAATTCCTAAAAATGAATTCAATGATATTTATGTAAAGCCAATCATATCAAAAGCAGAAGGAGTATTTTTAGCTTCACCATCTCCTTATACTTACTGGAAAAATTATCTAACAGAAATATATTATGATGGTTATGTAAGTACAGGTTGTGTAAGTACTTATTACAGAGAGGGATTTAGACCAATAGTATGTCTAAAATCAGGACTAAAAATAGAAAAAAATCCAAGTACAGGAAATTATAGAATAGTAAAATAATAGGTAGTATAAAACTACCTATTATTTTTTTTTATATAATTCAAACAGGAATACAAATCATAAAAGAATAATTTTTTCTAATTTAATTTGCGGTTGGAGTTCAAATTTATTATATTGAAAAGGAAGATTTTTTTATTATAGTTAGAAATTTTTAGAATTATGTGTAAAAACTAGGTAGCATATGCAAGAAAAAATTGCCCTTAATGAATATGATTAAAGACAATAATTATAAAACAAATATACCATTAAACAATAGTAAAATCAATATATTAATAAAAAATAATGCAAAAAAACTTGCAAAAAAAAAATCAAGTAGAAATTAAAATATAAAAAAGTGAAATCTTTGAATTAGAATCTGTTTAAAAATTTTTTTTACCTTTTAGCATATTCATTAAAGACACAAATATTACATTAAAAAATACAAGAGAAAAAGGGAGGATGGAATAATTGAGTAAAGGAAAAAAATCAAATTACAAAGAGGAAAAAAACAAAGGAATAACATTAATAACATTAGTAATAACAATAATAGTACTAATAATACTAGCAACAGTAAGTATAGGAATATTAGGAGGAGAAAATGGAATAATAAAAAAATCAAAATATGCAAAAGAGCAAACAGAAATAGCAGAAGAAATAGATATATTAAAACTATGTACAGCCTTAGCAATGGGAGAAGACCCAGATGGAAATATTTGTTTTATAATTATTGTCTTTAATTATGAACATTAAGGATATATAAATGTAATTGTTTTTTTTTTTTTTACGTTATAAAAATACATATTTGAAATACTGAAAAATATCCAAAAATGAAACGAAAAAAATATTGCAAAAGAGCAATATTAAATGATATAATGAATTTGTAGTATGTTTACAATAAAATAATATAAAAAACATAAAAAAAATCTGAGAAAAAGGAAAACATGCAAAAGTAAACTTTAAAAAAATACAAGTGAAAATGGAGGAGAAAAAACAGTGAAATTAAATAATAAAGGAGTAACACTAATAGCATTAGTAGTAACAATAATAGTATTATTAATATTGGCGGGAGTAGCAATAGCCACATTAACAGGAG
>CAUWAY010000048.1:0-2560 GCA_963556905.1 uncultured Clostridia bacterium | reverse complement strand
TATATGTTACTCCTGTTGTACTTAAATTTATTACTCCTTTTATGTTTGCATATAAATTATTTTTTGCTACACTTCCTGCTTTTAATGCAAATTTATTGTCTCCATATAAGAGTGTTATTGTTGTTCCACCATCTTGGTAGTATACATGATATTTTCCGTCTTTTACTAATTCTGGAACTTCTTCTTTTTGTACTTCTACTCCTAACTCTTTTGCTGCTACTTGGGCTAATTCTTCTATATGCTCTACTGGCTTATATCCTACCTCTGTTGACATTTTTATTGTTGATTCTGTTTTTAATGAACTATATGCTAAGTTCATTCTATCTATCACTTCTGCTTCTATTGTTGCTACTTGGGCTTTTTGTGCATTTGTTATTATTCCGTCTTCTCCTGTTAATGTCGCTATTGCTACTCCTGCTAATATTAATAGTACTATTATTGTTACTACTAATGCTATTAATGTTACTCCTCTTTCTTTTCTTTTTGACCATTCAATTTTTCTTCTGTTTTCTTCTTTTAACTTTTGCTTTTTTCTTTGTTTTTCATAAAACATCTTTTTTTCCTCCTACTTTCTTTTGCTTTTGTTTGTTCTTGCAAAGTCAGTAATACCAACCATTTGCGTTTTATCCTGTCTTTAATGTGTATAAATTAAAGGCAAAAAAAAATCCCAAACTCATTATGTTTCAAGGATTTCTTCATTTTTATTTTTTAATTGCTTTCGAATTTTCAAGAAAATTTTTCGCAATTATTTTTTCTCAAACTATTGATTTTACTATTTTTTAATGGTATATTAATTTTAGAAAAAATATCCTTTATTATACACATAAAGGACATTTTTTCTAAAAAATTTTTAATGTTTATATATTTTGTTCTTCTTTTAATGCTATCATTAATTCATTATCTTGTACTATATTGTTTTTTCCATTATAATTATATTTTGCTCCTGTAAAAAACACTTGGTAATTCATATTTTCAAATTTGTTCTTGGCAAGCTCTAAAAATTTATCTGTATCCTCTTCTGTTAAATTGCATTTTATTCTTAATTCGAAAAATGTAAATACTATTTGTTCATCATTTTTTGCTATTTTTTCATCTATATAATTATCTACAAATTCTAATGTCATAATATCACTCCTTTTTTTAATTCATTTTATTATAACATATTTTTGCTTTTTGGGAAGATTTTTTTTATAAAATTTATAAATGTATTTTGCAAATATATTAGTTTTGTTATTATTTAATGATATAGTACTTTTATAAATTATGCCTATTAAGGAATTATTTTTATATTTTCTTATTACAATTAGACTCATTTTTTACAATTTCTAACCCACACATTTCACTTGTATCGCAAAAAATAATTTTTTCATTCTTTTTTAAAGTTACAATAACCGAAGTAGAAATACTTTGAACAATATCTTTTTTCATTTTTCCATTAACTGGTGCTATCAATTTAAGGCCTTTGCTATTTTTAGATTTTATATTTAACAAATATATATTTTTTTTAAATGTTATATTAAATGAATCATCTTTAACTTCATAATTAATTAAATTTGCATTATTATAAGTAGTGAATTTGAATTCTTCATTATCTATTAACAAGTCACAAATAAAGCCTTTAAAGCTAAATATTCCAAAAGGTATATCTGCTATCGAAAACATAAAGCTAGCATTTTCTTTTGAAAAATTATTACCTTGACACCAAATGTATGTTTTAGGAAATGAATTTCCCCAGTCTTTTTCGATATAGCCTTTATCATTACTAAAATTAATTATTTCATCATTTATATTTATACTTCCATTAATAGTATTCTGCATACTAATAATTGCATGATTACATTCCATAAATGGAAGATATGAGAATGGTCCCATTATATTTGGTGCCAAAATATTAGTGCTAATATTTTGGCTATCAGAATATTTTATGTTTCCATATATTTTAATGAATTTTTTTTCTATATTAATATTGACTTCACTTTTTGAAAAACTATTATCTCCAATTTTGATATAAAATGGGCTATAATTAAATTCAAAATCTTTAATATTATAATCTACAAAATATGATACTTCATTTGTTATTATTTGTATAAAAGCTTTAGCATCTTCGTTATTGATACTTATTCCTGGTATAAAGGAAATCCCTTTCTGTGAATTTACATTTTTAAAATACCAGCCTTCAAAGTAATTTCTACTTTTGTTTAAATATTTTTCTCCCTGAAATAATTCAGCATTTTTTATTAATATTAATTTATTCATGCATATATTATTCCCAATAATATATACTACTATTATATTTTTATAGCATGAATTTATCTTATATTTAGTTTTAGATTTTAAATCACTTTATGTAAAGCACAATACGAAAACCGATGTTGACGTCAGTATAGCCAGTCGTATGGTGGCCAGTGCGAGAAGATGCTGCGTAGTCACTGCCGTTGAAGTCGAAGCTACCACCACGACGCACAGCAAACGTATATTCGGGTGTTATGCTGCCATTTCCATCTGCTCTCGTTCCTGTTCTTGTCTCTGTTGTCCATTCCCACATATTTCCTGCAAAGTC
>CAUWAY010000047.1:0-2576 GCA_963556905.1 uncultured Clostridia bacterium | reverse complement strand
CAAAATGTTGCTTAATACTAAATCAAAAAATGTCCAATTTTTTGGGTTCAGTACAGTTTTAGGAAAAATGTGTTCTAAAGAATTTTTAAAACCAGCAATTCCATCACTAGACATATACAATATATCTTGAACACCTCTTTCTTTCAAATCTTCAAAAACATTATTCCAAAAACTACCAGATTCAGTATTATCAATCCATAGTCCAAGAATCTCTTTATACCCATTAACATCAACTCCTATTATGACATACACAGCTTTCTTCGAAGTGGTAATGTCATCTTTGATAGGAACATACAAACAATCAGCATAAGTAAATACATACATAGGTTTTAGTTTTCTTGATTTCCATTTTTCAGTTTCTTCAGAAACAGCAGAGATAAGTCTAGTGATATCATCTTTATTTATTCTTACCCCATACAATTCTTTTAAAGTTTTCTCTATATCTCTAAGGCTCATACCTTTAGCATAAAGAGCAATACATTTATCTTCAAACCCAGTTAATTTAGTCTGTCCCTTTTCTATTATGATAGGGTTAAAGGTTGCATTTCTATCACGAGGAGTTTTTATTTTAATATTGCCATACTTAGTTTTAACGGTTTTAGGACTACAGTGTCCATTCCTCATATTTTGAGATTTTTTCCCTTTTAAATGAGTATATTTAGAATATTCCAAGTGATTCTCTAATTCAGTATCCAAAAGTCTTTGCATTAAAGGCTGTAAAAGACTATCAAGATAATTCTCTACATCCATACTATTTTTAATTTTTCCCTCTTTAAATTGTTTTACAGCTTCATCTATTATTAAATCATTTACTGTTTTTTTATTGTCTTTTTCCATTATCAATTTTCCTCTCTATATGAAATCAATTTTAGAATATATTTGAATAATATCATTTAAAATTAATATCCACTCTCTTTTCTTAAATGAAGTAAATCCAAAGAAATCTGCTAAAGAACCTAATTTATCATAAATTTCTTCTATTGAGATATATAGTTACTATTGCTATTAAATGATAATCTTATTTTATCATAAAACTCCATATTTGCAGAGTGTTTAAAGAGTAAAGTTCTAATATTTTGACTATATTTGTATAGATATTCCATATTATTCAAATATTTATGTATCAATTTTTGTTGAATAACATTATTATATATATTACTAAATTTTCAAGCTCTTCTTTGCAATCATTAAAAGTCCTTTGAGTATACAAAGAGTGGAGTTTACTAGCTAATTTCTTAGCATCTTTCTCAGCAGTATACTTGCAAAAATTAGGAACAATATCTGTTAAAGAATCAACAAAGATAATATTAGGAAATGCAATTTTAGCAGTCCTTTTCATATTCTTATTACCATCAACAGACAGAAAAAAATATTTTGTAAGCCTCTAGCTTTTAAAGATTCAAAACAATCCAACCAAAATCTTTTATTATTAGTTCTATCTTGATAAATATTAATAAATTGCCTAAAACCTTTAATATCAATACCGATTAAAGTATATATATCACTTTTTTCAATGTAATCACTTTTTTTAATATTAATTTCATTTTTTATTGCATAAACAACTAGATATGTTTCATCTAATCTTCTTTTTGAACATTCCATTAATGTTAATTGATTCATTTTATCACTTCTTTCTTTTACTTTATTTGATTTTTTATACAAAAAATCTAGTGTAAGGAATTTTTAATTCCACACACTAGATTATACACTATCTTTAATCTTATACTTTCAATTTTTTCACAAATTCTGTCCGGATATCTGTCATATGTATTTTTTTACCTTATTGTACAATTCTATAATTTCCAGTATTTGGATTCTTTTCGAGTTGGATATTAGACTGTAGACATACTAGCGGACACAACCCCGGATGGTCGATGCTATAGGTGGTGTAGGACACTTTACCATTGTAGCCCACACTCATCACAACGTTGCTGATGTAGGCGGACGGAGAGGCCAGCCACATGGAAGGAGCCTTGGATGTGCTTGATTTTATGTAAATCCTATTAAATTCATCTTGTGGCACTCCTGAAATAGAATATTCATAAGAACCACCTTTCCATTTTACTTGATATCCTGTACTCGTTGCACTTGCACATTCTATGTATTTACTTGGGTGTGTATCTTTATATGATTTACAATACATTTCTAATGTTGGTCCTCCTATTGCATAATCTACTACACTTTCATATCCTGTTTTATATTTTCCGTTCCATATTTCTTTATCTAACATATATGCTACTGCTTTTATATTAGAATATGTTGAACTTGAACCACCATTTTTCCAATATGTTGATAGCCATTTACTTCCAAATGCACTTTCTATATTTGATGCTCCTGAATACTGCGAATATACATTATCAAATGATAATATATAATAACTATGGTTAGTAATTGGCACATTATTTTTTTCTGGTGCATAATTATAATGCATATAATCATCTGCTATTAAATATATATTACTTTCATCAGCCATAAATATTCTCCATGTTGTTCCATTATCATCATATTTAGCATTATAATTTTCTACTATTTGTCCATAATATTCTGTTGCTTTTCCTGCTATTTCTATTGAACTT
>CAUWAY010000046.1:0-2868 GCA_963556905.1 uncultured Clostridia bacterium | reverse complement strand
TCTTTAATGATACACATTAAGGACTTTTTTGGTTTCAAATTTCTCTTATGCCAATATTTTTTCCAATTTTTTCTCCAATGGCTCTTCCACGTTTCTCTCCTTCTTCTCTTGATGCTATCATACTACTATTATAATTTATTATTGCTTTTTGTCTTGACTCATATAGTTCCCATTCTTCTGGACTCATACTTAATTCTTATAATCTTTCTATTGCTTCTTTATTTTGTCTTATTTTTAGAAACTTAGGTATCTCTAAAAATATCATCTCTAAGTTTTCTGTTGCCATTTCTTCTTCTATCTTATATCCCATGTTTACATATGTTTCTTCTAAGCTTTTTTCAAATTTCATGTGGGCTACCTTTAAAAAGCTGTTTCTTTTGAAATTTAGTATGTTTATTAATATTACTTTTTTTCATTTCTTGTCTGCATCTCTATATCAATTACTATTTCTCCATCTATTTCTACTTTTATGTCTAATACCCATGCTTTACTGTCTACTAAGTATCTCGGGATTTCTTGTTTTTTTACTGTTAATTCTTTTATTTCTATCTTTAATATTGCTTCTAACAGACTTTTTAGTAAGTCTTTATTTTCTTCTTTGGCAAATAAGCTTTTGAATACTACATCTGAACTCAGTGGTAGCTTTCTGTTTTCAAATTTTCTAGATTAAAAATATTTTTGTTTACGAAAAAAATAAATTCATACTAAAAATCTTAGTATGAATTTATATTAATACATATTTACATAATTCACAAATGATTTTTTTGTGAATTTTCTACTTTAAATATTTTTCCTTTTGTTAGTTTCATTTACTTATTGATTCTATTAAATTTATTTTTCTTAAAATGTAACATTTCCTTTAAATGTATTTACTAATTTTGTTTTTGTCTCTTCAGACAAATTCACATTATTTTTCAAAATAATCTTAGTACTTGGATCTAATACCAGTAATGATGATGCATCTATTATAGAATTATTACTCAAATCTAATTTCAAATTTTTTATATCTTTTAACTGTTCCAATACTTTCAAGTCTTCTGAAGATAAAGTATTATTTGATAAATTTAATTCTTGTAAATTAGTCAACTTTGAAAAATCAATCATTTTTCCATGCAAGCTATTACTTGATAAATTCAAAATTTTTAAACTTGGTATATTTGATATATTACTAAAATCTTGTATTTTAGGTTCATTTGATATATTTAAATCTATAAGATTAGTTGCTTTTGATAAATCTGGAACTGCAACGCTTAAACCATCATATCCAAATAAATTAATTTTAGTTATTTTTGATAAATCACAACTAGATAAACTTGAAAAAGTTTCATTAGATAAATCTATTCTTAAACTTGATATCTTATCTTCTATTTGTTTCAAATTTATTTTCGAATTTCCTTTTATCCTTAAAGTTTTCAGATTAGGCATTTCATTTATAAAAGAAATATCTTCTATATCTTTGTTATTTGATAAATCTAAATATGTACATTTTTTCATAGAACTTAAAATATTTCTTGACTTGTCATCATTTAATTTTAAATTATTACTCATTAATGTCAAGCTTTCTATTTCTGTTTGTCCTTCTAATAACTCTAGAAATTCTAAATTTTGATTTGCTAAACTTAAAATTTTATAGTTTGTAAATAACCCTAATTTATCAATATCAATATTAATTTCTCCTCCCCTATTTATTACTTCTGATATTTTATTTAATGCATCCAATTTTTCTCCTGTATAATTTTTAGGGTTTCCATCAATTTTCGGATTATTTAATAAAGTAATTGTCATTAATTTTTCATTTTTCGCTAATGGTGTAATGTCACTAATATCATTATTGGTTAGTGTTATTGATTTTAAATTCACAAATTTTTCCAACCATTCAATTTTATTTATTTTATTATTAGATAAGCTTATTGTTTTTAAGTCTGAGTTTATTTTACTTAACATTTGCATATTTTTTATACCAATTCCCATTATTCCAAGATATTCCAAATTATCAAGATTCTTTATAGAAGAAATTAAATTATTTATATCTATATTTTTAGTACAACCTGCTTTATTATAATCAATTCTATTTAATGATACACAATATTTTAAATTTGAAAAGTCACCTATATAACTATTACTAGATATTATAGAAGAAAGTTGCATACAGCCTTCTATTCCATCTAAACTTTCAATATCAGCTTTTACCAACTTTATGTTAGTAAGTTCAGTGCAGTTTTCAATTCCTTCAAGATTTTTTAATTTTATTTCTTTATCTGGATATTTTCCTAAGGTTAATGTTTTTAATTTTGGAAAGAATACTAAATCCTTTAAGGATGTGATTTGTGGATCATCTATTTCTAATTCTGTTTGTCCTTTCATTAAACCAAATTTTATCTCTTCTGGTTTTACTCCTAATTTTTGTGCTATATATTTTTTAAAATCTTCACTAACAAATGTTAAATTTGTTTCTTCATTTAATTCCTTGTTTTGTAAATCATCTCCATATTCTTTTCCTACATTGCTTATATATTTCACATTAAGTTCTTCATCTATTAAAAATATATCTTCAAATTTTTTAAAACTTCCTTTTCCAAGTCCGTTCATTTCTTTGTAATAATCATTTTTTAGTATATAATATATATATAATCTTCCATCATTTTCTTGTTTCACAATTCTTTCTACTTTTCCGTTTGCAACTAATCTTTCAGCAGACATAGGAATTCCATTTTCAATATTTTCCTGTGTTGATTCTAAATGTATTTTTTCTTTAACTTCTCCTATTATCTTCATTATTGTTGCTTCTTGTGCTTTTGTTATTATTCCATTATCTCCTGTTAATGTGGCTATTGCTACTCCCGCCAATATTAATAATACTATTATTGT
>CAUWAY010000045.1:0-3604 GCA_963556905.1 uncultured Clostridia bacterium | reverse complement strand
TCTTTATAATCTTTTGATGTTGCCATAATAAAACCTCCTCTACAACTTACTATTTTTAATTATAATATCATAAAAAGAAAAATTACTCTATATGTTTTGTATAATGTAATTCAAAACTTGCAATTTATAAACTATTGTAATTCAAATAAAATCACTTGATTTTTACATAAAACTATGATAAACTATATTAACATTTAATTTTATAATCTCCTTTTGGAGTTTAACATATATGACAAGTAAACAGCACAATTAATATTGAAAGGGGAATAAAAATGAATAGAAAGAGTACTGTATATGTTTCAAAAGAAGACAAAGAATTATTACAAAAACATTGTGAAGAAATAGAAAAAATCTTAGAAAAATATCCATATTCTAATGATCGTTCTGATAACTTTGTTACTACTATGACACGTGTAAAAAGTTCTTTTTCCTCAATGAAATCATTTATACAATGGTTAGATGTTAAGCAGTAAAATCTTCAATGAATAAGGCGAAACAAAATAATTTGTTTCGCCTTATATATGTATTAGATTAATCTTTAATTTCTACCTTATTATCTTTTTTATTTTTCATAAAAATTCATCACTTTAAATTGTTTAGCTTATCACATAATTTTTTATTAATAAATATTTCTCCAATACTTAATCCTAATAAAATAAATTCTACTACTACCATATCATATTTCATTAAAATTAATGTAAAAATCGCACTTAGAATTAGTGTTCCTACTCTTCTATAAATTTCTATATCTATTACTATTTTTTGTTGCTCATCTTTATTAGAAATACTCAATGCTACATCTTCAATATATATTTGAAAGGAATCTCTTGTCGCTAATATTAAGAAAAATCCTATTGACATAAATATTACTTTATATATAAAGGCAACATTAATATAATATCCTATAATTAGTAATAAGAAAGCCATACTCAAGCAAATTGTTAATACAATACTCATTTTGTCTTTTATTTTTTGATATACTTTTCCAAATATTACATTACCAACTAATCTTGCAATCCTTGAAATAAATACTATTGTTGTTATGTAATATGTTACCATTTCAACAGATAAAAATTTTTGAAAATCATATTGCATAAATAATTTGCTATTGTTTTGTCCCATTTTTATTATTGAATAGAATACTGCATTTGATAATATTACATAAAATATTATTGAGGTTATCTTCAATTTTTTATGTTCTTTTTTCATTTCTTGTTCTTTATTTACTTTTGCTTCATAATATAAAAACGCAGTTTCTAATACTAAAACATTTATTATTATTGATAAGTACATTGGCAAATAATGATTTACATTAAACATCTTCCCTGCTACTAATGCAGTAAATAAGGTTATAATAGCATATATAATCTTTGATTTATTTCTTATTTTAAAATAATCATCTTTTCTATTTACAAATTTTAAATTACTTTTTAAAATTATCTCGTCCATATTTAAAAACATAACTGCTAATTCATGTATGCTTTTATATAATAACATTGCCATAAATGATTTTCCAAATGTTAATACTATTGTTGCAATTAATAACATTGTTGCTCCTAGTCTTAATGAATTAACATTTCCTATTTTTTTTACAATAGCTAATATTATTTTTTGAAATAATATACATATTATTAATGAAGCCATTGTCATTGCTGTTATTTGGCTTGCATTTAATCCTTTTACCAATGTTAAAAATAATGTATCTATTGGTACGAAGAATATCAAATCTCCTGTAAATGATGCAAATAATGGATATATTTTTATACTTCTGTTTATTTTCTTTATATTTTGTTCCATTTTAAATTATTCTCCTATAGATTATTACTTATTTATAATTCCAATTTCATAATCGTACTGTTAAAATAAAATCCAACTTTTTTATACAACATAATTGCATCTTTGTTGTCAGTACACAAACTTAATTCAGATAATTTCTTTTCTTTTGCAAATTTTATAACCTCATTTAACAATTCTTTTTGTATTCCTTGTTTCCTTTTTTCAACTACTGTATAAACATTACAAATATGACCATATTTACCATTATCGTTACATTGTGGCAGATAGTCAATTATTTGTAATCCACAGGTTGCGACTATATTTTCATTAATAATTTTTAAGAAAATATATAAGTCTTTATTTAAATGATTTATCATAAATTTTTTAGTAGAATTATATAAATCAAATTTGTCAACATATTCTTCTTTCCAATCTTCTTTTTGCTGTAAAATTCTTAATTTACAAATTTCTTCAATATCTTCATTTGTTGCTATTTTTATCATTTAATCACCTCTACAACTTACTCATATAAATCTTTCAAATCACAAAATTGTACTTTATATAACTTAATTAAATAATATATTTATATATTTTACAGTTTTCACATTTAAAAAGTGATTTATCAACTCCATTAAAATACCAATAAATGGCTCTTGCTACCCCTCCGTGAGTTACTAACAAAACTTTTTTATTTTTTTCCTTTAGTTTTAGTTCTTCCAAAAAACCACTTACTCTTTTATATACACTTCTCATTGATTCTAATTCAGAATAGCTCTGTTCTGAATCATATCCCCAAAAATTTTCCCAATCTAAAGCATCAAATTTAACATTTTCATATATCCCCATATTTCTTTCTTTTAATCTTTCATCTACAATTATTGGTATATTATCATTTAAATTGAATAATTTTAGGGTATGCTTTGCTCTTTCAATAGGTGAATAATATACTACATCAATATTTAATTCACATAGTTCTTTACCTATGTTTTTTGCTTGTTGTATTCCATTACTATTTAATGGCTCTTTTATATCTGCAATAATCTTATTTTTACCAGCTTCAGTTTCTCCATGCCTTACTACATATACTTCCATTGTTTATATCCCTTCCTTTTATACAAATTACTCTATCTGTTGTTATAATATCATAATTAGAATAATCGCTCATAGTACATCTCTTACTTCAAACAATAATTTCTATTTATTTTTTTACATATTTCTAATACTTTTTTCATTGTATTTGCTGTTCTTATTGTAATTTTATCACTAATATTGGTACTAGCTGTTTTGTTCCACCAATTTGATTTTCTATAATTCTTTAAGTCAAAAGACCAAAAAATACTGTTTTTATATTCTTGTATTTTTTCATATTCATTAGGAAAACCTATCTCATTAAAAACTTCATTATAAGTAGTTGGGGGAATAATAAATATTATATTATCATATATCTCTTTATTGTCATTTCCCCACCATTTTGGACTATAACTTATCAATTCTTCTAGCTCTTGTGAAGTTATAACATAAGTTGGTATATTAAAATCAAATTTATCTTTTATCATTGATTGTATGTTATTTTTAATTAAATTTTTATCATCTATCTCACTTTCAAAAACAACATTACCGGTATTTAGATATGTAATTACTTCTTTATATCCTAAATTAGTAAATTCTTTTTTTAAATCACTCATTGCAATTTTATTTTTACCACTTATATTTATTCCTCTTAATAATGCTATATATTTCATAATATTTCTCACTTTCTAATTACTATCTGTGGTTATAATATCATAAAAAGAAAAATTACTCTATACTTTTTGTATAAAGTAATTTA
>CAUWAY010000044.1:0-5890 GCA_963556905.1 uncultured Clostridia bacterium | reverse complement strand
ATTATATATTATTATTTATTTTTTTAGTATTGTTTTAGTTTGCATTTATCTTACATTTTTGTAATATTAAAGAGAACAGAAAATTCTGTTCTCAAAACACAAATTATAATTAATGTTAAATGAAATAGTTACACAATCCTTGCCCCAAAAGGTGCTAGAGATAATTTTGCAATTTTGAAAAATTGTAATCCAAATGGTATTCCTACAATTGTTATACACCAAAGACAACCGAATAAAAGATTTTCTAATGCCATAGGAATTCCAAAAAAGATAATCCATATAACATTAGCAAGTAAAGATGGAACACCTCCAGCATACTCAATTTCTTTTCCAAATGGTGCAAATGACATTGTAGCAAATTTAAAACATTGCTTTCCATAAGGTATTCCCACAATTGTTATACACCAGATAATTCCTGATAATACCCATGAAAGTCCACTAAATAAGCCTCCAAAAACAAACCAAAGTATATTTCCTAAAAAGCTCATATTCTATTCTCCTTTCAATCATTAAATCACATTAATTATAATAGTTGTGTTTATTACATTAATTATTCAATTCAATGTATAATTCATCATTTAGTATATGTATAATTTATTACTAACTATTTTGATATATTTTATTATAACAAATTTATTTTAAAAATAAAGCATATATGATAAGACCTATAATTGCTATTACAGCGATTACTAAATAAATTGCAAACCCTTTAATTATTTTTAAAATAATTCCTGCTAATTTTTTGTTCTTTCATTATTGCAAACCTCCTAATATAAATATTAAATCTTATTCTGATACAATATCAATATTTCCTACAAAATTTTCTGTCTTTACAACTAAATAATAACTCATTCCTTCTATATATACAGTATCTTGATATTCTCCTGAATCTGATATTAAACTTATTTCTTCTGCACCTAATTTATTAATTACATTGATATTTCCACTTTGTTTTTCTATTTTAATTTTTAGTTTTATGTGGTCTCCATTTGTTCTATTTAAAGATGTTCCTCCAAATATTACTTCTTCATTTGTTACATTATCATATTGGGCTTGATATGTTCCTATATATTTATCTATTCCAAATGTTCTTTTTCCTTGTATGTCCTTATCTTTTGATAAGCCTTTTGTATCAAAATGTTCTATAAAACTATTATAAGCATTTATTATTTCTTCTTTTGGAAATTCCCAATTTCCAAAAAACATGACACCTAACATAGAAACAAATGTAACTATTCCCAAAATTATTAATTTGAAAAAGGTAACTATAAACATAAATTATTCCTCCTATGCAATATTTTTACTTCTAATACATTAAAATTAATCTCTTTATAATTTTATTATAAAAACTTTTTATATTAGTTGCCATCGATTTAGATTACATTTTTATTACAGTTTTGTCACTTTTCTATTTTTAATAATTTTCTTCTCAACATTATAATACACTTAAATTATTTACCACTAAAATTGTTACAAATATAAAAAAGAGAAATCATTTTCTCCCTTTTATATTAAATTTTTTAATTCACTTCTTAATCAATATATTTATCAATTCTACATTGTTCAATAACTTCATTTCCTATTAAAGTTATTGCTTTTTTAGGACAGTTATTTATACATCTATAACAACTCGTACATTTACCTAATGTTACAGGATTATTGTCTTTTATAATTATATTTTTCATTGGACATAATGAAACACATTTACCACAAGAAATACATTTTGAATAATCAATTTTTAATTTATCTTTCAATTTATAAGTTTTCCTATAAAAATATAATCTTTGTCCAAATAGTCCTGCTAGATGACTAATTGAAGTAAGCCCCTCTTTGCTATATTTACCTTTTTTCATATTTGAAACTGCATTTTTAATTTTTAAATTAGCATTTTTTACTAATTCTTTATTTTCTTCAATCGTTTTCTTTAAAGTCTTGACATCTCCTATACAATCTGGCATTTTCAAGTGTAACCCTCCTGTTATATTAGTACCATATTTTTTTAGAAGTCTTGCTGAACAACCTGTGCCATCTCCACTAAATAGTCCCATTGTTGCAATAATAAATATGTTTTTATCTCTAAATATTTCTTTATTATTATCTATAAAATTTCTAACAATAATTGGAATATCACTATAATAGATTGGATAAGCTAATACAATCTCCTTATTTTCTTTTATTTTATTAATACAACTTGAATCCTCTATTGAATATAATTCGTTTTCTTTATTCTCATTATAATATTCTAAAAATTTATTAATGCAGTATTTTGTGTTTCCTGTTCCACTAAAATATATTCCTATCATCTTTTATCTCTTCTTTCAACTTTATATATATTATGATGAAATTATATTATAAAAGACAGATAATTTCAACTCATTATCTGCCTTATGATTTCTAACTAAATTTTAATCTTTTATCTTCTTTAAATTTTTTTCTACTCGGATTTCCTTCTACTCTGTAAATTCTTTTATTTTTTGTATCATATATTACAGACCATACTGTGTCTGCATTTGTTTTTCTTTCATATTGACACATAAATCCATATTTCCCAGATAAAACTTCTTTTACCAATTCAACTGAAAAGTTGTTCTTATTTCTTTTTAGCGAATTATATGCAACTTCATATCTTTCTTTTGCTTTCCAATTATCTATATTATAGTTGTTATATTTTCTCATACTTTGTGAATTAAATTCATTTGCAATAGTAACAAAGTTTCCATCTTCATTTGGTTTTATTACTTCTATATCTTTTGAATTACATTCTACAATTACTATATTTCCTGTACTATCTGCAATAGTTAAAGTCTGTTGTGAGGCTATTGGTAATGTTTTTAAATTTTCTATTGCTTCATCTGTTGTTTTACATTTTTCAAGTAAATATCGAACTATCATTCCTGCATTCAAGCCTATATTTATAATTTTAGGATATATAAATGTTAGTCCTATTGCCAATCCATATTCATTTATTCCATCTTCCATTTCCACAAAAGCAGTAGTATTTCCATTAAAAGAATAAACATTATTTAATTTATATAAGCAATTCATGTATAGTTTTTCTAATTCTACTAAAAAATCGCTATTTCTTCCTAATATTATATTATTATTATCTTTTAATGCCATACAAGTGCAATGATTATTAAATTCAAAGCAATACATACTTAATAAAAAAGTATATAAATTTTCATAAGAATCTTTTTGACCATCTGCAATTCCTTTTATTTCTTCTAAAATCTCTGGATAATATTTTTCATAAATTATTAAACATTGGTTAGCAAATTTTTTTCTCTCTTCTGTAATAATAAATGTATGTTTATTACTTATAATATTATTATTTTTATATAATAACTCTCCCCATTTAAAACCTGCTTCATAATGAGTTCCTTTAAATCTTCCATGATACATATTTTAATTTTCTCTCCTTTAATTATCTTGTAAGTACCTACTATTTTCAGTTTAGAAAATTAAAAAATTTTTGTCAACCCTCTTGTTTACTATAATAATTTCTTTTTTTAAAAAATATAGATTAGTCGTTAAAACTAATCTATATTTTATGTGTCTTATCCAAATGTTTTAGAAAATGATAGTAAAAGTTTTAGATAATATGATATTAATAAAATAACTCCATATATAGCAAAAGCATTATATATTGAAAATTATAATTAAAAGGAGGGGACTTCCCTCCTAAAATCACTTATTATCCAACAAATCATATCTTTTAAATATTGTAATTATCATGCTATATACTAGCTTTTTTCCAAGTAATTCTCTAAATTTAGTTGTTTTATTTTTTCCCTCATTTCTTAACTTTTCTAATTCTTTACCTAAATCATCATATTCAGTTAATATGTCTTTTAAAGCTCTTTCAAATTTTTCTAATCTATCCATATCTTCCTTACCTTATTTTAAATCTAATACTAATGCTTTTTTAGGACAAAAATTTGAACATTTACCACATTTAATACATTTGTCATGATCTATCTTTGGAGCTTCAAATTCATTTTGTGATAATGCTCCAACAGGGCAAACTTTTACTGCTGGACATTTATGATTTTGTGGACAATTTTCTATTATTATTTTTAATTTTTTCTCCATAAGTGTTTCTCTCCTTATATAAATTACTTAGTGCTATACTCTTAACTTAAATGTTTTTGGTGCATATTTATATGCTAAAACCAAAGATATTAAACAATATAATATACAAAATCCAATTGTTGCTATTCCAAATGATACTGTTGGTAGTTGTATTTGAATCATATACCAACATACAAAATAAGTAATTGTTTGAACAACTTTATATGTACTGCTTTTCATTTCTGTACTTGCATTATAAGGTTGTAATAGATAATACATAACTAAATAATGTACAGAAAAAAATATACTCATTGATATTATTGATATGAACAGTATAAAATAGTTTAATATATTATCTGTTCCACCAGTTATAAATAATAATACTGGCAAAGCTATTGCAATTATTAAAGTTGGTAATAGATTTACTACTATCAAAGTTTTTAATCTTTCTTTAAATAATCCTAATATTACTTTTGGTGTTCTGTATATTCTATATGTAAGCATACTATGATCACAATTCATAAACATTGCTTGTGTCATAGTTGTTCCTCTATTTAACATATACATTATAAAAACAAAATAAGGTAAATAAGTTAATAACATTCCATTTACTCTTCCTGCAAAATCTTTATTCATAAATGCTATTATTGATACTATAATTGCTATCAGCAAAATAACTACTGCTTGTTTCTTTACTGCTTCTGTTAGTATTTTCTTATGTCTTTTAACAAATATATCATGAAAATATGCAAAGCCCTTTTTATTGCTTGTCAAATTACTATCAAATTCAATTTGTTTTGCAACAGTATCTTTTATAATATCTGTACTTGTTTGATTTTGTACTGCATAAACATTTTGATTAGTTAATATCTGTTTATACATTTTTCTATATTCATTAAATTTATTAATTTTTATAAAGCTAAATATTCCTAACACAAGTGATATTACAAATGTAATCATAAATATTGTTTGATTTATATTAATTGAAAGTATTGGTAAACCATAAGCAATTCCAAGTAATATAGCTACTGTCCCCCATAATATTTTAGTTGGCATATTTTCATTTTTTGCTATTTTATGTTTTTCAAAATAATATAAATTATATGTACTTACTATCATTTTTACCATTACTACAAATATAGGAAGTAATACACATATATATATTGGTATCCCGATTGAACTTCCAAAAGCAATTGTAAATGGTAGAAATCCTATTATGACTTTTATTAAATCATAATAATAATTAGATAATGTATATTTTTTTGCATCCATATTCATAATTATCATTGCATAATATTTATCTTTAGTTGGATTAAACATAAATGTATTCATTAATCCACCTATTAAAGTTAAAAATAAAAATATGTGTAAAAAAACATCTGCATTGTTTGTTTTTGAAATCATAGGTATAATTGCTGCAATCATAAGAAAAATATACAAAAATTTCCCTAAAAATATGCTTATTATCTGCCATAATACGCTTATAATATTTCCTATAATTTTAAGTGCTTTATTTTGATATAACTTGTTTGGTAATATCTTTTTAATAATTGGCAATTGTTTTATTGAATAAATAATACTATTTACTTTATATGTATTTTTTAATTTAAAGGATGTAATAAATGACTTAATCATATAGTTATTCCTCCTTTAAACTTTCAATAATTTTGTTTTTAAATGTTTCGTTATCTAAATTATTTTTGTCTATTTTTTCTAATATACCTTTATTAAGAATGACTATTTCATCACATAAATCAAGTGCTAGTTGTACTGAACCCAAAAAATTGGACATTTTTTGATTTAGTATTAAGCAACATTT
>CAUWAY010000043.1:0-6393 GCA_963556905.1 uncultured Clostridia bacterium | reverse complement strand
TTGGGACATTTTCTCATTTCTTTACTTAAGACATTATCACATTTCTTTCATAAATTTAATTATATTTATTTTAAATCTATTGACTTTTCTACTGTTTAATGATATATTCAATTTGTAAAAAATATCCTTAATGATAAACATTAAGGATATTTTTTATTTATTTATGTCGCATAAAAATATTAGCACTAAATCATAAGAATTTAGTGCTAATAAAGTTTTTTAAGAATTTTTCAAAAATAATTAACAGACAATGCTTGATATTTTTTTATGTTATTTTATAGTTCATTTATCCATTTCTATAATTGTGTATTCCTATTTACTCCATATTATTGCTCTTTCGCCATACATACTTCCCCATGGTGACCCATATATGCTATCTTTTTCTTTATTAATAACTATTTCTTTTAATTTTGGTGTATTTTCAAAGCAATTTAATCCTATTGAATTAACACTACTTGGTATTTCAATTTTTGTAAGTGCTGAGCATGCGCTAAATGCGCTTCTTCCTATTGCTATAATGCTTTCTGGTAACACTATATTTTTTATTGTATATCTATTAACAAATATTTGATCTGGTATCTCTGTTACACCATCTGCTATTGTTATATTTTCACTATATGTTGCAATAGCTATTATTTTATTTTTTTCTTTATTATATATTATTCCATTTTCTACTGTAAAAAATAGATTTTTTTCGTCTATTTTTACTTCAGTTAAATTTACACAACCACTGAATGCGCTTTTATTAATTTCTTTTACATTTTTACCAATAGTTACTTTTTTCAAAGTCGATTGACTTATTGCTATAGCATTTATTTTTTCTACTGAATCTGGAAAAGTAATTGTCACAGCATTAGTATGTAAAAATGCTTTTACAGCTATTTCTTTTACACCTTCTTCTACTGTTATGTCTGTATCTTTTGAAAAATTTGCATATAATATTGTTTTATCTTTATTGTATATTGATTTATTAATAACAATATATTTAGGATTATTTTTATTTATTTCTATTTCCTCTATACTATGTGGAAAAAATGAAACTTCTATAAAATCCACAGTCTCTGGTATTATTACTTTTTTAATTATTCCATTATAAGCACTTAGCAAATTTGCATATAATTTTCTCATTTTATTTGGTACAACAAATGTGTCTCCATTTATTGCTGTACTTGATACAAATTGCATTTCTGTCTTTTCTATATTCATTAATATTCCATTTTCAAATATAAAATTCGGATTATTATTAAATTTTATATCATTTAACTTTGGTGATATTATTGCATTTTGCTCAATTGTTTTTAATGTTGATGGAAATGTTAGTTTTGTTAAATTCGTACAACCAAGAAAAGCTCCTGCTTTAATTATTGAAACTCCTTCTGGTACTTCTACTTCTTGCAATTCTTTACACGAATGAAACATTTGATAACCTATACTTGTTATATTTTTTGATAATTTTACATCTTTTAATGAAGTACAAGCCAAAAATAAATTTTCACCTATTGTTATTACTGTATCTGGCAATTCAATTCTTTTTAAATTACCACAACGTGCAAATGCATAATTCCCTATTGTTGTTACTCCTTTTCCATTTTTTGTTTCTATTACTATTTCTTCTATTTGATCATTTCCATTAAATGCATTTGCTTTTATTTCTCTTACCGTTGATGGCATTATTACTCTTTTTAATTCTACTCCATCTGATGCTGTATTTGAAAATGCTCCTTCTCCTATTGTTGTTACACTTTCTGGCAATTTTAATGTTCCGTTACTATCTATTAACAATAAATTATCATCTGATGCTATTAATTCTCCATCTTCTATTTCATATGGATTTACTTCTATTCCTAGTCCTACTGCTATTTTTATTTCTCTTTTATCTTTTGTGTCTAATATCAATTTCCCTTTTTTAATTTGGATTTTTTCTACATACTTACTTTTCATTTTCGGACATATTGTTTCTATTGTTCCCTTTTCTCCATCTTTTTGTGTATTATATCTTAATGTGTCTTTTCCTGCAAAGAGTGTTTCTTTATTAAATTCTGTATTCTCTATTTTTTTATTTGATATATATATTTCTAATTGTTCTTTATATTCTGATAGTTCTGTTGATATTTTTGAGTTTTGAGCATTTGTTATTATTCCCTCATCCCCTGTTAACATTGATATACTTGTTGATGCTAATATCAGCAATACTACTGTTGTTACAACTAGTACTATTAATGTTATTCCTATTTGATTCTTCTCATTTAATTTTTTAACGTTTTTCATTTTTTCTTCTCTTCTTTCTTTTTTCCTATATTTCCATTTTATATTATTTATTAATATTTATAAATACTTATTTTTTCTTCAATTTTCTTTGAATTTAATTGTTTAAATATTCATATTAATGACTTTCAAATGTAGTAATCTAACCTAATACTTCTACTAAAGCAGAAACTCCTAATAATTTAGGCATGTGTATAGGAATACTTCCCATAATTTCTTTTGTTCTTGCATTAATTGCTACATAATGAAGTAATTTGTTTGTTTCGCTTTTTACTTGTTGGTAACTGTATAACCACACTGGTAAATAAGCAGTTTTCCATTGTTTACCTTTTACATCAAGCTTCTCTATTTGCCAATTAACACCACGATCATATTCCTTTAATGTTTCGTTTGCATCAAATCTTGCTATATCTTTTGATTGATTATCTACTAATGTTCTTAAATCATCAATTTTTGTTAGCTTATCAGAACTTGATTTAACAGTAAGTCCTTCAATTGTTAAATCAAAATCACGTTCAACTTCATATAAATCTGCATCATAATATGTTTTTCTATTATCTCCACTTCCTCGAGAGTATCTTCTAACTTCATGTTCTCCAAGTCCTGAAAGGTGAGCATGTGAATTAACATCAACTACCATATAAGGAAAATAAACTCCCATTATATTTTCTGTTGTAAATTCTTGTGTGAATTTTGGATGAGCAAAGAACTTTCTTTTTCCTACAAAATTTTTAATTAAGTCTTTTGCTTCTGCTTTTGTTACATTAAAAGGTAATACTACATCAGGAATAGCACCATTTGGTATTTGTTGATTAGCAGATAGTATATTTCTACACCAATGGCATCTTGCTTGTGTGCTTTCAGATGTATCAATTACAACTTCTGCACCACAACTACTACATTTAAAAGTTAAAACCTCTTGTGTATCTGCTATAATATCTTGTGTACCAGAACCTATTATTTCGCCTTTTAATTGTGTTATGTCTGTTTCCATTCCTTGTATTTTTTCAGGTTCAAATTCATGTCTACAAAAATTACATATTAATTTTCCAGTTTTGGCATTTACAGATATATCTGTTGCACCACTAACGGCATTCATACCCATTCCCATAAATGCCATACCTGCTGGACCGTCACCATTTTCACCAGCAGCTTGAAATCATCTTGCAACTGATTGTTGCATAAATGAATTTCCTCTAGCACCTAATAATGCATCTGCTTTTTTTACATCACTTAATAGTTTCTTTGTATCTTCATCATATTCAATAGCTTGAATCGCTACTTTTACTATTTCAAGACCTCTATCTGTTTTCCATTGATAACCTTCCTCAACCGCTTGTGATAAAGATTTAGCAAATCCTATTTAGTCTCCTTGTATTTTAGATATATGATTTCCTTTGGATGGGTCGTTTATATAATTTGAAAATGCAGCAGATAAGCTACTTACAACTTCATTGAAAAGTTGAGTTTCTGCATCATTATCCATATTCTGCAAAGTCAAAAACTTCTCCATCTCATAAATATGTTGCTGGAACAAAGTTTTTTATAAATAATATTGGTTCAACAATTTTTAGTGTATAAGTACCTCTTGTTGGAACTCCAGACATAGGAACTATAAAATCTTTCCATTGATCTGCAAATGTTCCTCCAATTGCTCCTGCAAATGCTTTAATAAAGCCCATATTTTTTCCTCCTTTTATAATAACTCTAGATTTATTTATAGTTATTTAGTATAAGCATATCAAACTTGTCGAAAAAAGTAAATATTTTTTTATATATGTATATATTTTAGAAAAAAACTTATAAATTATATAATAAATATGTATCTATTTTAGAAAAAACGGAATATATTTAGTATTAGAGGTGAATTAAAGTGTCTGGCAAAATAAGGAAAAGTCAATTATCTAAAACAGATAGAGAATTACATGATATAGAAGAAAAAAGAAAAAGATCAATGGCTGAATATATAGGAAAAAATATTAATAAATATCGTGTTGATATGAAATTGACTAGAGAACAATTAGCAGAAAAAAGTCATATTACAGCAAGTCATTTATATCAATTAGAAATTGGTAATAGTGTTCCTTCAATAATTACGATAATTGATATATGTAATGCACTTAATATTACTATTGCTCAAATTACAGATAATATTTTATATGATAATGTTAATAAATTTACGGAATTAATTTCAAATAACTTTAATAAATTATCGGAAAAAGATAAAAAAACAATTATTCAATTAATAAAATATATGGAAGATAATAATTAAAAAGCATAGATACTATTAAGTTTAAAGTTCTATGCTTTTATTATAAATGTTAAAATTAAATTACCGTTTTGTGATAAATAAAAAAGACACATATAAAAACTTATTCTGCAATGTTGGTGTTGAATCAAACATTGAAATAAGGTTTTAATATATGTTAACAAAATAATAACACAAAAAGGTAAACACCTAAATTATCGAGAAAAACAATCAATAGAACAAAAAGTTGTAGTATGTACTTTGAAAATTTGTTAACTTATTTTTTAAATGTAGTGTTTGTTGTAAGTAATTTAAAGATTACTTTTGTTAATTTATGAGAGACATGTCCAATTGCATTTAAATAGGATCTTCCTTGAGCCAATTTCGTAATATAATATTGGTATAAAGTATCAACATTCCAAATAATAATTTGAGCTACTTGATTGCATAACACAAGTGTAGTGGTTCAATTCATGTGAAACAAAAATAATAGCAAAAAAGTGCTTCAAGTAGTATAATTGAATTGACGAAAAACAAATTATACAAAAGGACTTGAATCACTTATAAGTAGTATAACACAAAAAAATAAAAAGAGAGATTTACCACATGAATTAAAAACAAAAATACATGTAGTAGAAATGTACCAAAATTGTGGAGATATTGCATATGTTTGTAAAAAATATCATATATCAAGAGTTTCGCTGTGGAGGTGGAATAAAAAATATGATAGTGCTAAGGAAAGCTTAGCAGATAAAATCCATAGACAATTAAGTAAATATCCAAAAGCACATACAGAAATAGAAATAAAATGGATAAAATTTAATAAGAAGAAATCCAAATATAACACTAAATGAAATATAATATAATATAATATAATATAATATAAATTAAAAATAAATAGAGGATATACAAAAAACCAGTATCATTACATAGGATTTTAAGCCAAATAGGATATTATAACAAACCAAAAATAAAAAGAACAAGTAAAAGACATAATAAATAATATCGCACCAAAGCACAATAGAAAGAAATCCTAGAAATGATACTGAAAGATTCTATAGCTAGCTTACATTTTATATTTTAGAAATTTTAAGAAAACAAGGAGCAGCATATTTAAAGGTATCTAATAGAATACCAATGAATGTTTTAGGTTCTTTAACAACGAAAAAAAAGCAAAATTAATATTGACATAAAAATATAGAACAAATTCAATATATTACAATAATAATATATTAATTTGTTTCACATAATTGATTAATATGCAAATGAATATATGGATTTGTTTAATTATTTAAGCGATGTGTGTTTTAATCAAGAATTTGAGTTTTTAGAGTATGATAAATCAATAAAGAGTTCTAATTTCAAAACACCAGAAGCTCTATCCAAATATATAAAGAATGATGGTAAAAAAACAGAAGAAGAATTTAAACAATGAATAGAAGAAACTAGGAAGAAATAATATATTTTGTTGGAGGCAATATGCTAAAAATTTATAATATAAAAGAAAAGCAAGAATTTTTAAGAAAAGTTGCTATACTTACTCAAAAAGAATGGGGCAGTAAAACAAATTCAGAAGAAGAATTTGAATCAAAGATAAATAAAAAAATATCTAAAATTATTAATAACTTCAATAATCCTTTATATTGTAAATTAGTTTTATTAAATAATGATATTTTAATAGGTTTTATATCTATATTTCCAATTGATGGAGATGAAAGAAAAGATTTATCTCCATGGTATGCCACTATGTATGTAAAAGAAGAATTTAGAGGAAAAGGATATTCTAAAATACTAAATAATGCAATTCTAGAAGAAGCTAAAAATCGAGGATTTAAGAAATTATATCTAAAAACAGACTTAATTAATTATTACGAAAAATT
>CAUWAY010000042.1:0-6634 GCA_963556905.1 uncultured Clostridia bacterium | reverse complement strand
TCTTTCAATATTTTATTTTCAATTTACGTGTGACATATCTATTTTAAACCTATATATTTTTAATTATATTTTCTAATTAAATTAAGAAAGAATTAGTTCATATAAATGAACTAATTCTTTTTAAGTTTATATTACAAACTTTTTAATTAATATAATTCCAACTAATACTACCCCTAATAGTCCTAATGTTAATGTGAAGAATGTTTGTGGTGCACCTGTTGATATTGTTAATATTACTTTTGCAATATCTATATCATCCTCTCCTTCTTTTTTATTATCTGGTGTTGAATCTTTATCTGGTACATCATATTCATTTTCATCTTCTGATATTTCAGCTATATTAGTTTTTTCTGCAAGGTTATCATTTCCATTTATCCATGTTAGAGTTACATATGCTGTTGCACTTTCTCCTGGTTTTAGTAGTGTTCCTTCTAGTTGTCTTGTTGATATTACATTATTTCCTTCATCTGTCCATTCTGGATTATCTGAGGCTTCAAACCTTAGTCCTTGTGGTATGTAATCTTTTATTTCATTTGCATATCCAGGTATGTCTCCCTCGTTGGTTATTGTTATTCCAAATTCAAATTTTACTGTTACCTTGTCTATATCTTTTCTATATAATTCTACTTTTACTACTGGTTCTGGATTTTCATGTCCATTATATCCTGTTTCTGTTATTTCTTCTTGTCCATCTTCTATTACTATTACTTTTGATACAAACTTTAGTAATGATAAATCAAAATATTCAACTTTTACATTTTCTATGTCTTGATCATCTTCTCCGTCATTCCATTTGTCTGTTTCTGAGTCTTTATCTTTTATTGGTTGTCCTTTTTCATCTTGATCATTTGCTATTTGTGCATAGTTTGTAATTATATATTGATTAGATTTTGGGTCTTTTACTTTAAATGCTATTTTTATGTCTTTATAATATAATGTTGTTCCATCAAATGCTTTTATTAAGTTTTCTCCGTCTTTTTCATTTTCTTTTGATAAGTATGTTGTTTTTACAGATACTGCTTTTGATACATCTGTTGTTTCTTCGTCATTTTCGTCATACATTTTCCACATATAGTTAACATTTGTTGAATCTTCTGGTAAATATTCTAAGTATTCTGGAATGTCATCCCTTATTTCACTTGCATATCCATTTATTTCACCTTCGTTGTATATTCTTAATGTATATGTCACTACATCTCCTACATGTAATGTTATAGGTTCTTTCGTATGTTCATATTTTATTTGACCATTTTCATTATTTATTTGTGGTATTCTTGTTGTTATTTCTGTTTTTCCAATTTGTGTAATAAATTTTCTTAATGCTAAATCAAATTCTTTTACATAAACTTTTTCGAAGTCGTCATCATCTTCATTTCCTGGTACATATGGTTTATTAATTTCTTCTTCTTTATAGTTTGGTAAGTCTTTGTCTTCTGGTAAAAAGTTTTTGCTTATCATGTTATCTGATATTGAGTCTATATCTTTTTCTACAATGTTTCCATTATATTTATATTCAGATATTTCTGCTATATTTGTGATATTTTGTTTTAATGGTGCTGTTTCTGCTATCATACATTCAATTTTTACATCTATATAGTTTAATTTTTTTGTTGTTTCATCAAATGCTGATAGTTCATAATCTGATGTGTATTTTGTTGTTACTATTCTTCCATCTCCTGATATTTGCCATTTGTATTTTTTATTTATTTCACTTTCTTCTACATATGTTAGATATGGTGGTAAATAATCTGTTATTTCACTTGCATATCCTTTTATATCTCCTTCATTATATACTCTTATTGTATATATTACTTTGTCTCCAATTTGTACTGATACTGGTGTTTTTGAATGTTTATAAATTGCTGTTGTACTTGTTCCATTTATTAGTGGTGTTACATCATATATTGGTTCTCTTATATATTTTCCTTGTTCGTCTTTCATTTCTGTTCCATTTACTGATGTAATAAATTTTCTTAATGATAAATCAAAACATTGTAGCTTTATTCTTTCTATATCTTGATCGTCTTCTCCTTCTATCCATTTATCTGGTGTTGAATCTATATCTTCAATTGGTTTTCCGTTTTCATCGCTATCATCTGATATTTGTGCATAGTTTACTAATACTCTATCTGATTTTGCATCTTCTACAACTTGGCATAATATTTGTGCATCTAAATAGTCTGGGTTTTCATTACTTATTTCTGCTTCTTTATTTAGTGCATGTAATAGGTTTGCTTTATAATTTTCGTCTCCTTCTTTTGCGTCTAATTCAGCTCCATTTCCTTTTGCATACCATGTTGTTGTTATAACTTGCCTTCCATCTTCGTCTAATCCTTCTAGTTTCCACATTCCATTGTATTCAACATTGTCTGTGACAAATTTCAAACCTACTGGTAATGTATCTTTTATTTTGCTTGCATATCCGTCAACTTCTCCTTCATTATATACTCTTATTGTATATAATACATAGTCTCCTGGTTCTACTGTTAGTGCTTCTTTATCATCTTCTTTATATGTTATTTTTCCTGTTTCTTTATCTATATTTGTTACAACTGGTGCTCTTAGATATGTTCCGTCTTTGTTTCCTGTGTCTGTTATGTATTCTCCATTTTCTATTTTTTGGTCTTTACTTATTGCTGCTATGTGTTTAAATAATGCTAAATCGAATTTTTTTATTATTGGTTTTATTACTAATTTTTCAAAATCGTCATCATCTTGTTCTCCTTTATAGAAATATTCACTATCTGTTAAGTCTGTTTTATTACTTTTGTTTCCTATAAAGTTTTCCATGCTTCCTTTTCCTACTTTTGGTGACCCTTCTATTGTTGTTTGTGAGTCTATATCTGTTATGGCGTCTCCATTTGAATCTTTTGCATTACTTATCCATGCAACATTTGTTAATATTTTTTGATTTTTGTAATCTGCCGTTTGTACTACTTTGCATTTGAATGTTAGTGTTTCGTAGTCTAAATTTCCTGCTTCATATGGATTTAATGATTTTGCTGTTCCTTGCAAGTTGAATTTTAGTGTGTTATATGTTGGGCTAAATACTGCTTCATATGTGTTTCTATTATTTCCATTTTTGTCTTTTGAGGTTATATTTGTTTCGTTTTGTTCTTGTATATATACTAAGCCTGTTGGTAATTGGTCTATTATTTGTTTTGCATATCCTGCTATATTTCCTTCATTGTATATTGTTATTTGATATGTGATAATGTCATTTTCTTTTACTTCTACTGGATCTTTTCTATGTTTGTATGTGGCTGTTGTGTCTGTTTGTAATGTGCTTTCTGATATACTTGGATTTCTTGTTGCTAAGTTTAGTTTTGATAATTTTACTCCATTTATTTCTGTTATATATTTTCTTAATGCTAAGTCAAATTCGCTTGGTTCTGCAACTAATTCTGTTGTTATTTTTTCTGGTGTTCTTGTTATTTCTACTATTGGTTGTTCTCCTTCTAGTGTTATTTTTTCTTCTGTTTCTGTTCCTTTTAACCATAATGTTTTTGCTGTTGTTGTACTTGTTATGTCTATTTTTATATTTACTTTTTCTGCATCTTTTCTTGCAACTTTTATGTAGAATCCTCCATCTTTTCCTACAACATCTCCTACATTTGTTACTCCTTCTAGTTCTGCTCCATTACTATCAACAAATTTGTAGTTTATTTCTGTTCCTGCTTGATTTGTTACTGTCATTTCTATTTTGCCTTGGTTGTCATTGTTTTTGTTTATTTTTATTGGTCCTACTATGTAGTTTTCTCCTTTTCTTATTATTTGTATTTTATATTTTTTATCTATTTGGGTTAGTCCTGTTGTATCTACATTTGCTGATGTTGTTGTTAGTGTGTAATTGTTTTCAGCTGTGTAGTTTTCAGCTCCTGTTTGGGCTGTTGTTACTAAGTAATTGTATAATTTTTCTGCTTGCTCGTTTCTATATTCTCCTTCACTTGATTCAAATTTTGTTAATTGTGATAGATTTGTGTATGTTGAACCATTGTCTAATGTTATTGATAGCCATTCTTGTTTTTTTGTTTTGTCATATGTTGAATTATTATCTATTTTATAATTTGTAAAATACCATATTGCCATTTTTTCTACTGCTTTTATGTCTTCGTCTGTTAACATTATTGGTGTGTCTGTTTCTCCATCTACATATTGGCTTAAATCAATACCTGCGGTTTGTAAGTATGTTGTTTTGTCTGTTTTCCCTGATATATATACATTATCTAATATCCATAGTAGTTCTCTATATGCTTCACCTTGTGGATTTAATAATTTTTTTACAACTTCGTTCGCTACTGTGTTTTCTGATAATTTATTTAATATTTTTTCTCTGTCTTTTTGTAGATTGTATTGTAAATTATATTCTATGATGTCTCCTGGTTTTTTTGCTTCTTCCCATGTCTTTCCATATTCTGCTTTTATACAATATAGATTTCTTTGAGGCATACTTGTATCATCAACATTGTTACTGTTATATGATGTTAAATTCCAAATGTATTTTCCTCCTTCTTGGTTGGGATTTCCTATTCCATATCCTATTTTGTTAGCATCTGCTTTTGTTAGGTTTACAAATATTGTGTTTGTACTTTGTGCATAACTTGTAACATAGCTTAATAAAAATCCTATTGCTATTACCATTATTAATATTAGGCTTATTTTTCTTTTTCTCATATTTTTCTTCCTTTCATTTTAATTCTTTTGCTACACTATATATTATACTTCTTTTATACTTAAAAATCAATATTAAAGTTGTAATATTTTGCTTTATTTTTAATATATTTTAGTGACTTTTTCTTTTGGAGGATTTATTGTGAAATTTTATAAATTTGGAGTTGTTGTTATTATTTTTTTTGTTGTTTTTTCATATTGTTCATGTGTTTTTGCTGATGATGAGGATTTTGAAACATTAAACGATTTTTTCCCTTATGTTGAGGCTTCTTCAAATGTTTCTGATGTGCCTGTTATTAATTCTAGAGCTGCTGTTGTTTATGACAGAGCTTCTGGTTCAATTCTTTTTGGCAAAAATGAAAATGATTGTCGAAAAATGGCTTCTACCACAAAAATCATGACAGCTTTGGTTGTAATTGAAAATTGTAAGTTGAATGATTTGGTAATTGTTTCTGCTAAAGCTGCTGGTACAGGTGGTTCTCGCTTAGGTCTTCACAAAAACGATAAAATTTCTGTAATGGATTTATTATATGGACTTTTATTGTGTTCTGGTAATGATGCAGCTGTTGCTCTTGCAGAATATGTTGGCGGTGATGTTTCTGGATTTGCTGAACTTATGAATAAGAAGGCTATTTCTTTAGGTCTTTCTTCTACTCATTTCGTTACTCCTCACGGTTTGGATAATGATAATCATTTTACTACTGCTTATGAACTTGCTTTAATTACTGATTATGCTTTGGAAAATGATACTTTTTGTAAATTTGTTGGTACAAAAAATTATACTGTAACTATTAATGGCTATCCTAAGAGTTTGTCTAATACAAATGAATTACTTGGTAATTTAGATGGTGTTTATGGTGTTAAAACTGGTTTTACTAATGGTGCTAATAGATGTTTAGTTACTGCTATTGAGAGAAATGATATGGATTTAATTTGTGTTGTTCTTGGTGCTGATACAAAAAAAGATAGAACTAAAGATAGTATTGAACTTATCGAATATGCTTTTAACAATTTTAAACTTTTTAATATTAAAGATATGGTTCTTAAAGAATTTGAGAACTGGAAGCTATGTAATTCTTCTAGTTTCCATATTGATAAAGGGTGTTCTAATAACTTACAACTTTATTTAGAAAATTTTCCTTTTGATTTTTTTCCTATAAATAGTAATTTTTTTGATGATTTTAGCATATATATATATTGTGATTATAATTTAAAAGCTCCTTTGAAAAATGATACTGTTATTGGGTATTTGACTGTTAGTGTTCATGATAAAACTATTCTTACTTTGAATATTATGAATTCTAATTCGGTATTTCAAAAAAAATGTAAAGATTTTTTGCTTGATATGTTTAAAAATTATTCTTATCATTTAGAATCTTTGCTTTATAATAATAATTTTTTTACTTATTAAATTTTTAATTATTTTTATTTTTGGAGTTTAGTAATTTGGTTAAAAAATTTGGCAAGGCTATTGACAAAATTCAAATATTTTGTTATTATTAAAAAGCATTATTAATGCGGGAATAGCTCAGTTGATAGAGCGCCGCCTTGCCAAGGCGGAGGTCACGGGTTTGAGCCCCGCTTCCCGCTCCACATTGATTTGCTATATATTTATTTTTATTGTTTCATGGCGCCTTAGCCAAGCGGTAAGGCACGAGTCTGCAAAACTCTGATGATCGGTCCGACTCCGATAGGCGCCTCCAAGTATAGACGTAAAAACGTTGAAATATCAACTTTTTACGTTTTTTTGTTTTTTATAATCATTTTTGAATTCCTTATTTTCAACGTTTTAACTTTATTGGAAATTTTGAAATGATAAAATAAACTTAACACAAACTTAACATTTTGCATTTTATGAACTTAACACTTTTTCCAAAATTAGTAGAATTAACAAATTATAAAAATTTTTATTGTCAATGATTTTTGAAAATGTCCCAAAAAATTTTAAACATAAGCCCTAAAA
>CAUWAY010000041.1:0-6712 GCA_963556905.1 uncultured Clostridia bacterium | reverse complement strand
GTTGGGACATTTTCTCATTTCTTTACTTAAGACATTATCACATTTCTTTCATAAAAAATTAAAAAAAATTTAAAAAAAGTATTGACAAATTGTTTAACATAGACTATAATAATAAATGTCTTAGGGAGATGAAGAAAAGGAAAATGCAGGTGTAGTTCAATGGTAGAACCTCAGCCTTCCAAGCTGATGACGTGGGTTCGATTCCCACTACCTGCTCCAAATAAAACAAACGATAACTCGTTTGTTTTTATTTTATTAATTTTATAGTGAATCTTGAACAACTATAAAATTAATAAAATAATTAGTGAGAAATCACTAATCCTTACTCATACAAAAGTATGAGTTATAATCCAAAAGGAGGTGAAAAATAATGAATAAATACGAAAGTGTTATCATTATTAATTCAAACGTAGACGAAGCTGGACTAAAAGCTTTAGAAGAAAAGTTTACAGGATTAATAAATGAAAATGGAAAAGTAGAAGAAGTTATAAACATGGGCAAGAAAAAATTAGCATATGAAATTAAGAAAAATCAAGAAGCATATTACATAGCATTTGAATATGAAGCAAACCCAGAACTTATAGCTGAACTAGAAAGAATTTTTAGAATAACAGATGAAATATTAAAATTCATCACAATAAGAAAATAAAAACAAAAATTCAAAAGTAAAACAATTAGGAAACAGGGCCGAATTAAAGTAGAAAGGTAAAGGGATAAAATATGAACAAAGTAATTTTAATGGGAAGATTAACAAAAGACCCAGAAGTAAGATATACTCAAACAAACAATACAGTAGTTGCATCATTTTCATTAGCAGTAAACAGAAGATTTGTAAGGCAAGGAGAAGAAAGACAAGCAGACTTTATAAATATAGTAGCTTGGAGCAAACTAGGAGAATTTTGCAGTAAATACTTTAAGAAAGGTCAACAAGTAGGAATTATTGGAAGAATACAAACAAGAACATGGGATGACGACCAAGGTCAAAAGCATTATGTAACAGAAGTTGTTGCAGAAGAAGCATATTTCGCTGACAGTAAAAGAGAAGGAGAAGCTATGTCAAATTCTGCATTTGAAAATACATTTGGAAATTCAATGCCAGGTGGAACAGATTTTGAAGTATCTTCAAGTGATGACCTACCATTTTAGGAACAAGGAGGGAAATAGAAATGGCAGATAAAAATAAAAAAAGAAATAATAATAGAAATAAAGATTATGATGAAGATTTCAACCCAAAAGCTAGAAAACAAAGAAAGAAAGTTTGTCCATTATGCAATGACAAAAACTTTGAACTAGATTTCAAAAACTCAGATCAATTAAGAAAATTCATCAATGATAAAGGAAAAATACTACCAAGAAGAACAACAGGTGCATGTGCAAAACATCAAAGAGATATAACACTTGCAGTAAAAAGAGCAAGACATATTTCAATATTACCATATGCAACAAAAGATTAATAAGCAAAAAATCCGCAATTTGCGGATTTTTTTATTTTTAGTCTAAAACTTTAAATAAAAGACAAATTAATATAAATTTCTTTCATATAAATCTTCTATAAAAACATCTTTTTCTTCAAAATTATCAACAAAACCAACCTTTGCAATATGTTCATCAACACACTGAATCCAAACAGGGCGATCATCATAAAATATGTCCACTTTTTCTTTATTATTTAGAATATCTTGAACTCTATTATAATTCATATATTACACACATAATCCACTAGGATTAAAACTCCTTTCATATATAATTCTAAAATAATTATATACATAAAAAAATAAAGATATTCAAATAAATAAAAAAATATCAGAACAAAAATTGACTTATTTGAATTAATAATGTAAAATATATGATGAAAACAAAAGAAAAGAAGCAAAAACGAATCAATAATTAGCTTCTTATGATAAGAAAGGAACAAAAAATGAGTGAAAATAAAGAAGAAAAAATAATAATAAAAGCAAAAGAAAACACTAAAATATCAATGTTAGCAGAAAAACAAATAAAAGAGAGTAACTATCCTGTAGTTGGAGCAAAATTCAATAATGAATACAAAAATTTAGATGATGAACTAACAGAAGATGGAACACTAGAATTAATAAATATTTCAAGCAAAGAAGGAATGAAAATATATAGAAGAACATTAACATATATAATGGGAATGGCTTTTTGGAAAGTATATCCTGGAGCACGAATAACAGTAAATTATCAATTATCAAATTCTATGTATTGTAACATAGAAAATATGGAACTAACAGAAGAGATGATTGAAAAAGTAAAAAAGACAATGCAAGAAATCATAGATAAAGATTTAAAAATAGAAAAGAAAACAATGAACAGAAAAGAAGCTGAACAATTTTATAAGCAAACAAACACGCCAAAAGGAAGACTACAACTTGATTTAAAAGAAAATCCAAATATAAACATGTATTATTGTGATAATTACTTTAACTATTTCTATGAATTAATTGCAACACACACAGGAGTAACTAAAATATTTGACTTAAACAAATACAGTAATGGCTTTTTATTAAGATATCCAAGCACATCAGATGTAAAAAAATTGCCAGAATACAAAGAAACAAAAAAATTATTATGGGCATTACAAGAATATGAAACAATATATAAAGTTTTAAATGTAGGAACAATATACAGATTAAACAAAATAGTAAAAGAAAACAAAATAAAAGACTTAATACTTTTATCAGAAGCATTACATGAAAAGAAAATTGCACAAATAGCTGATGAAATTGCTACAAGAAAAGGAATAAAAATGATATTAATAGCAGGACCATCTTCATCAGGAAAAACAACATTTGCCCAAAGATTAGGAATTCAATTAAGAATAAATGGAATAAAACCTGTAACAATATCAGTAGACAATTATTTTGTAGAAAGAGACCAAACTCCAAGAAATGAAAAAGGAGAATATGACTTTGAAAGCATAGATGCCATAGATACAGAATTATTTAATCAACATTTATTAGCACTATTAAATGGAGAAGAAGTAGAAATGCCAGAATTTGATTTTCATATAGGTTCTAAAAAATATAATGGAAATAAAATTAAACTTGGTGAAGATGAAGTACTTGTTATAGAAGGAATACATTGCTTAAATGACAAATTAACTTCAAAGATTCCAAAAGATCAAAAATATAAAATATATATTAGTGCATTAACAGTATTAAACATGGATGCATTTAACAGAATATCAACAACAGATACTAGGCTAATAAGGAGAATCGTAAGAGACAATCAATTTAGAGGATATTCTGCAAAAGAAACAATTTCAACATGGGACAATGTAAATAAAGGAGAAGAAAAAAATATTTTTCCATTTCAAGAAGATGCAAACAGAATATTTAATACATCATTAATATATGAACTAGGAGCGCTAAAAAATGAAGCAATTCCTTTATTAGAAAAAATTACAAAAGAAGAACCAGAATATGCAGAAGCACAAAGACTTATAGAAATATTAAAATATTTTGAACCAATTTCAAAAGATATCATTCCAAGCAATTCATTATTAAAAGAATTTCTAGGAGGAGGAGATTTTAAAGGATAAAATTGGTTTATGCAGTAATAGGAAGGAATAAAATGTTAGAAATCAGTAAATTTACTAAAATAGATGAAGAATTTATATGTGAAAATTGTGGCAAAAAGGTTTCTAAACTAGGTTACACTTCTAGAAACCATTGCCCGTATTGTTTACACTCAAAACATTTAGATATAAATCCTGGAGATAGAGCTGAAGAATGTCATGGTATATTAGAACCAATAGGACTTGAAACAAACTCAAAAAAAGGATATATAATAATATTTAGATGTAAAAAATGTGGTGAAATACGCAAAAACAAAGTAGCAGAAGATGATGACATGAATAAAATTATAGAATTAAGTTGCAAACATTAAATTTTTTGTTGTAAACTCTTGTATTTTTTGAAAAAATGTGGTAGACTAGATAATAGTCAAATTAATAATATAAACTAGGAGGTGCTATTTATTATGGCAAAATGTGAAATTTGTGAAAAAACAGCTATTCATGGAAATAAATTAAGTATAACTCGTTCTCATATAAGTAAAAGATCTACACGTACTTGGAAACCAAACTTAAGAACAGTAAAAGCTGATGTAGATGGAGAAATAAAAAGAATTCATGTATGTGCTAAATGTTTAAAAAACGGAAAAGTAAAAAGAGCATAATTTTAAATTTAAAACGCTTAAATAAAGGCGTTTTTTATTTATATAATCGCTAGATATTTGAGTTTTTCTATTTAGTAGAAAATTTAAATTAGGCATGAACAAACAAGAAAGAGGAACAAAAATGAAATTAAATATAGTAATGGTAGAACCAGAGATACCACAAAACACTCGGAAACATAGCAAGAACATGCGCAATAACAGGAGCAAAGTTACATTTAGTACACCCATTAGGATTTAGAATAGATGAAAAATCAATAAAAAGAGCAGGACTAGATTATTGGGATAAAGTAGAAATAGAAGAGCATATTTCATTAGAAAAATTTTTAGAAAAATATAAACCAGAAGATCATAATATGTTTTTTGCAACAACAAAAGGAAAAACAAAATATACAGACATAGATTATTCAGATATGGAAGAAGTTTTTGTTTTATATGGAAAAGAAACAAAAGGACTACCAGAATCTCTTTTAGAAAAATATTTAAATACTAAAACAATAAGAATTCCAATGCTTCCAACTTTAAGATCATTAAACTTATCAAATTCAGTTGCAATAATTACTTATGAAATATTAAGACAAAAGAATTTTCAAGATTTGCAAGAAACAAGTACATATTTTGACAACAAATAAAAAATAAATAAAAAAATTATAAATCCTTGAAAACTGGAAATAATATTGATAAAATATGGCTAAAGAAAACGAAAATTAATATAATATTGAAGAACGTTTTCGAAAAATTTTGTTATAGCCAATTGGCAGAAATGGAGGTCTTTCAATGGAAAGAAAAGTAAAAGTTGTACAATATGGAGTAGGCAAAATGAGTTTATATACAATGAGATATGTATATGAAAAAGGCGGAGAAATAGTAGGAGCAGTTGATGTAAACCCTGATATAATAGGAAAAGACATTGGAGAAATATTAGGAACAGAAAATAAAGGAGTAGTTGTAACAAGTGCAGAAAATGCTAGAGAAATGTTACAACAAACAAAACCAGACATAGCAATAGTAACAACAATGAGTTTAATAAAAGAAACAGAAGACCCATTACTATTATGTGCAGAACTTGGAATAAATGCAATTACAACTTGTGAAGAAGCATTTTATCCTGAAAATTCAAATCCAGCAATAACAAAAAAAATAGATGAACTAGCAAAGAAAAATAATTGTACAATTACAGGAAGCGGATATCAAGATATATATTGGGGACAATTAATATCTTCAATAGCAGGTTCAACACAAAAAATACAAAAAATAAAAGGAAGCTCAAGCTATAATGTAGAAGAATATGGAATAGCATTAGCAAAAGCACATGGTGCAGGTCTTACACTTGAAGCATTTGATAAAGAAGTTGCATCTGTCGACAAGATAAGTAATGAAGAAAGACGAAAACTAATAGAGAGTGGAGAATACTTACCATCATATATGTGGAATGTAAATGGATGGCTATGTAAAAAATTAGGATTAACAGTAAAATCACAAACACAAAAATGCATTCCGCAAACTTATAAAGATGACTTATATTCTTCAACATTAAATATGACAGTTAAAGCAGGTGATGCAACAGGAATGAGTGCAATAGTTACAACAGAAACAGAAGAAGGAATAATAATTGAAAGTGAATGTATAGGAAAAGTATATTCAAAAGAAGACTATGATAAAAACGAATGGACAATTATAGGTGAACCAGAAACAACAATAGTTGTTGCTAGACCAGCAACAGTAGAACTTACATGTGCTAGTGTTGTAAATAGAATTCCAAATGTTATAAACAGCAAACCTGGATATGTTCCAACTTGTGAATTGGGAGAACTAAATTATAAATTAAAATCATTAAATGAATATATAAAATAATATAAAGTGAATACATTTTTTGCAAAACAAAGAAATAAAAAAATATTTTATAAAATTGTTGGATATTACTTGACAAAATTACAAAAAACAACTATAATAAGTAATGTCCAATAGACATGGCGAAGTAGCTCAGTTGGCTAGAGCATTCGGTTCATACCCGACAGGTCGGCGGTTCGAATCCACCCTTCGCTACCAAAATTATAAAATTGATAAAAAACAAATCTTTCGAATTTCTTGAAAGATTTGTTTTTTATTTTTGACTTATTCTAAATTTTATTTAGAATAAAATTTAGATATAAAAGTAATATGTAAAACAAGGATTTTTTTAATTAAAAGAATCCTTAATGTATATCATAAAAGATATAAAAAAACTTGAACATATTGTAACTCAAGTATTTCATTTTTTATGTCTTATTTTTCAGTTGATTTTTTGTATTATTTTTTATTAATATATTGATTTTATTATTGTTTAATGATATATTTATTTTATAAATTTTATCATTAATAATATACATTAAAGAGTACAAGAGAAAAAAGGGAGGATAGAAGAATTGAGCAAAGAAAAAAAATTAAATTACAATGAGGAAAAAAACAAAGGAATAACATTAATAACATTAGTAATAACAATAATAGTACTAATAATATTAGCAACAGTAAGTAT
>CAUWAY010000040.1:0-6870 GCA_963556905.1 uncultured Clostridia bacterium | reverse complement strand
CTGTTTTAGTTGGTGTTGGTAGTACTATTCCTCCTCCTGTCCACTTTGCATATAGGGTATGGTTACTTGTTGTTGTTACTTGGGTATTTGCTGTTACTTGGGTATTAAATGTGCTTTCTTTATACCAACCACCAAAATTATATGAACTTATTGCACTTGTATTTGTATTTCCTCCTGTTGCTCCATTATAATTATATGTTACTTCAAATTTCTTTTCTGGTTTTGGCAATGTTCCATATACTGAATCATATATTAGTTTTTTCTCTTTTTCTTCATTTCCACTTGTTGCTCCATTATACTCATATGTTATTATTCCTTGTTCTTCCCAACTGTCTCCATTTTCTATTATACTTCCATTTGCATATACTATATATGATCTTCCACTTTCATATGTTACTTTAAATTTATTTTTCTTTACTTCCATTTTATAGTTTTTTACATTTTTATCTAATTCATTTCTTAAGTTACTTTCTGTTACATTTCCATCTGGGTCTTCTCCCATTGCTAATGCTATACATACTCTTAATATATCTATTTCCTGGGATATTTCTGTTTGCTCTTTTGCATATTTCGATTTCTTTATTAGTCCATTTTCTCCTCCTAGTGTTCCTATACTTATTGTTGCTAGTATTATTAATACTATTATTGTTATTACTAATGAGATTAATGTTATTCCTTTATTATTAAAATTTGATATTTTACTTTTATACATTTTTTTCCTCCCTTCTTTTCGCTTGTGCTTTTTGTTATTTTATTCTCTAATGTTTCTCACTCATGGCATTTTTGTTTGCTTTTATTATAAGTATATCTTGAATTCATTATAACATTTTTGCAATACATTTTGCAATATCCTTTGTTGCCTTTTTTCCAATTTTTTAAACTAAATTTTATTAAAAAATTATTTATCATAATTTTTTATACTTTTGCATCTTTAATGTATATAATTAAAGGTAAATTTTTATTATTCCTTTAGGATAATTTTATTTTTATTCTATATTACATAATAAATCTAATTGAAAATTTAAAATTTTCTTATACAACAAAAAAGATAAGTTTTACCTTATCTTCCTTCATCTAATATTTCTCTATCTGTTTTTGATTTTTGTATTTCTAACGTTTTTTCTACTCTTTTTCTTTTTTCTTCCTCTTCAGAATGTAATGTTTTAGAACTAATTTCTCCATTTTCATCAAATCCTAAAATTTTTGGACTTTTCTTTAAATTTTCTATGTCTTCTTGTGATATCCCACATCTATTTGCTTCTTCTTCTATATCATTATTGTTTTCTATTGGGTTTATAAAATTTGATATTGTATCTTGTATTGCTTGAATTATTGAATTTTTCTTTTTTGTTTTTTCTTTCATATTTTTCTCCTATAAAGGATACTCCTCTCTTTTATAAAATACATAATAATTTTATCATAAATTTACATAAAAGTCAATGATTTCGGCACATCTTTTTGACGCCTTCTCCAAAAATTGGTCAAATGTTATATTATTATTTCCGTTTGGTGTATCTGATATGCTTCTTATTATTATAAATGGAATATTATCTAATTTACATACTTGTGCTATTGCAGCTCCTTCCATTTCAACAGCTTCAGCATTGAACTTATTTCTTATTTTCTCTTTCATTTTTGGTTCTGTGCAAAAAATGTCTCCAGATACTATTGTTCCAACTTTTATTTTGTAATGATCATTTTTTAATTTTAATATGGCTTGTTCCATTTTTTCTATTAATTTGCTATCACTTTCCACATATTCTCCTACATTGCTTATATATCCTTTTGGATGTCCAAATGCAGTTATGTCAAAATCATGCTGTATTAATTTTTTTCCTATTACTATATCTCCTATGCTTAATTCGTTATTTACTGCTCCTGCTGAGCCTACATTTATAATTGCTTCTAATTCGAAATTATCAATTAATATCTGTGTAGTTCTTGCTGCGTTAACTTTTCCTACTCCTGCTTCTACTAGTATAATTTCTTTATTATTTATTTTTCCTGTTATAAAATTTAATTCATATATTTTTTGCTCTTTTATTTCTTGCATTATTTTTTTTATTTCTCGCATTTCTTCTTGCATTGCTGCTATTATTCCATATTTTTTCATAATTTTTATTTTTAGCTTTATGCTATTTCTTCCTTTCTTTACATTTGTAATCTTATTTTTGACTACTCATGGCAAATATTTTCACTTGCTTGTAATATGACAAAAAGAGTACTACTTAAAGTACTCTTTCTATTTTGAATTATTGTAATTCAATAATTGCTCCAACTTCTTCAAGTTTTGCTTTTAATTCTTCAGCTTCTGCTTTAGCTACATTTTCTTTTAATGTTTTTGGTGCTCCGTCTACTAAGTCTTTAGCTTCTTTTAATCCTAATCCTAATGCATTTTTAACAGCTGTGATAACTTTTATTTTTTGATCTCCAGCTTCTTTTAATACAACGTTGAATGATGTTTTTTCTTCAGCAGCTCCTGCTACTGCTCCAGCTGCTGGTGCAGCAGCTGCTACTGCAGATACTCCAAATTCTTCTTCTATAGCTTTTACTAAATCAGCTAATTCTACAACAGTCATTGCTTTTACTGCTTCTATTATTTCTTCTTTACTCATTTTAAAATCCTCCTATTAATTTAACAGTCATATGAACTTTTATAATATGTATATGCTCTCTGACTATATGTTATTTTTGCGATATAAGTTCGCTACTCTATTTTTATTGCATATATATTATGCATTTTCTTTTTGTGCTTTTACTTGATCAAGAGCAATTGCAAGTTTTGATATATTTCCAAGTAATGCTCCAGCAAGCATAGATAGTAATGTTTCTCTTGATGGTAATTTTGCTAAAGTTATTATTTCTTCAGCTGTCATTACTTTACCTTCAATTACTCCACCTTTGATTTTATAAAAATCATTGTCTTTACTATAGTTGTATATAGCTTTTGCTGTTTCTAAATAGTCTTCATTGTTCATTACTACTGCTGTTGGTCCAACTAATAATTCTTCAAGTCCTTCTATTCCAGCTTCAGCTAATGCTCTTTTTGTTATATTATTTTTTATTACTTTGTATTCAGAATTGGTTTTACGTAATTCTGCTCTTAATTCTGTTACATCAGCAACATTAATTCCTCTGTAATCTGTTAAAAGTATTATTTTAGCTTCTTTCATTTTTTCAGATAGTTTTGATACTTCTTCTTTCTTTTGGTTTATGATTTTTTCACTTGCCATTTTGTTTTCACCTCCTATATAGTAAAATAAAAATCTTTATGCTACGAGGCATAAAGATTTTTACATAAAACATTAGATAAATTTAATTATTTTTATTTAATATTTTTATATCTTATATACCTCGGTAGGGCTTATTTTTCTGCCTACTGTCTTTGGATTATTTTTGATGTATTTTTTCATACATATCCATACATTAATGGATTAAAATATATATTATTTTAAGGTTATTTTTGGTTTATATAAAGTCCTGGTCCCATTGTTGTTGATACAGATACACTTTTAATATATTGTCCTTTTGCAGCAGCTGGTTTTGCTTTTATTATAGCTCCCATGATTACATCATAGTTTTCTACTAATTTTTCTGTTCCAAAAGAAACTTTTCCAAATCCTAAGTGAATAATATTTGTTTTGTCTAATCTATATTCAACTTTACCTGATTTAATTTCATTTATAGCTTTTGTTACATCCATTGTAACTGTTCCTGATTTAGGGTTTGGCATTAATCCTTTTGGTCCTAATACTTTTCCTAGTCTTCCTACTACTCCCATCATGTCTGGTGTTGCAACTACTACATCATAGTCAAACCAGTTTTCATTTTGGATTTTTGGTATTAATTCTTCTGCTCCTACATAATCTGCTCCTGCTTTTTCAGCTTCTTCTGCTTTTGGTCCTTTTGCAAATACTAATACTTTTTGTGTTTTTCCTGTACCATTTGGAAGTACAACTGTACCTCTTACTTGTTGGTCAGCATGTTTTGAATCTACACCTAGTTTAACATGTAGTTCTACTGTTTGGTCAAATTTTGTTTTTGGCATTTTTTCAATAATATCTATTGCTTCTTTAATATCATATTCTTTGTTAGCTTCTACTAGCTTAACACTTTCTTCATATCTTTTTGACATTTTTATTTTCCTCCTTTGGTTTTAGCGAGTATTTCTACTCTCCCAATTTTATTTATTACTAATTTTTTTGAAAAATATTTATAAATATAATTATTCTTCAACTGTTACACCCATAGCTCTTGCTGTTCCAGCTACCATGCTCATTGCTGTTTCAAGTGATGCTGCATTTAAGTCTGGCATTTTTTGCTCTGCTATTGCTTTCACTTGGTCTTTTGTTAATTTTGCAACTTTTTCTTTGTTTGGTTTTCCAGAACCTTTTTCAATTTTTACAGCTTTTTTTATTAATACTGCTACTGGTGGAACTTTTGTTATGAATTCAAATGTTTTGTCTTTATATACTGTTATTACAACAGGTATTATAAATCCTGCTTGATTTGCTGTTCTATCATTGAATTCTTTTACGAATTGCATGATATTTACACCACTACCTCCTAATGCTGGTCCAACTGGTGGAGCTGGAGTTGCCTTTGCTGCTTCTATTTGTAATTTGATTATATTTGAAATTTCTTTTTCTGCCATTTTGAATTTTCGCCTCCTTTAATCTACTCTTTCTATTTGAGAAAATTCTAAATCTACTGGGGTTTCCCTTCCAAACATAGATATTAAAACTTTTACTCTGTGTTTTTCTTTGTTTATTTCTTTTACTGTTCCTATTGAGTCTTTAAAAGCTCCTTGAAGTATTTTTACAGAGTCATTTACTTCATAATTAACATTTATTGCTGATTCATCAAATCCCATTGCCCTTATTTCTTCGTCTGTTAATGGTATTGGATCTGTTCCAGAACCTACAAATCCTGTAACTCCTCTTGTATTTCTTACTATGTACCATGTTTCTTCTGTTACTATCATTTTTATTAATACATATGCAGGAAATACTTTTCTTAAATTTGCTTTTCTTTTTCCGTCTTTTATTTCTATTTGTTCTTCCATTGGAACTACTATATCAAAGAAATAGTCTTCTAATTCTCTATTTTTTACTGTTTTTTCAAGGTCAGTTTTTACTTTGTTTTCATATCCTGAATATGTATGTACAACATACCATCTTGGTTTCATATCATAATCTTTTTGAGACATTTTTTGACCTCCCACTTTTATTCTTCAGTAGGTGTTTCTTCACCATTACTTGTGTTTTCACCTGTTGATGAATTTTCATCTACTTCTTGATTTGTTGTGTTAGTATTTTCTTCAGAATTGTTTTCTGTTTCATTATTATTTTTTTCTGTATTATTGTTTTCTTCTTGTTTTTCTTCACTATTGAATTTTTCATTTACAACCTTTTGTAAATTACTTATTCCATATTTGTTTCCCATATCAAATGCTACATCTAATACAAATACTATAACTGCTGCAATTAATACTATACTTACAACTGCAACTGTATTATTTACTAATTGCTTTGGCGTTGGCCATATTACTTTTTTTAATTCTGCCTTGAAATCTTTGAAAAAATGCTTTTTTACTTTGTTATCATTCTTGCTTTCTTTAGCCATTTTACTTCCTCCTTAAAATAGCTCTAAACTATTTAGTTTCTTTGTGTGTTGTACGTTTTTTGCAGAATTTACAATATTTAACTAATTCCAATCTATCTGTATTATTTCTCTTGTTTTTAGATGTCATGTAATTTCTATTTTTGCATTCTGTACATTCTAGTATAATATTTTCTCTTGGTCCTTTTGCTGCCATTTTAATACACCTCCGACTTTTTTAACCTTACTTTTTGAAACGATGTGAACATATGTAAACTTACATATGCTCAACTATTTTACCACTTTTTTCTATTACTGTCAATGGATTTTGATGATTTTCTCTTCTTTTTTTTGTTTTTTTCATTTTTTATTTGTTCGGTATCTTTTTTTCTAATTGCTTTTTCATTTTTACTTTTATTTTTTTTTACGGAAAATCCAAATCTTCCTATTTTTTTGCCTAGTGAATAATAATTCCCATTAGAATATGTTATTAAATTGCATTTTGAAATATCAAATGCTCCTCTTTCATCTATATATTTTTCATCAGCATTTATTGCTAATACTTCTGCTATGAACATGTGATGACTTCCTAATTCTTTGATTTCTTTTACTTTGCATTCTACTGATACGGGACTTTCTTTTATCATAGGGCATTTTACAAATTTTGCTTTTTCTTTAGTTAATTTCATTTCTTTGAATTTGTCAAATTTTTCTCCTGTTTTTACTCCACACCAATCTGTTGCATATGCTAATTGTTCATTTGTTAGATTTATAACAAATTCTTTTGTTTTGTTTATTATATTGTATGAATATCTTGTGGGTCTTACTGATATATATACCATTGCAGGATCTGTGTTTATTATTCCTGTCCATGCTACTGTTATTATATTTGATTTTTCCATTGTTCCACATGATATCATTACTGCTGGTAATGGATACAAAAATGTTCCTGGCTTCCAAGTTATTTTTGACATGTTTTGCCTCCTTATTTTAAATTTATAACAAAAAAGCATAAATTAAAATTACAACATGTAGTTTTAGTTTATGCTTTCTTTCTATATAAAAAGTCGTATTAAAATAAAAAAACTGGCAACAACCTATTTTCCCAGTAGGGTAACCCACAAGTATCTTCGGCACATTGGAGCTTGACTTCTGTGTTCGGTATGGGAACAGGTATTTCCTCCATGTTATAGTCACCAGAAAATTATATAGTGTAAAAGCACACTCAAAAATACATAGATGAAATATTTATTAGGATTTTTAATAAAT
>CAUWAY010000039.1:0-6903 GCA_963556905.1 uncultured Clostridia bacterium | reverse complement strand
TTTTACTTTTTGCTTTTTTCTTTGTTTTTCATAAAACATCTTTTTTTCCTCCTACTTTCTTTTGCTTTTGTTTGGTTTTTAGCAGTCAGTATCTCCAACTGTTTGCGTCTTTTCATATCTTTAATGTATATAATTAAAGACATCAAAAAAATCCTGAACATATTATGGTTCTAGGATTTCTTTTTATATATTTTTTTGTTTTTTATTATGTTTTTCCAAAAAAATTCACAAATTATTTTTCTTAAATCTATTGATTTTTCTATTGTTTAATGATATATTTGTTTTATAAATTTTATCCTTAATTATATACATTAAAGACATTTTTTAGCTATTAAAGCTTTAATTTTTATTCCTTGACTGCAAAACATTTTTTCATGTTCTGTTTCAATATTATCTTGCCAAATAGGCTCTTCATGTAAATCATAAGTTTTTGCAATTATATCAAAACCAGCCTCTTCAAAATAATCTAAACTTCCATTAAATAAATCATCATCATCTGTTTTAAAATACACTTCTCCACCATCTGCTAAAAATGTTTTATATTTTTCCAATTGTCTTGTATGTGTAAGCCTTTTTTTTCTATGTTTTCCTTTAGGCCAAGGATTACAAAAATTTATGTATATTCTTTTTATATTATCTTGTTTTCCTAAAATTAACATTATTCTTTCAATATCAAATCTTGTTAAAATAACATTATCTATTTCTTTATTTTGTTCATTATATATTTGTTCAATATTTCTTTTTGCTAGACCTAACATAGCATCAACTAAGTCTATTGCAATAAAATTTATATCAGGATTTTTATTTGCAATTTGTGATATAAATTGTCCTTTTCCACATCCCAATTCTAAGTGAATTGGATTTTTTTCATTTTTAAATTCTTGTATCCATTTTCCTTTTAAACTTTCAGGATTATCCATATAAAAAGTACTTGCCTCTAGCTCAGGTCTTGCCCAAGGCTTAAATCTAATTCTCATTTCAATTCTCCATTCTTACACAATATTTTTCATACAAATTTTTTATATTTTTCTTTGTTAATGTTTTATTAATTCCATTTTTACTTACTTCTGTATATACTTTTATTAAAAATTTATCTATTTGTGGATGTATTAAATTTTTTCTTTCTTTATTCATATAATAATCTAATTGCGTATTATTATTCCATTTTTCTCCATTATAAACAATTCCAGCTGCAAGCTCATCACACACCATTTCAGCCGCATATTTATATGGCATTATTATTGTTTTATTTGGTATTGATAAATCTATCCAATATTGATGATGATGCTTATTTCTGCCTTTATGATGTAACCATGCCTCTGAATAGCCTTTATCTGCCTTACAGTCCATAATAGGACTATTATGTCCATTATAATATTTTATACTTTCAAAGAATTCTGTTGGCGTAAATTTTGACAAATCATGTACAAGTCCTCTCCATGGTATTCCTATTTTGCAACATAATTTGAATACTATCCATTTGTGATGTATTACTAATTTTATGTGTTTAAATATATTTGATATTTTCAAATTCATCATATTCCTTTCTTATAATATATTTCTTGACTATTAGACAATAAAATTGTATAATTTTTTTATTAAAAAGTCAATGTTTAGAGGGATTTTTATGTTTTTAAAATATATAGTTAAAGATAAAAAATATCAAAATATAAATCAGATTTTAAAACAGGAATTTGATATTTCTGCAAGATTATTGCACAAACTTATTATAAATGAACATGTTTTATTAAATAATGTAAGAACAGATACTCGTAGTTTAGTAAATATAGGAGATATAATAACTGTAAACTTAAATTTTGAAGAAGAAAGCGAAAATATTGTTTCTAAAAATATGAAACTAAATATTGTTTATGAGGATGATGTTTTACTAATTATAAATAAGCCTATTGGAACTGCAGTTCATCCATCTGTCTTACATTATGAAGATAGCCTTTCAAATGGTGTCAAATTTTATTTTGAATCTATTGGATTAAAACGTAAAGTTAGACCTGTTAATAGGCTTGATTTTAATACTTCTGGTTTAATTATATTTGCAAAAAATGAATATGTTCAAGAATGTTTAATTAAGCAAATGAATACACATATATTTCAAAAAAAATATATTGCAATTGTATCTGGCAATTTTAAGACTAAAGTTGGTCGTATAAATTTACCCATTGCTCGTAAAGAAAATAGTATTATAGAAAGGTGTGTTTCGGATTCCGGTCAAGAAGCTATTACAGATTATGAAGTTTTAAAAGAATTTAAAATTGATTCTTCCTGTGTATCTGTTGTTAAATGTTCGCTTAGAACTGGTCGTACTCATCAAATTCGTGTTCATATGGCTGAAATTGGTCATCCCTTATTAGGTGATTCTATGTATGGAACTGCTTCAAATTTAATCTCTAGGCAAGCTTTACATAGTTATGAAATATCTTTTATTCATCCTATAAGTTTGAAAAAATTAGAATTTATTTGTGATTTACCAGAAGATATGAAAAAGATTTGTACTTTGTAACTAGTTCTATAAATAAAAAAAATTACTATCTAATAAAAAGTTGTACTTTTTGAAAAGTACAACTTCTTATTAGATTTTAGCGTCCGCCACCGCCACCTCCGGCCACCGGCCTCCGCCGCCTCCTCCTGAAAATCCGCCTCCTGCTCCACTTCCAGATGAGCTTGTTGCAGAATATACAGAAGAATTTATGCAATTTCCGATATTTACTGAATTCATTATATGTATATATGAATATGTATACATTGCAGAATCTATATCTGTCATTTCTGGGTAAATTACTTTCAATTGTTTTAGTACTTTATCTGATATTCCAAATGCTGTTGCAAATACTAAATATTTTTCCCAAACTGCAAGTGCAGGAACTTCTTTATCTTTTAATAAAGAGAAATCTTCCATATATTTTTTAAATGCTTTCCATTGTTCTTTTTCGTCTATACCTTTTTGTGATAAAACATTTATTTTTGTAGCAATTACACCTGTAATAATAGTATTTAAAAACAATGTTGCCATTAATATCGTCAAAACTATTGAAAGGATACTTGACAATATATCAATACTAAAAACTGCAATAAATGGTATTGCAATAAATGAAAAAATTCCATAAATTACACTCTTTCCAGCATAATTATTTTTAATTTCATAATTTTTCTTTAAATAATTTCCATATTCAGTTTCTTCTACTTCTAATATCTTTTCAATTTTTTCATCTAATTTTCTTACTTTTGAAGTATTTTTTTCAAGATATCTAGTTATATCTTTTGTTGTCAATTCATCTTTATCTCTAGCAACTTCTTTTAAAAATTCAAATGTTAATTTTTCATCTTCTTTTAAATTCTCTACTTCCTTTTTTTGAAAAGTTATTTTAACAACATTTGATTTTATAATTGCTCCTTCATCTATTACTTCTAATGTAATATATTTTTTTAAACATAAGTCTAAAATATTAGCAGAAAAACTTGAAGAAAAAGCTCTATTAGTTCCTGTAGACATTACAAATAATGCTTCCGCTGGTGTTGCACCTTCATATGGCATGTCTCTAAAGTATTCTAATTTTGTTGTTGGTTTAAATTTTTTCTCCATATTTCTTAGTATTTTAATGTGTTTTAATAAGTTTATTATGAAAAATAATGTAATTATTGCAACTATTGCAGAAAATACATTATATGTATTTTTACTTGCTTCTCTTTTGGCATTTGCTTCTTCTGCCCACTGAGTTTCTTCTTTTAATACCTTCTCTAAAATGTTGTAATTATATTCTCTATTAGTAGTTTGTATCATATTTAATGGAAATAGACTCCTAACTTCTACATAATTTCCACTTGAATATTTATTTATTGTAAATTCAATTTTATTTAAGTCTGTTACATATACTTCACCATTTAAGTCTTGAGTATGACCCCAAACTCGTATATTCTCTTTACTTTCAGCATTATGTGGTAAATAAATTGTACCTTTTATTTTATCAGCATCTATTTCAAAATCATTACCAATGAACTGCCAATATATTTCAGCATAGTCATTATATTTTGCAACTGCATCTTCTACTATATATGATATTTCATATTTCCTAGAGTCTGAATCATTGTCTAATCCTACTCCCCATGCAATTTCAAATAGTCCTTTAGAATTGTTTAATGAATAATAACAGCCTTTTGTTACATGATACATTTCTTGGTTTATTTTATTAAAATCTTTATTTATGCCATTTGTAATTTCCTTTACTGTTACATCTGTTATTTGAGAATATTTTGAATTGTCTCTTTTGAATGTTTTAAATAAAGTGTTTGTTTCAGATATATAAATATCCCAAGTTTCTGTTATTTTCATACTTCCGTCTTCATTTATTTGAGCTTCAAAGTCAAGTTCTTTTAAATCTAATGTTGCTTCTACTTTTGTGCTAAATAACAATAAAAAAGCTAACATTATTATAAACATTAATAAAAATTTTTTTGTTTTCATATGTTCCCCCTTTTGCTTTCTATTTTATCATATTATATTTTTAATTACAATTATAATTACTTGAAGTTTTTATTATTTATTGATATAATTTGATAAATATTAATTAAGGAGGTATTTTTATGTCTACACCACATAATGAAGCAAATTTAGGTGATATTGCAAAAACTGTAATCATGCCTGGTGATCCGCTTCGTGCAAAATACATTGCTGAAAATTTCTTAACAGATTATAAATTAGTAAATTACGTTAGGGGTATGTCAGCTTATACTGGAAAATATAGAGGAAAAGAAATTACTGTTATGGCTTCTGGTATGGGAATGCCAAGTATGGGAATTTATTGTTATGAATTATATAAATTCTATGATGTTGAAAATATAATACGTATAGGTTCTTGTGGCTCTTATAAACCAGATTTAAAATTGTTTGATATTATTCTTTCTGAAAATGTTTTTTCTGAAAGTAGTTTTGCTTTAACTTTGAATAATGATGATTGTCATATTGTTTCTAGTAATAAAAGCTTAAATAATATTATCCTAGATACTGCAAAAGAAAGTAATATTAATCTTTGTGTTGGCAATACACTTTGTAGTGACTGTTTTGATGTTTATATGACAGATGTTAATAAATTTCTAGATAGAGTACCACATGGATTTAATCCTGTTAGTGCTGAAATGGAAGCTTTTGCTTTATTTTATGTTGCAAAAATGTTAAATAAAAAAGCTGCTTGTTTAATGAGTGTTGTTGATTCTAAATATATTACAGAAGTTGCTACTTCTGAAGAACGTCAAACTGGTCTTAATAATATGATTAAACTTGCTTTAGAAAGTAGCCTAAAATTTTAGTGTTTTGATACTATAATTAATTTTATAGTATCTTTTTAATATCCTGTTATAGGTAATCTTTTTATTTCTGGTGGCTCTTCTTTTGGAGTTTCTGGTGGTTTTTCTTCTGGTACAACAGGTGGATTTTCTTCAGGAGGTTCTGGTGGAGGAGTTTTTGATTTGTTACTAATTTTAATTTCTACTATTTCTAAGTTTTTTGTAATTTCTACATCTATCTCATTTTCATTTAATATGTAATGTTCTCCTGTTTTAACTTCTTTTATTTTATATTTTCCTATTTTTAATAATTTGCTTATTGCTGTTCCATCATCTTTTGTTATAATTTCATCTACTAAGTTGTTGTTTGAATCAAATATTTTAAATTTTACATTTGGAATTACTGTTCCTGCTTGTTGTCCTGTTATTAAATTGTCGTCTTCACTTATTTTGATTATTTTAATTTTTCCTTTTTTTGTTTCATTTGTTATATTTATTGTTTTTTCGTCTTCATAACCTATTATAATTTCTTTTTTATTTTCATCTAGTATATATTGGTTCTGAGTTTTTATTTCTGTTATTATTATTTTTCCTTGTTTTAGCTTACTTACATATATGATTCCTGATTTATTTGTCATAAAGTTTCCTATTTCTGTTCCATCTTCATATTTTAAATTGAATTCTACATTTTCAATTGGTTTTCCTGTTTCTTTATCTGTTTTTAATATTTTTATTTTTGAATTATATGCATTTACAGATATTTTTTCTTTTCCAGATGCTTCTGTATATGCATCATATGTTAGTGCATAATCTTGCATATTTTCATCATAACTTTTTCCATAAAATATTGGATATGTTTTTATTTTGCCTTTAACTTCTACTGTTCCTTCGAAATTGTCTAATATGTTTTGTTTTGGTATTATTACCTTAAATTTCTCATTTCCATTAAATTCGCTTTTGGCATTATTGTTTATATCTGTAATAATGCTTCCTTCTGGAAAGTTTTCTATTTTTATTATTTTGTAGTTACTTATTTCTACATTGCTTGAAACTGAAAATTCCTGTGAATAGTGTTCATTATCTTCTTTTTTGAATTCTCCTAGTTTTTCTATTTTTAATAAGTTTGTTGTTTCTATTTTTTGTGTTCCATTTCTTGCTTCATTTACTATGTTTTTTAATGCATTAAGTATTTTTTCTCCTCTTTCGTCTGCTCCTCTATAATAACTTTCTACATCACGGTTATATATTATACTATATACTGCTTGTTTAGTTGCTACAAATGCATCTTTATCATCTTCAACTCCTAGTTCTTCTGCCGTTTTATATGGAAATCCATTTATTATTGCTCTCCATACTATTTCATCTGATAATATTTCTTTTATGTTTACATCATAATTTTCTGTTTCTCCAACTCCTGGCTTGTCTTTATTTAAACAATATGCATAATGTAATACTCCATTTTCTACATATCCTGTCATTGTTGTTCTTATGTAACTCCATTTTCCTATACTTTCTTTGTAATATTGCAGATGGTTTTCACATTGTCCTAAATTTTTGAAGTGCACCCAAAAAATTAGACAAAAAATCTAATTTTGGAGGTGCATTTTT
>CAUWAY010000038.1:0-8082 GCA_963556905.1 uncultured Clostridia bacterium | reverse complement strand
TGGATACAAATTATTTAGAAAACAACTATTTAACATTAGTTGGAAAGGTTACAGGCGAAAAAAAATTCAGCCATGAAATTTATGGAGAAAAATTTTACACATTCTCATTATCAATACCACGTTTAAGTGGAAATTCTGACATAATACCAATAACAATTTCAGAAAGATTAATAACAGAGGAAACATTAACAGAAGGAAAGAAACTATTAGTAAAAGGACAATTTAGATCATACAACAGTTATGAAAATGAAAAGAACAGACTAATACTAACAGTATTTGCAAAAGACATACAAGAAATAGAAGAAATAGCTGGAGAAGAAGAAAATGAAATAGTAAAAAAAGAAGAAACAACAAATGAAGTTGTACTTATAGGATTTGTATGTAAAAAACCAATATATAGACAAACACCATTTGGAAGAGAAATTGCAGACTTATTATTAGCAGTAAACAGAGCATATAATAAATCAGACTATATACCAACAATAGCTTGGGGAAGAAATGCAAGATTTTGCCAAAATTTAGAAGTAGGAGCACAAGTAAAAATAGTAGGAAGAGTTCAATCAAGACAATATGAAAAGAAACATGAAGATGGAACATCAGAAATAAAAATAGCTTATGAAGTTTCAGTATGTAGTTTAGAACTAATAAATGAAGAAGCACCAGAAAAAAAAGAAGAAACAGAAAACCAAGAAGCTGTATAATAAAAAAATAACAAAATATAATATATAGAAAAATGTTGAACTTAATTTCAACATTTTTTTATATATATAAAATCATATAGAAATAAAGCATCAAAAATTAAGATAAAATTGACAATAAAAACCAAAAGTAATACAATAATAAAATAAAAAGAAAGGAAGAAATTAGTTTAACTAATCAATTTAATAAAATGAAAGAATATATAGTAAAAGAAGAAAAAGGGCAAAGATTAGACACATATATTTCAAATAAAGAAAAAGAAATAACAAGAACATCAGCCCAAAGATTAATAGAAGAAGGAAACATATTAGTAAATAAAACAAAACAAAAAGTTTCTTATAAAATAAAAGAAAATGATGTAATATTAATAGAAATCCCAAAACCAAAAGAAATAGAATTAAAAGCCCAACAAATTCCAATAGAAATAATATATGAAGACAAAGATATAATAGTAGTAAATAAACCAAAAGGAATGGTAGTACACCCTGCGAATGGAAATCCTGATGGAACGCTTGTAAATGCAATAATGGCAATATGTAAAAATAGTTTATCAGGAATAGGAGGAGAAATTAGGCCAGGAATAGTACACAGAATTGATAAAGATACATCAGGACTATTAATAGTAGCTAAAAATGATATATCACATGTTAAGATGAGTGAACAAATAAAAAACCATGAAGTAAAAAAAACATATATAGCATTAGCAAGAGGAATAATAAAAGAAAATGAAGCAACAATAAACATGCCAATAGGAAGAAGTAATACAGACAGAAAAAAAATGGCAGTAACCAGAAATGGGAAAAATGCAATTACACACATAAAAGTAATAAAAAGATATGAAAACAAATATACACTATTACAAGTAAACATTGAAACAGGCAGAACACATCAAATACGTGTACACCTATCAAATATAGGACACCCAATAATAGGGGACTATATATATTCAAATGGAAAAAATGAATTTGGAGTTATAGGACAATGTTTACATGCCCAAAAGTTAGAATTCAAGCATCCAATAACTCAAAAAGAAATGAAATTAGAAGCGCCACTACCACAATATTTTAAAGAAGTAATTCAAAAATTAGATAAAAATAGTTAAAAAATCCGGCAAGAGAACCCTGCCGGAGAAATATATATAAAGCCTTTTAGAAAAGTAAAAGGAATTAATATATAATATGCAATAAAATAAAAAATAGTACAATAAATAATAAAAAACATAAGTAAGAAAGGAAAAAAGAATTGGAAGAAAGATTACAAAAATATTTAGCACAATGTGGAATAGCATCAAGAAGAAAAAGTGAAGAATACATTCTACAAGGAAAAGTAAAAGTAAATGGAATAAAAATAACAGAATTAGGAACAAAAATAAATCCTCAAAAAGACAAAATAGAAGTTGACGGAAAACAAATAAAGCAACAACAAAGAAAAAAATATATTTTATTAAATAAGCCAATTGGATATGTAACAACAGTTGACGATCAATTTGGGAGAGACACAGTTTTAAGCTTGGTAAAAGTAAAAGAAAGAATAGTACCAGTCGGAAGATTAGATATGTATACATCAGGAGCATTAATATTGACAAATGATGGAGACTTTGTATATAAAGTAACACATCCAAAACATGAAATTAATAAAACATACACAGTAACAGTTAAAGGAATAATAAAAAAAGAAGAAGTAGAAAAGTTAAGAAATGGAGTAGAAATAGAAGAAAATAACTACATTCCAAGTAAAAAAGATACTAAAATAGAGAAATATATTACAAAACCTGCTAAAGTAAAAATACTAAAAACAGATGAAGAAAAAGATATATCAAGATTAGAAATTACTATACATGAAGGGAAAAATAGACAAGTAAGAAAAATGTGTGAAGCAATAGGAAGAAAAGTACTTGCATTACATAGAAGCAAAATTGGTGACATAGAAGTAAAAGACATAGAACTTGGAAAATGGAGATACTTAAAACAAAGTGAGATAGATAAACTAATAAAAGAAAATTAAAAGAAAAGTTGAAAAAAATAAAAAAAAGAAGTATAATAAAAAACATAAACAAAAGATAAAAAGTAAGAATACAAAGGAGTAAAAAATGAAAATAAAAGAAGGTCAAACTGTTATAGGAACAGTCACAGGAATAAAACCATATGGAGCGTTTATATCAATAGAAAATGGTCCAGTAGGATTAGCATTTATAGAAGATTTATCTGTTGTTAGAATAAAATCACCAAAAGAAAGAGTGCAAATTGGTCAAAAAATAAAATGTAAAGTAAAAGAGATAGACGAGGAAACAGGAAAAATAAATTTATCATATAAAGACTGTTTAGGAACATGGGAAGAAAACATTAAAATGTTTGAAGAAGGAATGACAGTAAAAGGAATAGTAAGAGACAAAGAAAAACATAAAAATGGCATATTTATAGAATTAACACCAAATTTAGTAGGAATGGCAGAATACACAGAAAAACTAGAATATGGGCAAACAGTAGATGTATGCATCAAAAAAATAGTGCCTGATAAAAAGAAAGTTAAATTAACTTTAACATAAATTAATAATAAATTTGTTTAAAATTGATACTAAAATAAGTATCGATAAAAAGGAGGAATTAAAATGGTTGAAGATAACCAAATAAAAGCACAAGTATCACCATTTGCGATAAGAGAAGGTGAAATAAAGACATTTGACGGAAAAGATGGATATGTATCAATGAATCAAATAATACATAAAATCAATATAGGGCATATAACAGATATACATTTTGAAATATTAGAATTAGTAAATGAATTTGAATTTATAACATCAAGACAATTATATCAAATGTTAGAATGGAAAGGCATAGAAGTACAATCACAAGACAAATTAAATAATAAACTAGACCAACTTGTAAAATCAAAAATTTTAACAAGATATTACTTTACATCAGAAGAAGGAAAAGGAATATATAGAATATATTGCCTTGAAAAAATGGGGAAATATTTATTAACATCAAAAGAAATAGAATGCAAGTGGCAACAAACAGACAATGTAAAACCAGTACCTATGATTAAAAAAAGACTTGCTGGAAATCAAACAATAATTGCATATTTGAGAAAAGTAAAGGCATTTGATAGTTATATTGTAAAACCAGCACTAAATGCAAAAATATCAGGAAAAATATTTAAAGCAACAGGTGGAGGAGTAAAATTAACTAAAAACAATAAATCAATAAATTTCTTATTTGAAGTAATTAGAAGAGAACCTGATTGGCAAAAAAAATTAGTAGACAAAATGTTAATGTATAAAGAATTTTATGAAAATTTCGTGCCAGGAGATTCAGGATATTCTACAATTCCACAATTAATATTTGTTTGCGAAGATGATAAGCATACAGCTGAAACTTTTAAAGAGATTGTAAAAAATAAATTGGAAATACCACAAATAAAATTATATTTTACAACAGATTTAAGACAAAACAGTGAAACACTTGAAAATACTTTGATAGAATTTAAAATTGATGAAACAACCAAAAAATATAAAATGTATAATGTTGAAGTAAAAATTCTTGGAATTTAAAAATAATAGTAAAATTCAAGAAGAAAAAATGTGCATTAATGCATCAAAGAAGTGAAGAACCACCACTCTTCACTTCTATTTTTTGCAAAAAAATAAAACTAAATGCTACCACACATCTAGTTCGTGCTATTCAAACGACCTCTCTTGAATAACTTAAATAAAATATAGTATACTACTTTTCTGGTATATGTCAAATGATTTTGAGATATTCGCGAAATTAATTCAAAGTTATTATAAAAGAAACAAATTACAAATTGGAGAAATTTTAAGATTTAATGGTTCATATTTAAATCTTCTTTTTTATCTTCGGTAATCTTATTCATTTACTTCACTTAAAACCTACGTTACTTACGTATTCATTAAATGAACTTACCGCAACTTTAAATGATTTTCATACTTTGATACAAGGAAAATCAGAACGATGGAATAAATCTAAACATGTTTTATTTCCTATTCCTAATATTCTTCTTACATTTGATGTTGTATAAAATTTAATTTTGATTTCCATAAGTTTTTCTCCTTTCGTGTTTAATTTTATGATGAAATTTTCCTTGCCCCTCATCATATGGGAATTATTAGATGGTAATTTACATTACTCCACTGGAATTTTACCACTCTGACTCTGTCCGAGTTGTACCCTATACGATGAGTTAAGGCTATGCAAGTGTCTCATTATGCTCTATCTAACAACTGAGATATTCAATTTTCAATGTACTATCAAAGAATTTAGAGAAATTCTATTCACTTTTTAAAGTAATTATTGTAAGCTATATATATCAACAAGTAATTACTTAACTTTATCAAAGTATAACGTAAGCTTTATAATTTGCCAAGTGATTACAATAAATTTTCAAAATATTTTTTAGGAGTGGGAAATGAAAGCTAATTTTTACATAGAAAATCAACGTTTTTGCCTAGCTTTTACCAGATACGTATTATAGCTATAAATAATGTTTATACTAATATAGATAGCTTGCATAATAATGAAATAGTTTTAGTTTATGGGTATTTGAAACAAGCAATAAATTTAAATTTTTTAGTAAATTTATCACAAGATACAATAACGCTTAAGATTTGTAAATTTTGTCATAAAGCTTTTATACCAAAAAACTCAAAGGCAGAATATGATACACCACAGTGCAAGAATAAGGCAAATGTTTATAGTTTTAGAAAAAGAGCTCAAGAATAATGATGGAATAATATATTTTTAGTTGTTATATTAACAAAGAATTAATTAAATAGATTATTAAGAGGAGAATTTTGATGAAAAGTAGTAAAGAAAAATATTATAATATTACAAAAAATGCAAAGTCACATTTAAATGTACTTAATTTTATAAATCTTAATGTGTCAGCAGGAAAAGCTGTTGACTTAGGATGTGGTGCAGGAAGAGACACTATAGAGTTACTAAAACATAATTGGAATGTTTTATCGATAGATAAAGAAGATACAGAATCTATTATAAGAGAACAGCTTAACCAAAAAGAATCAGAGAATTTTAAGTTTAAAAAATGTTTTTTTGGTGAAATGAATTTGCCTAAAGTAAATTTAATTGTTGCAAATTTTAGCCTACCTTTTTCAAAAAAAGAGTTTTTTAGTGATATATGGAAAAATATAACTAATTCTCTTTCAGATGAACGGGTATTTTGTTGGAAATTTTTTTGGAAAAAAAGATACATGGGCAGAAACAAAAGAAAATCTAATATTTTTAACAGAACAAGAAGTCAAAGCGCTTTTTAGTGATTTTCAACTAATTCAATTCAATGAAATAGAAAAAGATGCAATAATAGCTTCTGGTGAAAAAAACATTGGCATATATATGATGTTATTGCAAGAAAAAAATCTAATATTTTTAAGGAAAATATTGACATATTAAAATAAATAGCATAATTATTAACATAAAAGTTGTTGGATTAATATTGGATAGCCAATATCTGATGACGACTTTTATGTTTTTAGTAACTGTAGGAATATGCGAGAAAGGAGGTTTCCCAATGAAAACTACAAAAAAACTGGCATCGCGAAAACTAACTTTTGGGCGAATGGAAGCAGTTATGCTTCTAGACGCTCAGCTCAGAGCTTTCTGAATCCGCAGCTGAAAACAAAAGTCATAGCAAATAGTGAATGTGAAAGTGGTTGCAATAACTCTTGTGGCACAGCTTGTGCTTCTGGATGCACCGATTTCTAATTTACATTTGCAAAACACAAAGGAGGAATATTAATTTATTAGTATTCCTCCACCTTTTTGCAATTTTAGGCAATCCTTTTCACTTAAATGAGTTAAATGCTTTTGCAGCAGTCTTATCAGACAAATTTAATTTTTCTTGTACTTCTTCTCTTGTAAAAATTAAATATATATTTCTTTCATCATCTATCCAATGATTTTTTTGAAATAGTGATAATCTGTCTAGTAAAAAAGCATATAGTATTTTACTATCTGAATTTAATTTATCTTTATATAAAGAACTTACAAATAGTTCTTGTGGTATTTTATAATACGAATTTTCTAAATATTCATTATCTTTATAAGGTTTAAATTACATAAAAAAAGTTCTCCTTTCTGTTTATTTGAAGAACTTTAAAACTACTTGATATTTTTCCTTGAAACTTTCTTGAAACATTGCAAAAATTTTCTTGAAACTTTTTCTTGAAGAAAATAAGCAAATTTTATAGAATTTTTCTGAATTCAAAAAAATTATGCTATTTGTCACTTTTATTGAAAAATAGCATAATTCATAACTTTTGAATTTTTATAAATTCTCTTAAATTCCCTTGAAAAAGGGTAAAATATGGTCGGGGCAGAGGGATTCGAACCCCCGACCTCATGGTCCCAAACCACGCGCGCTACCAACTGCGCTATGCCCCGATAAATATTTGAAATCAAATACTTATATATAATAACACATATAAAATGAAATATCAATAGTTTTTTGAAAAAATATTATTTTTTTCAAAAAACTATAATGATATATGTGCAAAATAAAAAAAGTGTTAAGTTTATTTTGAAAAGAAAAATTTTTTTAATATTCCCTAGTTTGAAAAAGGTTGAAATAAAGCCAATAAAATCTTTTGCGAATTTATTGATATATATATATAATTGGTTTGTGATATTATTCTTATATAAGATAGTAATTTGAAAGAGATATGTAAATATGAAAAAAGTGAATATTGTACTATTAATAATATCAATTATAATAATTGTATTAAGAATAATAATAGGATTAGGCGTATCAAATGAAATATTAAATTCCAATATCTTTTGAAAATAATGCAAATGGAGATACTTCTGGAATTGGGGCAGATTATTCGGGTATAATACAAATATTGGGAACCTTTGGAGCAAAATTAATTGGAACAATGATAATTATATGTAGTATAGTTATTGATTTATTAATTTGGTTATTTTATGGATTAATTTTACTTTTTATAAAAATTATTAAAAAGATAAAAAAACAATAAATTATAATTTATATTTTTGGTTGAAATTTAAAAGAAAACGTAGTATACTAATAAAGCCTTTCGGCAAAAAAAGCTAGAAAGGAGGTGCTATATGTACAAATGAAAAAATACATTAAATTACTTGCACTAATTGTCATTCTTTTACAAGTAAAAGAATTTGATGATTAAGACAGAAAAAAGACTAGGACTTACACTCCTAGTCTTTTTTGTGCTACATTTTTACAAATGATTTACATCAAATTACTTTGCTTATAAGCTAAATATAGTATACTACATTATTTATTATATGTCAAATAAAAATTTTTATAATTTGTTAATTCTATGAAAGAAATGTGATAATGTCTTAAGTAAAGAAATGAGAAAATGTCCCAACT
>CAUWAY010000037.1:0-9599 GCA_963556905.1 uncultured Clostridia bacterium | reverse complement strand
AGGCTGGTCAGCAAGTGCGACACAAACAGGTTCAGGAGAGTATCAACCAGGAGCAATCTACTCTCAAGATGCAAACATAACATTATATGCAGTATGGAAAATAAATGGAATAAGTGCATCGGAAATAGAAAAGAATTCAACAACATATTATGGAAAAGTAGTAGAAGACTATAAAGCACCATATGATACAACAGGAAACAATAAGTGGAGAATATTCATGGCTGATAACAATAATATATACTTGATATCAGATGATTATATACATTATAATTATGCACCAACAAAAAATGGAGTAGCGCTAAGAAAACATAGTAATTATGAATTGTCATTTTTAGGAATTACTAACCAGTATAAAGGAGCTTCAGATATAAGTAGTTCATTAGGAAGTAAATGGCTATCAACATATTGGAAAAGCTATTCAAATTCGACAAATCCAAATATGAAAGATGCTGCATATATGTTAGATACAGGAATATGGAATGGAAAATACAAAACAGGATATGACAATATAGTAGATTATGCAATAGGAGGACCAACCATAGAAATGTATTGTAAATCATATAAAGATACACACCCAAGTAAATATATAGAATGTGGAGAAGTGTGGGATAATGGATATAGACTAAAATGGAGTGACCAAACCCAAGAAGAATATACATACTATGTTAGAGGAATTACACCTGATGAGTATAATAGTATATATATAAAATCAGATAGATCAAAAGCTGAATCTATGTGGATATCATCTCCATCAGTTAGTACAGGTTTTGTTACATTTTTATTAGCATCTGAATATACATGGCCTGCAGACACTGGTAATGTAAATGACATGAGTCCTTCTGATATATCATCTGGTTTTAGACCAATAGTATGTCTAAAAGCAGGAGTTCAAATTGAAAGAAGTGTAAGTACAGGAAATTACAGAATGATACAATAATAATACAAAATTTGGTGAAAAATTAATATAGCAGAAACTACAATATAGTCTCTGCTATATTTTTTGTAAAAAAATCAAAACAATAAAAAAAACAAATATAATACTTGAAAAAAACAAAAAATCAATATATAATAATAGCACAATAAAAAGGGGAAATCCGTAAGAACGGCAAAAACAAAAAAGGCAAAAGAAAAAGCAAAGAAAGGAAAGACAAAATGCCAATAAAAATGAAAAAATTACCAGAAACGGAAAGACCATATGAAAAACTAGAACAATATGGAGAAAAAACACTAACAAATGCAGAATTATTAGCAATAATAATAAAAAGTGGAACTAGAGAAGAAACATCAGTACAACTTGCACAAAGAATATTAACACTAAACGAAAAAGAAGACAAAAACAATATAAACTTCTTAAGAGAAATAACAATTGAAGAATTAAAAAAAATAAAAGGAATCGGAAAAGTAAAAGCAATACAAATAAAAGCAGTATGTGAACTAGCGATAAGAATGAACTCAATAGAAAATTATAAAGAAACAAGAATATTAGCACCAAAAGACATTGCAGAAATACTAATAGAAAAAATGAGATTTGAGAAACAAGAGATATTAAAAGTTGCAATATTAGGAAGTAGAAACAAAATTTTAAAAATAAAAGATATAGCAAAAGGAACAGACACATTAGTAACAGCCACAATAAAATCGATATTAAATGAAGCAGTAAAAATTGAAGCAGGAAAGATAATATTAATACACAACCATCCATCAGGAGATCCAGCGCCAAGCTTAAATGACATAGAATTCACGAAGAAAGTTAAGCAAGCAGCTAAAATATTAGGGATACAACTATTAGACCACATTATTATAGGGAGAACAAGTTATGTAAGCATATTCAGTCAAATGCAGGATTTTCAACAATAAGCAAGAAAGGAAAGAAACAAAAATGAAAATTTTCAAATCTCGAGACATAGGAATAGACTTAGGAACAGCAAATATTTTTGTAACAGTAAAAGGAAAAGGAATAATACTAAGAGAACCATCAGTAATTGCAGTAGAAAATAAAACAGGAGAAGTAATAGCAATAGGAACAGAAGCAAAAGAAATGTTAGGGAGAACGCCAAAAGAAGTAAAAGCAATAAGACCATTAAAAGATGGAGTAATAGCAGACTTTACTGCAACAAAACTATTATTAAAAAAAATAATGGATAAAATATGTAAAAAATACAACTCAATAAGACCAAGAGTAATAGTAGGAGTACCATCAGGAATAACAGAAGTTGAAGAAAGAGCAGTTGAAGAAACAATAATACATGCAGGAGCAAAAGAAGTATTTTTGATAGAAGAACCAATGGCAGCAGCAATAGGCGCAGGAATACAAATAGAAGAACCAAATGGAAACATAATAGTAGACATTGGAGGAGGAACAACTGAAGTTGCCGTAATATCTTTAGGAGGAATAGTAGTAAGCAATTCCCTAAGAACAGCAGGAGACGAACTAGATGAAGATATAATAAACTACATAAAAAGAGAATTAAATTTAGCAATAGGAGAAGTAACCGCAGAACAAATAAAAAAAGAAATAGGAAGTGCAATGCCACTAATGTCAAAAATGACCATGGAAATAAAAGGAAGAGACTTAGCAACAGGACTGCCACGAACCGAAACAGTTACATCAGACCAAATAGAAATAGCAATGAAAGAATCAATAACACAAATAGTAGAAATAATAAAAACAACACTAGAAAAAACTCCGCCAGAACTAGCATCAGACATAATGGAAAAAGGAATTGTATTAGCAGGTGGAGGAGCATTAATAAAAAATTTAGATAAATTAGTAAGTATAGAAACAGGAATGCCTGTTTATGTGGCAGATGAGCCATTAGACTGTGTAGTAAGAGGAACAGACAAAACATTACAAGAAATAGAAAAACTAAAAACAGTATTAAAAAATAAAAGAAAAAGAAGGTAACAATTACTACAATGAAATTAGGAGAAAAAGTAAATGGAAAGAGATAAAAAAAATGGAATTATAGGAGTAGTAATAACAACAATAATATTAATATTGTTAGTTATATTCACAAACACAGACTCAAAAAATATGTCTATAATAGGAAATATTGCAAATACTGTGGTAGTTCCAATTGAAAATGGTCTAACATATTTAAAAAATAAAATAAAAAATAATGACAGCTTTTTTGAAAACTTAGAAAACTTAAAAACAGAAAATGAAGAATTAAAACAAGAAAACAGTGAATTAGAGAAATCCCTAAGAGAATTTGAAGTAATGAAAACAGAAAATGAGCAATTAAAACAACAATTAAATCTAGCAAAAGAATATGGGCAATATAAAACAATACCAGGAACAATAATATCAAGAGACATAAGTAACTATTCAAAAACACTAGTAATAAATGTAGGAACAAAAAATGGAATAAAAGAAAAAATGACAGTTATAGCAGAACAAGGTTTAGTAGGATATGTAATATCAGTAACAGAAAACACAGCCAAAATTCAAACAATAGTAGACAGTGCAAGTGCAACAAGTTGCTTAACAAGCACAACAAGAGACAGTATGATATGCAAAGGAACAATAGAAAATGAATCAAACTTAAAAGCAACAAACACATCAATAGATGCAAAACTAATACAAGGAGACAGTGTAGAAACATCAGGAATGGGAGGAATATACACAAAAGGAATACATGTTGGAAAAATAAAAAAAATAGTAGAAGGAACAAACAAAACAGACTTATATGCAGTAATAGAAGCTGCGGTAGACTTTCAAAAACTAGAAACGGTATTAGTAATAACAGAATAATAGTACCAAGAAAGGTAAAAAAATGAAAAAAATTATTATACACACATCTTTAATAATGGTATTTATAGTAATATATTTATTACAAGCAATATTCTTTACAAACTTCACAATAGCTGGAGTTATGCCCAATATATTTGTAATATTAGTAATATATATAGGATTATACATGGGAAAAACTATGGGAATAATATATGGAATAATATATGGTATATTTATAGATATATGGATAGGAAAAAATATAGGAACAACATCAATATGTTTAGCAACAATAGGAATCTTATGCGGAATTTTTGATAAAAACTTTTCAAAAGATAGTAGAATAACAATAATATTATTAGGAATTGTATGTACAATAATATACGAAATAGAAATGTATATATTACAATATATAACACTAAGTATACAAATAGAAATAATAGCATTTATAAAAAAACTATCATTAGAACTAATCTATAATGCACTATTACTAATAATAATATATCCACTAATGAAAAATACAGGATATGAAGTTGAAAATATAATAAAAGGAGACAAAATATTAACAAGATATTTCTAAAAATAGAAAGAAGGTGAAAGATTGAACAAGAGAATAAGCTTCGATAGAGATACAACATGGGAAAAAGAAATTGGAATAGAGCAAATAAATTTTAGATTTAATGTAATAACAATTTTAGTATATATTATAGGAATAATATTAATAATTCAATTATTCAATCTACAAGTTGTTAATGGACAAAGTTATAGAAACCAATCAAATACAAGATTATCTAGAGTAACAAAAATAGACTCAACAAGAGGCTCAATATTAGATGTGTCAGGGAATGAACTAGCAGGAGTAAAAGTAAAAAACGATATAGAAATATTTAAAACAAATATATCAGATGATGAACTAAATAAATCAATACTAGAATTAATAAATTTATTAAGCCAATATCAAATACCATATCCAGACACATTTCCAGTAAAAATAAATCCGTTTGAATATACAATAAAAGATGAAGAACTAAAAAAATGGAAAGAAAAATATAAAATAGACGAAAATGCAAATGCAGAAGAAGCATTTTACAAATTCAAAAATAAATATAAAATAAAAAATGAAAGTATAGAAGAAACGAGAAAAATTATAGCAATAAGATATAAAATTACAACAACAGGATATAGTGCAACTAAATCAATAAAATTAGCAACAGATGTAAATGAAGAAATAGTAGCCCAAATAAATGAAAGAAACAATGAATTCCCAGGAATAAATATATCAACAAGTGCAGTAAGAACATATAAACAAGAGAGTTTAGCAGCACATGTATTAGGATATACAAGAACAATAAGTGATGAGGAATATAAACAGAAAAAAGATAAATACGACATGGATGACATAATTGGAAAAACGGGAATAGAATACTTGTTTGAAGATTATTTAAAAGGAACTGACGGAGAAAAACAAATAGAAATGTCAGTAGATGGAACAATTACAGGAGAATATATAACTAAGCCAGCAATGGCAGGAAGTGATGTTGTATTAACAATAGATTCAAATCTTCAACAAGTTACAGAAAAATCAATAGAAAACTGTATAGAAAAAATAAAAACAGGAGGATTTTCAAAAAAATATAATGCCAAAGGTGGAGCGGCAGTTGTAATGGATGTAAACACAGGAGAAGTGTTATCAATGGCAAGTTATCCAACATATAATCCTCAATGGTTTGTTGGAACATTAGAGCCAGATAAATGGAATTATATGAATGACAGTGAAACACATCCATTGTTAAACAAAGCAATACAAGGAACATATGAGCCAGGTTCAACATTTAAAATGATAACAGCAATTGCAGGACTTGAAACAGGAGGAATAACAACAAAAGAAAAAATAAATGATACAGGAGTATACACAAAATACAAAAACCTAAACATGAAATGTTGGTATTACACAAGCTATCATAGAGGACATGGATATTTGAATGTAACACAAGCATTGCAACACTCATGCAATTACTTTTTCTATGAAACTGGAGATAGAATAGGAATAGAAGCTATAGCAAAATATGCACTACATTTTGGATTAGGCAAAAAAACAGGAATAGAACTACCAAGTGAAAAAATAGGAACACTTGCACAAAAACAAGAAGGAAAAAAGTGGAATCCAGGAGATACTTTAAATGCAGCAATAGGGCAAGGAGATAATAGCTTTACACCAATACAAATTGCAAAATATATATCATCAATTGCAAATGGAGGAAACATAGTAAAACCAACAATAATAAAAACAATATTAAATCCAGATGGAACAGAAATATCAAAAGAAGAAATAACCAAATATACTAACGAAAAACTAGGAATACAAGAACAAGATGATGGAATAGAAATAAGTAAAGAAAGTATTGAAGTCGCAAGAGAAGGAATGAGAATGGCAACAAGTGAAGCAGGAGGAACGGCATATAATATTTTTAAAAAATTCACAGTAGAAGTTGCTGGAAAAACAGGCTCAGCAGAAGCAGGAAAAGACGCAGAAGGTAATGACATAGTAAATGCATGGTTTGTATGTTTTGCACCATTTGACAAGCCAGAAGTAGCTGTAGCTGTAATGATTGAAAATGGAGGACATGGAAATTATGCAGCAGAAGTTGCAAGAGATGTTTTAGTACAATATTTTGGAATGAATGAAAATAATGAAGAAATAAGTGAAAACTTAACGGCTATTCCATATACAGAGCAAATAAGATAAAACAATATAAAATATCTATTTGACATATAATAGAATAGATAGAAAGGAAAAACTATGAGTTGTGTTAGTATAAATTTAAAAAAAGAAGAAACTTTAATAAAAATTGATGATAATGCACAAGAAGAAGAAATAATAAAAGAATTATCAGAAAAGACAGAAGAATTAGCAAAATTATATAAAGATGCAAAAACGCCCATAAGAATAACAGGAAAAATCTTAAAAGAAGAAGAAATAAAAAAAATAACACAAACGATAGAAAAATACTTAAAAGTGCAAATAAAATTTGATACTCCAACAGCACTTGGACTTCATAGCATCATAAGAAGCTATAAAGAAAATATTGATAAATCAGAAACAGTATTTCATAAAGGTTCATTACGTTCTGGGCAAAAAATAGAATCAGAAGGCAGTTTAGTTATAATAGGAGATGTAAATGCAGGAGCAGAAGTTATTGCAAGGGATAATATAGTTATACTAGGAACTCTTAGAGGACTTGCCCATGCAGGAGCAAAAGGAAATAAAGAAGCTATAATTGCAACAGGAAAATTAGATGCTGTACAAATAAGAATTTCAAACATAGTAAGAGAAATAGACAAAAGAGTAGAAGAAATAATAGAACAAGCATATATATACGTAAAAAATGACAATATTATTATAGATAAAGAAGAGTAAAACGGTTTACCTTAAACCGTTTTTTCTCTTTCAGAATATAAAATTAACTTATAAGTAATAGAACTAAAGCTAAAAATAATCCTTCATCTTTAACTTCTTCTTTATACAAGAAAAATAAAAGACTAAGAATGAGAACATCATCAAAATACAACTTCAGACCGAATAATTCAAAAAGAACATCAACATTTTCATTTGAAGCACAAGAAAAGTTTCCTTGAGAAATATTTTTATCCCCAGAAGGAATATTACATGAGTATGATTTTTCGTTAGATACAACTTTATCAGTTTCGGCAGATTTCCCATACATATGAGCTTGATAGCCATAGTTATTAAATTGAGAAACAGGTCTATAATTGTTATAAAAATTAGGCATTCTATAAGGACTATAATATTTAAAAGGCATACTGCCATATCTAGGAAAAACAGGCATACAAGCTCCTTTCTATAAAAATTATTTTTTATCATTATTATTTTTATTCATAATATCAGCAATTTTTGTAATATTGAGCATATTAACATATTGATCTAATTTGTCTTTTTTACTCTCACGCAAATAAGGTTTAAGAGAATAAAGCAAATTTGCGCGCGGGTCATTTTTATTATTCATATTTTCCATAATAGATTTCATTTTCATAATTGTATTAATATCAAGATTAAAATTATTAGAATTATTTGAACTATCATTATCAAAATTACTAGAACTATTATTAGAAGTAGACGAACTGTTTTTTGAATTTAAAATATTACTTAAATTATTTATCATTTCTGGAGAAACTTGATTTAATAAACCATTAAAATCTATATTATTATTTTCTTGACTATTATTAGAACTGCTATTAGAGTCTTGAAAATTATTCATCATCTGTTTGATTTCTGGTGGAATATTACCACTATCTACCATTTTTTTTACATTAGCAAATAAATCATCTATTTTATCAGACATAGTATCACCTCTTAAAAATATATGTATTAATACTTATAATATGAGAAGAAAAATGAAATGTTAATAAAATTGACAAAAAAGGCGAAAAATATTCGCCTTATAAACAAAAGAATTATTTACGAGTTAAAGTAATATTAAAAGTTTTAGTGATGTAACCTCTACTAATTTCAAGAGAAATACAATCACCTGGAACTTTATTGTAAATATATTCCCTAAGTTCAAGCATACTACTAATATTATTGCCATCTATAGAAGTAATAATATCACCTGTTTGAATACCGATATTTGAAGCGGGACTAGAATTTTCAATAAAAACAACATAAATGCCAGAAGAAAAATTTGAAGAAGATGCAAGATAAGGAATTACTTCTTTATCATAAGCATATATTCCTAAATATGCCTCATCAAACTTATTATTAGTCACAAACTTTTCAACAATAGGCTTTACAACATTAATAGGAATCGCAAAACCTATGCCTTCAGCAGAAGTGATTTTCACACTGTTAATACCTATAACTTCTCCAGACGGTGAAATAAGAGGACCTCCGCTATTGCCAGGATTTATAGAAGCATCTGTTTGTAATAAATCAGTCATAAAAGAAACAGTATTATTTTCTTCAATTCTAATTGTTCTGTTCACAGCACTAATTATTCCAGAAGTAATAGTACGTCTAAATTCATAACCAATTGGATTTCCGATTGCATAAACAGTTTCACCTGATTTTATAGAAGAAGAATTTCCTAAAGTGGCATAAGACAAATTAGAAGCATCGATTTTAGTTATAGACAAATCTAAATCAACATCAGACCATAAAACAGTTCCTTCATAAGTATAACCATTTTCTAATGTGATGTAACAAGTACTAAACTTTTCTCCAGTAACATGGCAATTACTTAAAATATATCCATTACTAGAAACAATTACGCCTGTACCTAAACCTAGTTCACTAATAGGACTATTAGTAAAAATAGAATTTGTATGAGACTTTATTCGAGAAATACCCACAACACTATGAGAAACATTTTCTAACATATCTGCAATAGAAGAACTATTTTCGATTGCTTTTTCCACAGTTTGTACATCAATTGTGGAATTGGTACGTGAAATATCATATTGAGGAACAATTTCTATGTTCCTATATGTAGAAAATAAGTAGAAAGCTGTACATAATATAATTGTTATAATCAAAATAAAAAAAATAATATTTCTAAAAAAATGACTTTTCTTTTTCATAAATCCTCCTTATTAATAAACTTTTTTATAAGTATGAAACACTTTTGGCAAAATAAACAAAAAAATAAAAAAAGATGAAAAAAAGTATTGACTTTTATTATGAAACATGTTAATATAATCAAAGCCAAACAGAAAAAACTAAAAAATAAAAAATATTTTTTGAAAAAAGTATTGACAATTAAAACAGTTTGTGCTAATATAAAATACGTACCAAGCAATAGAAAAAATATTAAAAATAAACATGAGAAATTAGTATAAAAAAGTAAGAACATAT
>CAUWAY010000036.1:0-10028 GCA_963556905.1 uncultured Clostridia bacterium | reverse complement strand
ATTTTTAGGGCTTATGTTTAAAATTTTTTGGGACATTTTCAAAAATCATTGACAGTAGTATTAGGTTTATATTTATTACTTTGATAACAATTTCTCTTTTTGCTTTTGTTTTTTGTTACCGGTGGTATTGAGCAACTCTAGTACTATTTGTTTTTTGATATTATTTCTTTAAATATAGTAGAAAGTGGGGAATTTATATGGAACAAGATATTTACTATTTAGTTGGTCAAAATATTAAGAGACAAAGAAAATTGAAAAAAATAACTCAGCAACAATTAGCTGATATTTCTTTTTTTAGTTATGAATTTATTAGAAAAATTGAATCAAAAAGTTCTTGTAGAAATACTTTTTCTCTTGATACTGTTGATAAAATTGCTAAAGCCTTGAATATTGATATTAGAATTTTGTTTGATCCTTTAGAATAAAAATTGAGGGTTCTTATTAGGCACCCTCAATTTTTTAGTAGTTTATGTCTAAAAAAAATATTTGTGATTTTTTATTAAAGCAATACTAATCTAAAATTTCTTCAAATCGATATTTTTGAGTTACATTTGGATATTTTTCATGGTCTACTTCAGATAAAAACATATCTAAAGGTCTTGCATATATCCCATCCTTGTGATTTAATTTCCCATTATTATCCATGCAATGATAGACAACTAATTTTTCTCCTGTTTCACTGTGCTCTGCTACTGTTATTACTAAAGATTTTGCTCCTTTGAAGTGTTTCCACATTGTAAATGGTTTTACTACTCTTTCTTCCATAAATTTTTCTCCTTAAAAAGTTATAATATTTCTATATACTTGAATTATATTTTAGTTTTTTATTTTTGTCAATTGAAATAGTATAAAATGATAATATCCAAAACTTTATTTAATGACTTATACTATAATGATATATTTATTACTAAATATAAATTGAAAAAAGGCTTCAGCAGATACGTTAGTTAATGCATTAAAATTTACAGATACAAAAAAGAAAATGAAGAAAGCATATATTCATCTTTTTAAAATAATTAGTTATATGGTGCCGATAGTGGGACTCGAACCCACATGGTTTCCCGCTGGATTTTGAGTCCAGTGCGTCTGCCAGTTCCGCCACATCGGCATATTCAAAATAAAAATATCAAGTCTAAAATAATATTCTTACATGTTTTTTATATTATCATATATTTCCTATTTTGTCTAGTCCTAAAATGCATTTTCTCTTGACTAATTGGGAAAATTAATGTAGAATATATAATATTATATTATAAAATAAGATAGAAAAGAGGAAAATTAATATATGATATGTTCAGAATGTAAAAAACATCCAGCAGTAGTATTTGTAAGCAAAATAGAAAATGGTGTTTCATCAATGGAAGGATTATGTAAAGACTGTGCAAAAAAAAGAGGACTTGAAGTTCCAGAAAACACGAAGACTACAAACAATTCAAATCCTATAAATAATATAGACATGAGTAGCATGTCAAAACAACTTGAATCATTATTCAAAGATTTGTCTTCAAATTTAAAAATTGAAAATTTAGAAGATATGGATAATTTTCATGCAGATGGAGATTATGAAGATGAAGAAGAAAATGGTGAAATGCCAATGGGAATACCTATCGGTTCAATTTTTGCAAATTTCATTCCCAAAAATGCAACTTCACAAGATGAAGAAGAATTAAACAATAAAAGACAAAAAGTAAAAGTAGAAAAGAAAAAATCAAAAAAGAAGAAAAAATATCTTGATACATTTGGAACAAACTTAACAGTAAAAGCAAAAAATAATGAATTAGACATGGTAATAGGACGTGATAAAGAAATTCAAAGAATTATTCAAATATTAAACAGACGTACAAAAAATAATCCTTGTTTAATTGGTGAACCTGGTGTAGGAAAAACAGCAATAGCTCAAGGTTTAGCAATTAAAATTGCAAATAACAATGTACCAGCTAAGCTTTTAAACAAAGAAGTTTATTTATTAGATATGACTTCAGTAATTGCTGGAACTCAATTTAGAGGTCAATTTGAATCACGTATGAAAGGAATTATAGATGAGTGCAAAGAATTCGGTAACATTATTCTTGTTATTGATGAAATTCATAACATAATAGGTGCTGGAGACGGAGAACACTCAATGAATGCTGCAAACATTTTAAAACCTTCTCTTTCAAATGGTGAAATCCAGTTAATAGGAACAACAACATTAAAAGAATACAGAAAATATATTGAAAAAGACTCTGCATTGGAAAGAAGATTTCAACAAGTTTTAGTTGAAGAGCCTAATATTGATGATTCCATAAAAATCCTTGAAGGAATAAAAAAATATTATGAAGAATACCACAAAGTAAAAATTTCAAATGATGTTATAAAACAAGCAGTAACTATGTCTGAAAAATACATTCATGATAGATTTTTACCAGATAAAGCAATAGACATTCTTGACGAAGCATGTTCTAGAATAAATCTTGAAAACAAAGAATTATTTAGACTTGAACTTTTAAAACAAGAACTTGCAAAAGTTCAATCACAAAAAGAAGATGCTGCACAAGCAGATTCAACAGAAGATTATCAAAAAGCAGCAGATTTAAAAACACAGGAATGTAGATTAATAGAAGAAATTGATCATATAAATAGTACAATAAAATTAAGACATCTTTCAGTTCAAGATATTGCACAAGTTATTGAAAATTGGACCAAAATTCCAGTTAAGAAAATTACTGAAGCTGAAACACAAAAATTACTAAATCTTGAAACAAATCTTCATAAAAGAATTATTGGTCAAGATAAAGCTGTAAGTAGTGTTTCTCGCGCTATTAGAAGAAATCGTGCCGGATTACAAAGTACAAAAAGGCCACCATCTTTTATATTTGTAGGTCCTACAGGTGTTGGTAAAACCGAACTTGCAAAAAGTCTAGCTTATGAAATGTTTGGTTCAGAAGATTCTATAATTCGTGTAGATATGTCTGAATATATGGAAAGTCATTCTACTTCAAAATTAATAGGTGCACCTCCTGGATATGTAGGTTATGATGATGCAGGTCAACTTACTGAAAAAGTAAAAAGAAAACCTTATTCAATTATCCTTTTAGATGAAATTGAAAAAGCACACCCAGACGTATTTAATATACTTCTACAAGTACTTGATGATGGTAAACTTACAGATTCACAAGGAAATACCGTAAGTTTCCAAAATACAATTATAATTATGACATCAAATGCTGGCTCAAATTTGAATAATAATTCAATTGGTTTTGCAAAACAAACTATTGATACAAATAAAATAGAAGAAAATCTAAAACAGGTATTTAGACCAGAATTTTTAAATAGAATTGATGAAATTATTGTATTTGATTCTTTGACTCAGCCTGAATTAATACAAATAATTGATTTAATGTTAAAAGATACAAAAAAAGCTTTGTCAGACAAGAATATTACATTAGAAGTTTCAGAAGAATCAAAAAACTTTATATTAGATAAAGGAACAAACTTAAAATTTGGAGCAAGGCCTTTGAGAAGAGCTATTCAAAAATATGTTGAAGATGAAATTTCTGAAATGATTTTAAGAGGAGATGTTCATGAAGGACAAAATATATCTGTAAATATTGAAAATAATGTATTAAAATTTGATATTAATTAAAATTTTTATAACTATAGTGTAATTGTAAAAACAATTACACTATAGCAAATATTCACTTCTAAAATTTGATAAAAAGCTTTTATCAAATTTTGATTTTATGAAAAGGATTGGAATAAAAAATGAAAAAAGAAAATATACCAAATATATTGACTATAATAAGATTTATACTAATACCATTTATATTTCTTTCAGTTATAAACCATCATTATTTAATAGGTTTAATTATATTTACAATTTCCGCTGCTACTGATGTTCTAGATGGTTATATAGCACGTAAATATAATTATATTACTGATATTGGTAAACTTATTGATCCACTTGCAGATAAACTTACACAAATATCCCTTTTGCTTGCACTTACTATTTTAAAAATTCTCCCTTGGTGGATTTTAGCAATTGTTTTTGTTAAAGAATGTGTTATGGTAATTGCTGCTTCTGTACTATATTCAAGAAAAGATGTAGTTGTTTATAGTAAATGGTATGGAAAACTTGCAACTGTTCTATTCTATTTAGCCATAGTATGTTCTTTAATTGTAAATCAATTCAATATTTCATTATCTTTTTCAATTGATACATATTTATATTATTTAGCAGTTTTAGCTACTATATTTTCACTTATTATGTATGCTATAAAATTTAAAAAGAATTAATTACACATTCTAACTATTTATTATTAATTAATAATAAATAGTTAGATTTTTATTTTATTCAAAGTCTTCTATTATTTTATTTAGTTCTTCAATTCCATAAATTTCAAGACCTTCATCTTGCATATTTATTAAGTCTGTTTCTGTCAAATATTCACTTGAAATATCTGTTTTTTCATATAGTGTTTGAATTCCATCTTTTTCTATTTTGTAAACTGAAATTTTACCATCTTCTACTTTTAATTTAAAGTGTTGGTCACATTCATCATTGAATTCTTTATATAAAATTACTTTTTCTGGAGAAAATCCTATTACTTTCCATTCAGGATATTTAGCTTGTACTTCTTCTTTGGTCAAGTTTACAAGCTCTTGAGGCATCTCTACATATTCATTTATTGTATGATCACATGACACATAATATTTTTTAAGCATTAATTGTGAATTTGCCGAAATCTTTTCTTTAGTAGATGATACTGGTTTCAAATTTTGATTTTCCTCGTAATCGTCTGTACATTCATCTTTAATTTCTTCTGATATTTTAATATTTTCTACTTTACTTTCTTCAATATTTTCCTGTTTATTAATCTTATTAGTTATTATAGTTATACTTATAGCTATTATTAATATAATTGATATTATAGTACTTATGACAATAATTTTCTTTTTATCCATATTTTTCACTTTCCTTTCATTAGATTCAATATATATTATTTTTTGATTTTGTTTTATTATTGCCATTTATTGTTATATTTATTCAAAACTAATATTTACAAGTAAAGTTTTATCTTTCCTCTTTTATTTACATTTATCTCTATTTCTCCTGTTTCATCTGTTCTATATATTTGAGTTCCTTTGTTTTGTATCCTTTTTATGACTTCATCATTTGGGTGTCCAAATTTATTATTTTTCCCAACTCCAATTAGTGCAATTTGTGGTAATACATTTTCTAAGAACTTTATTGTAGTTGATGTTTTTGAACCGATGATGTGCAACCTTTAATATATCTGCTCTTAAATTTATATTTTTACTTAATATTAAATTTTCAGCTATTTCTTCTATATCTCCTGTAAATAACATTGAAAATGTATTATATTCTAATTTGCAGACTATCGAATTATTATTTATAGAATTTTCTTTTATTAACTTTTTTTGAGGATGTAAAATATTGATTTTTATTCCATCTATGTTAAATTTGTCACCAGATTTTACATATATAAGGTTTATTTTTTGCTTTTTTGCCATTTCTATTATTTGTTCATATAATTCACATTTTTCTAATTGATTTGCTAATATGATATTAGATACTTTTAATTCTTCTATTATCTTTAAACAACTTTGAGCATGGTCTTGGTCAAAATGGCTAATCATTATATAATCTATCTTTTTTATTTTTCTATCTAGCAAATATGGAATTAATGTGTTTTTTCCCACATCATAATTAAGACTTCCTCCAACATCTATAAGAATGTTTTTATTATTTGGAGTAACTATTAAACAAGAATCTCCTTGTCCTACATCCACAAAAAATATTTTCAAGTCATTTGGTATTTTACTGATTAATATACATATTGTCACTATTATTATTAAAATATATTTTATTTTTTGTTTGTGTGCTTTTAATTTGTATTTTATTAAAAAAATCAGATTTTTTATTCTTATTTGTGTTGCGTTAAAATTTTTTTCATGAAATAATTTATATAAGACATTAAACAAAATAATACTTATATAATATAAAATTATTTTGTATAAATCAGGTGTTATTATTTTAAAATTTCCAAAAGGTATTTTCTCTCCTAATTTTGATATAAAAATAAGCCCATATGTTGGTATTTGAATTAGTTTTGCAACTATAGTTCCTAATTTTATTGATATAAATGATATTATTATTTGAATAAAGCCACCCATTACAATACTTCCTATTACAATGTTCAATAATATATTGGTAAATAGAAATGATATTCCAATTGTATTGTATTTTATTATAATTATTGGTGCTATTATTATTTGTGCAGATATTGATACAGATAATATTTCAATAATTTTTTCACATTTTCTTTGTGTTTTTATAAATATATATTTCCACTTTCTATGTTTAATTTTTATTTCTTTTATTATTTTCTTTATAGTTGTTTGAAAAAATATAATGCCTAGAGTTCCACCATATGTAAGTAAAAAGCTTGTACTTTCTAAGTAAAATGGATTATTTATTAAGATTATTAAAGCAGATATTGCGATATTGTTTAATGTGTTACTTTTTCTATATAAAATAAAACTCATGCAATTTAAGATTCCCATTATACTCGCTCTAACTACAGATATACTGAATCCTGTAATAAACATATATATATCTAAGGTTATGCTAGCTATTATTTTACTCTGTTTTTTGCCTAATATTTTTTGTGTACTATTTGAAATTAAAAATATTAGATATGATATATGCATTCCAGATACTGCTAATACATGTGAAATGTTGCTTTCTGAGAAATTATTTTTTGTTTCTTCATTTATTTGTGTAGTATCTCCTAACATTATTCCTAATATAATTCCACTTGTCTTTTTATTATAGGTTTGTTTTATATTTTCTTTAATTTTTAAATATATTGAATTAGATATTTCCATTATTCCTCTTCTTTGGTCTACTATTTTTATTTTCTCAGCTTTAATAGTTCCATATATTTTTTGTGTTTTTAAATATTGTTTATAGTCAAATCCTCCATAATTTCTGGCTCTTTCTGGTTCTATATATTTCCCTTTTATTTTTATTATTTCTCCATATTTTAAATTTTCTTTAGTGTTTATATAAAGTTGTGTGTTTTTGTATTTTGAATTAATAACTTTTATTTTATATTTATTATAATATTCTTTTTCTGTTTTATTGCTTACAATTATTGCATCAATTTCTAAGTTTTCTTCATTTTTGTATAGTGTTTCATATTTTTTATTGGATTTATTTAAAATTGAGTTTGAAATAAATGATGATAATATTATTGTGATGATTACATTATATTTAAATATTAGTTTTATATATCTAATATATCTTTTTATTGAAAAAAGTTTGAATTTATTTTTGCTTTTTTGAAGTAATTGGTAAATGATAAAAATTAATAATATTGTTATATATAAAAAGACTATACTTATTTTTAAGTATAGCCCCCATATTATACCTATTATATAGCCAATTACTATTACTAAAATTGGTCTATTCAATTATATTACTCTCCTTGCTCCTACATATCGTTTCGCATAATAACTAGATGATAGTGATGTTATTGTTACTCCTTCTTTACGGTTTGCCGCATGTATGAATTTTCCGTTTCCTATATATATTCCTACATGACCTATTGCTGAATTTCCTTGGTTTCTAAATATTACTATGTCTCCAGGTGCTAAGTTACTTTTTTTAACTGCTACTCCATTACTATTTTGACCTTTTGATGTTCTACTTAAGTTTATTCCAAAGTTTGAGTACACATATGATGTAAATCCTGAACAGTCAAATCCTTTTGCTGGTGATGAACCTCCAGATATATATTTATATCCCATGTATTGTTTTGCAAATTCTACAATTTCTTCTCCCATAGAACTATTTGCTTCATTTTCTTGTATTTCTTCTTGAATGTTTTCTTGCAATACTTGTTCTTCAGCTTTTTCTTCTCGTTCTATTTTTACTTCTTCTACTATTTCTTCATTTTCAACATTTGCTGTTTTTTTATTTGTTCTATCTATTCCACCTCTTGATGTTGTTTCTTTTATTTTTGTATCTGATATGTATTTCCCTGAAACATATCCGACTTCTCCATTATGGTTTATTTGATACCATCCATCAACTTCTCCTGTTATTGTTACTTTATCATTTAGTGCTATGCTATCTATTTCTTCACTTGAAGTTGTTGGTCCTTTTCTTACTTTTAATCCACTTGCACTTACATATCCTGTTTTGCTTAGTGGTTTTACTTCTGGCTCTTTTTCTCCTGGTGTTTGTGTTGTTTCTTCTGGTTTTTGTTCTTCTTTTGATTCTTTTGAATTATTGGTTTCTTCTAATTTTATTACTTTTTTTAATTGGTTTGTTCTTACCCAACCTTTTTGTTCATTGTTTTCTATATTACACCAGTCATTTATTATTTCTACTACTTTTAATTTTCCGCTTTCTATTTTACCATTTTCTATTGAATATATTAGTGGTAATGTTTTTAGTTTTATTTCTCCTTCTATTGTGTATTCTTTTTCTTCATTTATTTGAATTTCATTTTCTGTTGTTGCTCTTGTTTCATTACTTAGTAACAATAATATTGTTATCATTAGTGTCGTTATCGCTAAGTATTTTAGTTTCATTTTTTACCTCATTTTTTATTTTATTTATATTGAAAATTTTTTCAATACTATTATAGTATACTCCTTTTTTTGTTAAATGTCAAATTTTTCATAATTTTATTCTATTTACTCATGCAAATAAATTCCTTATATTTTTTATATAATGCATAGCATTTATAAAATTATTTGCTTAATAATTCGTTCCATTGTTTTTTTATTTTTTCAGTATCATAAATAAAATTTTTTGAATTTTCTTTAAATTTTTCAATATTATTGACTATATCATCCACTCTGTCTCTATAAGTATCTAAATTTTCTCTACTTAATATTATTCCATTATGCATATCTTCAATTTGTTCATATGCTGATTCAAAATCTGTAACTATACTAGGTACCCCTAATATCTTAGCTTCTAATAATGCTAAACTCATATTTTCTCTATCACTTAGTAGTACATTATAATCACATTGTCTTACAAATTTATATGGATTTTCTTGATATCCAAGGAACTCAACATTTTTTTTGTATTCTTTAAACATATTTCTAACTCTATTTTCATCTTCTTGTGTATTACCATTTCCAATAATAAATAGTTTAAATTCTATATTTTTTGAATTAATACTGTCTATAAGTGCCTTTACTCTATGATAACCTTTTGTTATAGAAAATCTAGCAACTGTAATTAAATTAAGGTTATTAGACAATTTCATTTTTACAACCTCTTTAGATTTGTTTCTTATTCCTTCAGCATCTAGTATATTTGAAATTGATATTACTTTATCTTGCTTATTTTTAAAGCATTCCCAATCTAATAGTATTTTTTTTATTGTTTCACACACTGTTATTACTTTATCAATTTCATTGTTTTCAATAAGTTCACGCACAAATTCTTCTTGTCCATCTCCAAAATAATGAAACCAGAAATAAGCCTTTGAATATCTAATGTTCTTTCTTATTTTATCTATTTTCTCATTAGCATTATTACAATATATTAAAATATCTACTTGTATGTCTTTGTCTAACTCTACATATTCTGAATATTTTAATATTTTTGATGCTAATGGTAAAAATATTTCTGAATGGTCTGTATAATTTATATATATTTTGTATTTATTACTATCCATATGGGAAATTAAGTTATATAATGCTATTTCTGTTCCTCCATTATATATACCACTTATATAAAATAAGATTTTTTTCATTATTTCTCCTCCATTGAGTCTGGTACATAACACTATTTTTAAATTTTTACCAAACACTATTTGTTTTTAAATATTTTTTATAATGTTTTTTCTTCATTTTTATGCTATTTATTTAGTTCTTCTAATACCTCAAATTATAGCATAATTTACATTTTTAGTCAAATATTGAAATTTGTGATATATCATAGATTATGAAAGAAATGTGATAATGTCTTAAGTAAAGAAATGAGAAAATGTCCCAAC
>CAUWAY010000035.1:0-10087 GCA_963556905.1 uncultured Clostridia bacterium | reverse complement strand
TTTCAATATTTTATTTTCAATTTACGTGTGACATATCTATTTTAAACCTATATTTTGGATTTTTTTATTTGATTATACTGTAAAAATTCTCAAATTCAAACCCTTTTTCTCTAAAATATGAAATAATTTGTGGTAGTGCTTCTGCTGTTGTTTTTTTATTTCCTGCATCATGCATTAATACAACAACACTATTGTATTTTGGAACTGTTTTTTCAAGTTCTGCTAAAAATTCTTCTGTAGTACTTTTCCCCGCAGAATCTGATGTTAATGCATTCCAATCGACGTGTACAATGTTATTTTCGGCTAACAATTGTTCCGCTTGTTTTTTTATATTTGCATATTTTCCACCCCAGTATCCCCCTGGATATCTAAACAAATGTGGATTATATTCTTGTATACCTATTGCATTTCTTATTGCTGTTAATGATTTGTTGTATTCATCTATTACACTTGATGGAGATGAATATATTTGTGAATATTTATGTGAATAGCCATGACTCGCTATAAAATGCCCTTCTTCAAATGCTCTTTTTGTTATTTCTGGGCTTAATTCAACTCTACTTCCTAGTACAAAAAAAGTTGCTTTTATATTTTCTTGTTTTAGTGTATCTAGAATTAGTGGTGTTACATTTGTTGAAGGTCCATCATCAAATGTTAAAAATACCCTCTTTGTTTCAGAATGATAAATATTTTTGATATTTTTTCTTCCTTCATCTGTTAATTTTGGTAATTTAGCTTTTAATGCTTCTAGTCTTGCTTTTTTTGATTCTTCCTTTTTTATTTTTTCTTTTTCTGCTGCTTCTTTGCATTGTTCTTTATATGAAAGGTATATTTTATTTTCATTTTGTTTTTGATATTGTTCTATTATTATTAATGCAATTATTACAAGCATTACTATTACAAAACTTATTATTATTATATTTCTTATATTTTTATATTTTCTTTCTATAGATATCAAATCCATTTTTCCACCTTTTTTCAGATTTGGAGTTTTTATATTTTAGTTTCTTAAGTATTCTAGCTCTTCTTCCACATTTTTTCTCATAAATAACGGTTCACCTTTTTCAGTTACTTTTATATTTTTTAAAGTATCATATTTTTTTAAACTTTCCCATGTTTGTAATTGATTTGGTATTCCAACTTGTCCTAATAAATTTTTTGCAGTATTTTCCATAAAAGGTATTAACATTATTCCTATTTTTCTTATGTTTTCAATTAAATGATACATGCTTGATTTTAGTTTTTCTGTTTCTTCATTTTTATAAAGTTCCCATGGACGTGTTTCATCTATATATTTATTAGTTCTTGAAACAATTGTCCATAATTCTTGCAATGCATTTGACATTTCATATTTTTCAATTAAATTTTCAACTTTCTCAATTTGAGAATTAGTAAATTCTTCAAATTCTTTATCTACATCATTTGGTGTTTCATTGTATTCTGATATTTTGCCTTCAAAATATTTGTTTACCATAGATATAGTTCTATTTACTAAATTTCCTAAGTCATTACATAAATCCGAATTATATTTTTCTATAAAATCCTCTGGTGAATAAATTCCGTCTTGAGACATTGGAACTATTCTTAATAAATAGTATTTCGTAGCATCTATCCCATATCTATTTATCAATTTTTCAGGATAAACAACATTTCCAAAAGATTTTGACATTTTTCCATCTTTCATCATTATCCAATTGTGAACAACTATATTTTTGGGTAAAGGTAAATTCAATGCCATTAAAAATATAGGCCAATATATTAAATGGAATCTTCCTATATCTTTTCCTACTAATTGCACATCTGCTGGCCAATATTTTTTAAATTGTTTGTCATCTTCTTGCATATATCCTAATGCTGTTAAATAGTTTGTTAATGCATCTAGCCATACATATATTACATGCTTAGGATCACTTTTAACTTTTATTCCCCAATCAAAAGATGTTCTTGTTACACATAAATCTTCAAGACCTGGTTTTATAAAATTGTTTATCATTTCTGTTTTCCTGTAAGCTGGTATTGCAAAGTCTGGGTGTTCTTCATAATATTTTAAAAGTTTATCTGCATATTTTTTCATATTAAAAAAATATGCTTCTTCTTTCATTAATTTTACTTCTCTTCCACAGTCTGGACATTTTCCATCTACTAATTGTGTTGGTGTAAAATAACCTTCACATGGCATACAGTACCAACCTTCATATGTTCCTTTATAAATATCTCCTTTTTGTAAAAAGTATTCAAATATTTCTTGAACCGCTTTTTCATGTCTTTCTTCAGTTGTTCTTATAAAGTAATCATATTTTATATCCATTGTTTTCCATAAGTCTTTTGCCATTTGAGCCATTTCATCTACATATTCTTTTGGACTTTTACCATTTTGCTGTGCTTTTTCTTGAATTTTTTGTCCATGTTCGTCTGTTCCTGTTAGCATATATGTGTCATATCCTCTTAATGTCTTATATCTTTTTATTGTGTCTGCAAATACTTCTGTATACGCTGTTCCTATATGAAATTTTCCACTTGGATAATATATTGGTGTTGTTATATAAAATGTATCTTTCATTTTTACCTCCTTTTTCAATTATAAATATTTTATTTTTCTATTATTATTTCTCTTTTTAAAAGCTCATTTTTTATTGTTCCTATTCCTATAAAGTTATTATTATTATATATTTTATATATTTCATCTTCTAAAGGATATGTTAATTGTACTCCATTTAAAAATAGTTTTAATTTTCTGTTATCTAATTGTATACTTTTTTTATTATTAAAGTATTTTTCTATCGTTATAAAACTTTTTCCTTTATTAGTTAAATATTTTTCAAGATTATCTAATGTTATTGAATTTTCTAAAATATATTTTTCAAGTTCTTCTATTTGTATTGAATTTTCTATATTAAATTCTCCTACTTTTGTTCTTTTTAATTCTTTCATATATCCAATTGTTCCTAATCTTGTTGCAATATCTTCACATAGAGTTCTTATATATGTTCCTTTAGAACATTCTACTCTAAATTTTATTGTTTTACATTTTAAATCTATATTTATTAATTCTAATTTATAAATTTCTATTGTTCTTGGACTAATTTCTACATTTTCACCATTTCTGGCATATTCATAAAGTTTCTTTCCTTTTACTTTTATTGCAGAATATATTGGAGGTACTTGTTTTTGAATTCCTATTAATTCCTTAAAAACTTTTTCTATATTTCTTTTTTCTAAACTTTCTATTCTTACATCTACCTTTTCAATAGTTTTCCCTTCACTATCTGCTGTATCTTTTTTCTCTCCTAATTTTAATGTTGATTCATATGTTTTATCATGGTCTATTATATATTTTGAAAGTTCTGTACCTTTACCTATTAGTAATGGTAGTACTCCCGTAGCATTTGGATCTAATGTTCCTGTATGACCAACTTTTTCATTTAAAATTTTTTTTGCTTTTTTTACAATATCATGTGATGTGCAATTTTTTGTTTTATTTACTATAATTATTCCATTCATAGGTTTTCCTCACTATGTATGCATTTCTTGTTTTATTGCATTTAGGACTTTTCCTTTTGCCTGGTTTAGCTCTCCTGGTATAAAACATCCTGCCGCTCCTGGATGTCCTCCTCCTCCAAGCAATAATGCAACATCAGAAACATTTATTTCTCCATTAGAACGTAGTGAACCCTTATATCCTTTTATTTCTTCTTTTTCTTTTAATAGTACAGCAACTTCAACATCTTCTATATCTTTGATTATATCTACAACACCTTCGTCATCACCCATTTCGGCTCCTACATTTTTGTAATCTTCTAAATCTAAATATGCTATTGCTATTTTTCCATCTTCAAAAAATTCTAATCTTTCATATACTAATTTTTCAAGTTCACAATGTGCTTTACTTTTATTTCTTAATGCTTTTCTGCATATTTCTTTTATTTTTGCTCCATTTCTTATTAAGTCTGCTGCAAATTCAAAAGTTTCTGGTGCTACTCCTCCCCATTGGAATCCTCCTGTATCTGTAATAATTCCGGTTAATAAACATGTTGCTAGGTCTTTTTCTATTTTTAGTTCATAATATTCAAACATTCCTAGTAAGACTTGGCAACATGCTGGTGCAACTGGGTCAACATAATTTAAGTCTGCAAACATTGAATTAACTGAATGATGATCTATTTCTATTGTTCTCTTTGCTGTTTCAAAATATTCTTTTCCACCTACTAATCTTTTTAAATCTGAACAATCCACTGAAATGGCTAAATCATATGGTTCTTCTTTACCTTTTTGTAAGATTTTTTCTGATTCTGGTAGAAAGTTGAAAGATTTTGAATACTCTGGTATTACTACATCTGCTTCTTTTCCAAATTGTTTTAATGCATGCATTACAGATAGAGCGCTAGCTACAGCATCTCCATCTGGTGATTCATGACATAGCACAACAATTGTTTTTGCTTTTTCTATTTCTTCTTTTATGCTATCTAAAGTCATTTTTTACTCTCCTTTGTTTAGAACTATTATTTTTTACTATTTATTTCATTTATTATTTTATCAATTCTTGCTCCATATTCTAATGATTCGTCTAGTTCAAATACTAGCTCTGGTGTGTTTCTTAAGTTAATTCTTTTAGCCAATTCTGACCTTAGAAATCCTGCTGATTTTTTTAGTCCTGCTAGTGTTTCTTGTGTATTTTTTGAATTCAAAATGCTTACTGAAACTTTTGCATATTTTAAATCTGGTGTTACTTTAACTCTTGTTACACTTACCATTCCGGTAACACTTGGCTCTTTTAATTCAAAACTAATTAATTGGCTAAGTTCTTTTCTATATTCTTCGTCAATTCTTCCTTGACGATTATTGTTTTTTGCCATTTGTTTTCTCCTTTCTGTATATTTCTTTTATCTTTTTATTTCTTCTAAGATATATGCTTCAAGGATATCTCCTTCTTTTATGTCATTATATTTTTCAATTTGTATTCCACATTCAAATCCTTTAGAAACTTCTTTAGCATCATCTTTGAATCTTTTTAAAGATGCAAGTTTTCCGTCATGTATAACAACATTATCACGAAGTACTCTTACTCCTGCATTTCTTTCAAGTTTTCCGTCTAGTACATATGCTCCTCCGATTGTTCCTACATTTGATATTTTAAATGTTTGTCTAATTTCTGCATTTCCTATAATTTTTTCTTCAAATTTTGGTGCAAGCATTCCTTTCATTGCTGCTTCTACATCATCTATTGCTTGATATATTACAGAATATTGTTTTATTTCAATTTCTTCTTTTTCTGCCATATCTTTTGCAGTTGGTGTTGGACGAACATTAAATGATATTATTATTGCATTTGATACTTTTGCTAATGTTACATCTGTTTCTGTAACAGCTCCTACTGCCGCATGAATAACTTTTACTCTTACTTCTTCATTTGACAATTTTTCCATAGATTGTTTTATTGCTTCAACAGAACCTTGAACATCTGCTTTTACAATTAAGTTTAGTACTTTTAAGTTTCCTTCTTCCATTTGGCTGAATAAGTTGTCTAATGTTACTTTTGTTGTTGCATTTATTGCTTTTTCTCTTTCTATACGTTTTCTCTTCTCTATTAAGTGTTTTGCTGTTTTTTCATCTTCAACCTCATAGAATGTGTCTCCTGCTTGTGGAACTTCTGTTAATCCCATAATTTCTACTGGTGTAGATGGTCCAGCTTTTTTTACTTTTTTACCCTTTTCATCTGTCATACTTCTTATTCTACCTATTGATGAACCTACAACAATTGTGTCTCCAACATCAAGTGTACCTCTTTGAACAAGCATTGATGCTATTGCTCCTTTATTTTTGTCAAGTCTTGCTTCTATTACAACACCTTTTGCTTGTTTATTTGGATTTGCTTTTAATTCTAATACATCTGCTTCTAGTAATACCATTTCTAGTAATTGGTCTATATTAATATGTTGTTTTGCTGATATTGGTACAAATATTGTATCTCCTCCCCATTCTTCTGGTACTAGCTCATATGACATTAGTTCTTGTTTTACTCTATCTAAATTTGCATCTGGTAAGTCTATTTTGTTTATTGCAACTATAAGTGGTATTCCTGCTGATTTTGCATGGTTTATTGCTTCTACTGTTTGTGGCATTACTCCATCATTTGCAGCTACTACAAGTATAGCTATATCTGTTATTTGTGCTCCTCTTGCTCTCATTGCTGTAAATGCTTCATGTCCTGGTGTATCTAAAAATGTTATTTCTCTATCATTGATTTTTACTTTGTATGCTCCTATATGTTGTGTAATTCCTCCTGCTTCTCCTTCTATTACATTTGTCTTTTTTACTGCATCTAGCAAAGATGTTTTTCCATGGTCTACATGCCCCATTACAACTACTACTGGTGGACGTGTTACTAAGTCTTCTTCTTTATCTTCTGATTCGTCAAAAAGTATGTCTTCTTCTGTTATTGTTTCTTTTTTGTTTACTTTTACTCCAAATTCATCAGCTATTAATGTTGCTGTATCAAAGTCGATTTCATTATTTATTGTTGCCATTACACCATATCCAAGTAATTTTTTGATTATTTCTGCTGTTGTCTTTTTAAGTTCTGCTGCAAAGTCTTTTACTGTTATTGTTTCTGGTATTGTTATTTCTTCTAATTTGAATATTTTTTGTTTATTTCTGTTTTCTTCGTCTTTGCTTAATTTCTTTTTACCTTTTTTACCTCTTTGTGTTGTTAGGTCATAATAATCAAGCATTCCACCTTCTTGGTCTTCAAACATGTTTGATAAGCTTTCTGCTCTTCTTAGTCCTTTTAGTTTATGTTCATTTATTTCTCCATTTTGATTGTTCTTTCTTGATTTATTTGATTTTTTGTTTGTTCTATTGTCGTCAAATTTATTGTTTACTTTTTGCTTATCTATTGCTTTGTTATATTCTCTTGCTGGTTCTTTTTCAATTGTTTCTACTGACATTATATCTTTGATATTTTTTTCAATTCCTTTTTCATCTAATGGTCTATTTCCACCAAATCTTTGATTTACACCTTGTTTATTTCTGTTGTCATATCTTCCGTTGTTTCCTCCATTTTTATTTCCAAATTTATTATTGTTTCTATCAAAGTTGCGATTTCCATTGTTATTTTGTTGGTTTCTATCAAAGTTTCTGTTTATTCCATTTTTTTCGAAGTTTCTACCATTATTGTTTCTGTCAAAATTTCTATTATTGTTTCTTTCACTATTAAATCTGTTTCTGTTTTCAAAGTTTCCGTTTTGCATATTATTTCTATTGTCTTTATTATTTTGTCTAAATTCTTTATTATTATTTCTATTTTGATTATAATTATTTTCTTTTTTGATCTCTGGTTTTACTTCTATTTCGTTTTGTGGTTTTGTTTCTTTTTTTGGTTCTTCTTTTTTGATTTCTGCTTTTTTTTCTTCTATAGATTTTTCTTCTATTTTTTTTGTTTCTACCACTTCTTCTTTTTTGCTTTTTTCTATTTTTTGTTCATTTTTTGTCATATTTTCTTCTTTTTTCATTTCTACATCCATTTTATCTTCTTTTACCTTTTCTTCTAGTTTTTGAACTGATTGTTCTTCTTTTTTTGCTTCTTTTTTCGTGTCTTTCTTTAGTCCAAATAATTCATCTACTGTCATTGGTTTAGATGGTTTATTTCTATATACAATATTAAAGTCTTTGTTTTGCTTTCTTTCTATAAATCCTACATTGTTGCTTTTCTTTTCTTCTTTTTTTATTTGTTCTTTTGGTTTCTTATTTTCATCTGTTATTATTACTTCTCTTCTTATTATTACTGGAGAATCACCTTTTTCTTGTTTATCATTGTTTATTTTTTTGTTTTCATCTTTTTTTGATGTATTTGTTTTTGCATTGCTTTTTATTCTTTTAGCATCTTCTTCACTTACTGTGCTTAAATGACTTTTTACATTTATTTTTAGTTTTGTTGCTATTTCCATTACTTCTTTACTGGTTAAGCCTAGCTCTTTTGCTATGTCATACATTTTTATCTTACCCAATAACATCACCCCCATTTTTATTTTCAATAGCATTTTTTATTTGTTCATACGTTTCTTCTAAAATTTTTATTTCTAAAGCTTTTTCAATTTTTTTATTTTTTTGTGCTTTTTCTAAACATTCTATATCATAACAAATATATGCACCGCGTCCTGGTTCTTTTCCTTTTTTATCTACTTTTACTATATTTTCTTTATTTTTTACTATTCTCAATAATTCATTTTTATTTTTTTGTGTTCTACAAACTACACAACTTCTTTGTGGTATATTATTCACCTATATCCTCCCAAAATTATTTTCTTTTTATTATTATTCTTCTTTTTTTGAAGTTTCTTGTGTTTTTTGGGCTAGCATTTCTCTAAATTGTGTTTCTGATTTTATGTCTATTTTCCAGTTTGTTAGTTTTGCTGCTAGTCTTGCATTTTGCCCAGCTTTTCCTATTGCTAATGATAATTGGTCATCTGGTACTATTACTTGTGCAAATTTTTCTTCTTCCTTTATGTCTACTGCCATTATTTGTGCTGGAAGTAAAGCTGATGCTATATATATGCTTGGATCTGCATTCCATTCTATTATGTCTATTTTTTCTCCATGTAGCTCGTTTATTACATTTTGAATTCGTATCCCTTTTTGACCAACACATGATCCTACTGGATCTATGTTTTCGTTTGGAGAATATACTGCTACTTTGCTTCTTGCTCCCGGGTCTCTTGATACACTTTTTATTTCTATTAGTCCTTCATATATCTCTGGTATTTCAAATTCTAATAGTTTTCTTACAAAGTCTGGATGTGTTCTTGATACCATAGCTTGTGGTGTTCCTTTTTCTCCTCTTTCTACATCTACTACATATGCTTTTATTTTGTCGTTTACTTTATAGTTTTCTGTTGATATTTGATCTTTTGGTAACATTATTCCTTCTAGCCTTCCTAAGTCTAGTACTACTATGTGTTTGTCTGCTTTTTGTATTATTCCTGTTACTATTTCTCCTTTTCTTTCGTTGTATTCGTTATATACCATGTTTCTTTCTGTTTCTCTTAGTTTTTGAATTATTACTTGTTTTGCAGTTTGTGCTGCTATTCTTCCAAAGTCTCTTGGTACTATTTCTACTTCTACACTGTCTCCTAAGTTTAGGTCTTTATTTATTTTTCTCGCTTCTTCTAAACTTATTTCTAGTGCATCATCATTTGCTCTTTCTAGAACTTCTTTTATTGCATATATATGTGTTGCTCCTGTTTGCTCATCCATTTTTACATCTACATTTTCTAATGCATCAAAGTTTCTTTTGTATGCTGTTATTAGTGCTGTTCTTATAGACTCTAATAGTTCTTCTTTTTTTATTCCTTTTTCTTTTTCTAGCTCTTCTAATGCTAATATTAATTCTTTATTGTCTATTGCTTTCATTTTTTCTATTTCCCCCATTCATACACAGTTTTTATTTGTGATATATTTTTTCTTTCTATTTGTATTTTCTCATTTGTTTCTATTGTTATTGTCTCATTATCATATTTTTCTAATTTTCCAGTATATTCTTTTTTTCCTTTATTGTCTTTTTTGTATAGTTTTATTTCTACTTGTTTTCCTATATTTTTTTCTAAGTGTTTTTCTTTTCGTAATGTTCTTTCTATTCCTGGTGATGATACTTCTAAGTAGTATTGTTCTTTGATGTAGTCTGCTTGGTCTAATGTTTCATTAATTTCATTACTTACTTTTTCACAGTCGTTTAGGTCTATTCCTTTTTCATTATCTATATAAATTCTTAAGTAGTAACTTGGCCCTTCTTTGATATATTCTACATCATATAGGTCATATCCTATGTTTTCTATTTTGTCTTTTAATAATTTTTCTACTTTTTCTTCTATTTTTGACATATGCCCCTCCTTTTCTTTTTGCCTTTTTGATAAATTTTATATTAATATGTTTAAAGAGTAGGATTTGTTCCTACTCTTCTGTTCCTTTTTTTGTTCTTTTATATTATACCCAATTTTTGGCATAATTGCAAGGGTTTTTAGAAATTTTATTTATTTTTTGTGTAGGTTAGTCAATCATATGTCACACTTTTTTGAAAAATATATACTTTGAACAC
>CAUWAY010000034.1:0-10089 GCA_963556905.1 uncultured Clostridia bacterium | reverse complement strand
GGATACACCTAAAATTTAAAAGTAAAAAAGGTTGCATTTAGATACCTTGTTCAGAGCAAAAAGCAAGAGCAACCTATGAAAAATTAATAGACTTATGTAGAGATAATCCAGATGTAATAGATCCATTACGATTTCTAAGAGAAAGAGAAGTAGTGCACTTCCAAAGATTCGGAGAAGCATTAAGAGGAGTTCAAGATAAACTTGCAGAAAAGAAATTTTATATGAATGATGGAAATAAATGTATTAATAAAGAATGGGAACTATAACAACTAAATTTTATTTAAAATAGCAATAATTATTGCTATTTTTTATTTTGTGTAGTAAAATCAAATAGAAAATAAAGGAAAAAAGATATTAATTAAGAAAGGAAATATAATGTTACAATTAAAAAAGATAACCAAAAATTATTTATCAGGAGACAGCGAAGTAAAAGCCTTAAAAGGAATAGATATTGAATTCAGAGAAAGCGAATTTGTATCTATATTAGGACAAAGTGGTTGTGGGAAAACCACATTATTAAACATTATAGGAGGATTAGATAGATACACATCTGGAGACTTAATTATAAATGGAAAATCAACAAAAGAATTTGTAGACAAAGACTGGGATACATATAGAAATCATTCAATAGGATTTGTATTTCAAAGTTATAACTTGATACCACATCAAACAGTTTTAGCAAATGTAGAATTAGCACTAACAATATCAGGAGTAAGTAAAGAAGAAAGGCGAAAAAGAGCAATAGAAGCATTACAAAAAGTAGGATTAGGAGACCAAATAAATAAAAAACCAAATCAAATGTCAGGAGGACAAATGCAAAGAGTAGCAATAGCAAGAGCAATAGTAAATGACCCAGACATTTTACTTGCAGATGAACCAACAGGAGCATTAGACTCTCAAACAAGTGTGCAAGTAATGGAAATCCTAAAAGAAATTTCTAAAGACAGACTAATAATAATGGTAACACATAATCCAGAACTAGCCGAAAAATATTCAACAAGAATAATAAAACTATTAGACGGGAAAATAACAGACGATACAAATCCATTTAAAGCAGAAAAAAATAATGTAGATAAAACAACAAATAAAAAACAAAAATTAGGAAAAGCATCTATGAAATTTAGAACAGCAATACACTTAAGTTTAAATAATTTAATGACCAAAAAAGGAAGAACATTTTTAACATCATTTGCAGGAAGTATAGGAATAATAGGAATAGCGCTAATAATGTCACTTTCAAACGGAATGCAACAATATATAAACAAAGTAGAAGAAGATACATTATCATCATATCCAATAACTATACAAGAATCAACAATAGATATGTCAAGCATGATGGAAGCAATGATGGGAAGTGACGAGAAAATTGAACATGAAGAAGGAAAAGTATATTCAAGAGCAATAGTAAATGATATATTAGAAACAGTATCAACAAAAATACAAACAAATAATTTAGAAGAATTTAAAAGATTTTTAGAAAGTGAAGAAAGTGGAATAAAAGAATATGTAAATGCTTTGCAATATGGATATAAATTAGATTTAAACATTTATACAGAAAGAAATAATGGCGAAGTACAAAAAGTTAATCCAAGCATTGTATTTGACAAATTAGGATTTGGAGACATGGTATCAGCACAACAAGAAAATTCTGAAATAATGTCTGGTGGAATGATGATGACTGAAACAGACGTGTGGACAGAAATGCTTGATAACCAAGAACTATTAGAAACACAATATGATGTTCTAGCAGGAAGATGGCCAACTGCATATAATGAAGTAGTCTTAATAGTAGATGAAAATAATGAAATAAGTGATTATACATTATACTCATTAGGAATAAAAGATGTAAATGAACTAAGTGAAACAATGGATAAAATAAAAAATGGAGAAGAAGTAAAAGCACCAGAAGAACAAGAAAGTTACACATATGAGCAACTGCTAAATTACAAATTTAAAGTATTACTAAATACAGATTACTACAAAAAAGTAGGAAATGCATGGCAAGATATGTCAAACAACAAAGAATACATGAAAGAACTAGTAAAAAATGCTGAAGAAATATCAATTGTAGGAATAATAAAACCAAATGAAGAAACAGTTGCATCATCAGAAGCGGGATTAGTTGGATATAATAAACAATTAAAAGAACATGTAATAAATAAAATAAATGAAGCACAAATTGTAAAAGAACAAAAAGAAAATTCAGAAATAAATGTATTTACAGGAATAAAATTTCCGGAAGATACATCTGCAACATTTGACTATTCTAGTCTATCAAATGAACAAAAAGCATATATTGCCAAACTTTCAGAACAAGAACTTGCAGAATTAATGCAAACATATACTGAAAATAGTAGTGCAACATATGATTCGAATTTAATAAAACTAGGAATAGTCGAGCTAGATAAACCTAGTACGATAAACATTTATCCAAAAGATTTTGCATCAAAAGATATGATTACAAATATTATAAAAGACTATAATAATAGACAAACAAATGACGGAAAAGAAGAAAATGTAATAAATTATACAGATATGATTGGAATAATGATGAAATCTGTATCTACAATAATAAATGTAATAAGTTATGTATTAATAACATTTGTTGGAATATCACTTGTTGTATCATCAATAATGATAGGGATAATAACATATATTTCAGTATTAGAAAGAACTAAAGAAATTGGAATTCTTCGCAGTATAGGAGCATCAAAGAAAGATGTTTCAAGAGTATTTAATGCTGAAACATTAATAGTAGGACTAGTTGCAGGTTTAATAGGAATAGGAGTAACTTTACTTTTAAATATACCTATAAACATAATAATAAAATCAATAGTTGGAATATCAGGAATTTCTAAACTTCCGGTAGTAGGAGGAACAGTTTTAGTAATAATTAGTGTTGTTTTAACAATGGTTGCGGGATTAATTCCAGCAAAATTTGCAGCAAAAAGAGATCCAGTTGAAGCTCTAAGAGTAGAATAGGAGTTATAAATGAATTTAATAGAAGAAGATAAAAAAATAATAAATAGTTTTAAATATGCATTTGAAGGAATTATATCAGCATTAAAAACAGAAAGAAACATGAAATTACATATATTCGCAATGGGAATTGTAATTTTACTTGGAATATTATTAAAAATAAGCAAAATAGAATGGTGTATATGTTTTATAAGTATTGCTATAGTAATTTCGGCAGAATTATTTAATACGGCAATAGAAACTATAGTAGATATGATATGTATTGAAAAAAATGAAAAAGCAAAATTAGCCAAAGATGTTTCCGCAGGAGCAGTATTAGTACTAGCAATAGGAGCACTTGCAGTTGGAATAATAATATTTTTGCCGAAATTTATCATAAATTAGTCACTATATAGTCACTTAATAAAGGTAAAATAAAATTAAGGTGGTAATATGAAAGTAATAAAGAAAATAATAATAATTTTACTATTAATTACAATATTAATGGGAGCATTTATAACATACAAAGGGTATGAAAAATATAGAGAAGCACTAGAAGAAATAAGTGTAGAAAATAAAGTTGCAGAAATAAAATCTAAAAAAGACTATACCAAAATAGAAGATATGCCAAAATTTTATTTAGATGCAGTAGTTTCTGTTGAAGACCATAGATTTTATAAACATGGTGCAATAGACCCAATAGGAATTGCAAGGGCAATTTGGACTAATATAAAATCATTTGAATTTAGAGAAGGAGGAAGTAGTATTACACAGCAATTAGCAAAGAATATATACTTTACTCAAGAAAAAACAGCACTAAGAAAAATTGCAGAAATTTTTATGGCATTTGAAATTGAGAGAAATTGCTCAAAAGATGAAATTCTAGAACTATATGTAAATACAAGTTATTTTGGAGATGGATATTATTGCGTAAAAGATGCAGCAAATGGTTATTTTGACAAAGAACCAATTGATATGACAGAATATGAAAGCAGTATGCTTGCTGGAATTCCAAATGCCCCATCTGTTTATGCGCCAACAAAAAATATGGATTTAGCTATTAAACGTCAAAAACATGTTTTAAATAAAATGGTTGAATATGGATATATAAACGAAGAAAAGAAAAATGAAATTTTAAATAATAATTAAAAATTTATAGTAAAACAGATAATATACAAAAAATATTGTCTGTTTTTTGTAACTTAAATAAAAATAAAAAAATCAGATAAAAAGTATTACATTTTTTCAAAATATGTGATATAATACAAAAATTGGGTATCAAAAACGTAGAACCAAATTAATGGGAATACGTTATTTTTAATGTATAGAGAAAGATAAAAGCTAGTTGTTAGCTGAAAATAAAAAGAAAGGAAGGAAAAAATGTTAAAAAAATTACTAAAATCATTAAGAGAATACAAAAAATCAACAATATTAACACCAATATGTATGGTAATGGAAGTATTTATGGAAATAGCAATACCATATTTACTTGCAAAACTAATAGACCAAGGAATAGAACAAAGTAATCTGCAAGTTATCTTAAAAATAGGAATATTACTTGTATTGGCAGCATTTATATCATTATTTTTTGGAGTACAATCTGGAAAATTTTCTGCAAGAGCAGGAGCGGGTTTTGCCAAAAATTTAAGAAAAGATATGTATGAAAAAGTTCAAAAATTCTCATTTTTCAATATAGACAAATTTAGTACATCAAGTATTGTAACAAGACTAACAACAGATGTAACAAATGTACAAGAAGCATTTATGATGGTAATAAGAGGAGCTGTAAGAGCACCAATTACAATAATATTTGCAATGATAATGTCATTTACAGTAAGCCCTAAAATAGCATTAATATTTTTAGTAGCATCTCCAATATTAGGAACTTTGTTAATACTTATAGCAAAAAAAGCACATCCTGTATTTGAAAGAGTTTTTAATACATATGATGACTTAAACAATGTTGTACAAGAAAATGTAAAAGGAATAAGAGTAGTAAAATCATTTGTAAAAGAAGAAAAAGAAATAGAAAAATTTGAAAATGTATCACAATCAATTTATAAAGACTTTAGAAAAGCAGAAATAATATTAGCACTAAATAATCCATTAATGCAATTTACAATATATACAATAATAACACTAATATCATGGTTTGGAGCAAAACTAATAGTAGGAGGGACATTAACAACAGGACAATTAACAAGTTTGATAACATATGCAATGCAAATTTTAAATAGTCTAATGATGTTATCAATGGTATTTGTAATGATAACAATATCAATGGAATCAGCAAAAAGAATTGTAGAACTATTAGATGAAGTTCCTGACTTAGATAATCCAAAAAAACCAATAAGAGAAGTTAAAAATGGTTCAATAGAATTTAAAAAAGTAAGCTTTAGCTATGTAAAAGACCATAAGAAATTATGTTTGAAAAATATCAATTTAAAAATTCAATCAGGTCAAACCATTGGAATTTTAGGAGGAACAGGAAGTTCAAAAACAAGTTTAGTGCAATTAATTCCAAGATTATATGATGTAACCAAAGGAGAACTAAAAGTTGGAGGAATTAATGTAAAAAAATATGATATAAAAACTTTAAGAGACCAAGTCTCTATGGTTCTTCAAAAAAATGAATTATTTTCAGGAACGATAAAAGAAAACCTAAGATGGGGAAATAAAGAAGCAACAGACGAAGAAATAATAAATGCATGCAAATTAGCACAAGCAGATGAATTTATAAATGGATTTCCAGATAAATATGATACATATATAGAACAAGGTGGAACAAATGTATCAGGAGGGCAAAAACAAAGATTATGTATAGCAAGAGCACTTTTGAAAAAGCCTAAGATATTAATACTAGATGATTCAACTTCAGCAGTTGATACAAAAACAGACAGTTTAATACGAAAAGCATTTGCAGAAGAAATTCCAAATACTACGAAAATAATTATTGCACAAAGAGTTTCATCAATTCAAGATAGTGACCAAATAATAATATTGGAAAATGGAGAAATAAATGGTGTAGGAACACATGAAGAATTATTAAAAAACAATAAAATTTATCAAGAGGTTTATTATTCACAAACGAAAGGAGGAACTACAAATGAATAAAAACAAGATAGATATGGCAACATTAAAAAGATTGCTAAATTATGTTTTTAAAAATTATAAATTACGCTTTTTGGTTGTAATGATATTGGTTGTTATAAGTTCATTAACAAGTGTAGCTAGTTCTCTTTTCATAGAAAGTTTAATAGATGATTATATTACACCAATGTTATCTGAAAGTACACCAATATTTACACCATTATTAAAAGCATTAGTTGTAATGGCTTGTATATATGTAAGTGGAATATTATCAATATATTTTTATAATAGAATAATGTCAACAATTTCTCAAGGAACACTAAAGGCAATTCGTGACGAAATGTTTGAAAAAATGCAAAAACTTCCAATAAAATATTTTGATACACATACACATGGAGACATAATGAGTCACTATACTAATGATACAGACACATTAAGAGAATTAATTTCAAGAGGAATACCACAAATAGTTAGTATGGCAATTACAATAATCTCAACATTTATAGCAATGATAATTACAAGTGTTCCATTAACACTATTAGTTTTAGTTATGTTATTTGCAATGTTAAAAGTAACAAAAAATATTACAAGAAAAAGTAGCAAATATTTTATCCAACAACAACAGGCAATGGCAAAAGCAAATGGTTACATTGAAGAAATGATAAATGGTCAAAAAATAATTAAAGTATTTTCACATGAACAAGAAACTATAGACAATTTCAATAAAATAAATGAAGAACTTTGCAAAGATAGTACTCTTGCAAACAAATATGCAAATATCTTAATGCCAGCATTAGCAAACTTAGGAAATTTACAGTTTGTATTGATAGGAGTCTTAGGAGGAATTCTTGCAATAAATGGTATCGGAGGATTAACAATAGGAGGAATAGCAGCATTTTTAAATTTAAGTAAAAGTTTCACAATGCCAATATCTAGATTATCTCAACAAATAAATTTAATAGTAATGGCATTAGCTGGAGCAAAAAGAATATTTGAATTAATGGATGAAGAACCAGAACAAGATGAAGGATATGTAACTTTAGTATATGCTCAAAAAAATGAAAACGGAGAAATTAAAGAAACAGACCATTATACAGGAATGTGGGCATGGAAGCACAAACACCATGATGGAAGATTAGAATATATTGAACTAAAAGGTCATATTGAACTTGAAAATGTAAATTTTGGATATGAAGAAAATAAGATAATATTACAAGATATCACACTATATGCTAAGCCAGGTCAAAAAATCGCATTTGTTGGAGCAACAGGTGCTGGAAAAACGACAATTACAAATTTGATAAATCGTTTTTATGATATAAATGATGGCAAAATTAGATATGACGGAATAAATATAAATAAAATTAAAAAAGAAGATTTAAGAAAATCTCTAGGAATGGTTTTACAAGATGTAAATTTATTTACAGGTACAATAAGAGATAATATTAGATATGGTGAAGAAGGTGCATCAGATGAAGAGGTAATAAAAGCAGCTAAACTTGCAAATGCACATAATTTTATTACTAAATTACCACAAGGGTATGATACAATGATAGATGGCAATGGAGGATCACTTTCTCAAGGGCAAAAACAATTGATTTCAATAGCTAGAGCAGCATTAGCTAATCCTCCTGTAATGATACTTGATGAAGCTACTTCGAGTATAGATACTAGAACAGAAAAGATAGTTCAAGATGGAATGGATAAACTAATGGAAGGCAGAACAGTTTTTGTTATTGCACATAGACTTTCGACAGTTAGAAATTCAAAAGCAATTATTGTATTAGACCATGGAAAAATAATTGAACGTGGAAACCATGAAGACTTATTAGCACAAAAAGGTACTTATTATAAACTTTATACAGGTGCATTTGAATTAGAATAAAAATTTATTTATAAGAGCAGAAAAATATTTCTGCTCTTATTTAACTTATAAATTAAAATTAAAAAAAACGAAAAAATGTAAAAATATAAATGTATAAAAAGCTGAGAAAATACCATGAAGTATTTTTCCTAAGATGTAAGGCTTTATAGACAAATCTGTTTTGGCAATACAACTCCAAACTTGAAGTAATATAGAAATTCCACCTAAGCCTAGAAGAAAAGATGCTAAAATAATATTAATAGAAAGTTTTTTCTGAGGAATATTACAAATTAGGTTTAAACCATTTGTAAGCTCTATAATTCCAGAAACAAATCCTTCAGCAAAAGAGAATGGAATTTGTAATAAACTAAATAAAGGTTTAACACATCCACATAATACATCTAATAAATTACTATTTTTCAAAATAGAAATTATAACAGAAAATATAACAACAAATCCACCTATTAGTAAAATTGTATTAATAGAAGTAGAAATACTATTTCCTATAATTCCTCCTAAATTTGATAAACTAATATTGTTTTTGTTTTTTTGCCTTTGGGTATAATTTTCATCACTAGATTTAGAATTATATTTCCAAAATCTAAAAATAACTCCAACAGTTAAAGATGCTAGTAAATGTGCAATTAGTAGTAAGAAACCTATAGTTGAATTACCAAACATAGTAACTCCAACAGTTCCGATTATAAAAAGAGGACCAGAATTATTTGTAAAACTCAATAAACGTTCACATTCTTCTTTTGAACATATATTTTTTTCTCTAAAATTAGCTGCAATTTTTGCACCAATAGGATAACCACTTATAATTCCCATAATAAGAGCAAAACTTCCTTCTCCACGAACATTAAAAACAGGTTTCATAATTTTGTTTAATATGTGACCAAGATAATAAGTAAAATTTGTATGTGAAAGTAATTCTGTAGCAACAAAAAACGGAAATAATGATGGAACTATAGAATTTGCCCATAAAACAAGTCCATTTTTGGCAGCAGATAAATTTGTATTAGAAAATATTACAAGACAAATAGTAAACATAATTAATATAAAAGGTATCAAAAATTGTTTTAATTTAATAATATAAAAATGATTTTTTTTCATAAGTTACTCAAAATTCCTTTCTTTTGAAAGTAAAAAAATAAATGTTACAATATTAAATGTAATTGTTTTATCAAATATATATGTTTGGCAAAAAAAATTATGATATTTTAATAGAAATCTAAAGAGAAATTTATTTTTCAAAAAAACGAACATTTTTTTGAAAAAAGTATTGACAAATTTAAAGATACGATATAAAATATGCTTATCAAAAACGAACAAGATTTCGTAACAATATAAGGAGGAAAATAAAAATGAGTATATTTGGAAAAAGAGAAAATGTAATAACATACACAGTAAATAAAGCTATTAATAAAAACATGTATATAACAGTACAAAATGGTGAAGTTGTTGTAAATGCGCCATGGTATTTTACATCAAGCAAAATACAAACATTAGTGCAAGAAAAGAAAAACTGGATACTAAATAAAATAGAAGAATATGAAAAAAGTAATAAACCAAATATACAAACAGTGAAAATATTTGGAAAAAACTATGATGTAAAAGTTATATACCAAAATATAAAAACTCCAGAACTAAATTTAGAAGAAAATTATCAAATAAAAATAATATTACCAATAAAATATAAAAAAATAGGAAATGAAAAAATTTTAGAAATGTCTATTGAAAAAATGTATGAACAAATAGCAAATACAGAAGTAGATATGGTAATGGAAAAAATAAGATTAATGCTAGGAATAGCTCCAGAAGAATATTCAATAAAAAAATTAGACAATAATGAATTAGCAAAATGTATGGCAGGAAAAATGATAACTATAGATCCAAAATTAATGAAATATAAAAAAGAGATAATAGAATATGTAATAGCACATGAATTTTGCCATTTAAAATACAAAACGCATTGTAGAAGTTTTTATGAAATGCTAGAAAATCATTTCCCCAATTATAACAAAATAGAAAATGAACTTGAAGAATTAAAATTCTAATATTTAGATTTTTGATTCTTATCATAAATTAATAAAAAATATCCTTAATGAATATAATTAAGGATATAATTTATAAAACAAATATATCATTAAATAATAGTAAAATCAATAGATTTA
>CAUWAY010000033.1:0-13272 GCA_963556905.1 uncultured Clostridia bacterium | reverse complement strand
AGTTGGGACATTTTCTCATTTCTTTACTTAAGACATTATCACATTTCTTTCATAGTGTCGAAAATTGTCGAACGATTTTTCTTGATTTTTAAAACAAGATATTGTATAATAAAAAAGCGATAAAAAATCGTAGTTTTGTCTTTTAAATAAATATTTCATAAAACATTCAATGAAATTAAATTTCTATTAATAGTATTAAAATTTTGTTTTCTAAAAGATATTCTATTTTATTAATATTACAAATTTGAAAAGGAGGTGATATATTATTTTAAATAAAAATATATAAAAGAAAGGAGACAAAAAAATTAATTCTATACAAAGATGGATTCCAATTGAAAAAATTTTAGACAGAGGAACAATAAAAATAAAAAAAAATAAATATATAAAAATAATAAAAGTAATCCCAATAAATTTTAATTTAAAAACACAATTAGAAAAAGAATCAATTTTAAATTCATATAAAATATTTTTAAAAACATGCAATTTTGATATGCAAATTTTAATTCAAAGTAAAAAAGAAGATTTAATGCCACATATAAAAAATATAGAAAAAATATCTGAAAAAAATAATAATAAAATAATAAAAAAATATAGCAAAAAATATATTGAATTTATAAAGGAAAAAAATAATCAAAATAAATCAGCCTCTAAAAATATTTATTTAATTATTAAAAATAAAATAGAAAATAATGAAGAAAATATTTTTCAAGAATTAAATGAAAAATATTTTAAAATAAAAGAATGTTTATTAAGATGTGGTAATATGGTTATTGAATGTAATAAGCAAGAAACTCAAAATATTTTATTTTCATTTTTTAATATAAAAATATTTTTAAATAAATAATATCATAAAAAAGATAGGAGGAAATAATATAGAAAATAAAGAAAAAAATATTTTAAAAATAAATAATAAAAAAAATAAAATTTTAGACATAAAAAATAACATAAAAAAAACATTAAAAAATAAAAAAATTTTAAAAATTGATAATGGATTTTTTTCAGAAAAAGATTTTATTTCTCCAACATATATAAATTTAAAAAATCCAAAATTTTTAGAAATAGATGATTATTTTTATTCAGGAATAATTATTGTAAATTATAATAGAGAAAATAGTGATTTAATTTTAAAATCATTATTAGAAACGAATATAAATATGAATATATCAATTTTTTATGAAAAACCAGATTCTTCAAAAGTAATAAAAGAATTAACCTATAATATAGGAAATGTTGGTGTAGAACTTAAAAATAATAATGAAAATAGACAAGATATTGATATTGCATCATTTACATATAATGATGCTAAATATATTAGAAAAGAAATTCAAATAAATAATGAGGAATTATATTTTTTATATATTTACTTAAATATATTTGCTGAAAATAAAAAAGAATTAATGCATAATTTAGATAAAATTGAAGGAATTTTACAAAGCAAAGGTTTACAAACAAGAAGAGCAAATTTCAGACAAGAAGAAATTTTTGTAAGTTGCTTACCTTTAATGGAAAATAATCAAGAACTAAAAGATGTTGGAAAAAGAAATGTTCTTACAAGTGGATTAATAAGTACATATCCATTTATATCATCATCTATATTTGAAGAAAATGGAATATATATAGGTAATAATATGTATAATAATTCATTAATTTTAATAGACAGATATAATACAGAAAAATATAAAAATGCAAATATGTGTATTTTTGGAACAAGTGGAGCAGGAAAATCTTTTTATACAAAATTATTAATTCTAAGAAATTCATTGTTAGATATAGAACAATATATAATAGATCCAGAAAGAGAATATAATAAATTAGGAATTAATTTAAATGGTACAATTATTAAAATAGGACCAACTTCAGAAAATTATATAAATATTTTTGATATTAGAAAAGAAAGCATAGAAGAAAATGAACACGGATATTTAGCTACAAAAATAGGAAAATTAATTGGATTTTTTAATTTAATTTTTGGAGAATTAAATGAAGAAGAAAAAGCAATATTAGAAGAAAAAATAATTGAAGTTTATAAAACAAAAAATATAAATTTTAATGATAAATCTTTATATAAAAAAAATAAATTTAAAACAACAAAAGATATGCCAATATTAGAAGATTTTTATAATATTTTAAATGAAGAAAAAACAAAAAAATTTAAAATAAAATTAATTCCATTTATAAAAGGTTCTTTAAAATTTTTTAATAATTATACTAACATAGAATTAAATAAAAAATTAATTATTGCAGATGTATATGAATTAGGAGAAGACAATATGAAATATGGTATGTATTTATTTACTGAATTATTTTGGGATAAAATAAAAATAAATAGAAAAATAAAAAAGGCAATATATTTAGATGAAATATGGAGATTAATAGGAGTAACATCAAATAAAGATGTAGCTAAATTTATTTATAAAATATTTAAAACAATTAGAAAATATGGAGGAAGTAGTGTTGCAATTACACAAGATATTTCGGATTTATTTAGTTTAGAAAATGGCACATATGGAAAAAGTATTCTAAATAATTCTAGTATAAAAACATTCTTTTCATTAGAAGAAGAAAATATAAAATTATTATCACAATATTCTAATTTATCTGAAAAAGAAAAAATAGAAATAAAATCTTTAAGAAGAGGAGAATGCTTAACTTTTGTTGGAGATGAACATATATTAGTTAATATAGAAGCAAGTGAATTTGAAAAAAAATTAATATCAAATTAAAATAATAATGGAGGAAAAAATGGAAATAGGAAATGAAATAGAAAATAACATACAAATAGAAAATAAACAAAATAATTTTTTTGATTCAATGTTAGGAAAAATAGTAAATACAGGACTTGATTTTGGACTAAGAGCAATATTACCAGATATAATTGAAAACCATGTTATAGAAATAAAAAATTCATTTTTTGAAAATGGACTATCAGATGGAATACAGACAGCAGCCAAATCTATTGTAGAATTATCTAAAAGTACTAAAGGAATATTTACAGGAAAATTTGAAAATATATCACAAATAGAAACAGCAATAGGAAATGGTGGAATTATTGACACTATTTCAACTTTGCTAGATAAAGCAATAAATAAAACATATGAAAAAGGAATAATAAATAATAATACAAATATATTAATAAAAAAAGGAAAAAATATTATATTAAATAATATAACTAATAATTTAAGAAATCAATTAAAAAATCAAGAAAAATTATTAGAAAAATTAAATAAAAATATTAATAGTTGGACTAAATATTATGAAAATAAAGATTTTGAAGGAATGTCAATTGAATATAATAAAATAGAAAAACAAATAGAAAAAATAATTCCAATAGAAAATATAATAAAAAATGCTAGAAAAATAGAAACAATTCATAATTTAATAAAAAATAATGGACAAAATTTTAATATAACAGAAATAGAAAAAGAACTAATACAAAAATTATCATGAAAATAATAAATAAAAAAATAATAAGTAATAAATAAAATAATAAATAAAATAAAAATAAATAATAAAAAAGGTGAAAATACAAAATAATAAATTTATAAAATAAAATTTATTAAAAGTAAAATCCACCTAATAAAATAAGATTAATTAATCTATTTTCCATCTGTTAATTTTTTACAAAAATCATTTGAATACATAACAATATGATAAATAAAATCAGCAGTTGCTTCAGAATTTAATGTCAAAATGTTATTAATTTTTTGTAATGTTTGATTATTAACATCTTTTCCAAAAAGTAAAAAATCAGAAGAAACGCCAGTATATTTTACAACTTTTCTTAAAGTTTTTACGCTAAGAGCGCGTTCTCCTCTTTCAATTTGTCCTAAAAAAGAATCTGTAATATCAATTTTTTCAGAAAATTCTTCTCTAGTCATTTTCATACTTTCACGTAGGCTACGTAATCTTTCACCAATTTCAATATTATTTGTATTAATTTGCATTTAATCACCTCAAAAATTTTTTTATATTATATAGCGAAAATTGTCAACATATAATATGCAAAAAGCATATATTTTACATTCACATAATCTTTAACATATTTTGTATAAAAAAAATTAATAAGAGAAAAATATAAAAAATATTTCGATTTCGTGTAGTGAAATAAATTAATAAAATACGAAAATTAGTCAAAATATAATTAGAAAGGGTGAATATAATATTATGGATGAAGAAATCTTAAATAAAATTTTTGAAAGCAAATTAGAAGAAATTGAAGAAAATATACAAGAAGAATATCACAATAAAATAAAAATGATTACAGAAAAAGATGTAGAAGAACGAAATAACATAAAAATGAACATAATAAGTAAATTATATTATAAACAAGGATTTAAAGATGGAATTAAATTTATTTTAGAAAATATGAAAAAATAATTCTGAAAGTCCTTGCAAAATAAGGATTAGTATAATATAATACACATGTACAAAAACAAAAGAAAATGATTTATATCAATAAATGCATATTAAAAAAATAAAGGAAAGAGGTATAAAAAACAATGGAAGAAAGACATGATGGAAATATTATAAAAAGAGACATTGAAGAAGAAATGAGAACAGCCTATATAGACTATGCCATGAGTGTAATAGTATCAAGAGCTTTGCCAGATGTTAGGGATGGTCTAAAGCCTGTACATAGAAGAATTTTATACGCAATGCATGAAGATGGAATAACATCAGACAAACCATATAGGAAATGCGCAAATACAGTAGGTTCAGTACTAGGAAGATATCATCCACATGGAGATGCATCTGTATATGATGCTATGGTTAGAATGGCACAAGATTTCTCAATGAGATATATGTTAATAGATGGACATGGAAACTTTGGGTCAATAGATGGAGACGGTGCTGCCGCAATGAGGTATACTGAAGCAAGAATGTCAAAAATAGCAGAGCAAATGTTAGTAGATATAGAAAAAAATACAGTAGATTTTATGCCAAACTATGATGACAGATTACAAGAACCAACAGTTTTACCAGCAAAAATACCAACATTATTAATAAATGGTTCATCTGGTATTGCCGTAGGAATGGCGACAAATATTCCACCACATAACTTAAAAGAAATTATAAATGGTGTAATAAAAATTATAGATGATGATAATGTAACTGATGAAGACTTATTACAAATTGTAAAGGGGCCAGATTTCCCAACAGGAGGATTAATACTAGGAAGAGAAGGAATAAAAGAAGCTTATACAACAGGAAGAGGCAAAATAATAATGAGAGCTGAAGCTGAAATTGAAGAAATGAGTGGAAACAAACAAAGAATAATAGTTTCATCATTACCATATCAAGTAAATAAAGCAAGATTAATTGAAAATATAGCAAAATTAACTAGGGAAAAAAGAATTGAAGGAATTTCAGAATTAAGAGATGAATCAGATAGAAATGATAGAGTAAGAATTGTAATAGAACTAAAAAGAGATGCAAATCCAAATGTTGTATTAAACCAATTATATAAAAATACTCAAATGCAAGATACATTTGGAGTTATAATGTTAGCATTAGTAGACGGAGAGCCTAAGATTTTAACATTAAGACAATGTCTAGATTGCTATATTGACCATAGAAAAACAGTAATATTAAGAAGAACACAATTCGATTTAGATAAAGCATTAGCAAGAGCACATATATTAGAAGGATTAAGAATAGCAATTGACAATATAGATGAAGTAATAGCAATAATAAGAAATTCTTATGATGACGCAAAAGAAAAATTAATTGAAAGATTTGGGCTAACAGATATTCAAGCACAAGCAATATTAGACATGAGATTAAAAACCTTATCAGGATTACAACGTGAAAAAATAGAAGAAGAATATAAACAATTAATGGAATTAATAGCACATTTAAGAGCAATTTTAGCAAGTGAAAGATTAGTATTTGACATCATAAAAGAAGAACTTATAGAAATAAGAGACAAATTTGGAGATGATAGATTAACTAAAATTGTTGCAGCCGAAGGAGATTTTGATGAGGAAGATTTAATAAAAGAAGAACAAACAGTAATTGCTCTAACACATTTTGGATACATAAAAAGAATGCCAATTGATACATATAGAAGTCAAAAACGTGGAGGAAAAGGAATTACAGGAATTGCAACAAGAGAAGATGATTTTGTAAAACAAATATTTACAGCATCAACACATGATACAATACTTTTCTTTACAAATAAAGGCAAATTATATAAATTAAGAGGATATGAAGTTCCAGAAGCAGGAAGAACTGCTAGGGGAACAGCCATTGTAAACTTATTAAGTTTAGATGCAGGAGAAAAAGTATCAGCAGTAATACCAATTCAAAACTTTGCTGATGGAAAATATTTATTAATGGCAACCAAAAAAGGACTAATTAAGAAAACAGCACTTGTAGAATACAATTCCGCAAGAAAAACAGGACTTCAAGGAATAACATTAAAAGAAGATGATGAACTAATAGGGGTTAGATTAACTGATGGTGAAGATAATGTTGTTCTTGTTACAAAAAATGGATTATGTATAACATTTGACGAAAAAGAAGTACGCCCAATAGGAAGAGTTTCTCAAGGGGTTATTGGAATAAGAATAGATGATGATGATGAAGTTATAGGAATGGAATCTATTATATCTGGAGGAAAAGCTACATTATTAGCAATTACTGAGAATGGATTTGGAAAAAGAACAGAACTTGATGAATATAGAGTACAATTGCGTGGAGGAAAAGGAGTTCTAACATATAAAATTACTCAAAAAACAGGTAAATTAGTTGGAGTTAGAATAGCAACAGATGATGAAGATGTAATGCTCATAACAGATAAAGGAACAATAATAAGATTAAATGTAAAAGATATAAGTGTTTTGGGACGTTCAACACAAGGTGTAACTCTAATGAGAACAACAGATGGAGGAAAAGTCGTAAGTATAGAAACATTAATACCAGAAATAGATGGATTAGAAGAATAAAATAAAAATCGCTAGTAGAGCAACTAGCGATTTTTTTAATTTATTTTTTTCTAAATCTTAAATCATCACCGAAAAAATAATAAATATCATAAAAACCAGCAATTCTAGAACCGATACGTTCTTCATAATTTTTAAAAATATTATTAATATTTAAGTTTGTAGAAATAATTGTTTTTGTAATATGGTTATTTAAGTTAAGTAACCTTGTATTCAAAATTGTAAATAATTCACTTAATTTCATACTATTTAAACATTCGGTACCTAAATCATCTATAATTAATAAATCAGTTTCAAGAACAGTTTTATAAAAGTTATCTTGTGATGAAGTTTTATATTTATTAAATTTATTATCAATTACGGATTCTAATAAAACAGGTGCTGTTTGATAAAAAACATTTTTTCCATTTTTTATCAATTCATTTGCAATACAATTAGAGATAAATGTTTTTCCTAAACCAGTATTACCTGTAAATAATAAGTTATGATAATCTGGATTTTCAAAATTATTTATAAAATCGATACATTTATCCTTTATAGCTAATATATTTTGCCTAGGAGAAATATTTATATTATATTTTTCTGGTTCTATTTTATCAGAAAAAATATTAGGATTAAAGCATTCAAAATTTTCTTTATTTAGATTTGAAATATTAGATTTATTATAGGAGAAATCTAATATTTTCTGTTTTAAACATGGACAAAGAATTGAAGCAGATGTGCCACTTTGTATATACCCCGTATCTTTGCAAAGTTTACATTCATAATTAGGCTCAAGAAAATCTTTTGAAATATTATTTTTTATCAATATTTGCTCTTTTTCTTTTTTTAATTTATTAACTTTTGATGTTAAATCATCTAAGGATTTAGGTCCACCACTTAAAATACTTTTTGCCTTATTTATTGCAGCAGAATTTAGTTCACTTTCTATCTCTTGAAGACGTGGAAATTTATTATATAATTCAGTTTTTCGCTTTTCTAAATCTCTTTCAGCTTTATATCTTTTTTGTTCATATTCAGATAAAAGATTTATTAATATTTCATTAGCCATTAAAGTCTCCTTCTATATTTGAAATATTTGATGCATATGATTCATTCGTCAAATTAGTATTGATAAATGAATCTTGCTTATTTTCAAAAGCATTTTCTTGAGAGGAAATATTAGTATTAGCATATAAAAAGGCTAGATTATCATAGTTCCTTTGGTCAAAAGATGCTTTTGCAACTTGTTTTTCTAATTGTTTTTTATCTTTCTTTTGTTTTTCTCTTTGTTCAATAAATGCTTGTATCTCACTAGGGCTTTTTAAATTTCTATCATGCCAGTCTGTAAGAATATTATTAAAATATTCAAATGTAGTATTTGTTTTTAAAGTACTTCTTTTAAGTGCAATTTCTATAATATTTAAGTCATAACCAAAATCTAGAACCCATTTTTCAATATAAGCTTCCTCATATTGATTAATTGTAACTTTTCCAAGTTTTTTTGCAATAGTTTTCTTAATTTTAACTAATTTTTCTTGCTTTTGATAATATAAATCTAAATCATTCCAAGTTTCTATCTTATTGCTACCCCAAGCTTCTGCTACTTTTTGTACATATTTCGGATGTAAAGCAGAGCGGTTAAAACAATAGTCAAAAAGTGCAATCATAACTTGATCATCAAAATTATATTTTGTGAACCATAAATCAATATCATTATACCAAGAAGGTCCCATGATTCCTGAAAAATAAGCATTATTAATATGTTCAATAACTTTAGCACGAGCTTTATTTTTTGCCACATTAGCAACTCTTTCTGGAGATGCTGTTAAATTAGGCTTATATAATTTATGAAGAGTTACTTCTTGTAAATTAGAAACAATATAACCATTTTCTTTTTTTATGATTAATTCATTGTTTTCTAAATAAGCAATTGCTTCATTCAAATCTTTTATTTGCAATGCAAGTTTTTTTGATAAATCATTTACTTTTATGTCTTTATCATATTTAGACAAAAAAAGCATATATAAATAAACCTTTACACAGTTAGCAGGCATTTGTGATAAATATTCTGCAAAAAATATGTCCGGAACAACTGTTTCGGAGAATAATAAAGGCAATTCTGGTTGTACTAATTTCATTTTTATCCCTCCAAAGTATCTTGTAAAATTATATCATTTATTGTAAGAAAATCAAGTGTAAAACTAAACTTTTTTTAAGTTATGCAACTACAATTGATGATTACTCAAAAATATTAAATTTTTTTATATAAATACAATTTAGGTCTTAAAAGATATTTTATAAAATATTTTAAAACATAAACAAAAGGTTCTCCATTAAGACCAACTAAACTGAATAAAGTCATAGGAAAACATAGGGATATAAGTAAAAATACTATGATATTCCAATTGTTGAAAAATAGATGAAGTATTGCAAAAATAACGGCATACCAAATTAGATTTAAAATTGCAGTTGAATATTCAATAACACCTAAAAGTTTATTTTTAAAATCATAATTTTGTGGAATTATAAATTTCATAATATAATCACCTCCTAAATTAAATAGTAAAAATATTATTTTTTTAAAAAGTTATTCACATTTTGTGAGAAAGTTGTGGAAACTCCACCGATAAAATCACGCACGAAAGAATTTGATTTTATTAATGCGTAAATTGCACCAACATAAATAAATTTATTAATTAAATTATTTGATGAATAATCTAGTGAAAATAAAATTAATAAAACAATAGAAACAATAATTTGTATAAATAATAGCGAAAATAAATTCCTAATCCATGATTTAAAAAACCAAGAAGTATTTTGTAAAATTAATGATAAAAATGCAAAAGGAGTAAGTAATATAAAAATTTTAATCATTACATATCTAAACGAATAAGTAAAAACTAAATTTAATAAAGAAGTGGAAAGAGATACTTTAATTAGACCATCTAACGAGAAAATATCTAATGGAGAAGTATTTATACCAATTGAAGAATTAACTTCTAAAATAAGTTCAGAAAAACAAATATTTTTATTAAATAGGGATTCACCTATTCCTCTTATAGCAAGAGTAATACTAGAGACTAAATTTAAAATTTCTTCAATAAAAAAATATGAAAAATTAATACACAAACCAAAAATTAATACTTTAAAAATAAATTGTAAAGGTGTTTCAACTTGACTATATGTAAAATGTGAAAATAAGTATTTTATTGAATAATATATAAAAAATCCCAATAATAAGGAATTGCATATAAGAAGAATTCCATTTGAGGTGTAAGTTCCAAGAATTTTTTCAAAAAAAGAGTCATAAATAATATCAGATGTTATAAATGTAATATCATCAAGAACATTATATAAATTATTATCAATAGAAGAAAAAAGATTTTGGAAAATAGTATTAATTGTTTGAATTATTGTTGTAGTAATATTTGTAGTATTATCCATTAATCCTCCTAACTTATTAATGATTGAATTGCTGATAAAATAAGATCAGCGGCTAAAATAAAAGCATAAGAAAATAATGAGCCAGTAATAAGTTTTTTTCCTAATCGCATTTTTTCTTCATCTCCAAAACTGAATTTTCTCATAAGGGCACCTGTACAAATTGCAACAGCAGCCGCAGGAGTAGATATTTTTATTATCCATCCTTCAATTTCTTCGAAAGCATTATCTATTTTGGAAATTAATTTTGGAGTTGCTCCAAAAGTAGTTCCAGTTAAAATAAATATTAAATAAATAGTTAAAATAAATGTAAATAAAAGTTTTTTCATATAAATTCATCCTTTCTAAAAATATTAAAATAAAAATAATAAAAGTAAAATAAAAAATAAAATAAAAATAAAATAAAAACAAAAATAAAAACAAAAACAAAATAAAATAATAAATAAGCGGTAATAAAATTAATTTATTTTTTAAAATATGGAAACATTTTTAATTTTGATGGTTTTAAAATATTTATACCATCAGACAGAAATGATATACAAGAAAATGTTTCTAAATGTTGTGTAAAAAAATTAGTATCAAATATAAAATCTTTTTGACTATAAGTATTTAAACTTTCTGTAATGCTTGAGTTTTGAGAATTTAATGAATTTGTTATATAACTATATTTTGTTTCTTTAGCATTTTCAGAAATAGTAGAAGAAGTTTTTAATTTTTCTTCTTTTCCTAATTGTTTTTGAGCTTCTTCAATTGTAAAAATGTCATCTGTTCTAAACCAAATTTTATTAATTAAATTTTGAATAATTACTTTAACAGCAGTTTCATCTTTTAATGTATTTTTAAGAGAAGAATAACTTTGAGTAGAAACAATATTAATACATTTGGCTTCACGACTAAGCGAAAAAAAATCAACATCTGTTTTTGTAACATATTCTGAATATTCATCACAAATAAAAGCTGATGGTTTAACTTTATTGTGTGACAAATTATACATAATTTCAGATTGAAAATCTAATTTTAAATATGCAGCTATTATTTTAGAAAGATTTTTATATTCTGCAATATTCATATTTAAAACAACAATTTTTCCGTGTGACAACATAGATGAAAAACCTTTAAAATTTAAATCTTTTTTTGAGGCACAAAATGTTTTTGAAATATTATAATCAGAAATAAAAATATTTGTAATTCTAGAAATTTCAGATTTTAATATAGATAAAGTACGTGTATCTAAATTATAAAATTCTTTTTCAAAAAATTCTATGGCTGTATTTAGTTCATAAATTTGTTGATAGGAAAAATTCCCAGCAATAAATAATTGTCTTAATATTTGGATTTTTGATTTATAATATTCAGATTCATTAATTAATTTATGTAATTCAATAAAAGTAACATAGCCATTATTATATAATCTACAAAGTTTTATTGCTTCAGATAAAATTTGTTCAGCTTTATCTAACCAAAAAGACTCTGAATTATTTTCAGAAAAAAGTAACAAAATAGTTTTTAACCTATTAGCTAAAACAGATGGCTTTAAATTTGTTTTATGTAAAGGGTTATATTTAATATTTGAATTAATTCCGATTTCAATTATATCTTTTTCTAAATTATATTTTTTTGCAAATTCTTTTACTTGTTTAAAATAATTTCCTTTTACATCTAAAATTAAAATTGGTATTTTTTTGTTTTGATTTAAAAAATTAAATTTAATTAATTGTTCTGTGAATGGGTACATAGCTGAACTTGTTTTACCAGAACCGAATAGTGCCTGTTATTAAAAAATTCTGATATAATCCAGACTCTGGTAAATATATGTTAGAATTTGTTGAACAGTCATGACCGATAAGTAAAGTTAATGAAGAATTATTAATAGCTATATTATTTTTATTTAAAGAACCTTTTTTGTTTTTTTGATATTTTTCATTTACTAAATTTAATTTTGTAAAAAATGAATTTATTATAATTAAATTAGAAAAAACATAAAAAAATATGAAACTTATTTTAAAAAATTTCCAAAGATTAATATTATAACAAATATCAAAAGGATTAATGGAAAAAGAAATAATAATTTCTTCTGCTAAATAAATGGGAGAAAATAATTTATAAGCACAAAGACAGGATAAAAATAAATATAAAAATATTAAAAATAATTTTTTTATATTAATCACACTCCTTATAAAATTAATTAAATTTATTTTAAAGAATTATTTTCTGAAATTTTCTTTTTTAAGTTTAATTTTGAACCTTGTAAATTAAGAAATAAATTAATGTCAAAAAAAGTATAAATTGAATATAAAGTAATTAATAAATTAAAAATATAAATTATAAAAAACAAATTAATTAATGTAAAAATAATATCACCGCCTAACAGTGAACATAATACAACAAAATTTCAAATTTGTCTATACTTTTTTTAAAATTTGTGGTAAAATATTTTTGATACATTATTTCTAGGGAAAATGATAATAATAACCTTATGAAAAATAAAAATAGAAAGGAAAGATGAATATGGAATTCAATAAAGATACAAAAATAGGCGAAATTTTAGAAGTTGCACCAGAAAAAGTAGATATATTAATTGAATGTGGAATGCATTGCATAGGATGTCCAGCATCACAAATGGAAACACTAGAAGAAGCTTGTCAAGTACATGGAATAGATGTAAATGAAGTAGTTGCAAAACTTAATGAAAAGAAATAAATTTAACTACAAATTTTGACTAAAAGTATCAAAAAAGTAGTCAAAAAGAGAAAAATTTAAAAAATTTAAAAAATTTTTAAAAAATGTATTGACAAATGCTAAAAAATATTGTATTATAAATGAGCATTGTTCAGTACATGCATATGGGCTATTAGCTCAGGTGGTAGAGCACTTGACTTTTAATCAAGTTGTCCCGCGTTCGAGT
>CAUWAY010000032.1:0-14511 GCA_963556905.1 uncultured Clostridia bacterium | reverse complement strand
AATCATAGAATCAAACTATGAAATATAATTATAAATACAAGCTCGTATTCTTCGCGAACGGAAGTGTCAAACGAGCCATAAAAAAATCGTTATATTTCTTGTTTTCAAGAATTACAACGATTTTTTATTTTGAAATTAATTCAACTTACTTTTTCAATCATTCTGTGATTTTTAATATTTCCAATATATGCATAAGTTTTTTCAAGATGTAAAAAAGTTAAAAGAAAAAGTATTGATAAAAAAAATTAAAATTGATATAATAGCTAAAATAAGAAACATCCCAAAAAAGAAAGAGTGAGTAATATGAAAAAAATATATATAAATGGAGAATTTCTAACTTTAGAAAACTTAGAAATAGAAGCATTATTAGTAGAAGACGGAATAATAAAAAAAATAGGAAGAAAAGAAGAAATTTTAGAGCAAAAAGATGAAAAAACAGAAATAATAGACTTAGAGGGAAAAACGATGATGCCAGCATTTATAGATTCACATAGCCATTTTTTTGCAGTAGCAAATAGTCTATTACAAGTAAATTTAGAGAAATGCACAAATATCAAAGAAATACAAAAAGAACTAATAAAATATAAAAAAGAAAATCAAATAGAAGATGAAAAGTGGATAATAGCAAGTGGTTATGATAACAATACATTATCAGAAAAAAGACATATAACAAAAAAAGAATTAGATGAAGCAATTCCTAATAACCCAATTATAATACACCATAAATCTGGACATAATGGTGTTTTAAACTCAAAAGGATTAGAAATATTAAACATAACAAATGAAACAATATCACCATTTGGAGGTAAGATAGAAAAAATTAATAATGAATTAACAGGATATTTAGAAGAAAATGCATTTATAGAAAATTCAAAAAAAGTTCCAATGGCGAGTTTAAATGATTTAATAACAGCATGTGATAAAGCTCAAAAAAAATATGCTTCATATGGAATAACAACATTACAAGAAGGAATGCTGGTAAGAGAACTAATACCTATATATAAACAACTAATAGACCAAAATAAATTATATCTAGATGTAATTGCATATATGGACAAAAATGCAGAAAAAGAAATAAGAGAAACATTTAAAGAGAATATAAAAAAATATAAAAGCCATTTTAAAATAAATGGAATAAAGATATTTTTAGATGGTTCACCACAAGGAAGAACTGCATGGATGAGAACACCATATATAGATGATGAAAAATATTTTGGATATGGAACAATGAATAGTGAAGATGTAAAAAAAGATATTGAATTTGCATATAAGGAAAAACTACAAATTTTAGCACACTGCAATGGAGATAAAGCAGCAGAACAATATATAAATGCAATAAAATCTACAAACAAAGATATACAAGAAATCAGACCAGTTTTAATACATGGACAGTTATTAGGAGTAGACCAATTAGAAGAAGTAAAAAAACTAGGAATAATACCATCATTTTTTATAGCACATGTATATCATTGGGGAGATATTCATATAAAAAACTTCGGATTTGAAAGAGCAAGAAAAATAAGTCCTGTAGGAAGTTCTGTAAAAAAGGATATTAAATTTACACTACACCAAGATTCACCAGTAATAGAGCCAAATATGTTCGAAACAATATGGTGTGCCGTAAATAGAAAAACAAAAGAAGGAAAATCTTTAGGAGAAGAAGAGCAAATAACAGTATTAGATGCTATAAAAGCAGTAACTATTAATTCTGCTTATCAATATTTTGAAGAAAATTACAAAGGAAGTATAAAAGAAGGAAAAATAGCAGACTTAATAATACTAGACAAAAATCCATTAAAAGTAAGTAAAGAAGAAATAAGAAACATTAAAATTTTAGAAACAATAAAAAATGGACAAACTATAATAAAAAATTAATATAGATTAGCATAATATAAAATATTCCAAAAGATGGAAGGAAGGAGAAAAAATGATAGATATAAAAAAATTAAAAGAATTAGCAAATGAAAATAGAAAAAGAATAATAAATTTAGTATATTTAGGAAAATCAGGACATCCTGGAGGAGCATTATCAATAATTGACATGTTAACAGCAATATATGAAATTGATGTAGATATAAATAGCAAAAAAAGAAGTAAAGTTGTATTATCAAAAGGACACACCGTTCCAGCATTATATGCAGTTTTAAATTCAAAAGGAATAATAAAAGATGAAGAAATGTCAACATTTAGAAAAATAAATTCAAGACTTCAAGGACATCCATATACTGGAACAATACCAGAAGTAGATGCAACAACAGGATTATTAGGACAAGGTCTTTCTGCTGCTATAGGAATGGCAATTGCAAAGAAAAACACAGGAGACAATAGTCATGTATATGCAATTGTAGGAGATGGAGAAATGCAAGAAGGTCAAATTTGGGAATCATTACTACAAGCGGCACATTATAAATTAAATAATCTAATATTAGTAATTGATTATAATAAATTATCATCATATGGAGACGTCAATGAAAGTATGAATTTAGAACCACTAAAAAATAAAATAGAAGCATTTAATTTTCATACAATAGAAATAGACGGAAATAATATGGAACAAGTAGTAAATGCTCTAAATGAGTCATATGAAATAAAAGATAAACCAATAGCAATAATATGTAACACTGTAAAAGGAAAAGGAATTTCATTTATGGAAAATAATCCTAAATGGCATAATGGACAAATAAGTGAAGAACAATATAGAATAGCTTTTAATGATTTAGAGAAAGTAGAGGTGGAATAAATGAATGAGGAAATGATTTGCTTAAGAGATAAGATAGGTGAATTTTTGTGTGAATTTGCGCAAAATGATAGTAGAATATATGTAATAGATAGTGATTTAGCAAAATCCACAAAAACATTAGAATTTCAAGATAAATATCCAGAAAGATTTGTAGAAACAGGAATAGCAGAAACGAGTGCAATGTCAATTGCAGCGGGATTAGCATCAGAAGGACAAATACCATTTTATGTGAATTTTGCAATATTTGTAGCAGGAACAGCATGGACTCAACTTCGCCAATCTGCATATGCAAATCTTAATGTAAAAATGATAGGAACATATGCTGGAATGGACAATGGAAAAGATGGGGCATCTCATCATGCAAATGAAGACTTAGCATTAGTACGTTCAATTCCAAATGTAAAAATTATAGTACCATCAAATCTAAAAGAAATGAAAGAGGCAATAAAAATTGCAATAGAATATAATGGACCTGTTTATATAAGAATAGCAAGAGATAATGTGCCAAATGTAGAATTTAAAACACAAGCACAAATGGGAAAATCAAATATAGTAGAAGACTTAGGAAATGATTTTGCATTAATATATGAAGGAACTTCAGCATCAATTGCATATAAGGGATTTGAAGCACTAAAAGAAAAAGGATATAAAGGAAAACTTATAAATATATTTTCAATAAAACCAATTGATATAGAATTAATAAATATGTTATCAAAAACAGTAAAAGGAATAGTAACAATTGAAAATCATTCCATAATAGGAGGGCTAGGAGGAGCAATTTCTGAAATCTTAGCACAATTTCCAAAACATGCTCCAATTGCATATGTTGGAGTAAATGATGTTTTTACAGAATCAGGAACAGCAACAGAAGTAAAAGAAAAGTACGGATTAAATGTAGAAAATATAATAAAACAAACTGAAAAAGTAATGAATATAAATAATTAAAATAAAAAAATAGTGAGATTAAAAGAACTCACTATTTTTTTTATATCTAACACATTACTTTTCATAGAAACTAAAGCCAAATTTAAAATAATATGGATTAATATTTGGTAATAAATCTCTAAAATATACTATAGAACCATCTAGTTGCTTAACCTTTAAATTAGGATAAGTTCTAATCATAATTTTATCATTAAAAAAAGTATTAATCAAAGTTGCACGGAATTTATTTTCATAAAGCTTATCATTAAGTTCACACACAATTTCTTTTTTATCAACATTTAAGTCATATTCAGCAATCATTCTAATTGTAAATAATTGAATTGCATAAGCTGAAATGAAACAGTCAAAAATCATAAAAATAATTGTAGCAGATACAACAGATTTTAAAATTTTAATATTAAATTTTTTCAAAATAATTGCAATTAAATTTCTTATAAGAGGATGAATAACTCTCATAAGGAATATTGCTAAAATTCCCCCAAAAATAGAATATGCAAAACAAATTCTACCATTTATATTTAAAGGCAAATTAGAATAATCCCACCATTTAACATGCAAAATTAGTTCACCGATAAAGCTAACTAAGTATTCAGTAATAGAACCTATAATAAAACCACCAACAAATAATGTTACATTATTTTTCTTAAAATATTGTAAAAAAAGTATCATTATTACAGCACCAAGTCCATAAATACTACAAAATGGGCCATATAAAAAACTTTGTCTACTTTCTAAAACACCATATACTACAACTGCAAATATAGTTTCTATTATGAATCCTGCAATACTATATATTATAAAGTATGCTAATATTTCCCATAAACTAATACCTAATATTGAAAATTTTTTCTTTTTTACATTTTTCTCCATAATGCCCTCTTTTCATTCATTTATATTTTTATATAAAAGATTTTACTATATATTAAAACAAAAAGCAAATAAATTTTAAAAATAAGTGATAATAAAATGAATTAAATAAAACACAATAAAAAAAGAATTACATAAAATATAGTAAAATAAAATCTACTAAAATCTTAGAAAATATTTTAAAGTAGATATATATGAAAGTTGAGAATAAGAGGTGTAAAAATGTCAAAATTTATAATTCAAGGTGGAAAAAGATTAGAAGGTGAAGTAAAAATATCTGGCTCAAAAAATGCGGCATTGCCAATAATTGCAGCAACTATATTAAACTCAAGTAAAACAATTTTATATAATGTGCCAGATATACAAGATGTTCACACAATGTTTGAAATAATAAAAGAGATTGGAGGAAAAGTAAATAAAAAAAATAACAAAATTATAATAGACACAAGTAAAATTCATACATATGAAATACCAGATATGCTAATGAGGCAAATGAGATCATCTGTAATATTAGCAGGAGCACTAATTGGAAAATACCATAAAGCAAGATTCACATGCCCTGGAGGGTGTGATATAGGTTCAAGACCAATAGATTTACATTTAAAAGGATTTGAAAAATTAGGTATAACAATAAAAGAAGAATATGGAGAAATAGCATGTAGTTGTGAAAAAATTATAGGAACGCAAATAAATTTAGATTTTCCAAGTGTAGGAGCAACAGAAAATGTAATATTAGCATCGTGTTTATCAGAAGGAGTAACAACTATAACAAATGCTGCAAGAGAACCAGAAATAGAAGATTTAAGTAAATTTCTAAACAAAATGGGAGCCAAAATAATAGGAGCAGGAACTGACAAAATAGAAATAACAGGAGTAAAACACTTGTCAGAAATAAGTTATAATATAATGCCAGATAGAATTGAAGCAGGAACATATTTAATTGCAGGAGCAGTAACAGGAGGAAATGTAAAAATATTAAACTCAAATTATGAACATATAGAACCAATTTTAACAAAGTTAGAAGAAACAAATTGCAAATTAAAAATATCAAAAAATGAAATAGAAATAATAGCACCCAAAAGAATAAAAGCAGTAGATATTAAAACAATGCCATATCCGGGATTTCCAACAGATATGCAATCGATATTTGGAGCATTACTTACTACTGCAAAAGGAACATCAATAATAACAGAAAACATTTTTGAAAGTAGATATAAATACACACAAGAATTAATTAGAATGGGAGCAAAAATAAAAGTAGAATGTAGGACAGCAATTATAAAAGGAATTAAAAAATTGCAGGGGGCAAATGTTGTAGCAACAGACTTAAGAGGAGGAGTGGCACTTATAATAGGTGGACTATCTGCAAAAGGAATAACACAAATAGATAACATACATTACATTTTAAGAGGATATGAAAGAATAGAAGAAAAATTAAAAAAAATAGGTGCAAAAATATATTATGAAAAATAAAATTAAAAATTTATTAAAAACTTGATAATTAATTAAAAATAGTATAAAATAAAAAGGAAAACAAAAGGAAGTGAAATATACTAAAATGGCGATAATAATAGATGGAAAAAAATTAGCAAAAGAAACAAGAGAAAAACTAAAAGTACAATGTGACGAACTAAAAGAAAGAGGAATACAGCCAAAACTTGCAGTAATAATGGTAGGAGAAAATCAAGCATCACAGGTATATGTAAGAAACAAAAGCAAAGCATGTAAAGAAGTAGGAATAGAATTTGAAGAATACTTACTTCCGGAAACCATAAAGCAAGAAGAACTAATAGAATTAATAGGAAAATTAAACAAAGATAATAAAATAAGTGGAATATTATTACAAAGTCCAATACCACAAAATTTGGACATAAATGAAGCATTTCAAACAATACTTCCAGAAAAAGATGTAGACGGATTTAACCCAGTAAATGTAGGAAAATTAGCATTAAATCAAGACACATTTGTATCTTGCACACCATTTGGAATAATGAAAATGTTTGAAAAATATGACATTGACTTAACTGGAAAAGATGTAACAATAATAGGAAGAAGTAACATAGTAGGAAAACCAATGATACAATGTTGCTTAAACAAAAATGCTACAGTAACAATATGTCATTCTAAAACAAAAAATTTAAAAGAACATACACAAAATGCTGATATAATAATATCTGCAATTGGAAAACCAAAATTTATTACAAAAGACATGATAAAACAAGGAGCAATAGTAATAGATGTTGGAATAAACAGAGGAGAAGATGGAAAAATAACAGGAGATGTAGACTTTGAAAATGTAGAGCCAAAAGCAAGTTATATAACACCGGTTCCTGGTGGGGTAGGACCAATGACTATAACAATGCTTATGAATAATGTAATAAAATGTGCAAAAAATTTTAATAAATAAATATATAAGGGGGCAATATTATTTATATTGTCCTTTTTTTATTTTTCGAAAGGAGCTTGAACATGAAAATAGAAGAAATTACAATAAAAGAAAAAGATTATCCAGAACAATTAAGAAATATATATGATCCACCAAATAAAATATATGTATTAGGAAATAAAGAAATTCTAAAACAGAAAGGAATTGCAATAGTAGGAACAAGAAAATGCAGTGAATATGGAAAAATTGTTGCTGAAAATATAGCCAAGCAATTAAGTATAAAAGGAATAAACATAATAAGTGGATTAGCATTAGGAATTGATACATATGCACATATAGGAAATATAAAAGCACAAATTAGTGAAATGAATTATGATAAAGATAAAAAAATAGGAAAAACAATCGCAGTATTAGGAAGCGGAATAGATAAATTGTATCCAGCGGAAAATAAAGAACTAGCCAAAAAAATTATACATACAGGAGGCTGTATAATTTCTGAATATCCAATGGGCACAAGACCAGATAAGCTTAAATTTCCAGAAAGAAATAGGATAATAAGTGGAATATCAAATGGAATTTTAGTAGTAGAAGCAGGAGAAAAAAGTGGAGCATTAATAACAGCAGAATTTGGGCTAGAACAAGGAAAAGAAATTTTTGCAGTGCCAGGAGAAATAACAAAAATTCAAAGTAAAGGATGTAACCAATTAATAAAAGATGGAGCAAAAATTATATTATCATATGAAGAAATATTAGAAGAAATTAATTAAAAAACTTGCAAAAAAATCACAAAATGTGTATACTAAAACTAAGATGTTAAAGTTATGGAAAAGGAGGAAATGTTAGCAAAGACTAGCATGAATAAGATGAACGAAGAACAGATAAACAACTTAATAAACTTAATAAATAGAATAGAAATAACAAAAGAAAATGAAAAAATAGTAAGAGAATTAGGAGATTTAGTAGAAGCTGGAAAATTTTCTGAAATTTTGCAATTATTAAATAAAGTAAAAAAAGAGGGAAAAATAAAATTAACAATTAGAGAAGAAGAACCATCTGAATACATTATAAAACCAAGAGTAAACAAAAAAAATAAAGAAAAAAGAAAAGAAGAAATAGAAGAAGAAACACCAAACTACGAAGGAATTTATCCTGAAAAATTATCAAATATAGAACTTGAAGAAAAATATATAAGCTTATTATTTGATAATCCAAAAGCAATATCAATGTATTACATAGTACATGATGACTGTTATTTTGAAAGTGATAAATATTTTAACCTATATAAGAGTGTACTATTCACAGAAGGACAAGCATATGCACCACAAATAGCAAAAGACGATTTTAGCTTTGCAAAAGAAGATGAAGAAACATATAAACAAAAGAAACTATTAAAAGAAAAAGCCAAAAGAGCAAATTATGACTTTGAAAAAATATATGTTGAATTAAGAAAAATATTTGAAATAAGAAAAAATTACTTAAAAAATCCAATAAAAGAAACACAAGGAAAAATAGTAGGAATATTAGATTATGAACTATATGACAAAATGGACATTCAAGAAGTAAAAGATGCAATAGAACAAATAACAGCAACTGAAAAATTTAAAAGAGCAGTATTAAATGATTCTATGACAAATTTCTTAATAGCAAGAGAAAATAATTTAACAACAGGTTTGCAATTGCCATTTTCAATATTAAGTAGTGTGTTCAAAGGAATAAGAAAAGGAGAAACAATGGCATATGCAATGCCATCAAATTCAGGAAAAAGTAGATTTACAATAAATTTAGCAGCATATATAGCATTTATACATCAAAAAAAAGTTTTAATAATATCAAACGAAATGTCAGAAGAAAAAATGAAATTATGTTTAATGACAACAGTTTTAAATAATAAAGAAATACAAAAACTACATGGTAAAAAAATATCAAAAACAGAAGGAGAATTATTAGAATTCAAATTTAAGCCAGATGAAGGAGCAAATGTTAAAGTAGATGAAAATGGATTTGTAGAAAAAGAAGAAGGAGAGAGTCAAAGTCAATTTGCAAAAAGATTATACAAAATTTCAAAAGAATTTAAAGATACAATGGAAGTTGCAGAATGGTTAGATAAGCAAGTAAAAAATTCAATATATTTTGTAAATATAACAAATCACACAAATGATGAACTAGAAAAAGTTATATTGAACTATTACTATAAAGAAAAAATGGAATATGTATTTTATGACACATTAAAAACAGATATAGACAATATTGGAAATGGTGAAGAAATCAAGAAAACAGCAACAATACTTGCAAATTTAGCTCAAAACTTAGAAATGTTTATAGGTTCATCATTACAATTAGTAGAAAGTGATACATTACCGATAAATATAAATGTAACAGATTTAGCTGTTAGTAGAACTGTAAAAGAAGTACTAGACACACTTTGTTTATTAAAACAAATACACAATGAAGATTTAGATAAATATGAATATTCATTACAAGAAGTAGATACAAAATTTTATGATTTAGAAAAATCTAAAGACCCAGACATTAGATATTATGCATGTGTAGTTGATAAAAACAGGGCAGGAGCAAAACCAAAAGTAGTGTTTAAACTAAATTTAGCATATAACATGTGGGAGGAATTAGGATACTTTCGCTTAAAATAACAGTTCTAACCTCATACGAAGGAGAATACAATTAAACAAAAGTATTCGTATGGGGGTTCAAGATGAGTAAAAAAGTCATACACAAATTACCTATAAATTGTCAAAAAAATATAGGTAAAAATTCAATTGAAGAACGTGCCACAAATTTAGCACATTATATTATAGATTCGAAAGACACTGTAAGAGGAGCAGCAAAAAAATTTTGCATAAGCAAAAGTACTGTACATAAAGATATTACTGAAAGATTAGTAAAGCTAAATCCTATTCTTGCAAAAGAAGTACGAGAAATTTTAAATGAAAATAAAGCAGAAAGACATATAAGAGGTGGTATGGCAACAAAATTAAAATATTTAAAAAAAACTAATAGATGAAAGGAAAATATATATGAGACCTGAATTAGAAGATGTAGAAAAAAGTAATAAAAAATTAAAAATAATATATGCAATAATAATAACAGTTTGTGTAGCATTAGTTTTAACAGCAATAACTATACAAATTATTAAAATTTATAAAGAATCAAAAGGAAATGATGTTTCAACAATTGGCCCAGAAGATTTAGAAAAATATAAAAAAGAATTTGATAGCATTTTCGACAATAAAGTAAATTACCTAGAAAACAATAGCTATAAAATTACAAAATTAAAAGAAAGTGAAGAAATAGTATATGCAGGATATAAAGAAAAAACTTCTAAACTAAATTCTTATGATTTGAATGTAAACATTCCATATATAAATATAGATAATAGCGAAATAAATGAATTTAATAAAGATATTATTTCAACATTTGAAGATAAAGCCAAAAATGTTTTAAACACACAAAATGAAAACATTATATATACTGTAAACTATAGTGCATATGTAACGAATAACATATTGTCTGTTGTAATAAGGTCTACATTAAAAGAAGGAACAAAACCTCAAAGAGATATTGTTCAAACATATAATTATGATTTAAAAAATCAAAAAGCATTTACAATACAAGAAATGTTAGATTTTAAAGGAATAACAAAACAAGAAGCAAATAGAAAAATTAAACTTGAAATCAGTGATGTACAAAAGAAAGTAGAAGAACTTGCAAAACTAGGATATAATGTTTTTCCAAGAAATGCAAGTAGTGATATGTATAGTATAAATAATGTGACAGAATATTTTATAGGAAAAAATAATACAATATATATAATATATGCATATGGAAATAAAAATCACACAAGTGAAATGGATATTATAATAATGTAAATATAAATACCTAAAAAAAAGACCTAAGTACAACTTTAGGTCTTTTTTGAAAATAAAAGGGGATGTTTGTTTTTTAATCAGTTTCTTCTTACTGACTATACATATAATATACCAGTTAATTTTGTTCATTTTGTGAACTAACAGTGAAAAGTTGTAAAATTATGGAGTTTCTTCAAGTGTTAATGAAATTTCTTTTTCAGTTCCGTTTCTTTTCACAACTATAGTTATAGTTTCGCCAATTTTATGAGAATTTTTTATTTCTTCAAGTTCTTTCATTGTTGTGATATTTTTTCCATCAGCTTTAACTATAACATCACCAGCTTTTATACCTGCTTTTTCTGCTGGAGAGAAATCTTCTACTCTTTTTACATAAATTCCCATTTCAAGGTTGTTTCTTTTTGCGGTTGCTTCATCTAAGTCTAGTCCCGTAATTCCAATATAAGGTCTTAGAACTTTATTATAATCTATTAATTGGTCAATTACATCAAGTGTTGAATTTATTGGAATTGCAAAGCCGATTCCTTCAACTCCTGTTCCTGACAATTTTAAAGTGTTTATTCCAATTACTTTACCATCACTATTAACTAATGCTCCACCGCTATTACCAGAATTTATTGCTGCATCAGTTTGAAGACATACATATTTTACACCATCTGATACAACTTCTCTGTTTACAGCACTTATAATTCCTGTTGTTACTGTTGTGTCTAATCCTAATGGACTACCAACAGCCATAGCAAATTCTCCAACAACAACTTCATCTGAATTTGCAAATTCAGCAGGTGTTAAGTCTGTTTTCTCTATTTTTAATACTGCTAAATCTGTTTGAGAATCTTTCCCTACAATTTTTGCATCATATACTGCATCTGTACCATAAATTCCACTATTTAATTTTACTTTTATAGATGTTGCTTGAGATATATCATAATAAGAATATGAGTTATTAGATGAACTTGTATCTACAACATGGTTGTTTGTAACTATGTATCCATCTTGACTTATTATTATTCCAGAACCAGTTGCTGTTGCACTTGATGTTGCTGGTTGAGTAAATCCTAAAAATGGATTTAAAGAATTTGATGATACATTATATGTTACTTCTATTCCAACTATTGAAGGTGATATTTTATTTGCAGCATATATTGAAGTATTTGTATAATTTGAAAGTGATACTAAATTTGTTGTAGCTCCTGATGTATTAGATGTAGAGGTTTGAATTGTACTATTTTTTGCTCCTAGTATTTTTTCTTTTACTGATGGTATTCCAAAACATGTTCCTAAAACTACAGAACACCCTACTATTCCACTGAAAAATGGTAATAATATGTTTTTTCCAAAATTGCTATGATTTTGCTTTTTAAAGTTTGCGTTTGAAGTTTTACTTGAAATTACTTCAAATGAGTTTATGTTATTATTGTTTTCTTCCATTATGAAGACCTCCTTTATTATATTTATTATTTTTTATATTTTAGATTATACTATGAATTTCAAAAGTATTCAACTTTTTTCTACAGAAATAGAATACACAAGTTTTGTGAAATTTATGTGAAAATAAAGTAAATTGTAAATAGAATTTTAACAATTAAATTAAAACTATTGATTTTGAATAATATTAATGATATATTTTTTATGTAGGAGGAACGAGAAAGTGATAAAAAAAATGTTTAATAAAGAAAAAGGTTCAATAACATTATATACATTGTTAGCATGCTTATTTCTTACTTTTTTATTGTCAACAATATATATAAGAATGCTAAATAAATTACAAGTACAGGAAGAAGAAATTAATCAGATACAAGAGAATTATTATAAAAATCCAGAGGCTGAATTAGGAGATTAAGATGTACAATCATTGAAAATTAATATGAAAGTTAATACATTTTGGGAAGGCGATTAAATGATGCCAAATAGTGTAAATAATACACCAATAACATTTTCAGTAAAAGCCAGTAAAAATGGAAAAGTAACTTATGATAATGTAGTATCAATAAATGTTTCATTAACAGGAAATTATACAAGAACTATAAATAAAATAAAAGAGCCTGGTACACAAGTTACAGTAAATGCGATTTATACAGGAACAAATAAATTAAATACACCAGCAGTTCAAAGTATTATAATGGGAAATACAGAAAATTGGTATTGGAACGGAGATTATTTATATTATAAAAATATAGTAAATAAAGGAAATAAAATTCAAATGCCAACATTATCGATTAATGATAGTAATGCAGTAAATGCTAATTACAATATAATAGCATCAATTGAGGCTGTAAAAGTATTATATGATGAAAATGGAAATGAAGTAGCTAATTGGAATTTTAATATTATTAATAATGTATCTAACTAAAGAGGATAAAAATATTGAGTAAGAGAAAAACAAAAAATTTATAATGATTATATCTATTTTGCTAATAATAATTATAATAAATATATTATTATGAAATTTATAATAAAAAAAGATATAAAGGCAGCAAAAAATGATAATGAACATTCTTTAGAAAATAGTGCTTTTAATGGAAGAAGTCCGGCAGGAATCGGTGTAAGAATATTGGAAAATGGAAAGATTGTTGCAGAAAAACCTAAACAAACAGATTCTTGGTATCAGGTGGATGAAACATTATTTGAAACGAATATAAATGAATTTCAACTAGGAAAGAAATATCCATATAATATACAGATAAAAAATTCAGGGAGCATAGATGAATATGTTAGAATAATTTTTTTAAAAAGATGTAGAGATATGGAGGGTAATATAGATAAAAAAACATTTCTTGACAAAATTGAATTTAATATTTTTTCAGAAAATGGTTGGATATGTGATGAAGTGGCATCTACTGTTGAAAGAGAAGTTTTGTACTATGAAAATATTCTACCAGTAGGTGAAAAAATTGATTTTTTAGATTATTTTAGAATAAATGGTAACGTTTGTGATGAATATCAAATGCAAAAAGACGAATATGGAAACATTAGAATTAACAGTAATAAAGTTGGATATAAATTTGAGTTAGAAATATAAGTAGACACAGTACAATCTCACAGTGGAAAAGAGGCTATAAAAAGTGCATGGAATGTAGATGTAAATATAGATTCAAAACTTAGAAAAAGATTTATTAAAGCCACTGGTTAACAATAATTGTTGGAAAATAGGAGGGGTTAGCGAAAATGAGAAATAGTTAAAAGAATAAAAACAATTAAAAAAGAAGTATATTAATTTTTTATAATTTGAGATAATGAAACTTCAATTAAAAAGTCCTTAATGTATATATTATTAAGGATAAAAAAACAAAGAATATTAAAAGCAAGACAAAAAATATTGCGAACAATAATATTGATATGTTATAATAAAATTAAAGTACGTTTACAATAAAATAATATAAAAAAACATGAGGAAAATCCGAGAGGATGGAAAATATACAAAAGTAAACGTTAAAAAAATACAAGTGAAAATGGAGGAGAAAAACAGTGAGAGTGAATAAGAAAAATAACAGAGGAGTAACACTGATAGCATTAGTAGTAACAATAATAGTACTATTAATATTAGCAGGAGTAGGAATATCTACATTAACAGGAGAAGACGGAATAATAACAAATGCGCAAAAAGCACAAGTAGCAACAGTAGAGGCAGAAGTAGTAGATAGAATGAACTTAGCATATAGTTCATTAAAAACAGAAGCAACAATAAAAAT
>CAUWAY010000031.1:0-16238 GCA_963556905.1 uncultured Clostridia bacterium | reverse complement strand
ATTTTTAGGGCTTATGTTTAAAATTTTTTGGGACATTTTCAAAAATCATTGACAGAAAAATCGTTCGACAATTTTCGACACCACATTTAGTGAATATATGAAAAAATTTCCTTTTAATTTTTTTATCTTTTTGAATATATTTTTAATTATTGAACATAATATTTGTATAAGGTTAATTACAGTTGAGTTAAGAGTAATAATAGATTACATTTAGTTTATTATTATTCGAGCAAAGATATATATTAGTTTATTTCCATAGATTAATATATGTCGGCGATAAAAGTATATTATGTGTATGTAAACTATATTTTATTCAAATTTTCAAGGATTATTTTTATATTTATATATGGTTAAATTATATATAATATATTTGAACAAAGATTATACTTATATTATATGGGATTGTTATTAGTCCTACATGGATGAATATGGTTTCTACTAATGTATTTATAGTCGAGCAATTGATTAATATATGTGGTGTATAGTTTATTTGTATAGCAATATGCATTAGATTTGACCATTATGTATATTAGTTTGAGTTAAGATTGTTATTGGCTTTATAGATAATAGCTAGGAGGTTTCTTCCTCCTAGCTATTAATTTTATATTTTAAACATCAAGATTTTTTACAAATTTTGCATTTTTTTCAATAAATGTTCTTCTTGGGTCAACATCATCTCCCATTAATAATGTAAATATTTCATCTGCTTTAATTGCATCATCCATAGTAACTTGTATTAATGTTCTTTTTTCTGGATTCATTGTTGTTTCCCATAATTGTTCTGGGTTCATTTCTCCTAAACCTTTATATCTTTGTATTGATAATGATTCTCTTGCAATTCCTTTTGCTTCCAATTCTGCAAATGCTTTGTCAAGCCCTTCATCTGTATAGCAATAGATATCTTCCATTCCTTTTTTAGATAATTTGAATAATGGTGGTTGTGCTAAATAAACATTTCCATGTTCTATAAGAGGTCTCATATATCTAAAGAAAAATGTTAACATTAATGTTCTTATATGTGCACCGTCAACATCAGCATCTGCCATTATTATTACTTTTCCATATCTTATTTTTGTTATGTCAAAGTCTTTTCCGATACCACCTCCAACAGCTACTATTACAGGATTTAATTTATCATTGCCATATATTTTATCTGCTCTAGCCTTTTCTACATTAAGCATTTTTCCCCATAATGGTAAAATTGCTTGAAATTTTCTATCTCTTCCTTGTTTTGCACTTCCTCCAGCAGAATCTCCTTCGACAATGTATACCTCACATTCTTCAGCATTTTTACTACTACAGTCTGCTAATTTTCCTGGAAGAGTTGATGTTTCTAATGCACTCTTTCTACGTACTAATTCTCTTGCTTTTCTTGCGGCTTCCCTAGCTCTAGATGCACTTACACATTTCTCTAAAATTGATTTTGCAACTGTTGGATTTTCTTCCAAAAATGTAGATAGTGCTTCATTAACCATACTTTGAACCACTCCTGCAACTTCGCTATTCCCTAATTTTGTTTTAGTTTGCCCTTCGAATTGTGGTTCTTTTACCTTTACAGAAACAACAGCTGTAATTCCTTCTCTTATATCTTCTCCTTGCAAATTAGGATCTTTGTCTTTTAATAAGTTGTGTGATCTTGCATAATCATTAAAGACTTTTGTTAATGCTCTTTTAAATCCTTCTAAATGTGTCCCTCCTTCTATTGTATTTATATTATTTACAAATGTATAGATATTTTCTGAATAACTTGTTGTATATTGCATTGCTATTTCTACTGGAGTTTCTCCACTTTTTTCTATATATATTGGATTTGAATGTAATTTTTCTTTTGACCTATTCAAATATTCTACAAATGAATTTAGTCCTCCTTCAAAACAAAATTCTGATTTTTTTGGTTGCTCTCCTCTTAAATCTTCTAATGTTATTTTTAATCCTTTTGTTAAAAACGCCATTTCCCTAAATCTTGTTTCTAATACATCATAATCAAATTCTTGTGTTTCAAATATTGTTTCATCTGCAATAAATCTAACTTTTGTTCCTGTTTTTTTAGAATTTCCTATTTTCTCAAGTTTTTTTACAGTTTTTCCCCTTTCAAAATACATCTGGTAAATTCCACCATCTCTTTGTATCGTAACTTCTACCCATTTAGATAATGCATTTACTACTGATGCTCCTACTCCATGTAGTCCTCCTGAAACTTTATATCCACTATCTCCTCCAAATTTTCCTCCTGCATGTAAAACTGTATATACTGTTTCCGCTGTTGATATTCCTGTTTTTGGATGTATTTCTACTGGAATCCCTCTTCCGTTGTCTTCTACACTCATAATGTTTCCTTCTTCTATAACTACTTTTATTTCACTACAGTATCCAGCAAGTGCTTCATCAACACAGTTATCTACTATTTCATAGACCATATGATGAAGTCCTCTTACAGATGTACTACCAATATACATTCCCGGTCTTTTTCTTACGGCTTCTAATCCTTCTAATACCTGAATTTGTTCTGCACCATATTCATGTTCATATTTTTCCATTGTTTTTCCTCCTTTGGCAGTATATGTAATCTTACTGCATCTTTATCTATTTTTTTCTATTATATTTCCATCTATTACATTATACAGGTAATAATCTAAATTATCAAGAATTATTTTATCTGTACATGTAATAATAACTTGTATATCTTTTATATTTTTTAAAAAATTATGTCTTCTTTTTTCATCTAATTCAGACATAAAATCATCTAGCAATAATATTGGATATTCTCCTATGTCATCATAAATTACGTTAAGTTCTGAAAGTTTTAATGAAAGAATTGCTGTTCTATGTTGTCCTTGTGAGCCGTAAATATTAACTTCTTTTCCATTAATGTATACTATAAAATCATCTCGGTGTATACCTTTTGTTGTATATCCTTTTATAATATCTATCTTCCTTTTAGATTTTAACTCATTAAAATAATTTTGTCTAGTGTTTGCATCAGAAAAATATTTTATTTCTATATTTTCTTTGTTTTGTGTAATACTTTTATGAATATCTATAATTTTATTTTGTATTTTTTCTATGAATTCTTTTCTATATTCATAAATTTTTATTCCATATTCCACTAATTTTTCATCCCAAATTTCTAACATATTTTCAGGTTTATTTTCTACTTTTATTCGCTTTAGATAATTATTTCTTTGTTCTAAAGTTTTTTGATAAAGTGTAAGGATGTGCATATAATTTGGTCTTAATTGACTTATCATAATATCCAAAAATTTCCTCCTGTTCTGAGGACCGCCTTTAAAAATATTTATATCATCTGGTGTGAATATTACAATATTTATATTTCCTAAAAGTTCACTTAATTTTTTAATTTTTATTCCATTCAAATATATTTGCTTTTTTTCTCCTATTTCTAATTTTATTTTTCCTGTTCTATCACTTTTTTGATAGTTTATTTCTACTATTGCTTCTGATTTTTCAAATTTTATTAATTCTTTTTCTTTATTTGTCCTAAAAGATTTTCCTATACTACTTAAAAATATTGCTTCTATTATATTTGTTTTTCCTTGTGCATTTTCTCCAAAGAACACATTAATATTTTCATGTAATTTTATTTCTTTGGTCTCATAATTCCTAAAATCTTTTAATTTTATATCTTTTATCCACATATTATTCTCCATTTGTGTATAACTATTTTTAATTTCATTAAATTTTACATATATTTTAAATATAAAATTATATCAAAAATATATTAAAATTGGCTTATTTTTGATTTTCGTGCGTCACTTTTTTATTTATTTTTAATTTTTTTTGATTTTTAAATTCTTTTTTTAGATTTTTTAAGTATTTTTTTAATATAATTATATACCTATTAAAATTAAATCGTCTTATTTTTGATTTTCATGCTTCGTTTTTTTCATTATTATTAGAAAATAATAAATTAATATTTTTTAATAAATAATATTTTCTTTATTTTTCACAATTTAAAAAAATATACGCCGATTTATTTTTATTTTCGTTTATTTTAATCTCTTTTTTTCTATTTTTATCTATTTTATTCTATTTTATTCTATTTTTTACAAATAAAATACTGGTCAGCATATTGTAAATCTGACCAGAAAATAATTAATCTTTTAATCTGATTGGTAAAATCATGTAAACATAATCATTGTTTTCCACAGATTTTATTAAACATGGGGAAATATTTGTTCCAAATTCTATATATACATCTTCATCATCTATTGCTTTAAGACTTTCTAAGAAATATTTTGGGTTAAAGCCTGCTTCTAAATTTTTTCCTTCTGTTGAAATATATACTTCTTCTTTGGCATCTCCGGTTTGATTTGTACATGATATTGTCACTTTACCAATATCAACAGATACTTTTACAGGATATTTTTTTTCTTTTTCTATAGATGATGCTGATATTAAACTAATTCTTTCAAAACTATCTTGTAAATTATTTTTATTTACTCTTATTCTTGTTTCCCAATTGATTGGTATTACTGATTTATAGTTTAAAAATTCTCCATCCAAAGTTCTTGTTACAACTTTACAATTTTCCATTTCAAATAATGCTTGATTTTTTGCAATTCCTATTTTTATATGGTCAAAAGAATCTAATAATATTTTATTTAATTCATTTAATGTTTTTCCTGGTATTACTGCTTTAAAATCATTTACTTTTTCTTGCAAATAGATACTTCTTAATGCTAATCTAAATCCGTCAACTGCAACAACATTTAGTTTATTGTTTTCCACTTCAAATAAACAACCTGTGAATATTGGTCTATTTTCTTCTGTGCTAACTGCAAATATTGTTTTTCTTATCATGTTTTTTAACATATTTTGCTCTAATTCTATTGAATTTTCTACTTCTATTTTTGGTAGCTCAGGAAATTCATCTGGATTCATAGTTGTTAGTTTATATAGTGCTCCTTCACATTCAATTTCTAATAAATTATTTTCATTTAGTGATATACTAATTTCAGAATCTGGTAATTTTCTAATAATTTCACTAAACATTATTGCATTTATTACTGTACTTCCTTGTTCTCTAACATCACATTCTATTATATATTCTATTCCTATTTCCATATCATACGTTGTTAATTTTATTTCTTTATCATTAGTTTGAATTAGTATTCCTTCTAATATAGGTTTAGTTGTTTTTGAAGCTACTCCTTTTATTACGGAATTTAATGCTTTAAGGATATTGTCCTTATAACAAATAATTTTCATTTTGCGTCTCTCCTTTATTATTTATTATTATATATATAAATATTATTAGTAGTAATAGTATTAGGTGCTGTGGATAATGTGGAAAACTATGTGGATACTTGATATCCCTAAGAAAAATATATGTGCATAACTTAGTGGATAATACCCACAATTTGTCCACACCCTATTTTGGAAAATGTGGAATATTGAGTTATAAACAGTTTATAAACACTGTTTCCACATTTGGCTGTGGAAATCGTAGCAAGCTGTTCCGTAAGTAAAGATAACTTTTTTGTAACCAAACTTTTGTCCTTGAGAACATCTTTTCAGAAACAGTATGCAAACTATTTATAAATCTATTGTTCACCATTTATGATTATGTTTTTCACACTTTCCACAATTAGCTTAGTATTATTTTTGTCTTTAACTTCTTTTTCTATTTTTTTGCAAGCATGCATTACTGTTGAATGATCTCTATTTCCAAAATCTTCTCCTATCCTAGGATAAGACATATTTGCTACTTCTCTACAAAGATACATTGCTATTTGTCTTGGAAATGCAATTTCATTTGAACGTTTATTGCTTGCTAAATCATCTTTATCAATGTTGAAATATTTTGCAACAATTTCTTTAACAAAATCAGAAGAAAGAACTTTTTCACTTTCTGCTTTAAATTCATTTATGGTATTTTCTGCCAATTCTATTGTTATTGGACTATGTGTAAGTGATGCTCTAGCAATGATTTTATTAAAAACGCCTTCTAATTCTCTAATATTTGAATCAATTTTATTTGCAATATTTGCTAATATATTGTCTTCTACTGAAATTTTTTCTTCTTGGGCTTTTTTCCTTAATATTGCTAAACGAGTTTCATAATCAGGACATGATATATCTGCAAGTAATCCCCAATCAAATCTAGATTTTAACCTATCTTCAAGAAATTGAATATCTCTTGGTGGCTTATCACTTGAAATGATAATTTGTTTTTTATCTTCATATAATGCATTGAATGTGTGGAAAAATTCTTCTTGAACACGTTCTTTTCCTGCAATGAACTGTATATCATCTATTAATAATACATCAATAGTCCTATATTTATTTCTAAATACTTCAGTTTTGTTGTCTTTAATGGCATTAATTAATTGATTTGTAAATTTTTCAGAAGTTACATATAGAATTTTTGCTGTTCTGTTATTTTGCAAAATTCTATTACCTATTGCTTGCATTAAGTGAGTTTTTCCTAATCCTACACCTCCATACAAAAATAATGGATTATAAGATTCTCCTGGTTTTTCTCCTACTGCAATTGCAGCTGCATGTGCAAAACGGTTATTATTTCCAACGACAAAATTTTCAAAAGTATATTTTGGATTTAATGTTTTATTAGAAATTTCAATATCTTGCTCTTGATTTTCATTTTGAGAATTTGAAACAACTACATTATTTTCTACTTTTGTTTTGTTTTTTGGATCGTCATAAATAATTGATAATGTCCATTCTTTATTTGTTAAGTATTTGAAAGTATTTAGGATTAAATCAGCATATCGACTATGTATTAAATCAGCATTATAATCTGATGTTGCCTTTAGAACAAAATGATTATCAGTCATTTCTGTAATTTCTAAAGGTTTTAGCCAAGTATCATATGCAATGGTTGTTACTTCTGGTTTTATTAATTCTTTTGCTTGTTTTAATAGTTCTTCTTTGTCAATTTGCATATTAAACATCCTTTCAAATTTTATAAAAATATAAAGTTATCCACAAAGTTATCCACATGTGTGGATAACTTTGTAATAATCGTGTAATAAATCTTTCGTTTTTTTACGAACAAAAATTCATGTATTCTTTTGTAAGTCCATAATTTTTTTATCTTAACATATAATATCAAAATATTACAAAAGTAGTCAATAGTATTGTGGATAATTTTGAAAAAATTGTGGATATCTTTTATTTTTTGTGGAAAACTGTCTTAATATTACAAAAACATTACAAAAAAATGACAGTTTCATACTTTATACAATATTTTTGGGCAAAAAGCAAGAGCAAAAAAATCAAATTTGAAAAAATTTTAAATTTTGCAAAAACTATTGACAAATAGCTTAATTGTACTGTATAATTGATGTGCTTGTTATTTTTAACAATTATTTCCGAAAGGAATTAACATATAACAAAAAATTAGGAGGTGCAATAAAATGAAAAGAACATTCCAACCAAAAAATAGACAAGAAAAGAAAGAACATGGATTTATGAAAAGAATGTCTACAAGAGCAGGGAGAAACGTATTAAAAGCAAGAAGAGCAAAAGGAAGAAAAAAAATCTGTGCTTAAAATATCAGAATAATTATCTTCTGCTAGTAGAACTAAAATTAAATTACAATAATATAGTAACTTTAGATTCTAGGAAATATTTCCTAGAATTTAAAAAATTATTGTAAAAATAAAAAATAGAGATTTTATAATTTTTGATAAAAATGCATAAATTTTGTACCTTAAGAGAGGAATATTATTAAAATGAAGCAAACAGAAATGTTGAAAAAAAATTATGAATTTAAAAAAGTTCTAACAAAAGGTCATTTCTACTTAGGGAAACAACTAAAAATAGTTATTTTGAAAAATAGAAAAAATTGTAAACTATTAGGCATAGCAGTAAGCACAAAAAATGGAAAAGCTTTCCAAAGAAATAGACTAAAAAGACTAATAAGAGAAAGCTATAAAACATTAGAAGAACAAATAGAAATAGGTTATAGCATAATAGTTTTAATAAAAAAAGAAATTTGTTTAAATAATGTAAAATATAAAGATATATTAGAAGATATGAAAAATATCTTTGAAGAAGCAAAAATTTTAAAATAAAAATTATACCTTCGAAAGAGGAAACAATGAAAAAAATATGTATATATTTAATTGAATGGTATCAAAAAAATATATCTAAATTTTTAGAAATGAAAAATATAAGATGCAAATATTACCCAACATGTTCAGAATATACCAAACAAGCAATTGAAAAATATGGAATTTTAAAAGGATGTATGTTAGGTTTTATAAGGATTTTAAAATGTAATCCTTTTTCTAAAGGAGGATATGACCCATTAAAATAGAAAGGGGAGATATAATGATAGCATTTTTTGCAAATATATTTGGGTATGTATTAAATTTTATTTATAATTTAATTCAAAATTATGGGTGGTCTATAATAATATTTTCTATAATAATAAAATTACTGATGATACCCATATCAATAAAACAACAAAAGACGATGAAAAAGTCAGTAAAAATTCAAAACAAAATGAAAGAAATACAATTCAAATATAAAAATAATCAAGAAAAACTAAATGAAGCAACAATGGAACTATACAAGTCTGAAAAAATGAATCCATTTAGTGGATGTTTAAGTGCAATTGTTCAAGTGATTTTATTATTTGCAGTATTTTATTTAGTAAGATCACCATTAACATACATGAAAAAAGTAGATAATGAAATTATAAATAAATATTCAAAAATAATTCAGCAAAATGATTTAACTACAAATAGTGCATATCCTGAAATTGAAATAATTAGAGAATTAGACAATATAAAGAAAATAAGAGAAAATTCTAATAACCAAGAAAACGAACAACCAAATAATGAAATTTCAGAAGAAACAGAAAACAAACAAGAACAAAAAGCAGATGAAAATAATGAAAAGATTGATATATCTGAAATAAAAGATGAAGAAATAGATGCATTAAACATAAATATGGAATTTTTTGGATTAAACTTAGCACAAATTCCAACAAAAAGTTCAGACTGGAAAGCATATATAATACCAATTTTATATGTAATAATAGCAATTATCTCAATGAGAATAACAACTCCAACAACAAATAAAGACAAAAAAGAAGAAGATAAAAATTCGACAGGAGAAGATCCTCTTGAAGCAATGAACCAAATGAACAAAAATATGAATTTAATATTTCCATTTATGTATTTAGCCGTAGCACTTATAGCACCATTAGGACTAGCACTATACTGGTTAATGAACAGTCTTTTAATGATAATAGAAAGATTAGCTTTAAATAAATTCTTAAAAGATGATGAGGAGGAAAAATAATGGCTAAAAGTATAATTTCAGAAGGAAAAACAACAACTGAAGCAATTCAAAAAGGATTAAAAGAAATTGGTTTACCAAAAGAATTAGTTGAAATAAAAGTTCTTGAAGAAAATAAAAAAAGTTTTTTTGACATATTAGCTCCTAAAGTTGTAAGAGTTGAAATAAAAGAAATAGAAGCAAAAAAACCAGAGGAATTTGAAATTGAAACAACAGAAAAAGAATTACAAACAGCCAAAACGTTATTAGAAAGATTTTTAGAAGATTTTTCAAGAAAAGTTGCAAATAACACAAAATACAATTTAGAAATAAAAGATAAATGCATATATGTATCAATAAATGGAGAAAACATTGGAAACCTTATAGGATATAGGGGAGATGCGCTATACGCATTAGAAAATATTTTAAAAGCAATAGCAAATAAAAAAGCAGAAAATAAAGTTATTGTAAGATTAGATATAGAAAATTACAAAGAAAAAAGAAATTTAACACTTCAAGAATTAGCAAAGAAAAAAGCTAAATTAGTTGAAAAAACAGGAAAAATGATTACTCTTGAACCTATGAAAGCATATGAAAGAAAAATAATACATAGTGCACTACAAGATAATCCACATATAGAGACAAGAAGTATAGGACAAGAACCAAAAAGAAGAATTGTAATAACAAAAAAATAATATCGCAAATTTTTGAATTTGCAAAATATAAATAATGAAAAATCGGAAGTCAAAGTTCAGATTTTAATCAAAAGATTAAATAAGAATTTTGACTTTCTTTTTTTAATAAAATAAATAAAAAGGAGAAAAATATGAGTACAATAGCATCAATTTCAACAGCTCCAGGAATTGGAGGAATTGGAATAATAAGAATGAGTGGAGAAAAAACATTTGAAGTTTTAGATAAAATTTTTAAACCAAAAAACAATCAAAAAATAGAAGATATAAAAGGATACACAATGAAATATGGACATATAGTAGAAAATGGAGGAATAATAGATGAAGTTTTAGTTTCATATTTCAAATCACCAAAGAGTTATACCTCTGAAAATATGTGTGAAATAAATTCACATGGAGGTAATATAATTGTAAAAAAAATATTAGAACTTTGCTTAAAAAATGGAGCAGAGCTTGCGGAACCAGGAGAATTTACAAAAAGGGCATTTCTTAATGGTAGAATAGACTTAGCACAAGCCGAATCAGTAATAGATGTTATAAATGCAAAGTCAGATAGAGAAGCAAAAAGTGGAATAAAACAATTAGAGGGATATTTATCTAAAGAAATAAACGAAATTAAGCAAGAAATACTTGATGTATTAGTAAATATAGAGGTAACAATAGATTATCCTGAATATGACACTCCTGACGTCGAAGAGAGGCATTTAAAAAACATGCTAGATAGTGTTAAATTAAAATTAGAAAAATTAGAAAAATCTTTTGATAATGGAAAAATAATAAAAAATGGCATAAAAACTACTATAATAGGAAAGCCAAATGCAGGTAAATCATCTCTTTTAAATGCTATTTTAAAAGAAGATAGAGCAATTGTAACAGATATTGCAGGAACAACTAGAGATACAATAGAAGAAAATGTCACAATAAATGGAATACCACTTAAATTAGTAGATACGGCAGGTATTAGAAAAACTGTAGATACAGTAGAGAAAATAGGAGTAGAAAAATCAATAGAAAAAGCAAATGAAGCAGATTTAATTATTGCTATTTTTGATAGTTCAAAAGATTTAGATATAGAAGACTTAGAAATATTAAAATTAATTGAAAATAAAAAATCAATAATTTTACTAAATAAATCAGATTTAAGTACAGTATTAAATGAAAATGATAAGAGATTAAAAAATGTAAGTAAAAACATTTTAAAAATTTCAGCATTAAATAAAACAGGAATAGAAGAAATATATAATAAAATTTCAGAAATGTTTAACTTAAATGAAATAAATTTAGATAATGAAATAATAATAACAAATATTAGACACAAGAATATAATTTCAAAAGCAATAGAAAACGTTAAAATGGCAAATAAGTCGTTAAAAGATAATATGCCTATAGATATCATTACTATATATATAAAACAGATTTTAAACGATTTAGGAGAGATTACTGGTGATGAAGTGTCAGAAGATATAATTAATGAAATTTTTGCTAAATTCTGTTTAGGAAAATAATAATTTAAAATTAAAATAAAAAAATAAAAATAGAATAAAAAAGAAAAAAATAGAATAAAATAGGAAAAATATATAAAATAGCATATAACGATTTTATATTAATTTATTTGAATTTATATGAATTAATTTGAAGAAAGGAATGAAGAAATATGAGTACATATTATGCAGGAGATTATGATGTAGCAGTAATTGGTGCAGGACATGCAGGATGTGAAGCTGCATTAGCAGCAGCAAGACTTGGAATGAAAACAGTTGTATTTTCCATAAGTTTAGAAGCTGTTGCCAATATGCCATGTAATCCACATATAGGGGGAAGTTCAAAAGGACATTTAGTAAGAGAGATTGATGCTCTTGGAGGAGAAATGGCAAAAAACATAGATAAAACTATGATTCAAATAAAAATGTTAAACACTTCAAAAGGGCCAGCTGTATATTCTTTAAGAGCACAGGCTGATAGAAAAAGATATCAAATGGAAATGAAACATACATTGGAAAAGCAAGAAAATTTAGATTTAAAACAAGCTGAAATAGTTGACATAAAAATAGAAAATGGTAAAGTTAAAAGCATAGAAACAGATGTTGGAGCAATATATAATGTAAAAACATTAATTGTTGCAACAGGAACATACTTAAAAGGAAAGATTTTCATTGGAGATTTTGTGAAAGAGAGTGGCCCAGATGGTGTATTTCCAGCTAATAAGCTGTCAACATCTTTAAAAAATATAGGAGTAAATTTAATTAGGTTTAAAACAGGAACACCTGCAAGAATTAGTAGAAAAAGTATAGATTTTTCAAAAATGGAATTACAACAGGGAGATACAAATATAATACCATTTTCTTTTGAGGATAAAATGAAGAACTTTGAGCAAGTAGACTGTTATTTAACATATACAACAGCTGAAACACATGAAATTATAAGAAAAAATCTGCATAAATCTCCATTATATGCAGGAGTAATAGAGGGAACAGGACCTAGATATTGTCCATCAATAGAAGATAAGGTTGTTAGATTTGCAGATAAAGAAAGACATCAAGTTTTCGTGGAGCCAATAGGAATAGATACAGATGAAATGTATATACAAGGAATGAGTTCATCTCTTCCAGAAGATGTACAAATTGCAATGTATAGAACTCTTCCAGGCTTAGAGCACTGCGAGTTTACAAGATCAGCATATGCAATAGAATATGACTGTATTGACCCAGCAGATTTAAAACTATCATTAGAATATAAAAATATAGAAGGATTATTTTTTGCAGGTCAAACAAATGGAACATCTGGATATGAAGAAGCTGCATGCCAAGGATTAATTGCAGGAATAAATGCTTCACAAAAAATTAAAGGGAAAGAACCATTAATTTTAGATAGAACAGAGGCATATATAGGTGTTTTAATTGATGATATTGTAACAAAAGGAACAAATGAACCATATAGAATGATGACATCAAGAGCAGAATATAGGCTACTTTTAAGGCAAGATAATGCAGATTTAAGATTAACTGAAAAAGGTCATGAAATTGGTTTAATTTCAGATGAAAGATATGAAAGATTTATAGAGAAAAAGAAAAAAATTGAAGAAGAAAAGAATAGATTAGAAAGAACAATAGTAAAACCAACAGAAGAAGTAAACAAATATTTAAGAGAACAGGGAACAGCTGAGCTTACTACTGGTTCAAGGCTTTCAGAATTATTAAAAAGAACAGAAATTACATATGTTTCACTAGAAACAATAGATAAAGATAGACCTAAATTGCCAGAACAAGTTAAAGAAGAAGTTGAAATTCAAGTAAAATATGAAGGATATATTAAATTACAAGAAGGACAAGTTGAAAAATTTAAGAAAATGGAGAAAAAACTAATACCAGAAGATATAAACTATGATGAAATTAATGGAATTTGTTTAGAAGCAAGGCAAAAATTAAAAAAATATAAACCACATTCAATTGGGCAAGCTTCAAGAATATCTGGAGTTTCTCCAGCAGATATATCAGTTTTATTAGTTTTTTTACAGACAAAAAGATAAAAATATTTTTATTAGAATATAATTATAAAGAGAGGAGATATATGATATGGATATGAAAGAATTTTTTAGCAAGATGCAAGAGAAGGCAAGGGTTTTGGATATAAAATTTTCTGTGGAGCAATTAGAAAAATTTTATAAATATATGCAGTTATTAATAGAATGGAATGAAAAAATGAATTTGACAGCTATAACTGAGCCAAATGAGATAATATTAAAACATTTTATAGATTCAATTACAATTTTAAAAGATATTACATGTGAAACTAGATTAGTAGATGTAGGAACAGGAGCAGGATTTCCTGGAATTCCATTAAGCATAATGAATGGAAATATAAAAATTACACTTGTTGATTCATTAAATAAGAGATTAATATTTTTACAAGAAGTAATAAAAGAACTTAATTTAAAAAATGTAGAAATTGTTCATGCTAGAGCAGAGGAATTTGGACAAAATAAGAAATATAGAGAAAAATTTGATATAGCAACTTCAAGAGCGGTTGCAAATTTATCAACATTATCTGAATATTTACTACCACTCGTAAAAATAAAAGGAAAATGTATATGTATGAAAGCTTCTGAAGCACAAGAAGAAATAGAACAAGCAAAAAAAGCAATAGAAGTTCTTGGTGGAACAATAGAAAATGTAAAAGAATTTACTTTACCAGAAAGTGATATTGGAAGAACAATAATAAAAATAGATAAAATAAAAGAAACACCAAAAAAATATCCAAGAAAACCAGGAACACCAACTAAAGAACCAATAAAATAAAACAATGCTCCACGCAAAAAAAGCGTGGAGCATTGTTTTATTTTTAAAAATATATTAAAATTTAAAAAAATCCATTGACAGAAAATTAAATATTATATATTATTATATTGCAAATATAAAAATAGAACATATAATTTCTATGTGAAACACAATAGAAATAAAAACTTATGACAAGGAAGGAATGGTAGTAAAATGGGAAAAGTAATAGCAATAGCAAATCAAAAAGGTGGAGTTGGAAAAACAACAACAACAGTTAATTTAAGTACTATTTTAGCCAAAAAAGGGAAAAAAGTTTTACTAATTGATACAGATGCACAAGGCAATGCAACAAGTGGGTTAGGAGTAGCAAAAGAAGTCGAACTATCTGTATATGATATTCTTGTAGGAGAAACAGAATTTGATGAAACACTACAAGACACAGTTGTTAAAAATTTAAAAATATGCCCATCAAACATAAGTTTGGCAGGAGCAGAAGTTCAACTTGTTTCAATGATGTCAAGAGAACAAAGACTAAAAACAAAATTAGATAAAGTAAAAGACCAATATGATTATATATTGATAGACTGTCCACCATCACTAGGGTTAGTAACATTAAATGCATTTACAGCAGCAGATACTGTTTTAATACCAGTACAATGTGAGTACTTTGCACTAGAAGGATTAGGACAACTGTTAAATACTGTAAATTTAGTAAAAAAACACTTAAATAAAAACTTAGAAATAGAAGGAGCATTATTAACAATGTATGATGCAAGAACAAATCTTTCTAACCAAGTTGTAAAAGAAGTTAAAAAGTATTTTGAAAACAAAGTATATAAGACAGTAATACCAAGAAATGTAAGGCTTAGTGAAGCACCAAGTTATGGTATGCCTATATCATTGTATGACCCAAAATCTAAAGGAGCAAAAGCATATGAAAAATTTGCAAAGGAATTATTAAAGAACAATTAATATGAAATAAAGCAAAATTATAAATTAATGTAATAACAGTATAAAGGAAGGATGATTAAAATGGCAAAAATGACAGGCCTTGGAAAAGGATTAGATGCATTATTTGGAGGAGCACCATTAGAAATAAAAACAGTAGAACCTGAGATAACAGAAGAAATAGAAGAAAATAGTGAAAATTTAAAAACTTTAAAAATCACTGAAGTTGAGCCTAATAGAGAGCAGCCAAGAAAACAATTTAAACAAGAATCATTAGAAGAATTAGCAGAATCAATAAAGTCATATGGAGTAATTCAACCAATAGTAGTAGCAAAAATGGATGGATATTATGGAATTGTTGCAGGAGAGAGAAGATGGAGAGCAGCTAAATTAGCAGGGTTAGAAGAAATTCCAGCAATAATTCGCCAAGATGATGAACAAACAAATAGAGAAATTGCATTAATAGAAAATATACAAAGAGAAGACTTAAACCCATATGATAAAGCTTTAGGGATTAGAAGTTTAATGGACAAATATGGAATGACACAAGAAGAAGTTTCTAAAAAAATAGGAAAAAGTAGAAGTAGTATATCAAATACAGTAAGAATTTTAAATTTAGCGCCAGATGTATTAGAATTAGTAAAACAGGGAAAACTATCAGAAGGACATTGTAAAGCATTAGCTGCAATAACAGATGAAAAACGTCAATATGAGATGGCTGTAAGAATGATAGAAAGAGGAGAATCTGTAAGACAAGCAGAACAAAAAAATTTAAGAAGTAAAAAAGAAAAAAGATTAGACCCAAGATATCAATACTTATATGATGATATAGAAGACAAATTTCAAGGATTTTTTGGTACAAAAGTAAAATTAGACCAAGGTAAGAGAAAAGGAAAAATAATAATTGAATATAATAATAATGATGATTTAGAGAGAATGTTAAACTTAATAAAACATTCTTAAATAAACATTATCATAAATAATAAAAAATTTATAAAAATATAGGTTTACAATAGATATGTCACACTAAGATATAAAAAAATAAATAGGA
>CAUWAY010000030.1:0-16365 GCA_963556905.1 uncultured Clostridia bacterium | reverse complement strand
ACAATAATAGTACTATTTATACTAGCAGGAATAAGTCTATCAACATTAACAGGAGAAAATGGTATAATAAAAAATGCGCAAAAAGCAGAAAAAACAACGAAATTATCAGGATACCAAGAACAAGTAAAACTATACATACAAAATAAGCAAATAGAAAATAGTAACTTTAATAAACAAAGTTTAATGGCAGGAAAAGACTACTTAAATTATAATACTAAAAATGAAACAGAAAAAGGAAATATAAAAACAATAATACCAACAATAACCAATGAATATTTAGAAAAACTGGAAATAGTAAAAGGAGAATTACTAATAAACACAAAAAACAAAACAGAAATAGAAATAGCACAAACAGTTGGAATAGAAGTAAATCCATATGATATAACAGAAGATGGAGAACTACAATCATCAAATGGAAACTTATTATTAGTAGACTCGACAGGAACACTAACAATACCAGATTCTGTAACAAAAATAGGAGAAGGAGCATTTGCAAATTTAGAAGGACTAAAAACAATAATAATACCAGGAAGTGTAAGAGAAATTGCTAAAAATGCTTTTACAAATAATAAAACATTGGAAAAAGTAATAATAAAAGAAGGGCTTGAAAAAATAGGAGAGATAGCTTTCGGAGATTGTACAAATTTAAAAACAGTAGAGATGCCAAATAGCATTATAGAAATAGAAAAAAATGCTTTTAGAGGGTGTATAGAATTACAAAAAATTAACATACCAAATAAATTAAAAAACATAAGACCATATACATTTTATGAATGTAAAAAACTTTCAAACATAGTAATACCAAATAGTGTAGAAAAAATTTGGCAATTTGCTTTTTTTAAAACAGATATAGAAGAAATCAATATTCCTAAAAACACAAAAGAAATAATGTCATCAAGTTTTTCATTATGTACTAAATTAAAAAATATAAATGTAGAAGAAGGTAATGAAAATTTTCAATTTGAAAATGGAATATTATTTAACAAAACTAAGGAAGACATGATAATTATTTTAGAAAGTGCAATAGATGGAACAACATTTAAAATACCAAAAACAGTAACATCTTTAAAAGAAGGACAAATATCTTCATTTGAAAATATAACTTCTATTGAAATTCCTGCATCAGTAAAAACAATAGAAACAGGATTTTTTATTGGTAATCCAAACATTAATAATGTAATTATAGAAGAAGAAAATACCAATTATAGTGTAAAAGATGGGGCAATATATAATAAAGACCAAACTATATTACTTATATATTTTGCCAAAACACCTAAAGTAGAACTAGCAGAAGGAGTTATTGAACTTAGAGAAAATGCTTTTAGGCTTAATACAGAACTTAGTGAAATAAAATTGCCAGAAAGTTTGATTAAAATTGGTGGACTCGCATTTTCACTTGTTAATTCCAAATTATTAGAACTTAATTTAGGAAAAAGAATAAAAGAACTAGACCCACTTTTTGCATATGGTTTGCATAACATAAAAATAACAATAGATAAATATAATGAAAACTATTGCATAGAAAACAATATGATATTTAATAAAGAAAAAACGATATTACATAGTATTATAGGAAATGAAGAACAATATAAAATTCCAGAAGGAGTAACAGAGATTTCAGACAATGCTTTTCATAATAAAAATTTAATGAAAAACGTAATAATACCAGAAACAGTATCTAAAATAGGCAAATCCTTTAACTATTGTAACTCATTAACAAAAATAGAAATACCAAATTCAGTAAAAGAAATAGATACAGGTTGTTTTAGTGCTGCCACTAATTTAAAAGAAATAATCATACATAAATCTCCAAACAGTATATTAGGTTCACCTTGGGGATGTATATATGGAGAAAAAGCAATAAAATGGAAAAAACAATAAAAAATAAAAACAATTATTAATAAAAAACAAAATAATAAAAAAACATTGACATATATACCATTTCAAGCTATAATAACAATATGAAGTTATTAGGAGGACAGAACGCAAGAATGGAAAAAAATATGTTTTCAATTAATGAAAATGAATACACACAAATGACAGACGAAAAATTAATAGAAAATATAAAAAACGAAGATGTAAAAGCATTAGACTGTTTAATGGAAAGATATAATGAAGTAGTAAACATGAAAGCAAACAAATTCTTTATGGTAGGAGCAGAAAAAGAAGACATGGTACAAGAAGGAATGATAGGACTATATAAAGCAGTAAAATCATTTGATAATGAAAAACAAAACTCATTTAAAACATTTGCAAACATGTGCATAGAAAGACAATTAATAACAGCAGTAAAAAATTCAAATAGACAAAAACACATACCATTAAACTCATCACTATCATTAAATGCAACAGCATATGATGATAATGACGACATGGACAAACTAGACATACTAGACCTAAAAACACAAAACGATCCATCAGACATTATAGCAAACCAAGAATACTTTAAAAATATAGAAGAACAAATAAAAGAAAATCTAAGTGAATTTGAATTAGCAGTATTATATGAATATGAAAAAGGAAAAACATATGCATCAATAGCAGAAAAATTAAACACAAAAACCAAATCAGTAGATACAGCAATTCAAAGAATAAGAAAAAAAGCGAATAAAATAAAAGAAAATATAGAAAAATAAAATAGCAAGAATATCTTGCTATTTTTTGTAGTTTCTTGTAAAATATACAATAACAAATTTCAAAAAAACAATAAAAAAGAAAGGACTAAAAAAATGGAAGAAAACATAGAAAATAAAGAAAAAACAAAAAAAGCACCAATATGGAAAAAAATAATAATAACAATAATAATACTAATATTTGTAGGAATATCAACATTAGGAATACTACTATATGGACCATATCCAAAATTTAGAGAATGGCTAATAACAACAGCAATGACAACAATGACACATCAATACTTTGCAACATGGTTTTATGATGAAGACACAATACAAGCAGTATTAAACAAAAACAAAGTAGAAGAAGTAGATGAAATAACAGACACGACAATGACAGTAGTACTAGATAGAGAAGAAGAAAAACCAATTAAATATGCAAACGAATATGAAAAACAAATTTTAGAAAAAGATCCAAACAATGAAGACTACAAAATAATAGAAATAGAAGGAAAAAAATATAGTGGATATTTAGCAGCAATATATGACCCTTCAAGAATAAAAACAGTATACACAAAAAAAATAGGAAAAAGTGGACAATATTTAACACAAATGGCAAAAGACAATAATGCACTAATAGCAATAAATGGAGGAGGATTTGAAGACCCAAACTTCAACAGTAATGGAGCAAATCCATTAGGAATAACATTTTCAGGAGGAAAATTAATAACATCAAAAAGTTGGAACGGCTCAGGAGGGCTAATAGGATTCACAGAAGAAAACAAATTAGTATTAGGAAAAATGTCAGTAAAACAGGCTCAACAAATGAAAATAAGAGACGGAGTAACATTTGGACCATTTCTAATAATAAACGGAAAAGCATCAGCAGTTCTAGGAAATGGTGGCTGGGGAACAGCACCACGAACAGCAATAGGACAAAGAAAAGACGGAATTGTATTATTTTTAGTGTTAGATGGAAGAAGAGTTGGAAAACCAGGAGCAGATATGAATGACTTAATAGAAATAATGCAAAACTATGGAGCATATAATGCAGCAAACTTAGATGGAGGAACATCTAGCGTAATGGTAGTAAATGGAGAAATAATAAACGACCCAATAGACAGTTCAGGAGCACACAGAACAAGATACATTTCAACAGGATTTATATTAACAAAAGAATAAAAAATAAAAGGTTTATAAGTGACAACCTAAAAAACTTAAATATATTAAAGAAATGGAATTAAAAAAAATGGGATTTATTGTAGCGGTTGATGGACCAGCAGGAAGTGGAAAAGGAACTATAACAAAAATAGTAGCAGAAAGATTAAATTTAACAACAATAGACACAGGAGCAATGTATAGAAGTGTTACTTTGTTAATGCTAGAACAAAACGTAAAATTAGAAGAAACAGAAAAAATATTAGAAATTTTAAAAAATATTAAAATAGAATTCATAGAAGAAAACAAACAACAAAAAGTATTTTTAAATGGAAAAGATGTAACACTAAAAATACGTAGCAAAGAGGTAAATGAATTTGTTTCACCAGTATCTACTATAAAAGAAGTTAGAGAACATCTAGCCAAAATGCAAAGAGAAATGGCAAAAACTATTGATGTAATAATGGAAGGAAGAGACATAGGAACAAATGTGTTTCCTAATGCTGATGTAAAAGTATATTTAGATGCAACGCCAGAAGAAAGAGCAAAAAGGAGATTTAGACAAAACGAGGAAAATGGAATAAAAATTCCATATGAAGAAATTTTAAAAAATGTAAAAGAAAGAGACTATATAGATAGCCATAGAGAAATTGCACCATTAACAAGAGCACAAGATGCCTTTTATGTAGATTCTACAAACATGACTCCAGAAGAAGTAGTAGAAGAAGTTTTAAAAATAATAGAAAAAAATAAAGCAAAGAAAGGAAAAAACAAATGAAAGAAGAATTTCTAAAATTATTAAAAACAATAAAAAGGGAAGGGATAGAAGACTTAATAAAATTTATAGAAAGTACAGACTTCTTTATAGCCCCAGCAAGCACAAGATTTCATGGAGACCATGCAGGAGGACTTGTAGAACACAGTTTAAAAGTATATGAAATACTAAAAGAAAAAGTGAAAAATTCACCAATAGAACTAAACATACCAGAAGATACACTAAAAATAGTACCACTATTACATGACATATGTAAAGCAAACTTTTATAAAATAGATTATAGAAATGCAAAAAATGCATTAGGAGTATGGGAAAAAGTTCCATACTATACAGTAGAAGACACAATTCCATATGGACATGGAGAAAAATCTGTAATGATGATTACAGAATATATGAAATTAACAAGTGAAGAAAAATATGCAATACGTTGGCATATGGGATTTACAGAACCAAAAGAACAATATAGTACAATAGGTCTAGCATATCAAAAATATCCACTAGCACTATTAATGTTTGAAGCAGACTTAGAAGCTACTTATTTCTTTGATACATAAAAAACATTATAGAAAGAAGATGAGAAAATGTTTTCAGATATGGGAAAATATGAGCCATGTGGAATATTTACAAGAGGACATTTCATATTAATAGCGATTACAATAATAGGAATTATTATTGCATTAAAATATACAATAAATAAAAATAAAAAAGAAATACACAAAATAATAAAAAACATAACAATAGTAGCATATATACTAGAAATTATAAAAATAATTTACAATATAAACAAAAATACAGCACGTGCAGTAAATACATATGTACCACTATATTATTGTAGTATATTATTATATGCTGGAGCATTAAGTTCATTTGCTAAAAATAAATTAAAACGAATAGGAGATGTAACTTTAGCAACAGGATCAATAATAGGAGGAATAGTATTTATAATTTATCCTTCAACATCACTACCTATGTATCCAGCATTTCACTTCTTAAGTATACATAGCTTTTTATTCCATGGCGCAATGGTATATTTAGGAATATTAATAAATAAGACTAGATATGTAGAAGTAGAAATGCAAGATATTAAATATTTTGCAGGATTAATAGGAATAATGAGTATATTAGCATTAATAGTAAACAAATTTTTTGATGGAAACTTAATGTTCATATCAAACAATTTTCCAGGAACTCCAATTGAAATACTGTATAAATTAACAAATGGAGGAATTTTGTTTAGCCTAATTATGATAATAGGTCAAATGACAATACCATTTTATGCTTCATATTACTTAATAAAAAAATTACACAAAATAGAACAAGAATCAGAAGCACTTCAAGAATATACGAATTAGAAAAATAAAAGGTGAAAAAATGAAAATAAAAAACAAACAAGAAATAATAATTATAGGGGTAGCGATTATAATTCAAACAATAGTATTTATAATAGCGGGAATAAACAAATCTTATATACATATGGATGAAGCATATTCGCTTGGACTTGCAAGTTATAGCCAAATAGATATACAAGGAAATAATGATTTTTTTAATAAATGGCATAATAACGAATATTATGAAGATTACTTAACTGTAAATGAAGACGAAAAAAATGAATATTTACAAGTATATGAAAACCAAAAAAATGATGTACATCCACCATTATATTATTTACTATTAAGAATTGCTATGGGATTTAATATAAATAAATACTCAAAATGGCCAGGAATAGTATTGAATATCATAATATATGTATTTATAACTATATTTATGTATTTAATTGCAAAAAAAATATTAGATGGAAAAAATAAGTGTAAAGAAAAAGCTATTATAATAGCACTTATGTCTGCTTTAACATTATCATCTATAAATAATGCAATATACATAAGAATGTATGCATTATCAACTTTAAATATAGTAATTACAACATATTTACATATGAAATTGTTAGAGGGAAAAAGTAATAATAAATTATTAATATTAATAGGACTATCTGCACTAATAGGTTCACTAACGCATTATTATTATTTGTTTTATCTTGCAATGTTATTTATAATGTTTGTTGTAAAATATATAAAAGAAAAAAGATTTAAGCAATTAATAAAATATGTAGGAACAATAATTTTAAGTGCAATTACATCTTTATTGATATTTCCATATTCAATACAACACATGTTTTTTGGATATAGAGGGCAAGGAGCAATAAGTAAACTAACAAATATTTCACAATTTATAAATAATATATGCCAATACATAGTAAAAATAGATTTATATACATTTAATAATTTGCTATTTTTAATATTATTCTTTATATTTGGAATAATAATATATAAGAAAGTAAAAAAAATAAAAATAATAGAAGAAAAAAACAAATATATAAAATATATAGCTTTGTCAACAACATTTTATGCCATTTTAGTTGCAATATCATCACCATGGGTAGAACTAAGATATATAATGCCAGTATGTAATTTTATATTTATACTAATAATATATGTTATGTACATATTATTAGAAAATATTGTCAAAGAAAAAACATTAAATAAAATAATAATAATAATCTTTTTAATAATGTTTATATTTCCATTCATAACAAATCAAACAATAAATCTAGTAATAGGAGAAAAATTTAGAAACGAAAAAGAATCTTCATATTCAAGTAAAGAAGAAATTGCACAAAAATTAAAAGAAGAACTGAAATTACCAGCAGATATATTTTTACCATTTACAGATGCATCAATGGAAAACATATTATTATTTATTAAAGATTATAAAATAGAACCAGAAGTATTATATTCTAATAAGAATGACATTACAGAAATAATAGAAGAAAATAAAGAAATTCCGGCATTATATATATTCAATTCTAGCAATAATAGATTTTTAGATGATATATTATTATTTGCAAATATAGAAGAATCATATATAGCAAAAGACATAAAGTGTAATAAGGAAAACATAAAAAAGATAATGGAAGGAAAAGATACAAAAAAAGGAGTATTAATTTTTATAAATGATGGACAAAATAATTCAAAAATAATAGAAACAATAAGCACTTCACTTGAATTAGAAAACAAAATATATTTAAAAAGATTAAACGCATGTGATGTTTATTTAATAAAACCTTGATAAAAATACAAATTCGTGATAATATGTAAAGCAAATAAAACAAAAAAGTAGTCTGTAAAAGTTATTTAATTGAGCCAGACAGAAAGGAGAAGTTAGCTACTAAAAGGCTAACAATATACATAAAATGAAAATAGGAATAGTAGGATTACCAAATGTAGGAAAAAGTACAATGTTTAACAGCATAACAAAAGCAGGAGCAGAATGTGCAAACTATCCATTTTGTACGATAGAACCAAATGTAGGAGTAGTAGCAGTACCAGATGAAAGAATAGACAACTTAGCCAAAATATACAAACCACAAAAAGTAACAAAAGCAATAGTAGAATTCGTAGATATAGCAGGATTAGTAAAAGGTGCAAGTAAAGGAGAAGGACTAGGAAATAAATTTTTATCACACATAAGAGAAGTTGATGCAATTGCACAAGTAGTAAGGTGTTTCGAAGACCCTAATGTAATACATGTAGATGGAAATGTAAACCCATTAAGAGATATAGAAACTATAAATTTAGAATTAATATTTGCAGACATGGAAACACTAGAAAAAAGATTAGAAAGAGCAAAGAAAAATCTTAAAGCAGATAAGAAATATCAAGTAGAAATAGACTTAATAGAAAAAATAAAAGCAAACTTAGAAAAAGGAATACCAGCAAGAGCAATAGAATACAATGAAGATGAACAAGAAATGCTAAAAGAAATGTTCTTATTAACAGCTAAACCAATAATATATATTGCAAATATATCAGAAGAACAAATGCAAAATGCAGAAAATGAAGAAATGGTAAAACAAGTAAAAGAATATGCAACAAAAGAAAAAGCAGAAGTAATACCACTATGTGTAAAAATAGAAGAAGAACTATCAGGGCTAGAAGAAAAAGATAAACAAGAAATGTTAGAAGCATTAGGACTGGAAGAATCTGGACTAGACAAACTAATAAAAAGGAGTTATAATTTATTAGGACTAATGTCATTTATAACAGCAGGAGAGCCAGAAGTAAGAGCATGGACAATAAAAAAAGGAACAAAAGCACCAAAAGCTGCGGGAAAAATTCACTCAGATATTGAAAGAGGATTTATAAAAGCAGAAATAGTATCATATGAAGATTTAATAAAAGAAGGCTCAATGATATCAGCAAAAGAAAAGGGATTAGTGCGTCAAGAAGGAAAAGACTATATAATGCAAGATGGTGATATAGTATTATTCAAATTTAATGTTTAGAATAAAGAGAAAGATTATATTTGATTAAAAAATGGTCAGAATAATAATATAATATAAATGTAAAAAAATTAACCAAAAAGCTTGCATTTATAAAAAAAATATAGTATAAATATAAATAAGAGAATTTATACTATAGATAAAAAGAAGAGAGGTAAAAATATGAAAAAAGGAAAAATATTAAAAGTAGCATTAATTATTATGATGATTACTGTACTATTTGTAATGCCAATAACAACACTTGCAGCAGATGAAGAATTTGATATTATGTCAGACCCAATAGACTTGAATGGAGGAAGCACTAATACAACAACACCAGAAACTCCAGAAACTCCAACAACTCCGACTACTCCAGAAAAACCATCAACACAACCTGAAAATGATTTACCAAAAACAGGAATAGCAGACAATACGATGATGGTAGTTGCAATAGTGTTATTAGCAATAGGAGCAATAATAGCATACAAAAAAACAAACTATTATAAAAATGTATAAGAGAAAAGTAAAATAAAGGTTACTAACAGAGAAAATTAGTCACAGGCTGAGAACTAATTGTGGAAAACATATTTGAAAAACTAACTCTTTAGATTTCTAGTGAACAAGCTAGACGTGTAAGATGCGTTACAATCGAACTAAGTAAAAAATAGGATGGAACCGTGTAATTTACACTCCTATAGGCAAAAAATGTCTATAGGAGTGTTTTCTTGCATTGAAACCAAACTAAAAATATAAAAGGAGGAACTTATTATGATTAGAACAATACAAAAAGATGGAAGTACTTTAGATTTAGAAGAAAACAGTGAAGAACTAAAGAAAATATTTTGGCATACAACATCACATATATTAGCACAAGCAGTAAAAAGATTATATCCAAACACAAAACTAGGAATAGGACCAGCAATAGAAAATGGATTTTATTATGATTTTAGAGTAGAAAGACCATTTACAGAAGAAGATATCACAAAAATAGAAGAAGAAATGAAAAAAATAGTAAAAGAAGATATTCCATTAGAAAGAAGTGAATTATCAAGAGAAGATGCAATAAAACTAATGGAAGAAAAAGGAGAACAATATAAAGTAGAATTAATAAAAGAATTACCAGAAGGAGAAACAATATCATTTTATAAGCAAGGAGAATTTATAGATTTATGTGCAGGACCACATATAAACAGAACTGGAAAAGTAAAAGCATTAAAAATACTTTCAACATCAGCTGCGTATTGGAAAGGAAACCAAGAAAATGATTCAATGCAAAGAATATATGGAATATCATTTCCAAAAGCAAGCCAACTAGAAGAACACCTAAAACTATTAGAAGAAGCAAAACAAAGAGATCATAGAAAAATAGGAAAAGAATTAGATTTATTTATGACACATGAATTAGTTGGAGCAGGATTACCAATGTACTTACCAAATGGAGCAACAATAAGAAGAATTCTTGAAAGATATATACAAGATAAAGAAATAGAATTAGGATATAAGCATGTATATACACCATCACTTGCAAATGTAGAACTATATAAAACATCAGGACATTGGGATCATTATAAAGATGATATGTTTCCAGTAATGAAAATGGACAATGAAGAAATGGTATTAAGACCAATGAACTGCCCACACCATATGTTAATATATAAAAATGCAACACGTTCATATAGAGATTTACCAATTCGTATAGGAGAGCTTGCAAATGATTTTAGATATGAAAACAGTGGAGCTGTATGTGGATTAGAAAGAGTTCGCCAAATGTGCCAAAATGATGCACACTTATTTGTACGTCCTGACCAAATAAAAGAAGAAGTAGGAAAAGTATTAAACTTGATAAAAGAAGTATATCAAAAAGACTTTGGATTTGCAGAAACATCATTCAAATATAGACTATCATTAAGAGACAAAAATAATAAAGCAAAATATATAGACAATGATGAAATGTGGGAAACAGCAGAAGCACAATTAAGAGAAATATTAAAAGAGTTAAAAATCGACTTTTACGAAGCTGAAGGAGAAGCAGCATTCTATGGACCAAAAATTGATATCCAAATAAAAACAGCATTAAATCATGATGTTACAATACCAACATGTCAATTAGATTTTGCGTTACCAGAAAGATTTGATTTAACATATGTAGGAGAGGATAACAAAGAACATAGACCAGTAGTAATACATAGAGCAATCTTAGGAACTTCAGATAGATTTATTTCATTTTTAATTGAAGAAACAAAAGGATTACTTCCTACATGGATATCACCAGTACAAGTTAAAATTTTGCCTATATCAGATAATCAAATTAACTATGCAGAAGAAGTATGTAAAAAGTTAAGAAAAAATGATATAAGGGTTGAGGTAGACAGTTCAAATGAAAAAATAGGATATAAAATAAGAAAAGCTCAACTTGAAAAAGTTCCATATATGCTAGTTCTTGGAGCAAAAGAAATGGAAACAACTTCAGTTGCAGTACGTTCAAGAAAAACAGGAGATGTTGGACAAATGAAAGTTGATGAATTTGTAGAAAAAATAAAAGAAGAAATAGAAACAAAAGAAAAATAATAAGTTCACATATTTTCCTCTAATTAATATAATATATTAAAAAAGTTGGAGGAAATCATAATGAAAATCTTAAAGAAAACATTTGGAGTATCTTTAGTTGGATTAGGGTTAGGAATACTACTGGTATTGTTCCTTCCATTAACAGGATGGTTATTTTTAGTAGGTGTAATAGTGATATTAGTAGGAATATTATGGTTACTCTGCTAAAATAAAATATTAGAGATTTGCTAAAATATTAAATTTAGCTAAAAGGAGGTACATATGACTATTGTAGTAAAAAAAGTTCCAAAATGCTTAAGAGGAATAGTGAAATTATTATTCGGAATAAAAGATTAATTGAATAAAAATTCAAAAAAAGCACATACCTTATAAGAAAGGTAGGTGCTTTTTTCATGAATAAAAACGAAAAACAAACACATCCAGAAGTTGGTGAAGATGCAACACAATATGGAGAATTTGTATCATCATATTTTGCATGGATACCATTACAAGAACAAAAAAGAAAAGCTGAAGAAATGAATGAAATGACAAAAAATAATAAAAAAGAGACTAAGCACAAAAAATAGTCATAAACATTTTGAAGGAGGGATTATACATGATATATAAATTTACAAATAGAGCTAAAAAAGTTATTGAAATAGCAAATGATATATCAGTAGAACTAGGGCATAATTATATAGGAACAGAACATATATTATATGGGCTTGCAAAAGAAGGAGAAGGAATTGCATCAAAAGTATTAGTAAATAAAGGAATAACAGCAGATAAAGTACAAAGACAAATTGAGGATATGCTAGGAAGAGGAAAGGAAATTAAAGAATCACTAGGATTTACGCCAAGAAGCAAAAGAGTACTAGAAAATGCATTTATTGAAGCTAAAAGAATAGGCTATAATTATATAGGAACAGAACATTTGCTATTAGCAACAATGAAAGAGGAAGACTGCATTGCAAGTAAAATAATACTAGAATTAAATATAGAAGTTCCAAAAATTTACAATGAAATTGCAAAAGTAATAAATGAAGAAGAAGTAGATAATGAAATAGGAAAAGATATAGGAAAAATAAAAAACAAAACATCTCAAACACCCACACTTAACCAGTTTGCAGAAGATATAACAACAAAAGCAGAAGAAGGTAAATTTGATAACATAGTAGGAAGAGAAAAAGAAATAGAAAGAATAATACAAGTTTTATCAAGAAGAACTAAAAATAATCCATGTCTAATAGGAGAGCCAGGAGTAGGAAAAACAGCTATTATAGAAGGATTAGCAGAGAAAATTATTTTGGGAGAAGTTCCGCAAAATTTAAAAGACAAGAGAATATTTAGTATGGATATATCAGGAATGGTCGCAGGTGCAAAATATAGAGGAGACTTCGAAGAAAGAATAAAAAAAGCTTTAGGAGAAGTAAAAAAAGCTCAAGATATAATATTGTTTATTGATGAAATACATACAATAGTTGGAGCAGGAGCAGCAGAAGGCGCAATAGATGCTGCTAATATATTAAAACCATTGCTTGCAAGAGGAGAGATTCAACTAATAGGAGCAACTACAATAGAAGAATATCGAAAATATATTGAAAAAGATTCTGCATTAGAAAGAAGATTTAGTCCAATTGAGGTAGGAGAACCAACAGAAAAAGAGACAATAGAAATATTAAAAGGAATAAGAGACAAGTATGAAGCTCATCATAATGTAAAAATAACAGATGAAGCAATAAATTCAGCAGTAACAACATCTTCAAGATATATAACAGATAGATTTTTACCAGATAAAGCAATAGATTTGATAGATGAAGCAGCATCTAGGGTTAGGATGAAAATGTATACAGAACCAGACGAAATAAAAGCATTACAAGAAGAAATAGACATTTTTAAAAGAGAAAAAGAAGAAGCAATATATAATCAACAATTTGAGAAAGCAGCAAAAATTAGAGACGAAGAAAAACAAATTAGAATAAAATTAGATAAAATAGAAAATGTATGGAAAAAGGAAAAGAACAAAGATATAACAGAAATAAATGAAGATGATATATTAGATGTAATTTCAAGGTGGACAGGAATTCCTGTCCGAAAATTAAATGAAGATGATAATCAAAAATTAAAACATTTAGAAGAAAAATTACATGAAAGAGTAATTGGACAAAATGAAGCTGTTGAAGCTGTTGCAAAAGCGATAAGAAGAGGAAGAATAGGGTTAAAAGATCCTAAAAGACCTATTGGTTCATTTTTGTTTTTAGGACCTACTGGAGTGGGAAAAACAGAATTATCAAAAGCTTTATCAGAAAACTTATTTGACAATGAAAATAATATGATAAGACTTGATATGTCAGAATACATGGAACCGCATTCAACTTCAAAATTAATTGGCTCACCTCCTGGATATGTAGGTTTTGACAATGGAGGACAATTAACGGAAAAAATAAAAAGGAAACCATATTCCGTTATTTTATTTGATGAAATTGAAAAAGCACATCCAGATGTAATGAATTTATTACTTCAAGTTCTAGAAGATGGACATTTGACAGACTCTCAAGGCAGAGAAATAAATTTTAAAAATACTGTAATAATAATGACGTCAAATATTGGTGCGAGATATATAACAGAAAAGAAGACGCTTGGTTTCGAAAGTATAATAAATAAAGATGAAAAAGAAAAATTAGAAAATGATATATATGATGAACTAAAGAATGAAAAAGAAGAGCTAAAATTAAAAGAACAGAAAGAATATGAGGAAAATAAAAGGGAAGTAATTAAAGAATTAAAAAAGGAATTACGTCCAGAACTTATAAATAGAATTGATGAGATAATAGTTTTTCATAAATTAAATGATGATGAAATTTTAAGAATTGCAAAAATAATGCTAAGACAAGTTGAAAAAAGATTAGAAGAGAAAAAATATTTTATAAAAATTGATGAAAGTATAGCAAAAATGATTGTTAAAACAGAAATTGATAAAAACCTTGGTGCAAGACCTTTAAGAAGGAAAATTCAAAACCTTGTTGAAGATGAAATTTCGGAAAAAATTTTAAATGGAGAAATAGAAAAAAACAAAGAAATTGTAATTAAAGATGTGTATGGAAAGATTGATATAGAAATTAATTAAGTAAGATTAATAATGGATTATAAAAAAAGATGGATATCGTTAATTTGATACCCATCTTTCAATTTTTATTTGTTTATACTTTTTCAAAACTTCTTCGTATTTTTTGAATTCATCTTCCCAAATTATATTTGGAATTTTGTCAAAAGCATTAAAAACTTTTTCGGCTTCTAATAAATAAACAATTTGTTGTTGTGGATTTAATGTTTTATATTTTATTGAAAATTCATATAGCTTATCAAGTATTTGGTTAGCTTCAATAAAGCTCCAAAAGTCTTTTACATTGATTCCTGCTAATTTTATTTGCATTACTGCATATGCACATAAAGCAAAGATTATAAATATTAATATATATATTATTGCTAATAGTGTCATTTTTTCACCTCTTTTGTTGGGTAAATATATATTATATATCTACCATTACATTACTATTATAGCATAAATTAGTAATTAATGCAAATTTCGTAAAAATGTTTTTGTTTTTGAATTTATACCAATGTTGAAGAGATATGAAAGACTTTTCCTTTTTTTTGTAAATTTTGCTTTGCTACTTTTAAAATTTTATGGTCATCATCTAATAATATTTCATAATCATATTCCTTTAACTTTTGTTCCATTTGGCTATATTTTATATAATCTCTATTTTCTGAATTATATTCGTTTGCTTCTTTATTGAGTATAATCCAATTGTTTGGTTTTATAAAACTTGCATATTTGTTTAACCATTGTTTCTTTTCTTCTTTAATTTGTGTGTTTTTTGCTAATGATAAAATATATAAATCTATATTAGGAAGTTTATTTATTTCTTTTAAGATATTAATTATTGGCAATAATGGTTTTTCGTCTAGTAAGTTTTTATGTGCTTCTACTAATTCATTTTCATTTTCAAATACTTTATATTCTACTATTGTACCATCCATATCAATAAAAAAAGCTACTCTATTATAATTACTACATATTTTTTTTATTTCATCTATAAACATATTTTAATTGCTCCTTTAAATAAATTGTGTGCAGAAATATGTATTTCTGCACTAAATTGTTTTATGGTAGATTTTTCAAAATAACTTTATATATTATGTCATTCATCTGATATATATCTAACTTTTCAGTTTCTATAATAACTTTGTTGCACTTTAGTTCATTATAATACCTCATAAAGAATTCATTGTATTTTTTGATGTATACATTATTGACTAAATGACCTGCCCCTCCTCGACGCTTTATTGCGGTTAATGGAGAAACAGTTAATGCTATTAAAAAATTTGGAAATAATTCTTCAATAAATTGTTTTCTGAAATTTTCATATTGCTCCTTTGTGACTAGATTTTCCCACAAAAATTTTTTTCCATAAAAATTGCTATCTATTAGTCCTCTATCAATTAGGATAATGTCAGCATTTATATGGCTGGCTCTTAAAATTTCTGCTGTTGTCTGAAAATGCATCCATAAATTTGCATCCCAAGTTCCTTTTGGTATTTCTGGTGGCAAAGATTCTGCTGACTCTTTTAAAACAGTTACTTTGTACCCAGCACCAATAAGCTTGTTGGCCAAATTTTTAATAGATGTTGTTTTTCCTGCCTCAGGGGTTCCTGTGAATTCTACCATAAATGATTTCCGCATAATTATGCCTCCATATAAAATTTTTTTACATTATATTATAAAATAATTAAATTATCAATAAAAAAACAAAAAAATAAAAAAAAATAAATTTTTTTAAAAAAGTATTGACTTTTGTTATAAAACATAGTATACTAGTCAATGTCGAAAGACATGGTCGCTTAGCTCAGCTGGGAGAGCATCTGCCTTACAAGCAGAGGGTCATAGGTTCGAG
>CAUWAY010000029.1:0-16474 GCA_963556905.1 uncultured Clostridia bacterium | reverse complement strand
CCTGTCACGCTAGAGGTCGACGGTTCGAGCCCGTTCCAGGTCGCCATTTTTTTATAAAAATATGTATTAACATGGCTTGATAGCTCAGTCGGTAGAGCAGAGGACTGAAAATCCTCGTGTCAGTGGTTCGATTCCACTTCAAGCCACCAAGCATTACTTGATAATTTTTTACTTTTTTAAATTTTTCTATTGACAAAATTTAATAAAGTATTTATAATAATTATTATTGTAAGGCATTGCCAGTTTATATTTATGCAGATGTGGCGGAACTGGCAGACGCACAGGACTTAAAATCCTGCGGTTGAATAAACCGTGCCGGTTCGATTCCGGCCATCTGCACCAATGACGTATCTGTTCGAACTAACAGATAGATTAAAAATCATTCAAGTAAATTGGATGATTTTTTTCTTTGCCAAAAAAACATCATCCAATATCCTAAAAAGAAAGGATGGTGCTTGAAATGAAGATAATTAAAGAAGAACTACGATTTGAGGAAAACTTAAAGAAAAGACTAGAGTTTATATGTGAGTTCTCAAAGGTTACTCCTACTTTTGTTAATGGTAGTATAAGAAAAATTGAGAAAACCAATATCTCTTATATTGAGCCACATAGAGTAATTGTAAAAGATACTACATTTCTGGTCTTTAACTATTCTAATGATGTTTATATATCCAATCTAACAAAAAAGATAAAATTATCTGAATTAGAAGATTATATAAACAGCATAAAATAGCTAAAAATTTGACATTTCTGAAAATCGTGATATAATACCGACAGTAAATTATTTATGTTTACCTGTTAGGAGTTGATTATATGTTTTTGGTTTGTTCCAAGAAAATATATTGTAATATAAACAGATTTAAGAGATGTCAAGGATAACTTGTGTGTTTTCTTTGATGTCTCTTTTTTGTTAGGAGGTATATAAATTGGTTGAAGAAAAGAAAAAATGTGGATTGTATATGAGGGTTTCTACCGAAGACCAAGCTCGTGAAGGATTTAGTCTTCCAGAACAAAAAGAACGATTAGAAGCCTATTGTAAATTTAAGGATTATGAAATTGTAGATTATTACCAAGATGCTGGAATAAGTGCAAAAACTGGTAATTATAGACCAGAATTTGAAAGATTAAAAGAAGATATTAAATCTAAAAAGATAAATACTGTTATTGCTCTAAAATTAGATAGATTTACAAGAAGTATTTATGATTGGGAAGAATTTATAAACTTTTTAGAGGAAAACGATGCTTATATAGGCTGTGTTAATGATGACATAAATACAACTACTGCGAATGGTAAGATGGTTCCAAGACTTTTAGTAAGTGTAAGTCAAAATGAAATTGAAAGAACTAGCGAGAGAACTAAAATAGGTTTAGCAGGTGCAATAAAGCAAGGTCATATTCCACATATTGCTCCATTAGGCTATAAACATGAGAATAAAACTCTTGTAATAGATTATTCTACCAAAGATGTAGTTGTTAGAATATATGAGTTATACTATGAGGGCTATTCTTATAAAAAAATCAGTAATATCTTTAATGAAGAAAAAGTTTTAGGAAAAGATAACTGGAGAGATTCTACAATACAAACTATTCTTGAAAATGAAATATATAAAGGCGACTTTGTTCATGGAAAAAGAACTAAATCCCCTACTTATTATGAAAATGTTGTAGAACCTATTATTTCAAAAGAAATGTGGGAAGATTGCCAAGTTCAGAAAAAGAAAAATTCAAGAAGTTATCAAAGAACATTAACTTACCTATATTTACAGAAAATAAAATGTCCTAAATGTAATCGTATTTTAGGTGGTAAAGCTACTACAAAGAAAAATGGAAAGCCTTATTTCTATTACTATTGTAACGATTGCAAAATAACCATTAAAGAAAATGCCATAAATGAATACTTTAATCAATTTATAAATGAATTAGTAGAATATGATTCTGTTGTAAATCAATTCTTTTTACCAATGATAAGACAAAGATTTGATGAGCCTAAGGAAAAGCTACAAACAGAGATTGATGAACAAAATGCAAAACTTGAACGAATTAGAAAGGCTTATATCAATGGGGCTTTTGACTTAGATGTATATACAAGCGAAACAGCTGTTATAGAAAAAAACATAAATAATCTAAAAGAAGAATTAGAAGCTACTGATTGCGTAGAAGAATTAAGATTTACTCCAAAAGATATTCTATTAAAAAGAGATATAGATTTTCTCAATAAAATGATTATGAATAAGCAATATAAAGAAAGAACAAAAACATGGAAAGATTATACTCGTGAAGAACAAGCTGAACTTATAATGAAGTATGTTGATGAAATAAAATTAACTTTTATAGGAAGTGAAGTAATTGTAAAGGAAATTAATTTTAGAGACTCTATTTGTAAACCATGTCAAGAATTGTATGATAAAGGATATATTGATACAACAAAACCTGCCTTATTCGGAAATGTATTAGGAAATGTCAGATTTAGTAACTATTTACCAGAAGAAGATTTTGGAGAAATAATAATGAGATTACAACAATACTATGATGTTCATTATACAGAGGCAATATATTATCTACAAGAGCAAGTATTTTATTTTAATTTCGTTCAAGATAATAGTGCTATTGTTAGAGTATTCCCATTAGAAGATTATTACAAATTAGATCCAGATAATAAAATGGAAGAATATCGATTTGGAATAATTTATATTAATGGTGATGATTATGATGACTTTGAAATTACAGAAGCAGATAATATCGAGCCCTACTTTAATGCAATACCTGACGATAGTGAAACAACAATTAAATTTGAAAATGGTGAACGCAGTGAAATTGCTGTGAAGCCAGTAAAATTCTCCAAAGAAGACACTAAATAATTGTTGCAACTTTTACTTTGGTTATGGGCTATGTTGCAACAATCAAATTAACGTGGCACGTTTTGTTTTTACAAAGTAAAAATGAAAGTGGCGATAGTTAATTTGAATAAATTTTATCCTGTTAGGAGAAAATTTATTGCCTCGCAGAGCCCCCGAGTTTTGATAGAATGTCAAAACTCATAGGGGGTTAGGACTTATGACAGAGTCAAAGTCCTATGCTTCGAAGCAAGTTCTAAAGGAGGAAAAAGATGGAGCAAGAATTAGCATATTCTTTTCACTTAGGTAGTGATAAGAACAAAAGTAAAGTAGCTAAAAAAACAGCAAAAGGAAATGTATCTGGTACTACTTCTCTATCAAATAATGCTATACAAAATGCAAATGATTTATCTAGAGCAAATAAACACAATTTGCGAGATTATGATAATCAAAGAGAATTGATTACAACTATATATGGAACTAACGATATTGTTGAAGATGTTAAGCAAGTATATATAGATGAATTTGAAGAATCTCGTATTGAGTTTAATAATAAGCAGACTAGAAATGATAGAAAAATAAATAATTATTTTGAAAAGGCTTGTACATTACAGAACGATATTGCTTGTGAGATTATAATAGAACTTGGAGATATGGATTTTTGGCAAGACAAAAATGATGAGTATAGATTCAAAATGATTGATGTATATAATGAGCAAATACAAGACTTAAATAAAATAGTACCAAACTTTAAGGTAGCTAATGCAACAATTCATTTTGATGAAACCTCTCCCCACATGCATGTTATTGGTGTACCAGTAATTGATAATTGTAAAAAAGGTATGAAAAAACAAGTTGGTAAATCAAAAGTGTTTACCAAAGAGTCATTAACAGCTATTCAAGATAAAATGAGAAATGCCTGTATCAAGTCTTATAACAAGTTTTATGGTGTTGATAGTAGGCTAAAAGCTAAACGAAAAGGCAGAAATCAAGACATCAATGTAAAAGAAATGGATAATTATAGAGAAATAAAGAAAAGACTTGAACAACAAAAGCAAAAACTTGAAAATGCTAATAAACAAACTAAAAAGTTAGATAATTCAAGTAAAGGTATAATTGAGTTATTAGATAACTTAAAGCCTATGCCCTTTAATAAAAATAATAGCCAAATTTCAAACGAGAATATAGAAAATATCAAAGATTATATTAAAGATGTAACAGATGTTACCCAGACAGTTAGAAGTGTAAATGACTTAAATATGTCAATTAAGGAATTTGAACATGCTACTTCTAAAATAGAGAGTGAAAATTATTCAATTAAAGAGCAAATAAAGCTAAAAGATGATGATATAAAGGAATTAAAGGATGAATTATCAACTAAAGATAAAACAATTATCAAACTAAGTAGTGCTTTAGAAAAAGCTAAAACGGAATTAAGTAAATTTAGAGGATTTTGGAAATCACTTATTAAAAGATTTCAAATGAAAATATTTGATGAAAAATATTATGATATTCCAGAAGATAAACGAAGCTATACTCTTGTAGCAGAAGATTTAGAAAAAAGTGGAATATTTGATAATAACGATTCAGATATAGTTCATAATTCTACAAGAAAAGTATTAACCAATGATGAATTATCTGAAATACAAGCTAAGAAAGTAAAAAAGAAAAACGATTATAACCTAAACTAAAGGAGGTATTTAATATATGTCAAATCAAGATAAAATATATTTTAGCAAACAAGAATACAATAAATTAATGCAGATAATAAACGATAATCTAAAGTGCAAAGATGATGATATTAGATACAGAGCTACAAGATTAAAGGAAAAGTTTGATAATTATGTTCATTTGTATGAAAAAGAAACTAATGGAAAATTAGAAGAAGGCGTTATATATCTAGCTTATACAAATGAATTAAAATGGCTTCTACAAGAATGTATGTATTTAGTAAGGAAGAAAGCTAAAAAGGATTATTATGAAGAATTAAGATTAAAAGAAAAAAAGGAGTGAAATAATTATGAATAATGAATTACCAAAAACAAAGATAGATGAAAAAACTGGAATTGAATATCATTTAGAAGGGGATTATTATATTCCAAATCTTACAATGCCAAAACAAGAAAAGATAACTCTTAATAAATATGGCAGAATGAGATTAAATTACTTAAAAGAGCATAAAAAAGCTGAATATTCAATAATGCTTTTAGATGCTACATTAAATACTCACCTAAAAGAAATCCAAGAAACAGCTATATCAAGGGTTGAACAACTTATTAACCAACTAAAAGACAATAGCGATTTAACAGAAGAAATGAAAAATATAGATATGCTTTATTGGGTTGGAACAATGAATGCTATTAAGAATCAAGCAGAAGAAATAATTTTAAATGAACTAATATATGTATAGGAGATGAAAGCAAATGAAGAATTTAAGAGAAGTTAAAGATGATTTATTAAAGGAATGGATAGAATTTCGAGAAGAAACAGCATTTAGTGAGATGACACCTCAAGATAAAAAATATTGTATCTATTTTGAAGAAATTGCAGAGAAAATACTAAAAAGCGTACCTGAACAGAATAAAAAATATGTTCAAAAACAACTCGATCAACTTGAGAAAAACTTTATGGATTACTTATATTATTGGAATGAAAAGTATTATAGAAATGGATTTGTAGATGTTATTGAGTTGTTAGAAATATAGAATACAGGATGTGGAGAATTAATAATATTCCCTACATCCTATTTTTACTTTTAAATATTGGCAGTTTTATTGTAAAAATCGACTAAAATTGATATAATATTTTGCAGATAGATAATAATTTATAGAAAGAGGAATAGGTATGAACAAAACAAATATGATTTTGATTTGTATAATAATTGCATTGATTTCAGGAATTATAGGCTTTATAATTGGAATAAATTTCAAAGGAAATAATGAAATAAATTCAAGTTCAGTTTCAATGAAAAATGAAGAAAAAAATCTGGTCGGAACATATAGAACAAACACATGGAATGGAAAAGAAGCAGTTATTGCATTAAAAAGTGACAAAACAATGATATGTCCGAACGGAAGTGGAACATGGTCATTTGAGGATGGCAAACTTTATATTGAATATGATTTTGAAGTTCCACAAATTACAGAAGATGGACGTCAAGAATATAAAAAATCACATAACAAACAAGAAGTTACAATTGTCGAAAGTGGTTTGATGCTAAGTGGTCATTTCTTTGAAAAATTAAGCAAATAAAATTGGTTATTTAGTGTAGTATTAAACATATACTAAATAACTACTAAAAGAATGGAATGTATAAATAATATGAATAATAGTTTAGAAAATTGGTGTATTGCCAATAATAAAAAGTATTTAATTGAAGAGTGGGATTATGAATCCAATGATATATTACCATCTCAAGTGACATATGGAAGTCATAAAGAGGTTTTTTGGATATGCCAAAATGGGCATAAATACAAAAAGCAAATTCATTCAAGGTGTCAAGGAACAGGATGTTCAATATGTTCTGGTGTAAATTTTCAAAGAAGAAATTTATTATTTGATGATTATCCCGAATTTTTAGATGAATTAGATTTAACGGTTAATACTTATGATGATCTAAAGAATATAACATGTAGTTCTCAAAAGAAAATTTCTTGGATATGTAAAAAAAATCATAAATATATTCAATCTGTTGTTAATAAAGTTAAAGGTAAAGGGTGTCCTATATGTAATAATAAACAGGTATTACAAGGATTTAATGATTTAGTAACCTGGTGTAAATATAATAACTGTACTGAAATATTGGATGATTGGGATTATGAATTAAATGATTTCTTGCCTGAAGAAGTAACATATGGTTCAAATAAAATGTGTAATTTTATTTGCCATATTTGTGGATATAAATGGAAAACTCGCATTAATTCTCGTACTTCTCAAAAAACAGGATGTTTTAAGTGCTCGAAAAGAATGAGCAGTTCATTTCCAGAGCAGGCTATTTATTATTATTTAAAGAAACATTTTCCAGATGCAATTAATGGAGATAGAGAATGTTTAGCTGGTAAAGAACTTGATATTTACATTCCATCTTGTAAATTTGCAATAGAATATGATGGGCAAACTTGGCATAAAGATATAAAAAAGGATGAGAATAAAGATTTGTTGTGCAAAGAAAAAGATATTAATTTATATAGAATTAGAGAAGATAATTGTAAATTAATAAATACATCTAACTCTTCTATTTACATATATAAATATCAAGATTGGAATCAATTAAATGTAATAATAATTGATATATTAAAGAAACTAGGAATTTACGATACAGATATTGATATTCTTCGAGATGAGTATTCAATTAAAGAACAATATTATATAGCAAGTCTAAAAGATTCTTTAGGAAATCTTTATCCTAATATTGCAAAAGAATGGCATCCTATCAAAAATGGAAACATTACTCCATATAATGTTTTACCAGATACTCATGATTTATACTATTGGTTATGCCCTAAATGTGGGAATACATATAAGGCAATGGTAAAAAATAGAGTACGAATGAAAAGTGGTTGCCCTAAATGTGGGAAAGAAAATGCTAGTAACAAGCAAAAAGTTAAAGTAAAAAATATAAATACTGGAGAAATATTTGATTCTGTTTCGGACGCTACTAAAAAGTATAATGTTGATATGGGTGGAATACGAGCTTGCTGTAGAGGAATAACTAATAGTTCACATGGGTATAAATGGGAATATATAGGAAGAGAAGAAGCTTCAAGACCAGTAAATCAAAAACAAAAAAAGCAAAAAAAAGTATTAAATGTAGATACTGGAGAAATATATGATTCTTTAAAGGTTGCTATAGATAAAACTCATATTCAAAATATTTCGGCATGTTGTAGAGGGGTTAGAACAAAAGCTGGGGGATTTAGGTGGAAATACATCAATTAAAATTATAAAAAAACAAAAGATATAAAAATATTTATTTGACATTTATAAAAAATCTGTGTATAATAAATATAGGAAATGGAGAAGCCACAAACGTGGTTTTGCCAAGAAAATGTGTAAACTCACATCTACTCGTCAAAGTACAGATGTGAGCTTTTTTTATTTATGTAGTTGCTTATCAACCCAGTTCTTATATAGAACTGCTATCAAGGCAACGTTTAATGTTAAAGATAACATTAAGGATAGTATAAAAAATAGTATCACTTTAACCATAAACATCACCACCTTTCCTACGAAGATTCGTAAAATTGGTGGCAAAAACCACATCTGCTTATTCTCATTTCCTATGTCAGTTAGTATAACATACATTTTACAACAAAGCAATAGATACAAACAAATATTTGCAAAAACTTTTTTAGAAATTCACTTGATTTTTATAAAATAATTTGGTAATATATTTATAACTTGAATGACTATTTAGTCGTTCGTCAAGAGAGCTAACGAGTTGTAAATATCTACGTCGTTGGCACCAAGTATTACTTATAAAAAAATCCTTGTAAACGTTGAAATATCAACAATACAAGGATTTCTTTATAAGTAATGCAAAACTAATGCAATAGCATTTTAAAGACCTATTTGTTTCATATAATTATTATATCTTTCATTTAGCCTTTGCAAATAACAGTTTATTTCATTTGGAGTAATAAAGGTATTTTTATCATAATCATAAAATATTAAATTATAAGTATTAAGTAGATTACTATTTAGTATTTCTTTTAAATCAATGTCCATAGGATTAAAAGGTATAATTCTTTCCGAAAAATCAATTTTAAAGCCTTTATTTAATAACATATGTAATTTATCTATTATATTTTGAGAATATGTTTTTAATTGCTTTTCGTTTGTTTTAGGATTAATATATTCTAATTCTATAAAGTTTGTCAATGATTTTATTACTTTGGCTAATGTTACTTTTTGAATAGGTTTATCAATAAAGTTATTACAACATTTTTTAAGAGTTTCAAGGTTTCAGTATTTCTTTTATAAGTTCTAGCTCCAATAATACCAGTATTGTAATTATTATCAATGTAATCTTTTAATATATCATATAAACTAGTATTGGTTGTTGATATGTAAATATTATTATTTATTGAAGCTATTATATTATTTAAAGAAAATCCATTTGAATATGATACCGAACAAGAAAGAAAATAAAATAAATTTGATTTTAGAATTTTGTAAAGGGCCAAAAAATGTAAAAGAAATTATGGAATATATTGGACTAAAACATAGACCAACATTTATGTATGACTACTTAAATCCATTATTAGAAAAATATAAAATACAAATGACAATTCCAGATAAGCCCAAAAGTAGAAATCAAAAATATGTAACAAGTAGAACTTGAAGAACTTAGAAAACATTTAAAAAACAACAAAATAATTGCATTTCCTAAGGCAAAAAAGGCTATATCATAATAACAAAACAAGGATTATTTTTTTAGTGTTTACCTTTAATGTTAAATGCAACAGAGTGGAAATCATCGTTACTTTAATTCTCTAAAAGTTACCATATAGAATTCACCATTAGTATATGGCCCAGTGTACATAGATGTAGTAACTCCAATAATTTCATTGTTGCTTTCATCGGAAGATTCTAAGAAAGCTAAGTATTCTTCGACATTCCTTGTCCTGTATACTGTTACATTACTAGATGATTCAATTTGGGATACTTCAGCTTGTGATTCTGTATTGGGAAGTGTAATAATTTCATTACCGCTAGAGTTACCACATCCGACCAAAGTGAGTGCTAAAAAGCACCCTAAGAGAATTGCCATACTCCGTTTTTTCATAAAATATTCCTCCTTACAATTGTTATACGGAATTGATTGCTACTTGCTGTTTTTATCGCACAGCTACGAAATTTCAATTATATTATACCGCAAATTTACATAAATTAAAAAATGATTTTTGTTAACTTATGTATTAAATATATTTAGATTAATACTTTTAATACAAATAAAAAACATCTAATAAAATATCAAAAGTCCATTAAAAAATAACATGGATGATTTTTTTGTTTGCAAAAAATCATACTAATTTAGTTTTCAATTATTCAAATGATGTGTATACTTCAAAATATGATTAATAATATAAAAATAGACGAAAACACACATATATTTGAATCATCTTGTGGTTCAGGACTATTCTTGATAGAAATCATTAATAAGATTAAAAAGAATAGTAAAGAACACAATAAAGCATTAATATTCAAGATAATAAATTCAAACTTCCGAAATTAAAGATATATAATTATGATTTTTGCTATAAAAATATTAATAATAAATATGATGTGATTATAGGCAATCCACCATTTGTTACTTTATATGGAAGAAGAAGCAGGAATATGACAGAGAAAAAAGAACATATTTTAATACATTCAAGTTTGTGAGTGGCAAAAAGAAAAACAATAAATTTAATTTATCAATGTTTTTTATTGAAAATTCTTTGGATTTGTTGAAGAAAAATGGAAAATTGTCTTTTATATTAGATATTTCATTTTTTGAAGATGCCTATATAGACATAAGAAAATACTTATTGGATAATTATACAATTGAATAATTGACAACAAATATAAATGGATTTGAAAATGTTGCAAGCAATCAAATTTTATTAACAATACTTAATAGAAAATGGAATGTTGAAGATAATGTAAAATACTTTAATTATTTTACAAAAGAAACAAAGTGGTTTAATCAAAGTATTTGGAATAAGAAAGATAAAAAGTATAATTTTTTATTACCATTAGATGGAGTAAAAAAGGATATCATAAATATAATGGAAAAAAACAAAAAACTGGATGATTATTTTCCTGGAAAATCATTAAGAACTTGTTGTGAGTTAACAGGAAGAACAGATGATTTTATTGTTGAAAAAGATAAACAAATAATGAGATATTCCCTTATTTAGAAGGATCCAAAGGAATAGCATATAAATTTGCAAAACCTAATCCATTTAGATATATTGAGTATAATTATGATTTGCAACTTAAAATTTCAGATGAATTTAAAGTTCAATTAGGAGCTTTAGGCATAAAAAACAAGAAGAGGGTAATATTAGGAGATAAAGAATGCTACAAATCTCTAAGATATTTATAAGACAAAGTGCTAGTGAAATAATATCTACATATACAGAAGAAAATTATGCTGCGAATAATAGCTTATATATTTTTGTAAAAACAAATCAAGAAATTCTTCCTTAGTTCTGTATTCTTCTGGTTCATGAATGTTGACTTGAAATTGTGGCTTTGGATTTATTCTTACACTATGATGAATATCTTTTAAGAAAACAACTTTTACATATTCATTATTATCAAATTGTATAAATTTTGTTTTATTATCATCAGTTGATATATATTCAAGAAATACAAACATTAGATAGAAATGCCCATCTAGCATAAATTTAATTACCTTTGCTGGTGTGCCTAAATCTGGATTGCTATCATTATAACTAAACTTACTAGCTTTTATATCTTATTTGTTCAAAATTGTTCTTAATATCATTTTTCATCACTTCTTCCAACTCCTTTATATCCATAGTGTTTCTCCTTTCACAAAAAGTACAAATATATAATATCATTTTTTCAATTTTTACTAAAAATGATTTAAACTCAATTTTAACAAAGAAAGTTACTGTTCAAGCGAATAGATACATTTATAATAAAAATATCGATAAACAATAAAAAAGTATTGACAAAAAATAAAATAAATGATATATACTAATAAAAAAAGGAGAAAGAAAAAATGAAGATTTTAGGAGAAAAAAGTTTATCATCAAAAGTCATTATAGGACTAAATATACTTTTTACGATAATAAGTTTATTGGATTTATTAGTGTTAAGTTTAATATTAAAAGTAACCAAAAATACTACAACATTAGAAAATAAAATATTCGAATTTATATTTTTTATACTAATTATACTAACAGGAATAATAGCACTTTATATTATACATCAATTTATACAAATATTTAAAAACCTAAAAAGCAACATACTGTTTAGTAAAGATAACTCAAATAGATTAAACAAAACTAGTAATAGTTGTTTTTTAATAAGCACAATATATATTGCTATATCTGTATATACTTTTCTCAATAAAAATTTATCAATTAAAGAAATTATATATTACATATTAATATTTTCAATAACATTAATGACAATATTTGTTATTTTTGGAATAGGAATAAAAATATTAAATGAAATATATAAAAAAGCGATTGAATATAAAGAAGAAAACGATTTTACAATTTAAAAATTATAAATATAGAGAAAGGAAGAAATATAATGCCAATTATAGTTAATATAGATGTAATGTTAGCAAAAAGAAAAATGTCATCAGGAGAACTTGCAGAAAAAATTGGAATAACACCAGCAAATTTATCAATACTAAAAACAAATAAAGCAAAAGCAATAAGATTTTCAACATTAGAAAAAATTTGTGAAATTTTAGAGTGTAAACCAGGAGACATACTAGACTATAATAAAAAAGTGGAGGGGAAAAATTGAAAAAAATAGTCATATATATAATACTAGTATTGATAATATTTTGCAGTATTTATTATATATTCAAAATTGAAATTAAAAACGAGAAAAATGAAATAGATGAACGAATAAATGAAAGCAATACATTGCCAATACCGGATAGAATTATCTATAAAGGAAAAGAAGGTAAATATATAATTATAAATTCAGAATCAAAAGAAATGCCAATTATATATAATGAGTTAAATACAAAAACAACAAATATAATAGAGGGGAAAATATATAATGAAGACGAAATAAGAGAAATACAAAAAAGTGAAATTTTTATAGAATTTGATTATAATAAAAAAAGTAAAAATTATGTATTCATATTGAAAGAAAATCAATTAGAGGTTATAAAAAGAACAACAGATGGAGGACAGGTAATAACAAATTCAGCAACTATAGAAAATGCTCTTATAGATAGACTTGAGAATTTAACAAAAACATCAGTTAAATATGAAATTGATTTAGAAAAAAATTATACTATAAATGATAAATTAAATAAGCTTCCTACTTATCCAGAATTTAAACAAGTTAGGCAAGGAATATACCAAGAAATAATTCATTTTAATATAAGTGATTATACAAATACAATATATGCATTAGGTATAAAAAATTTTGAAAATATACCAAAATTTGATTCAGAAAAAGAAACAGCCATAATAACTTTGTCAAGATATGAAATTAATAATGTTATACAAAATATAGGAAATATAAAATATGAATTTGGAAAGTATCAAAATAAATATTCTATAAACATTTTAATTGCAAGTAAAGTAGTAAATACAAATTGCATTTATTATAATATTAATAATTCAATACCAATAGAAAAAGAAAATTTAAACAAAAGTAATGATAAATATGCTGTTAAATATTACATAGAAAACAATAAATACTATTCAAACTTTAATAATAAAAAGCAAGAAATAATATCAATTGAAAAAGCATGTGACATAGCAGACATAGAAGCCCAAAAAGCAAAATATCAATATCAACCATGGAATTCTAAATTTTATAGTAGGGAGACAAACCAAAATGGAAATGAATCAGTAGAGCTAATTTCAAATTTAAGTGAAATAAATAGACTATATAATTGGAATGAGGGATGGAGGAATTTAGATTATAAAAATACTCTTATGTGGAAAGTAAGATTATCTGACGAAAATGATCCACTTACTAATCTATACATTTATATTAATGCTATAAATGGGAATATCATAGGAGCAGGAAATTCAAGTGATTAAAGGAGATGAAAAAATGCCAATATTATATATAATATTAATTTTCATATTTTTAATATTACCACTAATTTTAACATTAGTAAATATTATAAATTTATTTAAAACAAAAAAAATAAAGGAAAATTTAACAGATTGCTTAATATTCTTATTAGGAATACCTTTTACAATATTACTTTATTGCTTGCAAAGTTTTCAGGACTATCAAATAGCATTACATATAGGTGGAGGAGAACTAAACCTACATAGTCCAATTGCTTCTTGGAGTAGACCTACAGTATTTGCAATATTAACACTTGGAATAATATCTTATGCTTTAATAAGAATAAAAAAATTAAAATTATCACCATTGGTTATAGTATGTTCAATGTCTGGAATATTTATATGCTCATTATATATGATTATTTGGATAATACAGTTAAGTAATAATATTATAGAGTATGCTATTTTTGGAATATCATATTTAGCTTTATTCCCGATAAATTATATATTATGTGGAGTAAGAGCAGAGATAGAAATTATGAAAAAATATAAGCAAGAAAATTTAGAAAGAAAAGAATTCGAAAATAAATTTTTGAATTCTTGCTATAAACTACTTTTTAATATAGATAACTGGCCAATACTTGCAATTGTTTTTTCAATACCTCTTATATTGATTCTTATAAGTATATTAATGCTTTTTGGTCAAAGACCAGATGAAGCAATAAAAGCATTTTTGGAAACCAGTGACTGGACATTATCAACCCAAATATCTCCTCCTCCAATAGAATATGATGGACATTATTTATGTACAGTATCTTTAAGAGGTCATAAAAATGTTGTTAAACCAATACGAATGGGGATAAGGCATGGAAAGAAAATTGTTGTTAATAGGCAATTATGTGTTGCTAATGCTTTTGAAGATTTAATACAAGAAAAAACTCCAAAATTTCATCATTTTGTAAGATATATTTATGATAAATATGGTTATCCTTTATCAAAACATATAAATACAAGTGTACAGGCTGACATCACATATATACTAATGAAACCATTGGAATGGATATTTTTAATTGTTTTATATACATTTGATGTAAATCCAGAAAATAGAATTGCGATTCAATATATAGGAAATAAAAAACCTAAAATATAAAATTTGGCTTGATTTTTCTGAAAAATTTGGTATAATAACTTTTGACAACTTTCTTATTATTAAATTATAAAATAATAATTAAAGTTGTCAAAAAAATTATATTGTTTATTAGAAATGCCACTATAGCTCAGTTGGTAGAGCAACGGATTCGTAACCCGTAGGTCAGCAGTTCGATTCTGCTTAGTGGCTCCACTAAGTAAAATCGTCGCACCAGACGAAAGTATTGATAAATCAACTGTCAAGGTTGATTTTTTTGTTGCCTTTCCATTCAAAAGTGAAAGGAGATAATTATAGAATGAACGGAGAAAGAAGAATTGCAGGAATTTATATTCATGTAAGTATAGAAGACCAAGTAAGAGAACGGATTTAGTTTGCTAGAGTAAAAAGAAAAACTATTGAAACTTTGTAAATTTAAAGAATATGAAGTATTTAAGGTGTATGAAGATGCTGGAATATCAGCTAAGAACATTAAAGATAGACCAGCATTTCAAGAAATGTTGGAAGATATGAAAAATGGCAAAATCAATTATACTGTAGCTTATAAGTTAGATAGAGTTACTCGTTCAGTTCGTGATTTAGAAGAACTAATCGCACAATTAGAATTATACAATACTTATTTGGTGTGTGATAAAGATGATGTTAATACTTCTACTGCGAACGGAAGATTTTTTGTAAGAATGCTAACAGTATTATCTCAATTAGAAATTGAAATAGTTAGTGAAATAACAAAGTTCGGATTAAATGGTGCTATAAAATCTGGACACTTACCACGGTACTATTCCATTAGGTTATAAAAAAGATGGTAATAAAAAAACTGTAATAGATGAAACTACAAAAGACATTGTAATAAGAATATTTAATATGTATTTAGAGGGGAAAAGCTATCAACAAATTGCTAATATTTTTAATGAAGAGAAAGTGTTAATACCCAAAAAGTGGAGAGATTCTACAATACAAAAGATAATTGAAAATCGTGTTTATATGGGAGATTATGAACAATATAAAAGAATTGGAAAAGCACAAAGTATTGATCCTATTATTTATATGAATGCAGTAGAGCCAATAATTAGTCGTGCTATGTGGAATGAAGCACAACATCAAAAAGAGAAAAATCAAAGATGTTATACAAGAGATAGAGTTTATATATTCTTTCAAAAACTAAAATGTCATAAATGTAACAGAATTATGAAATGTAAAGGCTCTGGAGGAACAAAGAAAAAATATATGTATTATACTTGTGAACATTGCAAGACATATTACAAAAACAAAAAGAAGGAATAAAAAAGGCTTATGTAGGTGGCATAGTAAAGATAGAAGATTTTTCAGAAGATTATAAAATTATTGAAGAAAAAATAAATATTTTAGAAACTAAAAAATGTGAAAATCTAAATGTAAATAGTATTTCTTTTAGTCCACAACAATTAATGGCTGATAGAGATATTGAAAGAGAAAAGTTAATAAAATATAACAAATTAAATGAAATTTTAAAACAAAAATGGAAGGAAAAATCTAAAGAAGAAAAGCAAGAATTTATTGAATTGATGACTTTATTAAAAAACAAAAAACGGAGAATTTTACATTGATAAAATAAATTTTAGAAGTAGTTATATTGAACAACTAACAAAGTTTTTTTGTCAGGAATTGCAGAGGTTTATGCTCTTTAAGTTTTTGGCAAGATATATGTCAATCATTTTTAAATAATATTGTCAATGATTTTTGAAAATGTCCCAAAAAATTTTAAACATAAGCCCTAA
>CAUWAY010000028.1:0-16516 GCA_963556905.1 uncultured Clostridia bacterium | reverse complement strand
TGGAATAAGCATAAACTTAAGTAATACAATACCATCAAGAAGTGGATACACATTCCAAGGCTGGTCGGCAAGTTCAACACAAACAGGTTCAGGAGAGTATCAACCAGGAGCATCATACACTAAAGATGCAAACATAACATTATATGCAGTATGGAAAGTAAATGGAATAAGCTCATCAGAAATTGAAAGTAATTCAACATTATATTATGGACAAATAGTAGAGGGATATAATGCAAAATATGATGATAATGGAACAACATGGAGAATATTCTTGGCAGATGAAAATAATATATATTTAATATCAGATGATTATATGCATTACAATTATGGACCAACAAAAAATGGAGCGAAATTACGTGAACATAGTACAAAATATAAATTATCATTTGATAATGTATATTCGCAATATACACAAGGAGCCAAAAATATAGATAGCATATTTGCAAATAAATGGTTATCAACATATTGGAAAAGTGGAGGCTCAAGTTCAACAAATAACAATATAAAAGCAGTAGCCTATATGTTAGATAAAGAAATATGGAATGGAAAATATAAAACAGGATATGAAAATATAGTAGATTATGTAATAGGGGGACCAACCATAGAAATGTATTGTAAATCATATAAAGATACACATTCAAGTAAATACATAGAATGTGCAAGTGCAACAAGTACAGGATACCAAGTAAAATGGAGCAATGGCTCTTACAAATATGCTATTACAGGAGTAAAGCAGGATGAATTTGGAAAAATTTATATAAAATCGAACAAATCTAAGGCTGGTGCCATGTGGATTGCTTCTCCGTCTGGTGGTAGTAGTAATGGTGTGATGTATGCTAGTTTCGATGGTTACGTGTACTACAACAGTTATAAGGATTACTTTCCAGGTTTTTGCCCATTAGTTTGTCTACAATCTAATATTCGACTTGAAAAGAATCCATCTACAGGAAACTATAGAATAGTAAAATAATAGGTAGTATAAAACTACCTATTATTTTTTTTATCTATTTTTTCTAAATAAAATAAATTTTGCATAACTTAATTTTTAAACAATCATATCTAAAAATAAATTTACAAATATTAATTTTTAGCTGAAAACTGAAAAAACAGAAAAATAAAAATAAAATGTAAAAAAAACAAATTTTTCATAAAAAAGGTTTACAATTTGAAAAAATTTGTATAGAATATAAAAAGGGACAAAAACCAAAGAAAACAGAACCTAAGAAGGGGGAAAATCAATGAAAATATTGATGCTAACATGGGAATATCCACCAAGAGTAGTAGGTGGAATAGCAAGAGTAGTATATGACCTATCACACAGACTAATAAAAGACGGTCATGAAGTAACAGTAATAACATACAGAGAAGGAGACGTGCCAGACTTTGAAGATGACAAAGGAGTAAAAGTCTATAGAATAGATAACTATATGATAAACCCAAACAACTTTATAGACTGGATAATGCAAATGAATTTTAATATGGTAACAAAAGCAAACCAGCTAATTGCAGAACAAGGAAAATTTGATGTAATCCATGCACACGATTGGCTAGTAGCAAATGCAGCCAAATCAATTAAAAATTCATATGATATCCCAATAGTAGCAACAATACATGCCACAGAAGCTGGAAGAAACAGTGGAATACATGATGAAACCCAAAGATATATAAATGACACAGAATGGATGCTTACATATGAAGCAACAGAAGTAATTGTAAACAGCAATTACATGAAAGGTGAAATACAAAGACTATTTGGACTACCATTTGAAAAAATAAATGTGGTAGCAAATGGAGTAAACCTAAATAAATTTACAGGAATGGATAGAGACTATAGTTTTAGAAGAAGATATGCAATGGACAATGAAAAAATAATACTATTCATGGGAAGACTTGTATATGAAAAAGGAGTACAAAACTTAATTGCAGCAATGCCAAAAGTTTTAGCAGGATATCATGACGCAAAACTTGTAATAGCAGGAAAAGGAGGAATGATAGACCAATTAAAAGCAGAAGCAGAAACCCTAGGACTAGGAAATAAAGTATATTTTGCAGGATACATGAATGGAAAAGATGTAGAAAAAATGTACAAAGCAGCAGACATATCAGTATTCCCAAGTACATATGAACCATTTGGAATAGTTGCATTAGAAGGAATGTTAGCAGAAAGACCAATAGTAGTATCAGATGCAGGAGGACTAGGAGAAATAGTAGAACATAGAGAAACAGGAATGAAAAGTTACTGTGGAAATCCAAATTCAATAGCAGACTCAATATTAGAATTATTATATAATCCAGAATTATGTGCAAACATAGTAAAAAAAGCAAAAGCAAAAGTAAAAAACAATTATAACTGGGCAAAAATAGCGCAAGACACACACTTTACATATCAAAAAGCAATATGTGAAACAATGGCAGAAAGACAAAGAAAACAAAACGAACAAGAAAATGCACAAAAAGAGAAAAAAGCAAAAGCAGGAGAAAAAGAAATCACAAATATATTATCATTCAAAAAACGTCAAGCATTTGCATAAAAACACAAAAGACAAACAATTAATATTGTAACTATGAATTAGGACGAATTACAAATTCCAAAAAACTTTGAGAATTTTAGTTCGTCCTAAATTAATAAAAAGAAAGGAGAGATTAGCAAAAGCTAATCAGTAAAAAAATGAATGTATATGACACAGCTAACAAATTAGCACAAGAAATAAAACAATCAGAAGAATATAAAGCATATAAAATTGCCAAAGAAGCAATAAACTTAAATTTAGAAATAAGACAAAAAATTGATAAATTTGAAAAAGCAAGATATGAAACACAAATAGAAGCAATTCAAACAGGGAAAGACAATGAAGAAAAAATGAAACATGTACAAGAACTATATGGAGAACTAATACAAAATGAACAAGCAAGTAAATACTTTGATGCAGAAATGAAATTTAATATATTAATAGCAGATGTAAACAAAATAATAGGAGAAGCAGTACAAGATTTGCTAAAATAAAAACAAAGGAGAAAAATTAGTATTAACTAATTAAAAAATATAATGAACATAGTAATAATAGTAATAGCAACATTAGCTATTATAACAATAAAATATTTAATGAAATACAATGTAAAAAAATTAGAAAAAATAGCAATGGATGAAGAGTTAAACAAAATTGCAGAAAAATATCCAAACAATAAAGAAATATGTAAAAAAATCTTAAAAAAGCTAGGAAATGAAAAAGTAAAAATAGAAGAAGATGAAAAATCAGAAGCAACGCTTTATATAGCAATTCAGGACAAAATATCAATAGGAAACACACATAAAAGTTATACAAGAATTCAGACAATGGCACATGAATGTCTACACTCAATACAAGACAGAAAAATGCTAATCTTCAACTTCATATATTCAAACATATATTTCTTATATTTTGCAACAATAAGTATATTATTAATAATAAAAAAATTAACAAATGAAATGTTATATTTAAACATATTATTAATAATGAGTTTTGTATATTATGTAATAAGAGCTTTTTTAGAAAATGACGCAATGATAAAAGCTGAATACTTAGCAAAACAATATATGGAAGAACAAAACATTTCAAGCAAAGAAGAAATAGAAAAACTAGAAAAAGGACTCCAAAAATTAAACAAAGAATGTATAAAAGGAACAAACTGTAGCATATTTACAAATATTATGGTAAAAGTTGTGATTTTTAATATACTAGCATTGATTTTTTAGGAAATATGTGTTAAAATATTATAGTATTAACACGAATAAAAAAACTGTTAGGAGGAATACTAAATGCAAGTAGCAAAAATAATATTAGTAGTCGTAGATTTAATAATATGTGTAGCGTTAACAATATTAACAATGATACAATCAAATGAGGATTCAAACTTATCATCAACAATTACAGGTTCATCTACAAACAACTTCTTTGAAAAAAACAAAGGAAGAACAAAAGAAGGTATGCAAAAAAGATGGACAATGATATTAGGAGTAATATTTGTTATTGTAACAATAGCACTTTCAATAATATACATAGCATAAACATTTGGGCAGTTTACGAACTGCCCTTTTTAATAGTATAAGAAAAAAATAAGGAGAAAGAATGAAGACAGAAAAACAAATAGGAACATATAGAAAAAATCAAAAAGGATTTGGATTTGTAAAAATAGAAAACCAAGAAGAAGAAATATATATATCAAAAGAAAATTCACTAAGTGCTTTAAATGGAGACATAGTAGCAATTCAAATTATAAATAATAAAACAAATTATGATAGCAACACAACCAAAAACAAAAAAGAAGAAGGAAAAATAATAGAAATAATTAGACATGAAAAAGATACAATAGTAGGAACATTTCAAAAAAACAGAAACTTTGGATTTGTAGTACCAGACGACAAAAACTTTGGAACAGACATATTTATATCAAAATCATATTGGGGAAAAGCAAGAGACAAACACAAAGTATTAGTAAAAATAATTAAATATCCTGAAAAAGGGAAAAATGCAGAAGGAAAAATAATAGAAATATTAGGAGGAGTCAATGAAGCCGGAGTTGACATGTTATCATTAATAAAACAATATGAATTACCATATAAATTTCCAGAAGAAGTAGTAAATGAAGCAAAAATATTTGGTAGCCAGATAGACCCAAAAGACATACAAAATAGAAAAGATTTACGAAAAGATATAGTCTTTACAATAGATGGAGAAGATGCAAAAGACTTAGATGATGCAATACATGTAGAAAAGCTAGGAAACGGAAACTATAAATTAGATGTTCACATTGCAGATGTAAGCAATTATGTAAAAGAAAAAACAGAACTAGATAAAGAAGCATATTTAAGAGGAACAAGTATTTATATGTTAGGAAGAGTAATTCCAATGTTACCAAGAGAATTATCAAATGGAATATGCAGTTTAAATGCAGGAGAAGACAGATACACACTTTCATGCTCAATGGAAATAACACCAAAAGGAAAAGTAGTAAATTCAGATATATATAAAGCAATTATAAAAGTAACAGAAAGAATGACATATACAGATGTACAAAAAATATTAGACAAAACAGATAGTGAAATATTAAAAAAATATAAAAAATACGAAAAAGAATTTGAATTAATGGCAGAACTTGCAAACATATTAAAAGAAAAAAGAAAAGAAAATGGATACTTAAACTTAGACATACCAGAAAGTAAAATAATATTAGATAAAAACGGATTTGCAATAGATGTAAGAAAATACGAAACATATTTTGCAAATGAAATAATAGAACAATTCATGTTAATTGCAAACGAAACAGTAGCAGAAAAATTTTATTGGTTACAAGCACCATTTATATATAGAAATCATGAAGCACCAGATTTAGACAAAGTAAAAGAACTAAATAAAACATTATTTAATTTTGGATATAAAATAAAAATATCAAAAGAAGAAATAATATATCCAAACGAATTTGCAAAAATAATAGAAAATGTAAAAGGAAAAGATGAAGAAAAAGTAGTTTCAAATATTATTTTAAGAACACTAAGAGTTGCAAAATATGAAGCAGAAAACAAAGGACATTTTGGAATCGCAAGTAAATATTATTGTCACTTTACATCACCTATTAGAAGATATCCAGATTTATTTATACACAGAGTAATTTCAAAATATCTTGAAAGTGATTATATGGTAAATGAATTTTGGATTAAAAAGTATGAAAAGAGAGCAATAAAAAGAGCAGAAAATTGTTCTGAAAGAGAAAGAACAGCAACAAAGGTTGAAAGAGAAGCAGAAGACATAAAAAAAGCTGAATATATGGAAAGTAAAATTGGAGAAGAATATGAAGGAATAGTATCATCTGTTACAAATTTTGGAATATTTGTAGAACTTGAAAATACTGTTGAGGGATTAGTTAGATATGAGACTTTAGGAGATGAGTACTTTATTTACAATGAAGAAAGAAAAGAAGCTATTGGAGAGATTTCTCATAAAACATATAAAATCGGAGATAAAGTTAAAATTAGAGTAGTAGATAGTAATAAAGTACTAAAAAGAATTGATTTTGAGATATGCTAAAAATAATACTATATTATTACAAAAATATATCATTTTTAGAAGATACTCAGTAGAGCAAGTATCAAAAAGCCTTGCATAGTGGTTAAAAACGTGGTATAATAGGAACATACAAAATTTTAAAAATCTCGAATAAGTAATCGAGATAGAAAGGTGGATTTTTCAAGAGGAAAATTGTTCGAAAACGGGAAACATCACACTAAGAAATTAGAGTGAAACAAGCAAAAGGAGAAAAATATGACACTCGAAGAGAAATTCCTTATGGGGCAGATAAAGATAGGAGATTCTGTTTTAGGATATAAGCCTGACAGAAGGCAAATTATTATCAATAAGGAAGAAAATGGTTTGGAAAACATGATTTTTCAAACAGAAGAGACAGATGGCTATCGCTTGGTGGTAGTTGCAAAACAGTTCTTGTTGCTTGGCAATAATCGAACAAAACAAAAACTCATCTTAAGAGGAGAGATAGGCTATAAAAATAGCAGTAAGATTCTGAGAGAAGTGGCTGACTGCTACAGCTCTAAACAATTCCACGCAACAGGAATTTGTTTAAAGAAAGAAGATTACTTTAGCCTTCCCAGAAACATCCGGAAGAAAATGAGAATGTTCTGGGTTGATAATCCAGAAGAAATCAAGCGGACAGAAGGAAATGTTGAGTATGTATTGAGGTACATTTGTGGAGAAGATACGAATAATGCAGTCATGTATAACTCGTACAAAGATCAGTACGGATGCTCGATGCCGTATTGGCCCGCAGTGATTATTCCAGGAAATATTCAAATTGATGAAAAAAATAAAATATATCCTTTTGACTAAAAACACTAAGCCATAAATAGAAGAAGCCTTGGAACGATGTTCTGAGGCTCCTTCTGGTTTGAAGAATATATTTGAATCAAAAAACTTTCACAATTGATATATAATAAAATCTTGACAAAAATTTATCATATTATATAATATAATGGATAAACTAAAGACATAAGCCTGTTCAAAAAATAAACACTATTTTAAATATTAACTTTTTGAACACATAGAGCTTAAAGAAAGGAAAAAAGAAAAATGGAAAATCAAAATCCAGAAGAAGAAATAAAAGTAAAACAAATGATAGACGAACTAATAAAGAAAGCCCAAATAGCATCACAAGAATACTTAAAACTAGACCAAGAAACTATAGACAACATAACAAGAGCAATGTCAATGGCAGGACTAGAGCACCATATGGAACTTGCAAAAATTGCAATTGAAGAAACCCAAAGAGGAATATATGAAGATAAAATAACTAAGAATATGTTTGCAACAGAATATGTGTATCACAGCATAAAACATGAAAAAACAGTAGGAATAATAAGAGAAAATGATGAAGACGACTTTGTAGAAATAGCAGAACCAGTAGGAATAATTGCAGGAGTAACACCTGTAACGAACCCAACATCAACAACAATGTTTAAATCAATAATATCAGCGAAGACCAGAAATGTAATAGTATTTGGATTTCATCCATCAGCACAAAAATGTAGTGTTGCAGCAGCAAAAATAATGAGAGATGCGGCAATAAAAGCAGGAGCTCCAGAAAATTGCATTTTATGGATAGAAGAACCCTCAATACTAGCAACAAGACTACTAATGAATCATCCAGACATAAACTTAATATTAGCAACAGGAGGAACAGGAATGGTAAAATCAGCTTATTCATGTGGAAAGCCAGCACTAGGAGTAGGCCCAGGAAATGTACCATGCTATATAGACAAAACAGCAAAATTAGAAACATCAGTAAATGACTTAGTAATGTCAAAATCTTTTGACAATGGAATGATATGTGCTTCTGAACAAGCAGTATTGGTTGATAAAGATATATATCAAGAATTTGAAAGACTAATGAGGCAAGCAGGATGCTATTTTGTAAGCCAAGAAGAAAAAGAAAAATTAAAAAATAGTATGTTTGAAAAAATAGACAAATATAAATTAAAATCACATGTACCAGGAAAAAGTCCTGCACAAATAGCAAAAGAAGCGGGATTTGAAGTTCCAGAAGACACAAAAGTTTTAGTAGTATATGAAGAAGGAATAGGAGAAGAATATCCATTTTCTAAAGAAAAATTAAGTCCAGTATTAACATATTATATAGTAAATGATTCAGAAGAAGGAATAAAAAAAGCAGAAAAACTACTTGAATTTGGAGGATTAGGACATTCAGCAGTAATACACTCAGAAAATAAAGAAACAATACTTAAATTCTCAAAAACAATGAAAGCAGGAAGAATTATTGTAAATTCTCCATCAACACATGGTGCAATAGGAGACATATATAATACAAATATGCCATCACTAACACTAGGCTGTGGATCATTTGGAGGAAATTCAACAACAGCAAATGTATCAAGTGTAAATTTAATAAACATAAAAAGAGTTGCAAAAAGGAGAGTAAATATGCAATGGTTCAAAGTTCCTGAAAAAATATATTTTGAGGCAGGCTCAATAGCATATCTTGAAAAAATGCCAAATATAGAAAGAGCATTTATAGTAACAGACCCGGGAATGGTACAACTTGGATATGTAGATAAAATATTATATCATTTAAGAAAAAGAGAAAAACATGTACACTGTGAAATATTCAGTGAAGTAGAATCAGACCCATCATTTGAAACTGTAAATAAAGGAGTAAATGCAATGAACCTATTTAAACCAGATGTAATCATTGCATTAGGAGGAGGAAGTGCAATAGATGCTGCAAAAGGAATGTGGTTATTTTATGAAAATCCAGAAGCTGACCCAGAGGGATTAAAATTAAAATTTATGGATATACGTAAACGTACTTATAAATTTCCTAAAATGGGCTCAAAAGCTAAAATGGTTGCAATTCCGACTACTTCTGGAACAGGATCAGAAGTAACATCATTTGCAGTAATAACAGATAAAGTAAAAAACAAAAAATATCCACTTGCAGATTATGAACTAACACCAGATGTTGCAATAATAGATACTGACTTGGTAATGAGCCTTCCAAAATCAATAACAGCAGATACAGGAATGGATGTATTAACACATGCTTTAGAAGCATATGTATCTGTAATGGCATCTGATTATACAGACGGGCTATCTGAAAAAGCAGTTGAATTAGTATTCAAATATTTAAAAGAAGCATATGAACATGGAGACAACAAAATAGCAAGAGAAAAGATGCACAATGCAAGTACAATTGCAGGAATGTCATTTACAAATGCATTTTTAGGAGTATGTCATTCAATGGCACACAAAATAGGAGCAGAATTTCACTTGCCACATGGAAGAATAAATGCAATTTTACTTCCTTATGTTGTAAGATACAATAGTACAAAGCCTACAAAATTTGTATCTTGGCCAAAATATGAATTCTTTATAGCAGACAGAAAATATGCTGAAATAGCAAAAAGATTAGGACTAAAAGCAGAAACTGTTCAAGAAGGAGTAAATTCTTTAATTGGAAAAATACAAGAATTAAATTCACAATTAAATATTCCAAAATCATTTAAAGAAGCAGGAATTGATGAAAAAGAATTTTTATCTAAAGTAGACTTATTAGCAGATAGAGCATTTGAAGACCAATGCACAACAGCAAACCCAAGAGTACCATTAGTTTCAGAAATAAAACAAATTTTATTAGATAGTTACTATGGAAAATAAATAAAAAATAACAAACAAAGCCGATAATGTAAAATTGGCTTTGTTATTTTAACTTTCAAGAAATAAAAATACACATTGAAAATAAACTCAAAATATGATAGTATATGACAAGAAAAAAGCAAGAAAACAAAGAAGGTGAAAAAATGCCAGAACAAGAAAATCAAACACAAAAAAACAAAAGCAGAAAAGTTGGAGATGTATTCAGTGATTACAAAACGAATAGTAATGTAACAGATGTAGAAATAACAAAAATGAATTTAATAAAAAAAACAAAAACATTAGAAATAGGAATATACTCAAAAGAATACATAGAAATAAAAGAAATATGGTATTTTGAAAAATTTCTAAGACAAAGATTTCAATTTGAACAAGTACACATGATAATACAATATGCAGAAGAAACACGAAAAAAACCAATATCAGAAGAATGGGAAAACATAATATGTCTAATGGCACATAAATATCCTCTAATGAAACCACTACTATTATTAAAAAGTCAAATAGAAGTACAAGAAAATAAAATAAATGTATATATGAAAATAAAAGGAGCAGACTTTTTAAAAGCAAGAAAACTAGACAAAGAACTAGAAAATGTAATTTACAATATATTTGGAAAAAAATATAATGTAAATATAGAAGAAAGGCTAAATCAACAAGAATTACAAAAGCAACAAGAAAAAACAAAAAAAATAGAACAAGAAGCAATACAAAATGCAATGAAAGAGGCGTACATAGCAAGTAAAGTAGAACATGAAAACAATCAAACGCCAAATAAAGAAAAACACGAACAAGAAATACCACCAATACCAGAAGGTCCATATAATGATGCAGACTATTTAGTTACGCCAGAAGGAGCAGAATATGTACCAGATATGGGGGGAGCATATGTACCAGAAGCAGAACTAGGATATATGCCAGAAATAGATGACACACAATCAAACATAATATTTGGAAAACCATCAAGAGCAAAAGAAAACCATTTAAAAATCAAAGATATAACATCAAATGACACAAAAGTAACACTAGAAGGAAGATTAGTAAATTGTGAATGTAAAGAAACCAAAACAGGAAAAGGAATGTTAATTTTTGAAATATATGATGGAACAGGAATAATAATTTGTAAAGCATTTGCAAAAGATGGAGAAGAAGGAAAACAAATTTCTGAAAAAATGCAAAACGCAAAAGCAATAAAAATTACAGGAAAAGCAGGAATGGATTCATATGCAGGAGATCTAACAGTAATGGCAAATATAATTTCAGAAATATCTGATGAAGGAATGCCACCATTGCCAGAAGAAGATGAAAGTTCACCATTAATATTAGGAAACACAATGAATATAAGTGAACCATTAGTAAAAATAGCAGACTTAAATGTAGAATCAGGAAATGTATATATAGATGGTGAAATACAAAACATGGAAGATAAAGAAACCAAAACAGGAAAAGTAATACTAAGCATAGATATATATGACGGAACAAGCACAATGACCTGTAAAGCATTTTTACCAGGAAAAAATGCAAAAAAAATAATAAAAAGATTAAAATCAGCAAAAGCAATAAAATTAGCAGGTAGAGCTCAATTAGATAACTTTTCAAATGAATTAACAATAATGGCAAATACAATAATAGAATCTCAAGCATTACCAAAAACAACGAGAGAAGACAATGCAGAAATAAAAAGAGTAGAACTACACATGCACACAAAAATGAGCGCAATGGATGCAATGACATCTGCAACAGACTTAATAAAAAGAGCAATGAGTTGGGGAATGAAATCAATAGCAATAACAGACCATGGAGTAGTACAAGCATTTCCAGAAGCACATAAACTATTAGGAAGAGATAATCCAGACATGAAAGTAATTTATGGAGTAGAAGCATATCTTGTACCAGATAAAGAAAAATCAGTAAAAAATCCTAAAGGACAAAATATAGAAAATAGTACATACTGTGTACTTGACTTAGAAACAACAGGAATTTCAATAGCAACAGAAAAAATAACAGAAATAGGAATAATGAAAGTAAAAAATGGAGAAATAATAGATGAATTTGAATGCTTTGTAAATCCAGAAAAACCAATTCCTCAAAGAGTTGTAGAAGTAACAAATATAACAGACGAAATGGTAAAAGATGCAGAAACAATTGATAAAGTATTCCCAAAAGTATTAGAATTTTTAGGAGACTCAATAATAGTTGCACACAATGCAAGTTTTGATGTTGGATTTTTGAAAAACACAGCAAAACTATTAGGATATGAATTTAATTATACATATATAGACACATTGCCACTTGCAAAAGACTTATTCCCAGAACTAAAAAAATATAAATTAGGAAAAATAGCAGACTCGCTAGGAATAGAAGTAGATGTAGCACATAGAGCTTTAGCAGATGTAGAAACAACAGTAAAAGTATTTAATGTAATGTTAAAAAAATTAAAAGACGAAGATGCAATTACAGTTAATGACATAGATAACATAGGAAAAAGTGAAGAAACACAAAAAGAAGAATTCAAAAAACAAAGACCATATCATGCAATAATATTAGCTAAAAACTATGTAGGACTAAAAAATCTATATAAACTAGTTTCAATATCAAACTTAGAATATTTTTATAAAAAGCCTAGAATATTAAAAAGCATTTACAAAAAATACTCAGAAGGATTAATTTTAGGAAGTGCATGTGAAGCGGGAGAGCTATATCAGGCAATAGAACTAGGAAAATCAGATGAAGAAATACAAAACATAGCAAGAGACTATGATTACTTAGAAATCCAACCAATAGGAAATAATGAATTCTTAGTAAGAGATGGAAAAGTACCAGATAGAGAATACTTAAAAGACATAAACAGGAAAATTGTAGAATTAGGAGAAAAACTTGGAAAATTAGTAGTAGCAACATGTGATGTCCACTTTATGGATCCGCAAGACGAAATATATAGACGTATATTAGAAGCAGGTCAAGGGTATAAAGATGCGGACGAACAAGCACCATTATATTTGAGAACTACAGAAGAAATGCTAAAAGAATTTGAATATCTTGGAGAAGAAAAAGCATATGAAGTCGTAGTAACAAATACAAATAAAATATCAGATATGTGTGATAGAATAAGTCCAATATCGCCAGAAAAATGTCCTCCACATATACCAGGATGTGAAGAAGATATAAAAAATATAGCATACCAAAAAGCACATGAACTATATGGAGAAAATTTGCCAGAAATAGTACAAACAAGATTAGACAAAGAGCTAAACTCAATAATAAACAATGGATATTCAGTAATGTACATAATTGCACAAAAACTAGTATGGAAATCAAATGAAGATGGATACATAGTAGGCTCAAGAGGATCAGTAGGTTCGTCACTTGTAGCATTTATGACAGGAATAACAGAAGTAAACTCATTAAAACCACATTATAGATGTCCAAAATGTAAATATTCAGAATTTGAAGACTATGGAGTGGGAAATGGGTTTGATTTGCCAGATAAAAATTGTCCAAAATGTGGCACAAAAATGGCAAAAGACGGAATGGACATTCCATTTGAAACATTTTTAGGATTTAAAGGAGACAAAGAACCAGATATAGACTTAAACTTCTCAGGAGAATATCAAGCAAAAGCACATAAATATACCGAAGTAATATTTGGAAAAGGAACTACATTTAAAGCAGGAACAGTAGGAACTGTTGCTGAACAAACTGCATTTGGATATGTAAAAAAATATTATGAAGAAAGAAACATTCCAATAAATAAAGCAGAAATAGCAAGACTTTCAGTAGGATGCCAAGGAATAAAAAGAACAACAGGACAACACCCAGGTGGAATAATAGTAGTACCAAAAGGAAGAGAAATATACGAGTTTACGCCAGTCCAACATCCAGCAGATGACCCAAACTCAGACATAATAACAACACACTTTGACTATCACTCAATAGATGGAAACCTATTAAAACTAGATATACTAGGACATGATGATCCGACGGTAATTCGTATGTTACAAGATATAACAGGAATAGCACCAACAGAAATTCCATTAGATGATAAAGAAACAATGTCAATATTTTCATCAACAGAAGCATTAGGAGTAACTCCAGAACAAATTCATTCAGAAGTAGGAACATATGGAATACCAGAATATGGTACAAAATTTGCAAGAGGGATGCTTTTAGACACACACCCAACAACATTCGATGAACTAATACGTTTATCTGGATTATCGCATGGTACAGATGTATGGCTAGGAAATGCACAAACACTAATAGAAGAAGGTGTTGTAACACTAAAAGAAGCAATATGTTGTAGAGATGACATAATGGTATATCTTATGAAAAAAGGACTTCCACCAGATAATGCATTTAAAATAATGGAATCAGTACGTAAAGGAAAAGTAGCGGGAGGAAAAGAAAAAAAGTGGCCAGAATATATACAAATTATGAAAGAACATGATGTTCCAGACTGGTATATAAAATCATGTGAAAAAATAAAATATATGTTTCCCAAAGCCCATGCAGCAGCATATGTAACAAATGCATTTAGGATAGCTTGGTTTAAGGTACATATCCCACTTGCATATTATGCAGCATATTATTCAATAAGAGCAAAAGCCTTTGATGCAGAAATTATGATAAATGGAAAAGAAAAAGTAAAAAACAAAATTAAAGAAATAGACATGCTAGGAAATAATGCAACACCAAAAGATAAAGACATGTATGATGATTTAGAATTAGTACTAGAAATGTATGAAAGAGGATTTAGTTTTCTACCAATAGATTTATACAAATCACATGCAACAAAATTTTTAGTAGAAGGAAATTATATAAGACCACCACTAAACAGTATAGCAGGATTAGGAACTGTTGCAGCAGAAGGAATTATGAAAGCAAGAGAAACAGAAAAATTCATGTCAATAGATGACCTAAAAATACGTTCAAAAGTTGGAGACTCTGTTACAGAACTATTAAAAAAATTTGGATGCTTAGAAGGAATGAGTCAAAGTAATCAACTAAGCCTATTTGGATAAAAAGGACTGACTTATTATAAGTCAGCCCTAACTTTGTGAAGAGAGGAGAAACATATGTTAGAAGAAATGTTTACTTTAAAAAATATTTTAATATATTTAGTAATAATTAATTTGATTGGATTTTATGTTATGTGGTCAGACAAAAGAAAAGCAAAAATGGGAGAATGGAGAATTCCTGAACAAACATTATTTATAATAACTGCCTTAGGAGGAGGAATTGGAACAATTGCAGGAATGTATGTATTTAGACACAAAACAAGAAAACTAAGATTCGTTATAGGTCTTCCAATTATAGTAATTCTTGAAATTATTTTAGCTATTTATCTTAAATTTTTTTATAGTTAAAAAGTAAGGAGTTATTCAATTGAAGTTAACACCAAAATAGTTCGTGAAAATGAAAAGCAAAGATAAAATAACATCTATCAAAATATAGATGTTATTTTCATGTGTAATATTATCCAATTGTACTAAAGCAAAATATAAAAATATTGCAAAACACATTGTAAAAATGTTATAATAAATTTAAGAAATATTTATAAAAAAGATGAAATAAATAAGATGAGGAAGATAAATAATAAGATAACAAGAGAAGGAGGAGAAGAAGTTAAAATGGAAAATATAAATCAAAAAGAAAAAGGAATAACATTAATCTCATTAGTAATAACAATAATAGTATTAATAATACTTGCAACAATAAGTATAGGAGCACTAGGAGGAGAAAATGGACTAATAAAGAAATCGAAATATGCAAAAGAGTAAACAGAAATATCCCAGGAAATAGATATATTAAGAGTATGTATAGCATTAGCATTAGAATAATTAGAAAATTAACAAGAGAATTTAAATAAAAAAGTGAAGAATTATATAAATCTTCACTTTTTTTGGCAAAAAAATAAAATGAAATTTTAACAGAATATATAATTTGTGTTATTAAAATAATTTTCACTGAACAACTTAATATAATTATAATATAATGCTTTTTTACGAAAATTATGAAAACTTACAATAATTGTGCATCGTATAAAATTAAGCTTTAAAAACAAAAAAAGTCACAATAAAGTATTGCAAAAGATATTGCAAAAATGTTATAATGAATTCAAGATACATTTATAATAAAAGACAACAAAAATGACAGGAGGGAGAAATATTAGAGAATAAAATAATAAAAAACACAAGCGAAAAAAGAGAGGAGGAAAAAATGGATAAAAGTAAAATGTCAAATTTTAATAATAAAGGAATAACATTAATCTCATTAGTAATAACAATAATAGTATTAATAATACTAGCAACAATAAGTATAGGAACATTAGGAGGAGAAAGTGGAATAATTAAAAGAACTAAATACGCAAAAGAAAAAACAGAAATAGCCCAAGAAGTAGATATATTAAAAATATCTACAGCACTAGCGATGGGAAGGAACACGCAAGGAAATGTAACAGAAGAAAATCTAAGAAAAGAACTAGACAGAAATGTAAAAAATTATAAATTGGAAGCAAAGACCAATAAATTCAAAGTAACATATGAAAGTGGAAGATCATATATAGTATATGCAAATGGAAGTATAATAGAAAATGGAGACAGTTGGGAAGAACAAGGAATAATAACATATGAGTATAATGGAGCAACAAGTGGAAATGAAGAAAAAGAGAAAAAACTAATATATGATTCAGTATATGGAACATTGCCAAAACCAGAAAAGAAATTTGAAGTAACATATAGCTATAATGGAGCAACAGGAGGAAATGAAAATGCAAAAGCAACAAGTATATATAAATTTGAAGG
>CAUWAY010000027.1:0-16574 GCA_963556905.1 uncultured Clostridia bacterium | reverse complement strand
TGTTCAAAGTATATATTTTTCAAAAAAGTGTGACATATGATTGACTAACCTACATAGCATATATAAGATTTTTATTAAAAGACTTGATTTTTTTTGAGATATATAGTACAATAAATATGTTAAAAAGTTCCTTTAACTTAGCCTAATAAAAAACACCTATTATTAGAGCTCGGTATAAGGAGAAAAGAAAATAGGAGGTGTAATTATGACAGTAGAAAGAAAACAAGAAATCATTAATCAATATAGAAGAGATGAAAAAGACACAGGTTCATCAGAAGTTCAAATCGCTCTTTTAACAGAAAGAATTAATGAATTAACAGAGCATTTAAAAATTCATAAAAAAGACAACCACTCAAGAAGAGGAATGTTAAAAATGGTTGGAAAAAGAAGAAATTTATTAAACTACCTAGCAAAAAAAGATGAAAATGCTTATAAAGAATTAGTAGAAAAATTAGGACTAAGAAAATAGTTAATAAGTTGTAAGAGGCGTTTGCAACAAGCAACGTCTCTACATTTTTTAAAATACAAGTAAAATAAGATTAGAAAAGTAGCTTGTATAATGTGTTAAAAAATATTAAGCTTTAAATTCAAAAAAACATTAGAAATCAAATAAAAATTTAAAATCAAAAATCTATAAAAAATTAGCATATTATAGAGGTTACCATCTAACTTATGATTACTTGAAAAAGGTGAAAATATAAATAAAACGAAAAGGAGTAAATTTATGTTTAAAAGTTATGAAACAGAATTAGCTGGAAGAAAATTAGTAATAGAAACAGGAAAATTAGGAGGCCTATCGAATGCAAATGTATTAGTAAAATATGGAGATACATGTGTAATGGTAAATGTAACAGCCTCAAAAGAACCAAAAGAAGGAATAGACTTTTTCCCATTATCAGTAGATTATGAAGAAAAAATGTATGCAGTAGGAAAAATACCAGGTTCATACACAAAAAGAGAAGGAAAACCAAGTGATAAAGCAATATTAGCATCAAGAGCAATAGATAGACCATTAAGACCACTATTTCCAAAAGACTTTAGAAATGATGTAGTAGTTGTAGCAACAGTACTTTGTGTAGAGCAAGACAATTCACCAGAAATAGCAGCAATGATAGGTGCATCAGCAGCATTATCAATATCAGACATACCATTTGGAGGACCAACAGCAGCAGTAAATGTAGGATTAGTAAATGGAGAAATAGTAATAAACCCAACAGAAGAACAAAGAAAAATAAGTGATCTAAATTTAACAGTAGCAGGAACAATTGAAAAAGTAGCAATGATAGAAGCAGGAGCAAATGAAGTTCCAGATGACATAATGCTAGAAGCAATAAAAAAAGGACATGAAGAAATTAAAAAAATCTGTGAATTCATACAAAAAATAAAAGAAGAAATAGGAAAACCAAAATTCGAATATAAATCATTTAATGTAGAACATGACCTATATGAATATCTAGAACAAAACTTTACAGAAAAAATGAAAATAGCAGTGCAAGAAATAGATAAAGACACAAGAGATGAAAATGTATCAAAACTAACAGAAGAAATAAACATAGCATTAAATGAAAAATTAGGAGAAGAAGAAGCAGAAAAAAGAAAACAAGAAATAGGAGAAGCAATATATAAACTAGAAAAAAAATGTGTAAGAGACATGATATTCTATGAACATAAAAGAGTTGACGGAAGGGCAATAGATGAAATAAGACCACTATCATGTGAAGTAGGTCTATTACCACGTACACATGGAAGTGCATTATTTACAAGAGGACAAACTCAAGTAATGTCAGTTGTAACATTAGGAATGGCAAGTGAAGCACAGGAACTAGACGGAATAGACACAGAAACAGAAAAAAGATATATGCACCAATACAATTTCCCAGGATATAGTGTAGGAGAAGCAAAAACATCAAGAGGACCAGGAAGAAGAGAAGTGGGACATGGTGCATTAGCAGAAAAAGCGTTAATTCCAGTATTACCAGCAAAAGAGGAATTTCCATATTCAATAAGAGTAGTATCAGAAGTACTATCATCAAATGGTTCAACATCACAAGCTAGTATATGTGGAAGTACATTAGCATTAATGGATGCAGGAGTTCCAATAAAAAGACCAGTAGCAGGAATTTCAACAGGTTTAGTAACAAATCCAGAAAACCCAGATGACTATGTAATGTTAACAGATATACAAGGACTAGAAGACTTTTTTGGAGATATGGACTTTAAAGTAGGAGGAACAGAAAAAGGAATAACAGCAATACAAGTAGATATAAAAGTAGATGGACTATCATACAAAATAATAGAAGAAGCATTTGCAAGAACAAGAAAAGCAAGGCAATATATATTAGATGAAATAATGAAACCACAAATAGCAGAGCCAAGAGAAGAAATTTCAAAATATGCACCACACATTATAACAACACAAATAAAAGTAGAAAAAATCAAAGATGTAATAGGAAAAGGTGGAGAAACAATTAACAAAATAATAGAAGAAACAGGAGTAAAAATAGACATAGAAGAAGATGGACAAGTAATGATATATTCAACAAACGAAGAAATGGCAGAAAAAGCATTAGACATAATAGAAGATATTGCAAGAGTATTCGAAGTAGGAGAAATATATTATGGAACAGTAACAAGAACAACATCATTTGGTGCATTTGTAGATATAGGAGGAGGAAAAGAAGGATTAGTTCATATATCTAAAATCTCTAAAGAAAGAGTAAAAAATGTAACAGATTTTGTAAATGTTGGAGACAAAGTACCTGTAAAAGTTATAGAAATAGATGACCAAGGTAGAATAAACCTTACAATGAAAGATTTAGTAGAACAAGATGAAAATGAAAATACAGAAGAAAATAATCAAAATAAAGAACCAGAGCAAGAAAAAGAAACAATGTTAAATGAAGAATAATAAATATTAAATAATAACAAAGGGAGTTCCAATGGAACTCCCTTTGCTTGTATAAAGAAAAAAGTTAAAATCTTACAAAGGAAAACTCTTTAAGTTATTTTCACAAAGTAAGATGTGCAAAGCAATGAACTTTGCTAATCCTCTACCAGACCTAAAAACAATATGAACATTTGTGTAATGAAGAGAGCATAGAATATTAAAGTTTTTAGCACCACCCGCAATAGTAGTACAGTATCTAAATTTTTTATGCTCAAAGATTCCAAGCTCTCTTGAAGAAGCTTTTTTTATTAAATCTGGATGTTCGCACATTCGGAAAATTGCTTCATAAAAATTAGGCTGGATTACTTCATCAATCCAAAAGAAATTTGTTGTTCTAATAAGATACTTGTCAGTAATCTCGCGTGGAACTGGCCGAAGAGATAACCTTTTACTCATACAATCATCCTCCTAGAATTTTCTTTAAAAGGAAAAACATTTTATAAATTTATTATAATATTATAAATTTATAAAATCAAGAGGAAATATAAAAACAACAAAAAATAAAATTGTAATAAATAGAAAAATATGATATAACAAATTAAAAATAAGGAAAGGAAGAAAAAAATGCCAAATGAAGTAAAGTGGACAGAAGAACAGCAACAAGCAATATATGAAAAAGGAAACAACATACTTGTAGCAGCAGGAGCTGGAAGTGGAAAAACAGCAGTACTTGTAGAAAGAATAATAAATAAAATAGTAAATGAAAAAATAGATATAGATAAATTATTAGTAGTAACATTCACAAATGCAGCAGCAGCCGAAATGAGAGAAAGAGTACTAAATGCAATATATGAAAAAATAGACAAAAATCCAGAAGATGAAAGATTACAAAGACAAGTAACATTATTAAACAAAGCAAGTATATGTACAATAGATTCATTTTGCTTAGATGTAGTAAGAAATAATTTTTTTGAATTAAACATATCACAAAATTTTAGAATAGGAGATCCTATTGAAATAGATATTTTAAAACAAGATGTAATAGAAGACTTATTTGAAGAAAAATACGAAAATGAAGATAAAGACTTTGAAAAATTGATAAATACATATACAAGTTATAAAGATGACACTCCACTAAAAGAACTAATTTTAACAGTATACACATATATTCAAAGTAATCCATTTCCAGAAAAATGGTTAGAAGAAAAAGTAGAAATGTTTAATTTAGAAGACATAGAACAAGATTTTTCAAAAACTTTGTGGGGACAAATTCTATTAAAACAGATTAATGAAATAATAGAAGATAGTATTATAAAAATAAGTGCAGAAAAAGATAATCTACAAAGATATCCTGAATTACACAAAAGTTGGTTATTATTAAATGATGATATAGACAAACTAGAAACATTAAAAGCAAATTTGGATTCATGGGATAAAACATATACTATATATCAAGAGTTCAAATTTAATCCATGGTCAGTAGACAAAAATATAAAAATTGAAGCAAAAGAAATTGCGAAAATAACAAGGGAAGATGTTAAAAAGAAATTCAAAAAAGAATTAGACAATATCCTAGAATTGAAATCAAAAGAAGCAAATATAGATATAAGAGAAATGTATATAATATTAAAAAAATTAAAGCAAATCATTTTAGAATTTGGTGAATTATTTGAGAAAAAAAAGAAAGAAAAAAATATAGTAGATTTTAGTGACATTGAACATAATGCTTTAAAAATATTATTAAATGAAAATAGAGAACCAACTGAAATAGCAAAAAAGTATCAAAAAAAATTTGAAGAAATTGCAATAGACGAATATCAAGATAGTAACCTTGTACAAGAATACATATTAACAGCAATTTCAAGAGGAAATAACATTTTTATGGTTGGAGATGTAAAACAAAGTATATATAAATTTAGACAAGCAAGACCAGACTTATTTTTAAACAAATACAAAAAATACAAATTAAAACAAGAAAAGAAAAATGAAGAAAACTTAAAAATTCAGTTATTCAAAAACTTTAGAAGTAGAGAAGAAGTTCTTGACTTTTCGAATTTAATTTTTTCAAAAATAATGACAGAAGAACTTGGAGAATTAAACTATACAGAAGAAGAATATTTGAATTTAGGAGCAAGCTATGAAAAAACAGGGCAGAATTTAAAGACAGAAATAGACATTTTAAAACTAGAAGATGAAGAAAACGAAGATGAACAAGAAGAAAATTATGAAGAAGAAAATAGTGAACATGACGAAAAAGAAGAAAAAGAAAGACTTGAAGACATAGAATTAGAAGCAAAATTTGTTGCAAATAGAATAAAACAATTAATAGAAAATAAATTTCAAATATATGATGTAAAGAAAAAAGAAAAAAGAGACATAAGATATAAAGATATAGTAGTTCTATTAAGGTCAACAAGAGAAACAGCACCAATATTTGAAAAAGAAATATTAAAAATCGGAATGCCTGTATTTAGTGATTCTTCATCAGAATATTTAGAAAGTATAGAAATTCAAACAATAATGAATTTGCTAAAAATAATAAGTAATCCATTACAAGAAATACCATTAGTAGCAACAATGAGGTCACATATAGGAGGATTTACAGACAATGAACTAGTAGAAATTAGACTAAGTGATAAATATGACAATTTCTATAATACATTATTAAAGGCAAAAAAAGATGTATCACCACAATTAAGAAAAAAAATAAATACATTTTTGGAAAACTTAGAAATGTGGAGAAAAGAACAAGAATATTTAAGTTTAGATGAACTAATTTGGAAAATTTATAATGATACAGGATATTACAATTATGTTGGACTCATGTCAAATGGAAATCTAAGGCAAGCGAATTTAAAAATATTATTTGAAAGAGCAAAACAATGTGAAAGTATAAGTTTTAAAGGGCTATTCAACTTTATAAATTATATAGAAAAAATAAAAACAAGTAGCAAAGATATGGATTCAGCAAAAGTGATAGGAGAAAATGATGATGTAATAAGAATAATGAGTATCCACAAAAGCAAGGGACTCGAATTTCCAATAGTATTTTTATCTGGAACTGGAAAACAGTTTAACTTAATGGATTTAAACAAAAAAATATTGTTACATCCAGAAATAGGGATAGGAGTAAAATACATAGACTATGAAAGACAAATAGAATATGATACATTATCAAAAAAAGCCATGAAAAATCAAATAAAAATAGAAACTCTATCAGAAGAAATGAGAATTTTATATGTAGCATTAACAAGAGCTAAGGAAAAAATAATTATAACAGGATATACAAAAAATAAAAAACAAGAAGATATTATTAAAAATGTAGAAAAATATAAAGAACTAAATCATATAATACTAAAAAAATACAAATCATATTTAGACTGGATACAATTAGTCTATTTATATAATGAAGAAAAAGCAACAAAATTAGCAGTAATGAATGTATATGAAAAAGATGAAATAATAAAGATGTGTAATAATGAAAAAGAAATAGAAGAAAATCCAATAGAAGAACTAATCAAAAAATTGAATGAAGCAAAACTTGATGAAGATGAAAAACAAAAAATAGCCCAAATTTTAGAATATGAATATACATATAAAAAATCAACAATAATTCCTACTAAAACATCTGTTACAGAAATAAAAAAACTGAAAACAACAATACAAAATGATGATATAAAAATAAAAAAAGAAATAAGTCAGGAAATTGGACTACCAAAACCTAAATTTCTGCAAACAGATGAAGACATAAAAATCACAAATGCAGAAAAAGGAACATTAATACACTTATGTATGCAAAAACTTGATTTATCAAAAGAAAAATATACAATTTCTGAAATCAAAGAATTGATTGAAAGATTGATAATGAATAAAATAATTACAGAAAAAGAAGCAGAAGCAATTAATATTAATAAAATATATCAATTTACAAAATCGGAAATATGGAAAGAAATGCATAAAGCAAAACAAGTAGAAAGAGAAAAGCCGTTTTATATAAATATACCAGCAAAAGAAATATATGAACAAAACATTAATGAAAATATATTAGTACAAGGAGTAATTGACTTATACTATATAGACGAAAATGATAATTTAATACTAGTTGATTTTAAAACAGACTATGTCGAAAATAAAAATGAGCAAATACTAATAAATAAATATAAGATACAATTAGAACTATACAAAAAGGCACTTGAAAGTTCAATTGATAAGAAAGTTGACAAAATGTATATATATTCAACTTACTTAGAAAAAGAAATTAAATTATAAAAAGACAATATTTTAGGAAAACAAAAAATCATTTCAAAGTAGCTTGACAATTTAGAACTAAAAGAATATAATAATAACAATTTAACAAATTACGAAGAAAAAGAAAAATTATGAATAAATATTTATAGAGAACAAACCAAAGGTGGAAAGTTTGTAATATTAAGCATAAGGGGAGCTTTGGAGTAATATAAAATTAAGGTGCTTGAAACGTAAAAGTTTTAAGAATTAGGGTGGAAACGCGGAAATAAAACTTTCGTCCCTAGCAATAGGCTAGGAATGGAAGTTTTTTTGCTTTTTTATAAAATTTCACATAAAAAAATAAAAAAAGTGTAACAAGGAGGAATTTAAAATGGTAAAATCTATGGATACAATAGTAAATTTGTGTAAGGCAAGAGGATATATCTATCCAGGATCAGAAATTTATGGGGGATTAGCAAACACATGGGACTATGGACCACTAGGAGTAGAACTTAAGAACAATGTAAAAAAACTATGGAGGAAAAAATTCATACAAGAAAGCAAATATAATGTAGGACTAGATGCAGCAATACTAATGAACCCTTTAACATGGGAAGCATCAGGACATATAGGAGGATTTTCAGATCCGCTTATAGACTGTAAAGAATGTAAAACAAGACACAGAGCAGATAAACTAATAGAAGAATGGGCACATGAAAATGGAAAAGATATGATAGCAGATGGCTTGACAGATGAAGAAATGCTAGAATATATGAATAAAAACAATATATGCTGTCCAAATTGTGGAAAACATAATTTTACAGGAATACGTAAATTTAATTTAATGTTCAAAACATTTCAAGGAGTAACAGAAGATGCAAAAGCAGAAATTTATCTAAGACCAGAAACAGCACAAGGAATATTTGTAAACTTCAAAAATGTAATGAGAACAACAAGAAAAAAATTACCAATGGGAATAGCACAAATAGGAAAAGCATTTAGAAATGAAATAACACCAGGAAACTTTACATTTAGAACAAGAGAATTTGAACAAATGGAATTGGAATTTTTCTGTAAACCAGGAACAGATATAGAATGGTATGAATACTGGAAAAAATTCTGTGAAGACTGGCTATTAAAATTAGGAATGAAAGAAGAAAACATAAGATTAAGAGACCATAGCCCAGAAGAATTAGTATTTTATAGTAAAGCAACAACAGATATAGAATATGCATTTCCATTTGGCTGGGGAGAATTATGGGGAATTGCAGACAGAACAGATTATGACTTAAGTAACCATATGAGAGTATCAAAAGAAGACTTTATGTATTTAGATCCAGAAACAAATGAAAAATACATACCATATTGTATAGAACCATCATTAGGTGCAGATAGAGTAACATTAGCATTTTTATGCAATGCATATGATGAAGAAGAAATTGCAGAAGGAGACACAAGAGTTGTATTACATTTACATCCAGCTTTAGCACCATATAAAGTTGCAGTATTACCACTATCAAAAAAACTATCTGAAAAAGCAGAAGAAATATATACAAACTTATCAAAAAAATTCATGTGTGAATATGATGAGGCTGGGTCAATTGGAAAACGTTATAGAAGAGAAGATGAAATAGGAACACCATATTGTGTAACAATAGACTTTGAGACAATGAATGATAATTGTGTAACTATAAGAGACAGAGATACAATGGAACAAGTAAGAGTAAATATAGATGAACTAGAAAAATGGATAAGTGATAAAATTGAGTTTTAGATAGATTCAATAAAAATTCTAAAAGTCAAAAGAAAGAGGAAAAATAAATGGAAAATAAAAGAACAATAATAGCGATAATAATTGTAACCATTTTAATAATAGCATTATTAGTAGTATCATATGTAAATTATAGTTTTGAGCAAAAAGAAATAAAAAAATTAACAGATGAATCAAATAAAATATTACAACAAGATATAGCAATAGAAGAAATTGATATGGAAATAAAAACCGAAAAAAATTATGCAACTGTTGAAAAAAACATAAAAGAATATATTCAAAAACTAAAGAATATATATGTAAAAATGAATGAACTAGAAGAACAGATTAACCCAGAAGAAATATTTTCTGCTAAAAATGTTGAAGATAAAAACTTAGAAGAAGTTGATAACATTATAGATGAATATAAACAAAAAAGTAAGGAATATTTAGAAGAATATAGAAACTTGATAAAAGAAGAAAAAATTTCAGAAAATATAAACTCTCAAAAATTCACATCAAAAAAAGAATACTATATTGATTTATATAATTCAGTAATGTTAGGAAAAGCAATGAAAAGCCAATATGAAAACTTAGAAATAGAAATAGAAAATACTAAAGACCAAATACATGACAAAATTAATATAATAGCAAATGCTAAAAAATATTTAGAAGATAGAACAAATTATTGGTCAGTAAAAGATGAAAAAATTGTATTTAAGAACAATAATATTATGATAGGATATTATAATTTAATAAATGAATTATTATAATAAAAATTTAAAACAATGTTCAATAAAAATCAAGGAGGAAAAAAATGAGAAAATATTTTGGAACAGATGGAATTCGTAGAATAGCAAATACAGAGCTATCACCAGATTTAGTATATAAAGTAGCAAAAGCAGGAGCATATGTATTATCAAAACATACAGATAAAACACCGACAATATTAATAGGAAGAGATACACGTCTATCAGGAACACTTATAGAAAGCGCTATGGTAGCAGGATTCTTGAGCTATGGTGCAAATGTAAAACTATTAGGAGTTATGCCAACACCAGCAGTTGCATATTTAACAAGAAAATTGCAAGCAGATGCGAGTGTTGTAATTTCAGCGTCACATAATACATTTGAATTTAATGGAATAAAATACTTCAGCAATAAAGGAATGAAAATTCCAGATGAACTAGAAGAAGAAATAGAAGAAGTAATGGACTCTGGAAAAATACAAGACTTAACAGCTATAAGTGAAAAGATAGGAGTATCAGAAATAAGAACAGACTTATTAGATGAATATGTATACTTTTTTAGAAAAAACTTTGACACAAATATAGAAAAACATAATAGACCTTATTTCAAAGTTGCAATAGACACTGCAAATGGAGCTACATATGAAGTGGCAGAAAAAATATTTACAACATTAGGAATAAACCATGTAATAATCAATAACAAGCCAAATGGAATAAATATAAACGAAAATTGTGGTTCAACACATTTAGAAATGTTAAAAGAATATGTAGTAAAAAATAAGATGAGTTTAGGAATTGCATATGATGGAGACGGAGACAGGTGCTTAGCAGTTGACGAAAACGGAGAAGAAATAGACGGAGATAAAATTTTAGCAATAATAGCAAAATACTTAAAATCACAAGGAAAACTTAACAAAGATACAATAGTTGCAACAGTAATGAGTAATTTAGGCTTAAATAAGTATGTTGAAGACAATAAATTAAAACTTATTCAAACAAAAGTTGGAGACAGATATGTATTAGAAGAAATGTTAAGAAGCGGATATAACCTTGGTGGAGAGCAATCAGGACATGTAATATTATTAGACTATAATCCAACAGGAGATGGAATATTAACATCATTAATGATAATACAAGCAATCTTAGAAAGTGGAAAAAAAGCATCAGACCTAGGAAATTTAGTACAAAAATACCCACAAGTACTAATAAATGCAAAAGTATCATCAGATAAAAAATATGAATATGAAAAAAATGAAGAAATAGTAAAAGCAATACAAGAAGTTGAAAAAGAATTTTCTGGAAATGGAAGAGTATTAATTAGACCATCAGGAACTGAACCACTTGTAAGAGTTATGATAGAGGGAAAAGAACTACCAATTATAGAAGAAAGAGCAAAAAAAATAGCAAATCTAATTGAAAAAAATTGCAAATAAGTATTGATTATAAATCAAAAGAATGGTAACATATTACTATACGAAAGTAAGAAGATTAAGAGAAAAACAAAGGAGGAGTAAAAATGTTTATATTAAACATGATACATCCAATAACACTAATTTTATTATTAATAGTTACAATTTTATTGATTTTTTTAGGACATGAATTAAAGAAAAGCTATATAATAGCTATACCACTATTTGCGTTTTTAGCAATATTAGTTACACATGTTTTTCAAATATTTATGACATCAGTAGAAACTGAGGCTAATAAATTAACATGGTGTATTGTAGTAGATTGTGCTTTTATATTTATCACATTAATTTCATACTTATGGGTAGATGATATAGAAACAAGAGCAAAAAACAAAAAAAGTATTGATAATAGTTTAGATTGGTTTTGGAAAGAAATATAGAAAAAAGACTGTTCAATTCATACTAAGTATGAATTTCAGTCTTTTTTTGCAAAAGAAGAAACATCTATAATTAAGACATAAAAACTACAATGTATTGATTTTTATATAAAAAAATGCTAAAATATAGGCATAATAAAAGGAAGAGGTACAAAACATGGGATTTTTTGACAAATTAAAACAAGGATTAACAAAAACAAAAACATCAATAAATGAAAAAATAAATGATGTATTCAGTAACTTTAGAAAAGTAGACGAAGAATTTTTAGAAGAACTAGAAGAGGCATTAATAATGTCAGATATAGGAATAGAAACTTCAACAAAAATAATATCAAATTTAAGAGAAAGAATAAAAAAAGAAAAAATAGAAGATGATGAGCAAGTAAAAGAAGCATTAAGACAAGAAATTGAAAAAATATTAGAAATATCAGACAATAGCTTAAAACTAGAAACAAAACCATCAGTAATATTAGTAATAGGAGTAAATGGAGTAGGAAAAACAACTTCAATAGGAAAAATGGCAGCTAGATTAGCAAGAGACGGAAAAAAGGTAGTAGTAGCAGCGGCAGATACTTTCAGAGCAGCAGCAGTAGAGCAACTAGAAATATGGTCAAAAAGAGCAGGGGCAGAAATAGTAAAAAGAGAAGAAGGAATAGACCCTGCATCAGTAGTATATGATGCAATTGAAAAAACTAAAGAAATAGGAGCAGATATATTAATTTGTGATACAGCTGGAAGATTACATAATAAGAAATACTTAATGGATGAATTAAATAAAATACAAAAAGTTATTAACAAAGAGATGCCAGAAGCATCAAAAGAAGTATTACTTGTAATAGATGCAGGAACTGGGCAAAATGCAATTTCACAAGTAAAAGCATTTAAAGAACAAGCAGATATAACAGGAATTGTATTAACTAAACTTGACGGAACAGCAAAAGGTGGAGCAATAGTAGGAATAGTAGAAGAAAATAAAATACCGGTAAAATTTATAGGAGTTGGAGAACAAATTGATGATATGGAAATCTTTAACTCAAAAGACTTTGCCAAAGCTATAATTTAAGCACGAGGAGGAAAGCTCAATGATGAATAGGAAAATAAATATTAATAATAAAGTAAAAGTAATTGCAGTAATAGCATTTATAATCATTTATGCAATAACAACATATATTTCATTAAGAGGTCAATATCTTGAATATCTAGAATTAGGAGACCAATATGTAAATATATTTTTTACAAACATAAAATATAAATATTCAATTATGGGAATAAGTTTCTTAATTTTAAGTATTATTATATACTTTACAAACAGAGGAATAAAAAAAGGGTTAAAACCATTTTTTGAGCAAGAGAAAAAAGAAATTCCTAAATTACCGAATAAATCAATAACACTTATAGTAGCTGCAATTGCAAGTGTAATAATATCAAACACACTTTTAGAAAAGATTTTATTATGTGCAAGTAATGTATCATTTCAACAAACAGACATAATTTTTAATTTAGATATATCATATTATATGTTTATAAAACCATTAATTGAAGAAATATTAAAATATTTTATAATTTTAATAATAGGACTAAGTCTATATGTAACAGGATATTATATATTAGCATTTAATATATATTTTGAAGCTATAGACAGAAAATTACTAAGAGAAAGTAAATTAATAAAAACTTTATTAAGAAATGTAATATTATTAGCAATAGGAATATCATTATCAACAATATTAAGTGTTCAAGATATAGTAACTGGAAAATTTTTAACATTAAATAATGGAATAGAGTTAACAGGAGCAGGATTTGTAGAAGCTAAAATACAATTATTTGGATATATTGGATTCGCAATAGTTATAATAGTAGCAGTAGTTTCAGCAGTAAGACAGTTTATTAAACATAAAAGCAAAAAAATTATGTTTACACTATTAACAGTTCCAAGTTATTTAGTAATTTTATTTTTAATAATGGTTGCAACAGATTTTATTTGGGTAAAACCAAATGAATTTGACAAAGAAAAAAACTATATATTATCAAATATACAGTCAACCAAAAAAGCATATGGAATAGAAGTAGAAGAAGCAAATATAGGATATTCTGGAACAATAGGAGAAGATGAAGTCAAAGAAAATTCAAATGTAATAGATAATATAGCATTAATAAACAAAAATGTAGTAAGACAAAGTTTAGAAGATACTCAAACAGATTCAGGATATTATACATTTAGAAATGTTAGTCTTGCAAAATACAATATTAATGGACAAGAGCAATTAGTATATGTTGCACCAAGAGAAATAGCAAATCAATCAATATCATACAACAACAAAACATATGAGTATACACACGGGATGGGGCAAATTGTTGCTTCTGCAACAGATGCTTCAAATAATGGAAATGTACAATATATTCAAAAAAGCATATCAGGAAGAGACGATATATATGAAATAACAGAGCCAAGGATATATTATGGATTGGAAACCAATAGTACAATTGTAACTAATACCAAAAACAAAGAAGAATATGATTATACAGATGAAGATGGAATAGAACATACATATAGTTATACTGGAAAATCTGGAATACAGGTTGGATTTTTAGATAGGTTAATTTTAGCAATAACAAAAGGTGACATAAAACTTGCAATGTCAAATGCTGTAACAGATGATAGTAAAATCTTAGTAAATAGAAATATTATAGAAAGAGCAAAAACGGCTTTACCATATTTAATCTATGACGAAGAACCATATACTGTTATAGAAAATGGACAAATTTATTGGATATTAGATGCATATACTGTATCAAATCAATACCCATATTCAACATATACAACAATTATAAATGATGGAGAAAGAAAAGAAATAAACTATATTAGAAACTCAGCAAAAGTAATAATTAATGCATATGATGGAGAAATGAAATTTTATATTACAGATAAAAATGATCCAATAATTATGGCATATCTAAAATTGTATCCAACAATATTTACGACAGAAACAATTTCTAATGGAATACAAGAACAAATAAAATATCCAGAAATTTTATATAAAATACAAGCAGAGAAATTAATGGTATATCACAATGTAAAAGCAGATGTTTTATATAGAAATAGTGATATATGGTCATTTGCAACATATGGCACATCTACTACTAATTCAAAAAATAAAACTTCAACTTTACAACCATATTATACTATGCTAAAAACTCCAGATAATCAAGAGGCAATATTTGGATTAGTACAAATGTACACACAAACAGGAAAGTCAAACATTACATCATTTCTTGTTGGAAGTAGTACAGGAATAGAAAATAAATTAAAGATATACAAATATCCTACAGATAGTAATATTGTGGGACCAATAAATTTAGATAATCAAATAGAACAAGATGAAACTATTTCATCAGAACTTGCAGATATAAGTGGTCAAGGAGTAAAAATTTCAAAAGAAATGAAAATCATTCCAATAAACAATACAGTTTTATATGTTGAAACTATTTACCAGACAAGAACAAATGAAATAAATCAACCTACTACTCTTCAAAAAGTAATTGTTGCATCTGGAACTAAAGTTGCAATTGGAGATGATTTAGAAAAAGCGATAGCAAATTTATTATCTCAGTCCGCAGTAAATATTGAAATTACGAATACGGAGGATATTGAAGGACTTATTGAAGCAATAATTAATGCAAATAAAAATTTGACAGAGTCAAATGAACACAATGATTGGGAAATGATGGGAAGTGATTTAAAAGAATTACAAAAATTAATAAATATGCTTGAGCAGAAGAAAAAAGAAGAAACTGAATCAAAAGGTAAAATACAAATTGATAGTGTAGAATAAAAAGTAAAATTATTGAAAAAGCTATTATAAAATGAAGTGAACCCAAATTATTAGACAAAAAAGTTTAATAATGAGGGTTCATTATCATATTGTTTTGAAATTGGTAAGAAAGTATCGAGAACATGGAGAAAAAATTCTAATTAAAATAATCAAAAATATGATGATGAATTTAAGCAAAATGTAGTAGGATATATGCATAATAACTATTTATCATTAAAATAAAGGTAGACATGGATATAGGAGAATTACATTAGAAATAGTAGATTTATATAATGGAGAGGTAATTAGCTTTAACCTATCTAGACATTCTGTATTTGCACAATTAGTTGATATGTTAGAAAAGGAATTTAGTAAAATACCAGACAATACTAATTTGATACTACATTCAGACCAAGAATTGCAATATCAAATGAAACAATATTAACTTCATTAAAGAAATTAGACAAAGTATATAAAAAAAGAAAATTGTATTTATATTAAATTTATGGTAAAAGTAAATTATAAAAATATATTAAGAAAGGAAAATAATTATGGAAAGTATAAAATTGAAAAATATAAATATAAATAAATTCATAGATGTAGTATATCCATATTATATAGATATATTTTCGAAAGAAGAAAGAAAACCATTAGAATTAATACAGTCAGCTTATGAAAAACGATATATAAAAATTATAGAAGTTATGAACAAAAAACAAATGGTAGGATTTATGATATTAAATAAAGTTAAAGAAAAGGGATATGCTATATTAGATTATTTTGCAATATTACCACAGTTCAGAAATTATAAATATGGAACTAAAGCATTACAAGTTTTATTAGAATCTGAAAAAGAAAGTAAAGGTATTTTTATAGAAATAGAAAAAATAGGATTAGGTAAAAATGAGAGTGAAAATTTAATGAGGCAAAGGAGAAAAAATTTTTATGAGAAATTAGGTTTTAAAAAATTGAATTATGACTTGTACTTATATGATGTTATTTATTCTACGTATTTATTTTCAAAGATAAAAGAAGATGAAAGCAAATCTATTGAAGAAGTATTAGAAATATATGAAACAATATTAGGAAAAGAGAAAATGAAACAAAATTGTAAAATGATAAAAAATCCTTAATGAATATAATTAAAGATTAAAAAAAATCTTGAACTCTTTATAGTTCAAGATTTTTTTATATATATTATTCTGATTTTTATTAAATTTGAGATTACAGTTAAAAAAATTTTTTTCCTTAAATATAGGTTTAAAATAGATATGTCACACGTAAATTGAAAATAAAATATTGA
>CAUWAY010000026.1:0-20367 GCA_963556905.1 uncultured Clostridia bacterium | reverse complement strand
GTGTTCAAAGTATATATTTTTCAAAAAAGTGTGACATATGATTGACTAACCTACAGTATAATCAAATAAAAAAATCCAAAAACACTTGCAAAACAATAAAAATATGATATAATATAAAAGCTATATAAAGCTAATACAAGAAAGGAAGAATTAGAATGAATTGTAAAGTAGAAAAAACAGAAAATGCAAATGAGGTAAAACTAGAAATTACAGTAGAAGCAGAAAAATTTGAAAATGCAATAAAAAAAGTATATTTCCAAAATGCAAAATATATAAATATTCCAGGATTTAGAAAGGGAAAAGCACCTATGAACATAGTTGAAAAATATTATGGTGCACAAATCTTTTACGAAGACGCATTTAATGATGTAGCAACACAAAGCTATGGAGAAGCACTAGATGAAAACAACTTAGAAGTAGTAAGTAAACCAGTAGTAGACATAGTTCAAATGGAAAAAGGAAAAGATTTAATATTTACAGCAGTAGTACAAATAAAACCAGAAGTAGAGCTTGGAAAATATAAAGGAATAGCACTAAAAAAAGTTGAATATAAAGTAGAAAAAGAAGACATAGAAAAAGAATTAAAACAAATGCAAGACCGCAATTCAAGATTAGTAACAGTAGATGATAGAGCACTAGAAAATGGAGACATATCAACAATAGATTTTGAAGGATTTGTAGATGGAGTAGCATTTGAAGGAGGAAAAGCAGAAGGACACGAACTAGAAATAGGAAGTGGAGCATTTATACCAGGATTTGAAGAACATCTAATAGGAATGAAAATTGATGAAGAAAGAGAAATTGAAGTAACATTTCCAAAAGAATATTTTTCAAAAGACTTAGCAGGAAAAGATGCTACATTCAAAGTAAAATTACATGAAATAAAGAAAAAAGAATTACCAAAATTAGATGACGAATTTGCAAAAGATGTAAGCGAATTTGACACACTAGACGAATTAAAGAAAAGCATTAAAGAAAGACTAGAAAAAGAAAATGAGCAAAAAGCAAAATATGAAACAGAAAATGAAGCAATAAAAGCAGTATGTGAAAACACAAAAATAGATATCCCATCAGGAATGGTAGGAATGGAAGTTGAACATATGATGCAAGATTTCAGCCAAAGACTAGCTTATCAAGGTTTAAATATGGAACAATATTTAAAAATGATGGGAAAAACAGAAGAAGAAATAAAGAAAGATTATGAGCCTCAAGCAATAGAAGCTTTAAAATCAAGACTTACTCTAGAAGCTATAAGAAAAGCAGAAAAAATAGAAGCAAGTGAAGAAGAAATAAATGAAAAATTAGAAGAAATGGCTAAAAACTATGGAAAGAAAGTAGAAGACATAAAAGACAATGAGAACTTAAAAAATTACATAAAAGAAGGAATAGAAGCAGAAAAATCTATAGATTTCATAGTAAAAAATGCCAAAATAAAATAGTAAATAAAGAAAAAAGTTAGGGGGAAGTCATTTTTTTGCAAGAGATTTTTGCCTAACTTTTAATTTATGAAAAACAATATAATAAAATATTGAAAAAAGAAAGGAAGAAAGATTATGTTAGAAAAATCAAGTTTAGTGCCATATGTAGTAGAACAAACAAGTAAAGGAGAACGTTCATATGACATATTTTCAAGATTATTAAAAGACAGAATAATATATTTAGGAGAAGATGTAAACCCAACTACTTCAAGCTTAGTAGTTGCTCAAATGTTATTCCTAGAATCAGAAGATCCAGATAAAGAAATATATTTTTATATAAATTCACCAGGAGGTTCAATAACAGATGGAATGGCAATAGTAGATACAATGAACTATATTAAATGTCCAGTATCAACAGTGTGTGTTGGATTAGCAGCAAGTATGGGAGCAGTACTATTAACATCAGGAGAAAAAGGAAAAAGATTTGCAATGCCAAATTCAGAAATATTAATTCATCAACCATTAATAGGAGGAGGAGGAATTTCTGGTCAAGCAACAGAAATTAAAATTCATGCAGACCATATGGTAAAAACAAGAGAAAAACTAAACAAATTATTAAGTGAAAGAACAGGTCAAACAATAGAAGTAATAGAAAGAGACACAGAAAGAGACCATTATATGACAGCACAAGAAGCACTAGAATATGGGCTAATAGATGGAATTATGACCAAAAGACAATAATGGTTAAAATCAAAAAATCCGCTATTATGTGGATATATCTTATATAAGAGGAGAATTAAAATGGCAAAAAACGATACACCCAAAAGTGTAAAATGTTCATTTTGTGGAAAAACACAAGAAAGTGTAATAAAAATTGTTGCAGGTCCAGGAGTATATATATGTAATGAATGTATAAGTTTATGTAATGAAATATTAGAAAGTGAAAAATATGAAGACGAAACATATACACTAGCTGGATTAGAAGAAATACCAAATCCAAAACAAATAAAAGAAATACTTGACCAATATGTAATAGGTCAAGAGGAAGCCAAAAAGACTTTAGCAGTAGCAGTATATAATCACTATAAAAGAATAGCACATGAAGAAGAATTAGCTGAAAAAAATGATAATGATGTAGAAATTCAAAAAAGCAACATACTACTATTAGGACCAACAGGATGTGGAAAGACATTGCTTGCAAGTACACTTGCGAAAATCTTAAACGTACCATTTGCAATAGCTGATGCAACAACACTTACAGAAGCAGGATATGTTGGAGAAGATGTAGAAAACATACTTTTAAAACTAATTCAAGCAGCAGATGGAGATATAGAAAGAGCAGAAAAAGGAATAATATATATTGATGAGATAGATAAAATAACAAGAAAATCTGAAAATCCATCAATAACAAGAGATGTAAGTGGAGAAGGAGTTCAACAAGCATTACTAAAAATTGTAGAAGGAACAATAGCATCAGTGCCGCCTCAAGGAGGAAGAAAACATCCACAACAAGAATTAATACAAATAGATACATCAAACATATTATTTATATGTGGAGGAGCATTTGAGGGATTAGAAAGCATAATAAAAGACAGAATTGGGAAAAAATCAATAGGATTTGGAGCAGAAATACAAAGTAGCAAAGATATTGACAAATACAAAGTATTTGAAGCACTATTACCACAAGATTTATTAAAATTTGGAATGATACCAGAATTCATTGGAAGATTACCAATAGTTGCAACATTAAAAGAACTAGATAGAAAAGCATTAATAAAAATAACAACAGAACCAAAAAATGCCTTAGTAAAACAATATAAAAAATTGTTAGAAATGGATGATGTAGAATTAGAATTTGAACAAGAAGCATTAGAAGCAATTGTAGATAAAGCAATAGAGAGAAAAACTGGAGCAAGAGGACTACGTTCAATAATTGAAGAAATTATGAGAGACATAATGTTTGATATTCCATCAAATGATAAAATTGAAAAATGTATTATAACAAAGAAAACAGTTTTAGAGAATAAAGCGCCTAAAATTATTGAAGATCCTAATAAAGTGAAAAAACAAAGAATTCCTCGAATGGAACCAACTGAAGAAATTGCATAAATTTAATAAAAAGTTCTATGTAAAAACACAGAACTTTTTTTCTTTAAAAAATACGTTTATAAATAAAAACTATCTATTGTTATTATTGTTGTTTTTATTATTATTGTTTTCATTATTTCTATTTTTATTATTATTCTTGTTATTATTTTTTTCTGACATAGAAGAACACCTCCATTTCAATTTACAAAAATATTTTGTCCATATTAGCCATAAATATACAATAATATTGTAAAATTCGTAAAAAAGATATATAATATATTATGTAAAAAGTCAAAAAATACAATTTTTGTATTTTTTATCAAGAAAGGAATTTAATAAATAATGAAACATGAAAATATAGTAATTGGAATAGAGGGGAAAGTTGGTGCCGGAAAGACGTCAATTTCTAGAAAATTATTGACAAAAATAGACAATTCGATAATAATTCATGGTGGAAATATATATAGAGCAATTGTATATGGAATGATGAAAGAAAAATTATGTAAAGATAATAAAAATGCAAGTAAATCAACTATAGGAGAAATGGAAGCAAAATTAGAAGATTTTACAAATTTAGACATATTTGAAATAATGAAAAATTTGGGAATAGAAATAAGATTAGAAAATAAAGAAACAGTTATATATATGAAAGGCAAAAAAGTAGATGAAAAAGATTTGCAATCACAAAAATCATCAATGGCAGTATCGCAAGTAAGTAATGTAGCCAATAATGATAAATTATACCAATTTGGAAGAAATATAATAGATAAATTTAGAAAAGATTACAATATAATATTATCTTCAAGAGATATTGTAAAAATGTATCCAGATGTTACATATCATTTTTTTATTGATGCATCAATAGAAGAAAGAACAAAAAGAAAGTATATGCAATATAATAAAGAAATACCAAAAGAACAAATTAAGGAATTGATAGAAAAAAGAGATGAATTACAAGAAAAAACAGGATATTATAAAATTTATCCTCAAACAAAAGTAATAGATGTAACAAATTGTAAAAATGCTGAAGAAAGTACAAAAAAAGTATTAGAAAATATAGAAGAACTTTTTTCAAAAGCTTACTAGAATGAGGAATACAAAACGTAAAGGAGTTAGTACAAATGGAATTCAAAAATAAGAAATTAGAAGAGTTCGAAAGAAAACTAAAAAACGAGAAAGTAGCAGTTATCGGATTAGGTGTAAGTAATATGCCACTTTTAGATTATTTACATGAAAAAGAAGCAAATATAACAGTATTTGATGACAAAGATGAAGAAAAAATTTCGAAAGATATAATAAAAAAAATAGAAAATTATGAAATTAAAGCTTTTTTTGGAAAAGAAAGTCTAAACAACTTAAAAGGATTTGAGCTAATATTCAGATCTCCTAGTTGTTTACCGACAAAAGCAGAGTTAATTTCTGAAAAAGAAAGAGGGGCAATTATAACAACAGAAATAGAGCAACTTATAAAAATGGCTCCATGCAAAATTATAGGTATTACAGGAAGTGATGGAAAAACAACGACAACAACATTAACATATGAAATATTAAAAAATGCAGGATATAATGTATATTTAGGTGGAAATATAGGTATACCACTATTTACAAAATTAAATGAAATTAAACCAGATGATATAATTGTACTTGAATTAAGTAGTTTTCAATTAATGGGAATGGAAGTTAGTCCAGATATTTCAGCAATAACTAATATTACGCCAAACCACTTAAATGTACATAAAAATTATGAAGAATATATTGAAGCAAAAAAGAATATTTTTAAGAATCAAAAAGACACAGGAGTCCTTGTATTAAATGCGGACAATGAATTAACAAATGATTGCCAAAATGAGGCAAATGGAGAAGTGATATTATTTAGTAGTAAACAAAAATTAGATTATGGCTTTATTGTAGATAATGGAATAATAAAAGAATGTGATGACGGAATTAGAAGACACCTTGTTTCAAGTAATGAGATAAAGTTGAAAGGTATACATAATCTAGAAAATATATGTACAGCTTTAGCACTAACAAAAAATTTAGTAGATACAGATAGAGCAATAGATATAATAAAAAACTTTTCAGGAGTTCAACATAGATTAGAGTTTGTAAGGTCAATAAATGGTGTAGACTGGTATAATGATTCTGCAAGTACGTCTCCTACAAGAGGAATTTCAGCATTAAATTCCTTTGATAAAGAAATTGTTTTAATTGCAGGAGGAGCAGATAAAAATTTGGATTATACACCACTTGCAAAACCTATAGTAGAAAAAGTTAAATGTTTAATTTTGATAGGTCAAACTGCTATGAAAATATTTGATGCTGTCAAAAATGAGTTGGAAACTGAAAATAAGGAATTAGATATACATTTTTGTGAGACTTTTAAACAGAGCTTGGAGTTGGCTAAAAGAGTTGCAAAACAAGGGCAAGTTGTTCTTTTTTCACCTGCTAGTACGAGTTTTGATATGTTTAAAGACATGTATGATAGAGGAAATCAGTTTAGAGAAGAAGTTAATAAGCTTTAATTTTTAAAGCCTGATGTATTTTATGACATCAGGCTTTTTTTTATTGTATTATTCTATAATTCGATATATTTATTAGAATGAGTGTCCTTATATGATTTACAGTACATTTCCAATGTAGGACTTCCTATAACATATTCTACTATATAACATATGGAGAATATTCAGCAGGGCAAGGATTTATGGATATGTATATACAAAAAGATATTTAAAAGATAAAAGAATAGAACAAAAAGAGAATTTGAAAAAATTTAATATTAAATAGAAAGAAATCAGAGCAGTAGCCTATAAAAACCTAGTAAGTTGTACTTTGTACATACTTACCAGGTTTTAAATTATTCCCACTCAATAGTTGCTGGTGGTTTAGAAGTAATATCATAAACTACTCTATTAACATGTTTAACCTCATTAACAATTCTACTAGAAACTCTCTCTAAAACATCATAAGGAATTTTACTCCAAACACCTGTCATAAAATCAGTAGTTTCAACAGCACGAAGAGCAACTGTATAATCATAAGTACGTTCATCACCCATAACACCAACAGACTTTAAATTAGTAAGAACAGCAAAATACTGATTAATACACTTATGCAAACCAGCTTTGGCAATTTCATCCCTAAATATAAAATCAGCATCTTTTAAAATACTTAATTTATCATCAGTAATATCGCCAATAATACGAATAGCAAGACCAGGACCAGGGAATGGTTGTCTGTAAACTAAATTTTCTGGAATTTCAAGTTCTAAGCCAGTTTTGCGAACTTCATCTTTAAACAAATTTCTTAAAGGCTCTACAATTTCTTTGAAATCAACATAATCTGGAAGACCTCCAACATTATGATGACTTTTTATAACTGCACTTTTACCAAGACCACTTTCAATAACATCTGGGTAAATAGTACCTTGAACTAAGAAATCAACAGTACCAATTTTTTTTGCTTCAGCTTCAAAAACTCTAATAAATTCTTCACCAATAATTTTTCTTTTTCTTTCTGGATCTGTAACACCAGCAAGTTTATTTAAAAATCTTTCTTTAGCATCAACCCTAATAAAATTCAAATCATAATTTTCTGTAAATATTTTTTCAACCTCGTCTCCTTCATTTTTTCTAAGTAAGCCGTGGTCAACAAAAATGCAAGTTAAATTTTTTCCAATAGCTTTACTTAAAAGAACAGCAGCAACAGAAGAATCTACACCTCCTGAAAGAGCGCATAAAGCTTTTTTATCTCCAATTTTTTCTTTTAAAGCTTTTATAGAATCTTCAACAAAAGATGACATAACCCAGTCGCCAGAACAATTACAAATATTATATAAAAAGTTTCTAATTACTTGAGTACCATTTACAGAATTATTTACTTCTGGATGGAATTGAATTCCGTATAATTTTTTTTCAGAATTTTCCATAGCTGCATTAGGACAAACAGAAGAATATCCAATTTTTTTAAATCCATTTGGAACTTCTTCAACATAATCTGTATGACTCATCAAAAATACATTTTTATTGTCAAATCCTTGGAATAAACTTGAAGTATTATCAATATCTACATTAGTTTCTCCGTATTCTCTAGTATTAGCACTTGTAACTTTTCCTCCTAATGTATAAGACATCAATTGCATACCATAGCAAATTCCTAGAACAGGTATTCCTAATTCAAAAATTCCTTCTTCACATTTTGGTGCATCTTCTCCATAAACACTTGCAGGTCCACCTGTAAAAATTATACCTTTTGGATTTTTTTCTTTAATTTTTTCTAAAGAAATATTAAAAGGTACAACTTCTGAATATACATTACATTCTCTTACTCTACGGGCAATTAACTGATTATATTGTCCACCAAAATCTAGTATTAAGATTAATTCTTTTGATTTCATATTTCCTCCTAATTAAAAGTAATTTAAACTATTTTATCACATTTTTTCGCAAAAGTAAACAACTTTTTAGTTCTCACTTGTACAATAAAAATAAGTAACTAAAATATAAAATAAACATATAATGTATTATGAAATTTAGAGGAAATATGCCCTCAAGAAAGGAATAAATAAAAATGAATGACTCAGTATATGAAGAATATATGAGAAATGTATTAGGATATAATCCAATAAATTATAGAAATACATATGAAGTAAACTACGAAAATTATGAAGCACCTAATACTTCTAATATAGCAAACTTTTCAAATGTGCAAAATGAAGAACTAGAAAAATGCTATCCTGACATATATAAAATTATATATCCAATGGTACAAAAAACATGTATGCAAAATATCAAGCCAATTACAAGAGAAGTAATAGATAACATGACAGAAGAAATATATTTTGCGGTAGAAGACAATGAAATTAGTGAAACAAGAAGCAAAGAAATGAATACAACAAAAGAATTAAAAAATATAAATTCCAAAATAGAGTTAAAAGAAAACAGACAAAGAATAATCAAAAATCAAGGACTAAATGACTTAATACGTATATTAATTTTAAGGGAATTATTAGGAAGACCAGGATTTTTAGGAAGGCCACATTCTCCAAGACCACCTCGTCCAAGACCACCATATCCACCAGTAAGACCTATGCCGGGAATGTTTAACAGACAAATATATAATAATATAGAAGAAAATTATGATTTATATGAGTATTAATTTTTTTAAAATTAAAAAAATGGAAAAAGGAGCAATTTTTTGCTCCTTAAAAAATTTTAAAAATAAGAATAATCTTTTTTTATTTGATTAAAATATATATAACAATACGAATTTTAATAAAAATTTATATTGTTTAAAATTTAAGAACAAAGGAGTATGAATATGAAAGTTAAAGAATGTATGTGTGAAGAAGTTTGTTGTATAAAGCCAGAAACAAATATATATGAAATTGCAAAAATTATGGAAAAAAACCATATAGGATGTGTACCTGTATGTGATAATCAAAATTGTATAGTAGGAATAATTACAGATAGAGATATAATACTTCGTAGCATAGCATGTGATAAAGATGTAAAAACAACAAAAGCAAGTGACATTATGACATGTAATGTATGTACCTGTAACGAAAATGATGAAATTTCAGATGTAGAAAGTAAAATGTCAACAAACCAAATAAGAAGAATACCAGTAGTAAAAAATAATAGAGTAATAGGAATATTAACTTTAGGCGATTTAGCGCATTACAATGAAGAAACAGGAGAAGACAATTTTTGCAATACTGTTGAAAATATATGTGGTTGTGGAGGACAAGCAAAAAATAACTATTAAAATATTCATTCCAAAAGCAGCTGAAATGCTGCATACATATAAAATAATAGTCAAATAAAATTTGAATTTATAAACAGAAAGGATAAAGTTAGCACAAAACTAATATTTCAAAAAAAATGTTAGCTTTTGCTAATTAGGATTATATATGTCAGAAGATATAAATTATATTTCTAAATTGATTAGAAGAATTTTAAATATAACATTAATAATAATTGGAACAATTGTTGGAATAAAAATGGCAGTATTTTATATGCCGTTTTTAGTAGCTTTCATTATTTCATTATTAATAGAACCAGCAATAAAATATCTTATGAAAAAGACAAAAATGACAAGAAGAATGAGTTCAATAATAATATTTGCAATAGTTTTTTCAATTATAATAGGAACAGTAGTATGGGGAATAATATCATTAATATCAGAATCAACAAATCTTTTGCAAACTTTAAATATTTACATAGATAAAGCATATACACAAATACAAAAAACAATAGGAAAAATGAATTTTAAAAAAATAAGTATATCAAGCAATATGTTAGATATAATGCAAAATTCATCAAAAGAAATATTATTAAAAATATCAACAGGATTAACAGAGATTTTGACAAAATTGATAAATGGAATAACTTCAATACCAACAGTTGCAATATATGTTGTAATAACAATACTTTCACTATATTTTATTTGTACAGATAAAATATATATGTTAGATATAATGGAACACCATATGCCACCAAGATGGGTAAAAAAAATAGGAATACATGTAAGAGAAATAACAAAAAATTTAGGAGGATATTTAAAAGCAGAAGCAACACTTATTTTTGTATCATTTATTATATCAGTAATAGGTCTTTATATTTTTAAAATTATAGGGATGAATATAAAGTATCCATTACTAATAGCACTTGCAATAGGATTTGTAGATGCACTACCAATTTTAGGATCAGGAACTGTGATGGCTCCATGGGCTGTTATTTCAGCATTAAATGGAGACATAAGACTAGGAATCTCAATAATAGTTTTATGGATAATTATGTCTATTGTAAGACAACTATTAGAACCAAAAATAGTCAGTGGAAAAATAGGAATACACCCCATATTTACTTTAATTGCCATGTATACTGGATTCAAACTAATTGGTATTATGGGAATGTTAGTAGGTCCAATAGTTTTGATAATATTAAAAAGTATATTTTCAACAGTAATAGATCAAGGATTTTATAATTCATTACCAAGATAAATGTAATAATCTATAAATAAAGTTCATACACTTAAAAAAAAGGTTATTTGAACCAAAAAGTGGAGGGCTTTTATGTTTGTATGTAATTTAAAAATAAATGGAGGAAAAGCACTAAAAATAATAATAATTTTATTATCATTATTCATGCTAACAGTATTTGGAATTAGCATTTATAGAATATTTTTTACAAATGGAAAATTTATTGTAAATGATAAGATAAAAACAAAAGATATAATAGAAATACAGGAAAATAATTATTCAAATATATTACAGGCAGTACATGAAGATATGGAATCATATGTAGGCTTGAAAATAAAATTTACAGGGTATGTATATAGAGTATTAGACTTTGAAAATAATCAATTTGTACTTGCAAGAGACATGACATTAAATGCAAATAATAAGCAAACAGTAGTAATTGGATTTTTAAGTCAATATGCAGATGCTAAAAAATTTAAAAATGAAACTTGGGTAGAAGTAATAGGAACAATAGAAAGAGGTAAATATCATAATGAGCAAATACCAATAATAAATGTAACAGATATAAAAGAAACTAATAAACCTGAAAGAACATTTGTAGATCCACCAAGTGACACATATATTCCAACTAATGGATTAGTATAAAAATAAATAAAAAAATTCAAAATTTATTGATTTATGCTAGAAGATAAGCTATAATATATGCAGACCAAAATAAACACATTCAAAGATTAATATCTTTGAAACAAAAAAGGAGTGAATTTTTTTATGGGTAAAAAAGAACGGTTATATTGTGAAATAACGTCCTTCAACCCAGAGGTGACTGGATCTTGTCACTTAATCACAGTACATTATCCGAATAGGATGAAAAGCAGTTTCTTAGTAGATATGGGTCTATACCAAGAAAAAGAATACAACTGGATGAATCAGGAAAAACTTCCGTTTAAGAGTGAAACAATTGATTTTATATTAATAACACACAACCACGCTGATCACATGGGAAAGCTAGCAATTGCTTGTAAAAAAGGATTTACAGGAAAAATCTACGCAAGCAAAGAAACGGTTGAAGTTATGCCATTGGCACTGAATGATGCACTGAGCATTGAAAAAATTAATGCACAAAGAGAGAAACGGAAACAAAATTATGAAGAGCAAGAAGTAAAAATGGTATTTGACAAGATAGAACCATGTAAATTTGGTGAAGTGGAGTATATCACTCCAAACATCAAAGTGACATTCTTTATGAATGGTCACATATATGGAGCTAGCATGATTCTTGTGCAAATTAGTGCACAAGGAGAAAAGGACATTAATCTATTGTTTACTGGAGATTATAAACCAACCAATAGGCTATTTGATGTAACAGATATGCCTGAATGGGTTTATGAATTGCCAATAACAATCGTAACAGAATCCACTTATGGGTATATGGATACGAGAGACGTAAGATATCATTTTGAAAATGATATTGAAGAAGCAGTAAAATGCGGAAAAACCATTTTAATTTCTGTTTTTGCTCAAGCTAGAGCTCAAGAAATCTTGCATTCTTTGTCTGAAATGCAATACCATGGGAGGATTAATTGTTTAATTCCAATTTTTCTAGATGGAAAACTAGCACAAGGGTATACTCATTTATACCAAAAATCAAAGATGTTAGATGATGCCAACAAAGCAAATTTTCTACCGTCAAATTTTCAATATGTGACAGTAGAAAACAGGCAAATGGTATTGAACAACTCAAAAAGTCAAATTATTCTGACGACGTCAGGAATGATGGATCATGGTCCTGCTCAAATTTATTTGAAACAGTTTGTTGAAAGGAGAGATGTACTAATTTATATACCAGGATATTCTGCAAATACAACTTTGGCATATAGTTTGAAAAATCCTATAGAAGGGAAAGTGCCTATAGAAGGAAAAGAATACAAAATAAATGCTGAAGTAAAGTCAACTAGTGAATTTTCGTCACATGCAAAGGCAGATGAAATAATTGATTTCCTAAGAAAATTTAAGAAAATAAATTTAGTCTTGGTGAATCATGGAGAATGTCATGTGAAAAGAATATTTGCAGAAAGAGTCGAAAAAGAAATTGCAAAAGCAAAAAGGGTAGAAATACTAGGAAATCACACTTTTGTAATTTCTAGTAATGGGTATATCAAGCACATGGGATCTAAATATAAGACCATGAATGACAAAAATGTCAAAAAGACTCAGAAGAAAAAATGCAAAGAAAGGCGGATGTATAACAAAAAATTCACTCACAAAAGAAGCTAAATAGCTTATAAAGAGTGCCCTGAATAATTCGGGGCGCTCTTTTGAATAAAAAAATATAAAAAAATTATTAAAAAATTATTAAAATTACAATTAAAATTTGACAAAAACACAAAAAATAAGTATACTATAAAAGAAAAAATACAAATGACAATAAAGTAATACAATATAAAAAACAAGAAAAGGGGAAAAAATGATAAATATATTGTTATGTGGAAACAAAAAAGTATTTGACGGTGCACTAACAGAATTAATATCAATTACAAATAGAACTCAAGAAACAATAAAATGTTATATATTTACTATGGACTTGTCAAGACTTAAACCTGAATATGTAAGTATAACAGATGAGCAAATAAAATTTTTAAATGAAGTCGTAAAAAATAAAAAAGAAGAAAATGAAGTAATAAAAATAGACGTAACACAACTATATGAATCAGAATTTATGAAATGCAAAAATGAAAATGCATATTGTACCCCATATACATTATTAAGATTATTAGCAGATAAGATACCAGGAATGCCTGAAAAACTATTGTATCTTGATATTGATATGATGATAGGAGATGATTTAGCAAAATTATATAATATAGATATAGCAGAATATGAATATGCAGCAGTAAAAGAAAAATATGGAAGTTGGTTCATAAGACCAGACTATATAAATGCTGGAATGTTATTATTAAACATGAAAAAAATAAAAGAAACAAAATTACTAGAAAAAGCAAGAGAAAAAATAAAAACACGAAAAATGTTATTTGCAGACCAAGATGCAATATTTTGGTCAACAACAAGTAAAAAATTATTACCAAGAATATACAATGAGCAAGCAAGCTTTAACAAAAAAGATACAGTCATTTGCCATTTTTGCAAAAGACTATTATGGAAACCATATCCACATACAGAAAACTTTAAACAGTGGAATGTAAAAGAAGTACATGAGATATTAAAGTGTCATTTATTTGATGCTGATTTAGAAGAATATTTAAAATTAAAAGAACAATTTGAGTCAAAAGCTCAAGTAATTAATGAAATAAAATAAGAAAAAAGAAGAGGAAAATAAAATGGAAAAACGTAAACAAATACCAATATTTTTTGCAATAGATGATAACTATACACCTTTTTTAGCAGTTGCATTACAATCATTAGTAGAAAGCTCATCTAAAGAAAATTATTATGAAATAAAAGTACTATATATGAATATAAGTGAAGAAAATAAAAAAAGTATAAGTAAATATGAAAAAGAAAATATAAGCATAGAATTTGTAGATATAAATTCTAGTATAAAAAAGATAGAAGACCAACTATATACACGTGATTATTTTTCAAAAACGACATACTTTAGGTTACTTATACCAGAGTTATATCCACAATATGATAAAGTATTATACTTAGATAGTGATATTGTAATATTATCAGATATAGCAAATCTATATAATATAGATATTGGAAATAACTTGATAGGGGCAACTTCTGATGGAGCAGTAAAAAGTGTAAAAGCATTTCAAGAATATGTTGAAAAAGTAGTAGGAGTAATAGATTCAAAAAACTACTTTAATGCAGGAGTACTTTTAATGAACTTAAAAGAATTAAGAGAATTCAAATTTCAAGAAAAATTTTTATATTTATTAAAAACAGTAAAATATGCAGTAGCACAAGACCAAGACTACTTAAATAGATTATGTAAAGGAAGAGTAAAAATAATAGATGAATCTTGGGATAAAATGCCAATTGGTGGAAAATTAGCCCAAAGAGAAGAATTAAACTTAATACATTACAACTTAGTATCTAAACCTTGGCATTTTGATGGAATCGCATATGAGGAAATTTTCTGGGAATATGCAAGTAGAACAGACTTTATTGAAAAAATAAAAGAAATAAAGGCAAACTATTCAGAAGAACAAAAAATAAAAGACATGCAAACAGGAGATAAGTTAATAGAATTAGCGCAAAAAGAAGCTGACTGTGTTGGCGATGATAGAAGACCTAAAGAGATAGAAGAAGTCATAGAAAAAGCACAAGATAGAATAGAAGTAAAAAAAAAATTGAACAACTAGAAAAAGAAGGAAAGTTTGATGTAGATGCAGAAGAAGATCCTCCAACAGTTCCGCTATTACCAAATCGTGTAGATTATTTAAAAAAAAAATCAACAAGTAAAATAAAAACAATAGTAGCAAATAAAATTGGAGAAAAATTTTTAAATGATTTAATAAGAAATAACAAACTAATTATAAAAGAAATAAAAGGAATGGAAAATTTACAAAATGTAAAAACTGGTGCAATGATAACATGTAATCACTTTAGCCCATTCGACTGTTTTGCAATAGAAAAAGTATTTAGAACATCAGGACAAGAAAAAACAAAAAAACTATATAAAGTAATAAGGGAAGGAAACTATACAAACTTTCCTGGTCTATATGGATTTTTCTTTAGAAATTGTGACACATTACCATTAAGTTCAAATAAAAGAACAATGGTAAAATTTATGGAAGCAGTGGATAAAATTTTGCAAAGAGGAGACTTTATATTAATATATCCAGAACAAAGCTTATGGTGGAATTATAGAAAACCAAAGCCATTTAAAAGTGGTGCATATAAATTAGCTACAAGAAGTAATGTGCCAATTATTCCAATATTTATTACAATGGAAGATAGCAAAATAATAGGAGAAGATGGTTTCCCTATACAAGAATATACAATAAACATCGAAAAACCAATTTATCCAAATTTAGAACTATCACAAAAGGAAAATGTGGAAATGATGAAAACTAAAAATTTTGAAATTTGTAAAAAAATATATGAAGACTTTTATGAAAAGCCATTAGAATATACAACAATAAATAAAAGTTAAAAGGAAAAAATAAATGAAAGAGAAAAAAATTAATTACTATGAAGATGAATTAAATGATGAATTTTCAGAGTCAAATATAATTCCAAAGAGAATCGATGAAAACTATAAATACATACACAAAAATCCTCTTTGGAATTTTGCATCTTTAATATTGCAAAATATTTTATTTGTACCATTAAAAGTTTTACACCCAAAAATAAAGTTTAGAATAAAATATATTGGAAAAGAAAAAATTACAAAATATAAAAAGACATCATATTTTATATATGCAAACCATACACAAATATTTGGAGATACGCATATACCAAGTAATCCTATTTACCCTAAGAGAAATTTTTTTATAGTAAATTCAGAAAATATTTCAATGAAAGGGCTAGGTACTATTGTAGAATTGCTTGGAGCTATTCCAGTACCAGATAATAAAGAAGCAATGAAAAACTTTTTAGAAGCAATAGAATATCATCTTTCTAAAGGTCATGCAATAACAATATATCCAGAAGCACATATATGGCCATATTATACAAAAATAAGACCATTTAAGTCTGTTTCATTTAGATATCCTGTAGAATATGATAAACCCGTATTTTGTATGACAAATACATATCAAAAAAGAGGAAAAAATAAAGTAAAAATTACAACATATATAGATGGACCATTTTTTGCTAACAAAACATTAAAAACAGCAAAAGAACAAAAAGAAGATTTACGTAATAGAATTTATAATTGTATGGTAGCTAGAAGCAAAAATAGTAATTATGAATATATAGAATATAGAAAAAAATTAATAAATAAAACAGAAAATCCCAATTGAAAAACATTGGGATTTTTTAATTGGAAATAATATTATACCAAAAATTCACAAAAAATTTATGGACAAAAACAAAAATAAATTTTATAATATGTGTATAATAAAAAAGAGAGAAGGAGATAAAATGTCATATATAGAATTTAAAAATGTATACAAAAAATATAAAATGGGAGAAGTAACAATAAATGCACTATCAAACACAAATTTTAAAATTGAAAAAGGTGAATTAGTTGTAATAGTAGGACCATCAGGAGCTGGAAAAACCACAGCATTAAATATTTTAGGGGGAATGGATACAGCAACATCTGGCAGTGTATTAGTAGATGGAAAAGAAGTAACAATGTTAAAAGGAAAAGAATTAATAAAATATAGGAGAGAAGATATAGGATTTGTATTTCAATTTTATAATTTAGTTCAAAACTTAACAGCAAAAGAAAATGTTGAACTTGCAACGCAAATATGTAAAAACTCACTTAATCCGGATGAAGTAATTGAAAAAGTAGGATTAAAAGAAAGAAAAAACAATTTTCCTTCACAACTATCAGGAGGAGAACAACAGAGAGTGGCTATAGCAAGAGCAATAGCAAAAAATCCCAAATTACTATTATGTGATGAACCAACAGGAGCACTTGACTATAAAACAGGAAAACAAATACTAAAACTTTTACAAGACACATGTAAAAAAGAAAATATGACAGTATTAATAATAACTCACAATTCAGCATTAGCACCAATGGCGGACAAAGTAATATACTTCAAAAATGGAGAAGCGGAGAAAATAGAAATAAATGAAAAACCAACCCCTATTGAAGAAATAGAGTGGTAGAGAAAGGAAGAAATGATGAAAAAGTCATTATTAAAAGATAGTGTAAAAGAAATAAAAAACACATATAAAAGATTTTTATCAATTCTACTAATGGCATTTCTTGGAGTAGGCTTTTTTGCTGGAATAAGAGCAACATCACCGGACATGATAGACACTTTAGACAAATATTATGACAACCAAAACGTATATGACATACAAATATTATCTACATTAGGCTTAACAGAAGAAGATATACAAGAACTCTCAAAAATAGAAAATGTAGAACAAGTTATAGGAAGCTATGAAAAAGATGGAACAGTAGAATTAGAAAATATAGAATCAGTTGTAAAAACATTAACATATGAAGAAATAAATAAACCACTTTTGCTAAGTGGTGAGCTAATTAAAAATTTAGATGAATGTTTAGTAGAACCTAATTTTTTAATAGCAAACAACTTGCAAATAGGAGATAAAATAACTTTAGAAATAGAAAAAAGTATAAAAGACAATGGAGACGAAGTAGAATATCTAAAACAAAAAGAACTAAAAATAGTAGGAACTGTACAAAGTCCTTTATACATAGCAAAAGATAGAGGAACAAGCAATTTAGGAGCTGGGAAAGTAAATTATTATATTTATATTTCTCCAGAAAATATAAATAATTCAGAAATATATACAAATATTTATGTAAAAGTAAAAAATTCCCAAAAATACTTAACATTAAGTAATAAATATGAAGAATATGTAGAAGAAACCAAAAACAAAATAGAAGAAATAAAAGAAGCAAGAGAAAATGCAAGACATGATGAATTAATACAAATTGCACAAACAAAAGTAGATGACGCACAAAAAGAATTAAATGAACAAAAAGCAGAATCTGAGAGCCAAATATCAGAAGCAGAAAAAGAAATATCAGAAGGAGAAAATAAAATCAAAGATGGAGAAGCAGAACTAAATACACAAAAAAAGAAAGCTGATACGGAATTTTCTAAAGCACAAAAAGAAATAAATTCAGCAAAAGAACAAATAAAGCAAAGTGAAGAAACAATAAATTCACAAGAAACTGCATTGAAGCTTCAAATTGAACAAATTAAAAACATGCAAGGAGATGTATCAATATTAGAAACGCAACTTGCACAAATACAGGGAGTAAAAGAACAAATACAAAAAACAAAAGCTGAAATAGGGCAAAAAGAAAAACAATTAAATTCTAGCAAAAACTCAGCATATGCAAAAATTGAAAAAGGAAAACAAGAAATAGAAAAATTTAAAAAAGAGCTAGAAAAAGGAAAAAAAGAACTAAATGACAAAAAACAGGAATTTAATGAAAAAATATCAGATGCAGAAAATAAAATAGCAGATGCAAGAGAAAAAGTATCAGAAATTGAAAATCCGGTTTGGTATATTTTAGATAGGAACGGAAATGCTGGATATGTAGGATTTAAGCAAGATGCAGACAGTATAGCAAATATAGGAAAAGTATTTCCAATAATATTTTTTGCAGTAGCAACATTAATATCTCTAACATCAATGACAAGAATGGTTGATGAACAAAGAATGCAAATAGGAACATTAAAGGCACTTGGGTATAATAAAGCTCAAATAATAATGAAATATGTAATATATGCAAGTTTTGCATGTCTTATAGGTGGAATTCTAGGAATGGGTGTAGGATTTGTAGTATTACCAAAAATAATATGGATGATGTATGAAATGATGTACCAAATGACAGATATATCAATAAACTTTAACTGGCAATATGGTGGAATGGGTTTAATACTAATATGTGTATGCATAATAGGAGCAACTATTTATACAGCAATGAAGCAATTAAAATATCAACCAGCAGAACTAATGAGACCTAAAGCACCTACTTCTGGAAATAGAGTAATATTAGAAAAAATACCATTTATATGGAAAAGACTAAACTTTAGTCAAAAAGTTTCTGTAAGAAATATTTTAAGATATAAAAAGAGATTTTTCATGACAGTAATAGGAATACTCGGTTGTACAGCTCTAATATTAACAGGATTTGGAATCAAAGATGGAGTTCTAAAAATTATACCAAATCAATATGAAAAAATATTTCAATATAATATGCAAGTAACTTTAAAAGACTCTATTTCAAATGAAGAAAAAGAAGAATTTATAAAAAGAATAAACTCAAAAGAAAAAATTCAAAAAATAGCAGAAACATATATGACTTCTGGAATTGCAAAAAATGATGAACTTGATGAAGAAATTTCGATAATAGTTCCAAAAGAAGAAAACACATTAGAAAATATTATAAATATAAATGATAAAAATACAAAAGAACATGTAAATCTTGTAGAAAATCAAGTATGTTTATCAGACAAATGTGCACAACTTTTAGAAGTAAAAGTTGGAGAAACAATAACTATTAAAGATAGTGATGATAGAGAAATACAAGCACAAATCTCAAATATTATAGAAAATTATGTACAACATTATATATTTATGTCAAGACAGACGTATGAAAATTTATATAAAGAAAATTATAAAACAAATGTACTTTTATTAAAAAATATTGAACTAAATGAAAAAGAACAAGATGAACTTACAAAAGAAATTATGAATGAAAAAGAAGTTATGTCAGTTTTAAATATAAATTCAATGGCAAAATCAGTAGAAGACATGATGAGCATGTTAAATTATGTTGTTGTTGTACTTATTGTTTCAGCTGGTCTTCTTGCATTTGTTGTTTTATATAATTTAGCAAATGTGAACATAAGTGAAAGAATTAGAGAATTAGCAACAATAAAAGTACTTGGATTTTATGATAAAGAAGTCTATAAATATGTATCTAGAGAAACTGCTATATTAACTGCAATTGGAATAATATTTGGATTAGTTGGAGGATATTTTTTAACAAATTATATAATGGGAACTTGTGAAATTAATGTACTTAGATTTAGTAGAGAAATAAATATAATTAGTTATATATATTCGGTTGTTATAACAATAATATTTACAGCAATTGTTAATATTGCAACATATTTTTCTTTAAAGAAAATAGATATGATAGAAAGTCTAAAAAGTGTAGAATAATATATATATGATATTTTGTATATTATAGGTTTAAAATAGATATGTCACACGTAAATTGAAAATAAAATATTGAAAGAG
>CAUWAY010000025.1:0-21351 GCA_963556905.1 uncultured Clostridia bacterium | reverse complement strand
CCTGTAACCTTTCCAACTAATGTTAAATAGTTGTTTTCTAAATAATTTGTATCCAATTTTGTTTCCTCCCTATTTTTTTATTTTATCAATCGTAAATTATCTTCTTGCGTTTTTTATTAAAATTTTCTACATTTTTAATTATACTACACTTTTTTGGTTTTGTCTACATAAAAAGTTAAATTTTTCTAAGTTTTTTTAATTTTTTGCCTATTTTATTATACTTTTGTGCGTTTTTCATAAATTATGGAGCTGTTTTATTATGAAGATTGCTAAATCATTGTATATTTTTTTGTTATTCTTGTTGCTTACTTTTATTTCCTTTTCTTGTGATTCTAATATTTTATTATCTGACTTTTTTATGTTTCTTTGTAAGCAGACTATTATTTTATCTTCTTTTACACTTGATATTGATATTGTTGCTTTTGTATTGAAACCAAATGTTATTATTTTTACTGGTTTATTTATATTTATTTTTCTTAATAAATTAATTTTTATGTCTGAATTTACTATTAAGTACTTAACTTCTTCTATTTTTTCTCCTATATATTTGTATTCTTCTAACTCTAAAGTTATGTCTTCTAAAATTATTATTTCTTCAAATTTTACATTTTTTAAATTTACTATGCTTTCTTTAGTGATTTCTATTGCTTCTATGTTTTCTTTTGCTATTTCTTTTCTTATTACCTGAAAATCTTTCTTTTGGGCAATTACACCTATTAATGACATTTTTTTGTCTCCTTACATAAGTATATACAAGTTTATTGTATGTTCCTTTATGCTAAGTTTACCCTTTTTTTCCTTTTTTTATTCAAAAGATATTTATGTTTTAGGATTTTGAGTTCCATTATTATTTATTGTATAGTTTTCTTTATATATTAAGTTTGATACTGTTGTTATTTTAAATCCGCTTTTTTGAATATTTTTTATTAACATATCTAAACTGTCTGCTGTATGTTTGGTTCCATTATGGCTTAATATTATTGAACCATTTTTTAATTTTCCTTTTAATCTTGACCACATTTCTTCTCCTGTTTTTCCTTCATAGTCTAATGTGTCTAAATTCCATTGTATTGGGTAATATCCATTTTCTTTTGCTGTTTTTATAACTGTATCATTATATTCTCCATATGGTGCTCTATATAGTGTTACTTTTTGATTTGTAATTTTTTCAATTTTATTTACACTTAATTTTATTTCTTCTAAATTTTTCTCTGTTGAAAGTTTATTTACATGTGGATGTGTATTGCTATGTGTTCCAATTTCATGTCCTGCTTCAGACATTTTCTTTACCGCTTCTGGATATTTATCTACCCACTCTCCTACCACAAAAAATGTTATTTTTGTATTATTATTTTTTAGTATTTCTAATATTTTATCTATATCATCTGCATTCCATGCACAATTCATTGTAAATGCTATTTTGTTTTCTGTTGTTTGTACATTATAAATTGGTAAATATTTTTCATTTGCTACTGTCGGAATTGTTTTTATTTTTCCTATACTTGCTACCCCTATTAATACGGCAACAGTTAACACTGACACAGCATATGTTTGAATTTTTTCTTTATTAATTACTAAAAACATAAAAAACCTCCAAATTAAATATAGTTAATTCTATGTTTTAATTTAGAGTTTATGAATCTTATTTTAATTATAGTTATATCTTTTTTCAAAAGTGCATTTATTATTTTCTAAAATTTCTTTTCTTTTATTTTTTAATATATTAATTTCTCTTACGAAATCTTCATCTTTCCAGCTACAAAAAGTATAATTCATATCATTTTTCTTTTTAATTAATTCCATTTCTTCAATAGTCATATATTTTACTTCTAAAACTTCTTCTTTTTGTAGAGTGTAGTCTTCTATTTTATGATTCACAACAAAAACAAAATTGTAAGAAAAACGTTTACTTTCATCATCACTTTTATAAATATCTATTACTTTTATTTGTTTTTTTGGAATTTCTATTCCTACTTCTTCTTTTACTTCCCTAAATATCGCTTCTTCTACTGTTTCTCCACTATCAACTTGTCCCCCTGTTTTTGCCCATTTGTTAGGATTCTTTAATTTATTAGGTGTTCTTTTTTGTAATAGTATTTCTCCTTTTTCATTCATTATCCAACATGAAACAGTTCTTCTCCATAGTCCTTTATTATAGGCTACCCATCTATCTTCAATTTTCCCTGTTAATTTATTATTTTCATCTACTATATCTATAAGTTCCATTTTTTACTCCTTTACTTTTTTCTTATTTTATCATCTTTTTTATAATATTAATATATTTCTTATAATATTTTGGTTAAAAAATATTACTATAATACAAAATATAATAACATTACTTTTTGTATTGCATCAAATTTACTTTTCATGCATTTTGGCTTTTGATTTTCAAAATTAGGAGGTTCTATTTTTTTCCATTTTTTAGAATTTGAATAAAATGTAGTCTATTTGGATACAGTAAGTTTGCAATTTTTACTGCTATACTTCTTTTAAATTAAGTGTTTAGAGGTGATTATATGTATTTATCAGATGCGGTAAGAGATAGAATAAAATTTTATCAAAAGCAAAAAAATATGAGTCTTTGGAAATTATTTAAAGCTTCTGGTGTTCCTATGTCAACACTTGCTGCTTTTATGAATAGGAGAACTGAATTGATAAAATTAGATACTTTACTTCATATTTGTGAAGGTTTTGGAATTACTATAACTGAGTTTTTTGAAGATGATGTTTTTATTGAAGTAGAACAAGATTAAAAATTATTAAGGGATGAAATTTATTTAGTTTAAATATTTTTCGTTCTTTTTTGTAATATTTTTGTAATAAAAAAGTAATATTTCTGTAACACACTTTTTGCATAAAATATTGTATAATTAATTTGACAAATTTATTAAAAATTTTACTTATTAATTGTTCTTTCGATAATAAATTTGTACAAATAAAAACGGAGGCTACAATGAGCATTGAGTCTGACTTAAGAAAAGATGGAATTAAAGTAGTTGACATTCTTGACACAATGTCTGTAAACAAAATCGCTCATAATATTGCTACAAAGCTTTGTGATACATTTCCAGAACTTTGTTTTAATGAAGCTGATTTATTTGCAAAACTTTCAAAATTAACTATGTATAGAGCTAAAATGCCTGATGGTATGGCAGAAGCTAATTATTTTTATAAAAATACTTCTATTTATTTTAATGATAAAATTTCTGATGAAGATTTAGAAGAATTTGCAATTCATGAATGTATACATTATATTCAAGAAATTAAAGATAAAAGAAATAATCTTTTAAGGATGGGATTATGCAATTTTGATAGTTTAAAAATTGTTGGCATGGGATTAAATGAAGCCGCTGTTCAATATATTACTTCTAAAGTTATTGGTATAGAAAAGGAAGCTGTTAAATATTTTGGAGTTTCTTTAGAAACTATAAGTCCTTCATATTATCCTTTAGAGTGTAACTTAATTGAGCAAATGGTTTATATAACTGGTGATTCTGTTTTATATGACAGTACATTTACAAGCAATGATAAGTTTAAAGAAGCTTTTATAAATTCTACTTCTAACAAAACTTATAATGATATTGAATTTTTTGTTGACCAGATTTTAGAACTTGAAGAAAATATTATCAAATTGAATAATAAATTTTATTCTTTTGACGAAAGAACTTCAAAAGTTGATAAAATTGTAGAAAAGCAAAAAAGTTGTAAAACAAAAATCGCAGAATATTACATGAAAGCCCAAAATGCAATTATTAAAGGATATTTTGATAAAGCTTTTAGGTCAATTACTAATCTTGAGGAACTTGATAATTATAGAAAAAAATTAGATCATTATGGAGAGTGTATAGGTCGTATTGATGGTGATACTTTCTTTGATGATTATTATACAGAAAAGATGTCTGAATTAGAACATAAATCTAACGTACTCGAAAATGGTGGCATCGAAACTGCTCTTGAAATTAAGAAATCAAATAAATTTGTTTCTTGGTTTAGAGCTATTAAAAACTTCGTAACAGGAGAAAAAATACATAATTAACAAAAGAAAATTCTGAGTCACAAATGATTATTATACTTATGATATCATACTAATGACTTTGATGTACAAAAGATTTTTACATATGATAATTTTACATATGACAACATTACAAATGATTTTGAGTTACAAATGATATTATACTAATGATTACATTTAAAATAAAGTCATAAATTAGCTTTATAGTTAATTTATGACTTATTTTATTGTTTTTTTCTTGTTTCTAAATATTTAATTATAGCTTCTGCTGTATCTCTTCCAGAACGTGCTGCCCAAGCTACTGTTCCTTTGCCTCCAACTATGTCTCCACCTGCAAATATTTTAGAGTTTGTTGTTCTGTTTTTTTCGTCTATCTGTATATATCCCCATTCATTTAATTTTAGTCCTAATTTTTTTACACATTGTTCCGGCTGTGAACCTAGTGCCATTATAACATAGTCTATGTCTATTATATAATTACTTTTTGGTATATTAATAGGTACTTTCCTGTTTTCTCCTTCTTTTTGGACAAGTTCGGTTTTTATTAGTTCTAATTTTTCAACTTTATTTTTTCCTATTATTTTTACAATGTTATTTTGGAATAAGAATTCAATATTTTCATTTTTTGCTTCCATTAATTCTTTTTTTTCTGCTGGCATCTGTTCTTCAGCTCTTCTGTATATTATTTTTACTTCCTGTGCTCCAAGTTTTTTTATTGTTCTTGCACAGTCTATAGCAACATTTCCGCCTCCTATTATTGCAACTTTTTTTCCTTTATATTCTGGGTGATTTTGATATTCTAATAATTGATTTCCTCCAAATACTCCTTCTAGTTTTTCTCCTTCAATCTCCATTTTTGAGGTTTCATTTGCTCCTATACCTAAAAATATTGCATCATATTTTTCTTCTAGTTCTTCTAAATTAAGGTTTTTTCCAAGTTGTTTATTATATTTTACTTTTAACCCCAAGTCTATAATTTTTTGTATTGTTTGTTTTACTATGTTTTTTGGTAATCTGAAGTCTGGAATTCCATGTACTAAAAGACCTCCTAAGTAATGGTGTTTTTCATATATTGTTACAGAATATCCTTCTTTTAATAGAAATGCTGCTGCTGTTAAACCTGATGGTCCTCCTCCTATTATTGCTATTTCTTTATCTGCATTTTTTTTGTTTAGTTTTGCAATTTGATAGTTTTCTTTTATTGCAATATCTCCTACATATGCTTCTAATTCTCCTATATTTACCGGATTTCCTTTTATTCCTCTTACACATGAGCCTTCACATTGTTTTGAGTGTGGGCATATTCTTCCACATATTGGTTGTAATACTGTTGTTTCTGTTAATATTTCATATGCTTTTTTGTAATTTTCTTCTTTTATTTGTTTTATAAATTCTGGTATATTATTACTTAGAGGACATCCTTTTTGTGAGCATGGTTTTATAGGACAGTTTAAACAATAATTTGCTTTTTCTTTTATTTCTTTCTCTTTTTGCATTTTATTTTCCTTCCAACGTTTTTGTATATTTTATAATTATTCGTTTTTATAGTCAATTGTTTTGACCACTCTTCCTACTTTTTTGTTTTACATATTAATACTTTTTTCTATTACTTGTTTTAGGTCTTTTATGAAGTCTATTTTTTTGTTTTCGTCTCTTAAAAGTGCGGCTGGGTGCCATGTTGGTATATATAATATTCCTTTTTTTTCTATACATTTTCCTCTACTTGCTGTTATTCCATATTCTTTTCCTAATATGTTTTTTAGTGCTATGCTTCCTAATAATACTATAATTTTGGGTTTTACTAGTATTACTTGATTTCTTAAATAGTCTAAACAGGCTAGTGATTCTTCTTCTTCTGGATTTCTGTTTGATGGTGGTCTACATTTTACTATATTTGCTATATATACTTCTTCTCTTTTTAGTCCTATTGTTTCAAAGGCCATGTTCATTAGTTTTCCTGCTTTTCCAACAAATGGTTCCCCTTGCATGTCTTCATCTGCTCCTGGTCCTTCTCCTATAAACATTATTTTTGCTTGTTTATTTCCTGTTCCAAATACTATATTGTTTCTTGTTTGACATAGTTTACATTTTTTACATTGTTTTGCTTCTGCTTCTAGTTCTTCCCAATTGTCATACATATTTTTCACATCCTATTTTAAAAAATGTTATTTTTTTATTTCAAATATTTTTTTTGCATTTTCATAAGTTTTTAATGCTACTTCTTCTATATTTATTCCTTTTATTTCTGCGATTTTTTGTGCTACATATTTTACGTTTCTACAGTCATTTCTTTTTCCTCTATTAGGTTCAGGTGTTAAATATGGGCTATCTGTTTCTATTAATATTTTATCCATTGGCACCATTTTTACAGCTTCTGGTGAACTTTTTGCATTTTTGAATGTTATTGGTCCTGCAAATGATATATAATATCCTAGTTCTAGTGCTTGTCTTATTAATTCTTGGTTTGGTTGGCAACAATGGAATATCCCTTTTTTGTTTACAGTATATTTTTTTATTATTTCTATTGTGTCTAATGATGCATCTCTTGAGTGTATTATTATTGGAAGTTCTAGTTGATTTGCTAATATTATTTGTTTTATGAATGCCTCTTTTTGCATTTCTTTGTTTTCTTTATTCCAATAATAGTCTAGTCCTATTTCTCCTATTCCTACTAATTTTTTTCCTTTATTTAAAATTGCAATTTTTGAGATTTTGTCTATATTTTTCCACAATTCTTCTTCAGTTTGTGGAATGTCGTTTGGCGAAATCCCTATTATTGAATATATATATTCATTTTTTTTTGATATTTCTAATGATTTTATCGATGAGTCTATATTATATCCTGCACATATTATTTTTGTTATTCCTGTTTTATATGTTTCTTCTATTATTTTTTCTCTATCTTCATCAAATTTTTCATCATTATAGTGTGAGTGTGAATCAAAAAATTCCATTTTGTTTTTCCTTATTTTTTATTTAGATTTTTTATGTTGGTTTTATCTATAAACCTATTTGTTTTAATAGCTTATTATTACTGTTGCTGTTGCATATTGTTTACAGTGTGATAAGCTTATGTCTATTGTTTCTATTTTGCTTATTTCTTTATTTAGTATGTTTACATATGGCCTTCCATTTTCATCATTTAATATTTCTATTTCTTGCCAATTTATCTCATATTTGTTTTTTAGTAGTTTTGATATTGCTTTATATACTGCTTCTTTTCCAGCAAACCTTGCTGCATAGTGTTGGTATTTTTGTGCTTTTTTGCTCTCACAGTATTCTATTTCTTTTTTTGTGTATATTTTTTCACAAAATTTGCCTTTTGTGTTTTCTATACTTTCTTTTATTCTGTCTATTTCTATTATATCTGTTCCTGTTTTTATTTGCATTTTTTTCTCCTAATTCTTTTTGTTTTATTTTACTCTAAAATATTAAAAATAGCAAGTTTTTCTTGCTATTTATTCTAGTAATTCCATACTTCCTATGCTTTTATTGTGTTTTTTATTTCATTTTTACTTTTACATTAATACTTCATAATATCTATCATGTACTTGTTTTTTCTGTTCTTCTGTTATTTTAGAGTGTACTGACTGGTTATCTTCTCTTTTGTATGTTACTCCTCTTGCAATTGATTCTACTATTCCGTCTGATACTTTCAGTACTATTGGTATTCCAAATACTGTTTTCCCGTCATTGTTCTTTTTCACTATTTCTTTTTCTGCAAGTTGTTCCATTAGTTGATTATATTTTTCTTCATCTTCTATTATTTGTTTTGATGTATCATAATAATAAATTTTCTCTACATTGCATTCTTTTGCTACTTCTAACAATGTTTCTATTGTTGCTCTACAAAATGGACATGTTGCACTACTTATATAAATATATGCATCTTGGGTATTTGCTATATTTACTAATTCTTCTAGCGTTACATATTCCATTGGGTTATTTTCTGGTATGCTTATTGTACTATATCTTTGTTCACTATTTTCATTTACTTTTTTATCATTTAAAGCTTCATATTCTTTTTTAAATTTTATTGAGTCTATTACATTTCCTTCTTGTTGTTCTTCTTTATCTATTGTTTTTTCTTCTTTGTTTAGACTTATAATCAAACTTGTTGCTAATACTATATTTATAATTATTAGTATTATTACTAATATCATTGTTTTATTTGTTTTTTTCATTATATTGGTCCTTTCTTTTTTATTTACCTATTTATTGTCCATGTATTTATAGTCGTTTCTTCACTTCCGTTTACATATTTTAATGTTAATGTTCCTTTTCTTGAACTGCTACTACTATTATATAATGCGAAACTATATTGATTGTTAGATGCATTTACTATACTAATGTTTCCAATTCTAACATTACTATCTCCACTCCAAACTAACTTTAATTTGTTTGTTTCTACTTTATTATTCAAATTAAAATTTATTGTTCTTTCTCCGTCATCCCATGATTGGCTATATGATGCACAGACTTCACGTGATTTACCTTCCCAACGAGTACAAAGAGTTACACCACAATCTTCACAAACAGATTCTTCATGATCAAATTTTCCATCTATATACCATCTCACAGCCCAGTGACAAGCATACCCTTGTTCTTCTTCTTCAGGATAATTACATGGATCGGCCTGCGTATCCTTGCAAGTCCAATCTATTTCAGTTTTATAACTACTACAATATTCATAGCTACTACCTCCTGGTAAAGTATATGAGGGTTGTGTATTACTAACTATAATGTTTATTTTCCATACTGCATATAGTGTTAAATTTGAATCAATATTTAAAGTTCCTCCTGATAAATATTCTACCTCACCATTTGTACTTGTGGACCAACCAAGAAAATTGTATCCCTCTCTTGTTGGTACATTTGTACTTAATATAAGTTCTGTTCCTTGTGTTTTAATTTGACTTGAAGGCATATTTCCTACTGTATCTGTTGTATTTTGATTATATGTTACTGTATATGTTATTATTGGATTTTGAGTCCACTTTGCATATAGTGTTATATTTGATGTTGGAGTATATGTTGCTCCTCCTGCTCCTACACTATTACTTAATTCTGTATCTGTACACCAACATTCAAATGTATATCCAGTTTTTGTTGGTGTTGGAAGTGTTATTTCTCCTCCTGTCCATTTGGCATATAATGTATGATTACTTTGTTCTGTTACTTGTGTACTTTCTGTTACTTGATTTTCAAATGTATTTTCTTTATACCAACCTCCAAATGTAAATTCTGATGTTTCTACCCCTTTTTCATTTCCTCCTGTTGCTCCATTATATTCATATGTTACTGTTGCCGTTTTACTTGGTGATGGCAATGTTCCATATGTTGAGCCATATGTTAATTGTTTTTCTTTCTCTATATTTCCACTTGTTGCTCCATTATAGTTAAATATTACTTTAGGATTTATTACATCTGTATCATCCCAACTATCTGCATTTTCTGTTACATTTCCATTTGTATATACTATATATGATCTTCCACTTTCAAATGTTACTTTGAATTTATTGGTCTTTGCTTCTAGTTTATAATTTTTTACATTTTTGTCTAGTTCTTTTCTTAAGTTTACTTCTGTTACATTTCCCTGTGGGTCTTCTCCCATTGCCAGTGCTGTACATATTTTTAATATGTCTATTTCTTGGGCTATTTCTGTCCTTTCTTTTGCATATTTAGTTCTTTTGATTATTCCATTTTCTCCTCCTAGTGTTCCTATACTTATTGTTGCTAATATTATTAATACTATTATTGTTATTACTAATGTTATTAATGTTATTCCTTTGTCATTTTTCTTATTAAAATTTAATGTTTTTCTTTTTTTCAATTTTTTATTCCTCCTCTTTTCTTGTGTTTCTTAAGCTTTTCATTTATTGAATACAAGCTTTTTAGACTTTTTATTTTATCTTTAATTTACATACTTAAAGATAAAATAAAAATCCCGAGCCTATTGCGGCTCAGGACTTTTATACTATTACTAAAAATATTTGCTTTATATTTTTAGTAATAACTTTTCAAAAAATTTTTTTATAAAAATATTGATTTTACTATTGTTTAATGATATATTTGTTTTATAAAAAATGTCCTTAAGTATGTAAATTAAGGACATTTTTTAATTTTATTCAAATACTATAGTCTCATCAAAAAAATTATATCAATAGCATTTATTATTAATGCTATTACAAGAACTATTGCAATTAAAACATTATTTTTCACACTTTTTTCTATGTTCATTTCTTTATATAAAATATCATACTTGTTTTTCGTATCGTAGTAAATATTATCTAGTTCTAATACTTCTTTTAGATATTGATAAAAAATTGAACCAGTATCTTCAGCAGTAACTTCATTTATCCATAAATTTTGTGTAAATTTTATAAATTCTTTTCTGGTTTTATTTATATTTGTTCCTTGTCTAAATTCCAAATTAATTTTCTTTAGATAAATTTTTGTGTACATTGCTAATATATATGTGTATAAATATTGTTCTTGGAATTCTTGTGGAAATACTGTATAGTTATTTAAGTCACAGCTTGAGCTAAATAATGTTACACCTTGCTTCGTTACCCCTAATTTTGCATATTTCCATTTTGAAATTATTTTCATCTCATCTTTTGAAAAGTTTATGCTATTATCATTTGGTAATATATTCAAATATTTTATATAACTATTTTTTATTTTATCAAACTCATTCTCATTGTTCCAATTTTCTTGTTCTATACAAACATATGAATATGTAAAAAATCGTTCTGTGTTTATATCTAGTTTCATTGCTTCTATACTTGGCCCTGTTATACTTTCTATGAATTCTTTAAAGTTTTGAACATCACTAAAGCAATCTGTTTGTACTCTTATATTGTCATAATTTTTCATGTTACTAAATTCTTGTGTTATATCTCTAAATTTATAATTAAAATTTAATAAATCCGAAAATTTATTACTATCTTCTATATTTGTTTTTATGCATAAAAAACATATACCTGTATTAAAGCATATTATTTCTATTTTAGGTATTTTAAAGAATATTCCATTTCTTTCTGCTAATTTTCCTTGTATGTCTTTTTTTATTGTATATTCAAATATTGTACATGGATTTTTAGCTAAAATAGCAGCTCTTGTATCTACTGGTAATTCTTCTAATTTTGCAATTTTTGTTTTACTTAAGTTAAAACTGCTAAACATATAATTTCTTACTCTGTGTGAAAAATATGAATATATTTCTAAGTCTTTGTCTTTTCTAAATATTCTTAATTTACAATTTTCGTCTTTTAATAATTTTATTAAATATCTTGAGTATTTATTTTCTTTTATTACATAAGGATATATAAAATATGTATATTGATATTTTGTCTTTAGCTCCATTTTTCTTTCCTTCCTTTAAATAAATATAACACCAAATGTGTTTGCCTTCACTTGGTGCTTTTTTTATTTTTCACAATAATAATTCATGTTAAGGTCTTGTCCTAAGTGCCATTTTCCTATAAAGTCTACTTTTAGGTTTTCTTCTAAATTATATTTTGGCTCAATTATTTTTTCTCCTTTTTCATTAAGTGAACCCCATAATCCGTTTTGTTTTACTGCAACAAATCCATATTCATTTTGTTCTGTTGCATCATCATATATATAGTCTACAACCATGTTTCCTTTTTGGTCTGTATAACCATATTTACCATTTTTCTTGCTTAAAAATAGTTTGTTTTTTTTCAATATTTCTGTGTTTGTTTTTTCTACACAGCTTAAGTCATAATATTTATATTCATCTTCTATTCTCATTCTTATATATGATTCTTCTGTATTTATTTCTGATAATATTCCTATTAATTTAACATTGTATTCAGTGTCTATTATAGATGTTTTATTTTGTGCATCGTCTGCTATAAATAAGTTTGCTTTTTCATTAAATGTTATTCCTGTATAGTCAAATCTTAATAGTGTATTTTCATTTTCGTCTATTATTCCGTATGCATCATCTTTTTTAGCTATATATATGTTTTCTTTTACTTGTTTTAAGTCTTGATATTTTGCTTCTATTGTTACTTCTCCTTGTGTTGTCATTTCTCCATATTGATTTTCTTTTTTAAATATTATTCCTTTTGTTGTTTTTGATTTTATATCATCAAATCCATCTTCTAGTAATGTTTCTCCTTTTGAGTTGATTAATTTTTTTGTTCCACTTTCTGTTACTATATAGTAATCTGATAAATATATTTGCTCTATACTATCATATTTGTTTTCTAGTATTTGTTTTTTTGTTGTGCTTATAATTCCATATTTGTTGTTTTCGTCTATTGTTATGTATCCTTCTTTATATGTTGTTCCGAGATTTTTTATTTCTTTGTATTGTGTTTCTATTAGTATATTTCCTTCATTATTTGCTAGTCCATATTTTCCGTCTTTTACTAATAGTATACTATTTTCAATTCCTTTTAATGTCTCTATTTCATCATATTCACATGGTATTTGTTGTTTTCCATTAAGTGATATTGTTCCATATTTTCCATTTTGTTTTACTTTTAATATGTTTTTTTCATACCACATGTTATTGTTTTGGTCTATATTTTCTAGTGATTCTATTTGTTCATATTGTGTTAATATTTCTTCGTTTTTCTTGTTTAGTGCTTTTGTTTTATAGTTTCCTGTATCTTCTTCTATGTCATATGTACATATGAATACATCTTTTGTTTTGTCTGGTATTACTATCATTTCTTGATATGTTGGATCTATTATTGTTTCTCCCTTTTGGTTTATTACTCCCCATTTGTTTTCTGCATATAGTGCAAAGTATTCTTGTAGTTCATTTAATTCTTTTCTTTGTTTTATTACTTTGGTTACTATGAATATAAACATTGCTATTACTACAAGTGCTATTATTACTGCAAATACTTTTTGATAGTTTAAATGACTTTCAGTTTCATATCTTTTTCCTTTACTCATATTTTTAGTAGATGCTACGTTTGAGCATCTTCTCCTTTCATTTCTTTTATATTTTTTTGCTTATATATTTTTTTACATAATACAATATATCATAAATTGAAGGTAATTACAAGTTTTTTGCATTTATTTTGCTGTTTAAATAGTTGAAATATCAAATTAATTTTGTATTTTTCTTTTTTGCATATTGTAATTTATTTTTGCTACTAAATTGTTTGGTGCTATTTTACTTCCTATTTTTGCAAGTTTTATTTTTAAACTTGGTACAATATAGAATTGTCCTTTTAATAATTTGTTTACCGCATATTTTGCAACATATTCACTACTTAGTCCTTTTAGTGCAAATTCTACATCTGCTACTTTGTTGAAATTGGTGTTTACCGGTCCTGGACATAATATGCTTATCTGAATTTTTGATTTTTCTTTTCTTAGTTCTTCTCGTATAGCTTCTGATAGCCTTACTACATATGATTTGGTTGCATAATAGGTTGCCATTAATGGCCCTGGCATGAATCCAGCTATTGATGCTACATTTAGAATTTTGCCTTTATTTTTTTGTTTCATCTCTTTTAAATATAATTTTGTTAATACATGATATGCTACTATATTTGTGTTTATCATTTGTAATTCTTTTTCAAGGTTTGTTTCAGTAAATTTCCCACAATCTCCAAATCCTGCATTATTTACTAATATGTCTATATCTTTATATTTTTCATATAGTTTTTGACAGTTTTCTACTTTTGATATATCCATACATTCTATTTCTATTTGAGTTTGTAATTCTTTTTTTACTTGTATTAATTTTTCTTCATCTCTTGCTACTAATATTAGCTCATATCCTTTTTGACTTAAGTTTCTTGCTATGTCTCTTCCTATTCCTGAAGATGCTCCTGTTATAAGTGCTTTCATGATATCCCTTCTTTTTTGACTTAAGTTTCTTGCTATGTCTCTTCCTATTCCTGAAGATGCTCCTGTTATAAGTGCTTTCATGATATCCCTTCTTTCTGTTATTGTATATACTTATTATAGTCCTCTTGTAAAAGTTTCTTTAAATATGTCTACTACTACTTTTATTACTTTGTTTTCATTATATATTTTTGTAAAAAATTCTTTTACAAATGGTATTTGTATTATTAATGTGATTGCTAATGTTATACAAATTATTGTTATTATTAATTTTATCCATTGTTTTATTGTTGGTCTGTGTTTAAATCTATATCCTCTATTTTGCATGTCTTGTATATATGCATCTTGATATGCTTGGTTTATTGCATTGTTTATTTGTTGTGTTGCATTGCTTGCTTGTTGTGCCATATTGTTTTGACTTTCTAAAGAAATTTGTTGTATCTGATTTCTTAATTTTTGGTTTTCTTGCATTATTTTTTTATATTGTTCTATTGAAATTGTTGTATTTTGTAGTTGTTCATCATATGCTTTTCTTTTGAATTCATTTGATAATATTTCATATGCTTCATTTATTTTTTTCATTTTTTCTTCATTTATTGTTGTTTTCGAAAAATTTTGTAAGTCTGGATGATATTTTTTTGCTAGTGTTTTATATGCTTTTTCTATTACTTCTTCTGAAGCATTTTTATCAACTTCTAATATTTCATAATAATTTTTCATCTTTTTTCCTTTTCTTTTTTGTTAATATATTTTTCCGTTTTTTTAATTATATTTGTTGTGATTTTATCATTTTTTTTATTTTTTTTCAATTCGTTGTTTGAATTTTTTATTATTATTTTTATAATAATTTTTATATGTTAAAAAAAACTCTTGCTTTATAGTTTATATTTAATTATAATTTAGTTATGGAAAATAGATATAATCGTTTAAATAATTTTTTAAAAAGTAAATTTGGTGAAAGAACTTTGAAGATATGTATTGATGAAGGTTTTACTTGTCCAAACCGCGATGGCTCTGTTGGAACTGGTGGATGCATTTTTTGTAGTGAAAATGGATCTGGAGAACATATTGCTTCTTTTAATAATGTTTCTGATTGTAATCATTATAATGTATTGAATAAGCGAATTGTTCCTTCTTTAGATATAAGTAAACAGGTTGAACATTATTTTTCAAGTTATAAGTGTAAGCGTGCTAATAAGTTTATTGCTTATTTTCAAAATTTTACTAATACTTATGCTTCTGTTGATGTTCTAAAGTCTAAATATGATGCTGCTTTGATTGATGATAGAATTGTTGGCTTGGCTATTGCAACTCGACCTGATTGCATAAATGAAGATGTTTGTAAATTGCTTAAGTCTTATTCTGATAAGTATTATGTTTGGGTGGAATTGGGTTTGCAGACTTCAAATGATATTACTGGTAAGTTTATTAATCGTGGCTATTCTGATAAACAATTTTCTGATGCTGTTTTTTTACTTAATTTTTATGGTATTGATGTTGTTTCTCATATTATGGTTGGTTTACCTAATGAAGGGCTTTCAGATTTGAAAAATACTGTTGACTTTTTTAATGGTCATAATATTCAAGGGCTAAAAATACATTCTACTTATGTTGTAAAAAATACTGTTTTGGCTGATTTGTTTGAAAAAGGATTATATGAGCCAATTTCTTTAGATTATTACTTGAATTGTGTTTGTTATGTTTTGACTCATATTAATCCAAATATAGTTATTCATCGTATTTCTGGTGATGCTCCTAAAGATTTACTTGTTGCTCCTGAATGGAATGCTCATAAAAAGTGGATTCTTAATGGATTAAATAGACTTTTGGTTGAAAATAATTTGTGGCAAGGCATGTTTTTTGGTAATTAAAAAATGTTGATTTTTTAATACACCAATAAAATAGATTTTTCTATATTTTATTGGTGTATTTTATTTTTCTCAACATTTTTTGTTTATTTTTAAATTTTGATTTCTTCTTTGTTTTCTTTTTCTAAAGTTATGCTTTTTTCTATTTTAATGTTTCGATATGATGTTACTTTATATTTTTCTTTATTATCAAATTTTATCATTATTATTTTTGTGAAGTTGTCTTTGCTTGGTTTTCCTATTTCTTTTATTATTAAACTTGCTTTACTTTTTCTTAGTGTGTCAAATGTGTTCATGAATCCCATTCCTGTACCACCATCTTTTGCATGTGTTGTACTTGGTTTTTCTCCTAAGTTTTCTAGTGTTTCTTTTTCAAATTCTATACCACTGTCATATATGTATATTCCATAACTTTCATCTATTTTTCCTATTCTTAATAGTATATTTCTGTTTTCATTTTCTGAGTGTTTTATTGCTATTATTGCATCTTTTATGTGGTCTGCTATTAATATTTCTAAATCTTCTTTTGATATTAAGTTGTTTACCATGTAGTGTATGTTTCCTTTTATTTGTAATTCAAATTCTATTTTATTTTTGATACATTCTGCTTGTTGAAATTTTAACATGTCATCTATGTTTTCTATTTCTGTTTTGTCTAGTTCTATTGTTGCTTTTTCTGTATATATTTCTTTGGATATTTTCTCTAATTTACTTTTTATTTCTGCTATTGTTTTTTCAATTTTTGATTTTTCTTTCTCTTCGTTTTCTTGATGATTTATTTGTTTTGATTTTTCTATTTTTTCTATTAGTTCATTTAATTTGTATTCTAATGATTTTTGCTTGTGTACTAGACTATGACTTCTTTTACTGATTTCTATGTTTTCTTGTTCTAATTGTTTTTTATCTTTTTGAGTTTTTTCTAATTCTCCTTGCGTTTCTTCTAGTGTTTTTATTAGTTGTTTTTGTTTGTAATATAGTTGTAAGGATTTTTGTATTGTGATGAACATGAGGATTGCTGAAATAATAATTCCCGCAAATAAATTTTTAGAAAATATTACGTCATAATTTGTAATTAAAGCAAAACTGAATATTAAGATAACACTAACATTTAATACAAATAAGTCAAAATATTCATTTTTCAAATTGTTTCTCAAAAATGCAAAACCATTTTTGAATCTCTTTATTTTAGATAAACTATATATTACGATTAGATAAACTGCTAATATAAAAACAAATTCAATATTATAATTTTGAATTTGTAATATGATGTCAAGTACAACACTTAAAATTACAGAAATTCCAAATATTATATAATTGATGCTTAATGATGTTATTACTACTAAAAGAGAATTTCCAATTCCATTATTATTTCTATTATCAAAAATAATTCCTATAGATATAATCAAAAAGCAAACTCCATAAAAAAATCCAAAGTACATATTTATAAATACATATATCGCATTAATTATAATTATTTCAAATAAACTTATTAATGCTTTGGTATTACATTTTTCCATGTTATTCGTCAGTTTAAATGAACTATAGTATGTAAAAATGCTAATTAAAAATGTTTTTATAAATTTTAGCATAATCGTTTTTTCTTCACTTGGTATTAAAAATTCCATACAATATACTCCTTTTTTGAGTATTATATACAAAAATAAAAAGATAATCAATATATATTGACTACCTTTTATTTTAATTAAAATCCTATCCAAAAACTAAATCTTTTTATTAATTCATCTAACCAGCTCATCTTTTTCACCACCTTCTTATTTATCGCTCACCTCATCTTGTTGTACTAAGAATATCATCAAAACCTTACTTACAAGCGGGATTTGCGGATAGAATAAAATGGTAAAAAATGAAAAAATATAAGATAAAAAGTAAAATTAAACAAATTATAATTTTACTTTTTTAAGATGCAAAAAAAACAATATAAAGAGACTGCTATTTTTAACAATCTCTTTATATTGTTGCTCTTTTTTGTAGTTTTTTATTAACATATAAAATTAATTAAATCATTTTTTTTATTTTTCCTACATAATAATAAATAAATTCCATAGGAGTAGGTACTCCTGTTTCATAATTAACTCTCATCTTATAATATTTTTCCAAATCTTCTATTGGTGTAACTCTCCAAGCATGAATTATTGCATTTTGTATACCATTATTAATGGTATTACCTGCTTTTTTATGTACTTTAGTCAAATATTGAATAACACTTGTATTATTTTTTTCATTTTGAATCAAGTATAATATAGCATCATGTACATATTGTCTTCCTTTTAGTTTTTCAGTAACACCTATTAAATCTAACTCTCTATATATTAATTCTGATATTTTATTTTCATTATTTTGTATTTCTTCATCAATTGCATATTGACATCTTTTAATGTCAATATCTCTTAAATTTATAAATTTATTTAAAACATAATTACAAGAATATTTAGGATGGCCTTTATACAATATTAAATCAACACCACTCCTATGAAGAAATTCATATGTTCTTTTTGAATTAACATGAGTTGTAACAATGATAATCGGCTCATAATCTAAATTAAGCTTTTTTAAATTACCTAAAAACTCAAGCGAATCAGTATTTCCAGACATACTATTATTTAACTCTAAGTCTAATATAATTCCTTCAGGGCGTTTTGTTTTTAAATATCTAATGGCCTCTACATCTGAATCTGTTGTTGCCACTAATTCTATATCACTTCTACTTTGAATACATTTTTTAAGTTTATTACATTCTTCAATTTCATCTTCTATGACTAGAACTCTCATAGGTCTTGATTCCATAGATTTTACCTCCTTATTTTTTGTTTTTATCTCTTAGCATGTAAATCATACCATATTTTCTCAAAAATCACCATATTTTTTTACACTTTTTTACTATGTTATTGTTATTTTTATGTTTTATAATTTTTTATGAAGATTGGCCAATTATGTCCTCATAATATTATATTCAGTTCAAAAAAGTCACGAAAATAATTCGTGACTTTTATTATTTATTTTTCATAAAAATTGTAAAATCTCTAATTACGTTTACAGCATCAATAATTTCCTTTTCACTATATTTTTTCAAATATTCTTTTGTTTCATTCAATACAGTGTCATCTAGTCCAAATAAAATATAATCAGAGGAGTGTCCACTTAATTCTCTTAGTTTTCTAATACTTCTATAAACTAAATTACTTTTTCCATCTTCTACTAGTCCTAAAAATTGACTAGAAACGCCTATTCTCTCTGCAAGTTGCGTTTTATTCATTTTTAATTCATTTTTTCTAATATCTTTTATTCTTTTTCCTCTTTCTATTTGTTCTTGTCTTTCTAAGTCAATCTCGATTTTATTACTTCTTCTTCCCATAAGCTTATAATTCTCCTTATTATATTATTTTCTTTTATTATAGAGTATAAGAATAACACCTGTATAGAAAAACACTGTATTTGAATATAGTATTTTTTGAGGTTTTATGGTATATTATTTACTCGGTAATAATAATATGAGGAGGATTGTAAAGTGGAAGAAAAACCTATGAAAATTTTAATTATAGAAGATGATGTTATTGACTGTAACAATTTTAAGACTTGTATTAAAAATAGGAATGATATAGAATTAGTCGCATTAACTGATTCTGATGTAGAGGGTATTAGATATGTAAAAACAAATCATCCTGAAGGAATTATATTAGATCTAGAATTAAATAATAGTGCTTCTGGCAATGCTGATTCTCTTGACTTTTTAAATAACTTGAAAAATCTTAATTTAGATTATGAACCAGTTGTCATTGTTACAACTCATGTAAATTCCAAAAGAACTTATGAAGTTCTTCATAGAAGTGGCGTTGATTTAATATTGTATAAGGATCATCAAAAATATTCTTGTGATTATGTTTTAAATAAGTTTCTTAATTTGAGGAAAACTTCTCCTATTAAAAAAACTTCTTCTATTGAAGAAGAATTACAATTAAATGAAAATAAGATATCTTTTTGCATTTATCATGAATTAGATTTGGTTGGTATTACCGAAAAAATGAAAGGTAGAGCTTATCTTCATGACGCAATTTTTTATTTAATCGAAAATGAGAATAGTAATGTTAATGTTATTCAATATCTATCAAAAATTTATAAAAGAGCTGTAAATACCATTAATAATGGTATTCAAAATGCTATTATTCGTGCATGGAGAGTTACTCCTATTGAAGAATTAGAATTATATTATACTGCTAGAGTTAATTATGAGACTGGAGTTCCTACTCCAATGGAATTTATTTATTATTATGTTAGTAAAATAAAAAAGATTATTTAATTATTCAAAATAAAAATATCCAATCTTTATTTTGAATAAAAGTTGGATATTTTTATTTACTCTTTTTATATTTTGGGGATTAATTTGTTGAATATGCATAATATAGCAAATTTTGTCTATATGTTTTATATTATTTTTTCTAAATCTATTGACAAATATCAATAAACGAATTATAATATAAGAAGTTTAGACATCGCGGGGTGGAGCAGTTGGCAGCTCGTTGGGCTCATAACCCAAAGGTCGTAAGTTCGAGTCTTACCCCCGCAACCATTAAAATAATTTTTATAAATAGTTTGTATCTAATGATACAGACTATTTTATTGTTTTTTACTAGTATATTTTTAAATAATTAAAAAGATTATATTTAACTAGAGTATTAATACTTTTCACATTTTTTATATTGTTCAACCCAAGAACTTCTTTATAAATTTTCTTGGGTTGAGTTTTAAATATTATTTACATAATTTTTTCTATCTTTAATTTTTTACAAAATTAGAAAGTTGCACTCAAGCGTACATAACTGTAGTTATTAACGCGGCGGCTACTCATGTGGCCATCGTATAAGTACGCGCTATATGCTCGATTTGTATCGTACTGAACTGAAGACCAATAGATGTCTCTAAGTCCATAGTTACTATAACTACTTGCCGTAACTCCCATTTTTGTATATGCCATATCTCCAAACGCTGCCCATTCTGCTCTTGATGGTACAAACCATTTTGGATTGTTTATATCCCCAACTTTTGCTTGTATTACTCCCCACATATCATTATTATTTTGAACCATATGCACTACTATTCCATTTTGATATCATAGTTTTTGTATATGTTTTTCCTTGTCCAAAATCATTAAAATTAGTTGCTATTGAATTATCTAGTTTGCCATATGCTTCATAATACCAGCAATAACTTGCTCCTGAAGAAAAATCTTCTAATGCCATTACATAAAATCTATCTGCACCTGTACTTCCTTGTACTGTTGTTATTACTGGTTGTGTCCATTTTCCGTTAAATCCTGTATAGCTTTCACTGCTTACATAATAGCTCTTTAGTCCTGTTACTTTTGAATATTTATAGTTACTCTAATCGTCATTACTCCACGTTCCACTTCCTCCTACTCCTAAATCTGCATATATTATTCCGTCTACTACTGTATCTCCATCTATGTCTGCATAATATCCAACATAACTTTTTGTTGTTTCTATTGGTCTTTCTTTCCATACTGCATATAATGTTATGTTTGTATCTTTAGTGTATGCTGCTCCTGGTTGATACTCTCCTGAACCTGTTTGTGTCGCACTTGCTGACCAGCCT
>CAUWAY010000024.1:0-21445 GCA_963556905.1 uncultured Clostridia bacterium | reverse complement strand
AGTTGGGACATTTTCTCATTTCTTTACTTAAGACATTATCACATTTCTTTCATATGTTATAAGTGTTATCATGTATGAGTTTGACAAAAGCTAATAAATGTGATAAAATTCTGTAAAAATTAATTGTTGTAATATATATAAATAAAACAATTGAGAAAAGAGGAAAAAGTGGAAACAAATTCAAAAGAAGAAAATAAAATAAAAAAATCAATAAACCAAATAAACAACTGCATAAAAGGGGAAGAACTTGCTAATTTAGCATATCCTGCAATAATAATTATATTTTTTATACTTTTTAATATCTTATATCAAACAATAGACATTTCAAAAATATCAATTATAGGAAAAGTATCAAGTTTTGTATTTTTATTACTATCAATAACTATAATAGAAATTGCATACAAAAAAGATAATGATAAAATCACATTACATGGAATGGAATTTTTAGTACTTGCAATATTTATGTTATTAGCAGAACACATTTCAAAAACAATAAACATAAAAATTCAAACATATACTTTAGTAGGTTCTATAATATTTGCGATATATTACATATTAAAAACAGTAATAATATACACAATAGAAAATAGAAAAAAATTAGAAAGTTATAGTGATATAAAAGAAATAGTAAAAGAAGAACCAATAAAAAGAACAACAACAAGAAAAAACAAAAAAAATAATGAAATAAAAAAAGATGAAGAAAAATAAATTTTAAACATCGAAAGGAATAAAAATGATAAAAAGTATGACAGGATATGGAAAAAGTAATTTATCCATAGATTCAAGAGAATATCAAGTAGAAATAAAAACAGTAAATCATAAATATATAGATGTAACATTAAAAATTCCAAGAAAAATAAGTTATTTAGAAGAAGACATAAGAAGACTAATTACATCAAAACTAAAAAGAGGAAAAGTAGATATAACAATAACATTTGAAAACTATAGTAAAGATAGTAATAATATATCAATAAATACAGAACTTGCCAAAACGTATATAGAGAATTTAAAAAAATTAGCTGAAGAAGAAAAAATTGATTTCAATATCGATATAACAGAAATAGTCCAAATGCCTGATGTACTTATTACAAAAAACAACTTTGATGAAGACCAAGTAAAACAAGAAATAATAAAAGTATCAGAAGAAGCAATTAATAATTTAATACAAATGAGAGAAAAAGAGGGAAAAAAAATATCTGAAGGCATTTTGAAAAAAATATCAAAAATTGAAAAAAAGGTTGAAGAAATTTTAGAATTATCTACTGGACTTATAGAAGAATATGTAGTAAAATTAGAAACAAGGATAAAAGAAATATTAAAAACAGAAGAAATAGATAAATCAAGGATAAAAGAAGAAGTTGTTATATATGCAGACAAATGCTCTGTTGATGAAGAAATAACAAGAATGAAAAGCCATATAGAGCAAATAAGAAACATGATAAATGAAAATGAGCCAACAGGAAAGAAAATGGATTTTATAATCCAAGAAATGAATAGAGAAACAAATACAATAGGATCAAAAGCAAACAACTTAAAAATAACAAACAATGTAGTAGATATAAAAACAATATTAGAAGATATAAGAGAACAAGTACAAAATATCGAATAAGAAAGGAATGAATGAAATGCAATTAGTAAATATAGGATTTGGTAACATAATTGCAGCAAATAAAATAGTAGCAATAGTAAGTCCAGAATCAGCCCCAATAAAAAGAATGGTACAAGAAGCAAAAGATGCAAAAACAGCAATAGATGCAACATGTGGAAGACGTACAAGAGCAGTATTAATAATGGATTCAGGACATTTAATATTATCTGCTGTTCAACCAGAAACAATAGCAGGAAGAGTAGATAAAGACATAACACCACAACAAACAGTAGAAGAAAATTAGAAAATAGGAGGAAAGTAAAATGATAGTAAAACCAACAGTATCAGAATTATTGCAAAAAGCCAAAAACAGATATGAATTAGTAATAGCAACATCAAAAAGAGCAAGACAAATTGCTCGCGGAGCAGAAGTAAAAACAAAAGTTAAAGAAGAATCACCTGTAACACTTGCTGCAAATGAAATAGCAGAAGGAGAAATAAAAATAATAGAACCAGAAGAAATGAAAGAGAATGAGTAATAATGGAAAAGAAAAATATAATATCACTTGCTGGAGATTTAGCAGCAGGAAAAGGAACAGTATCAGAAATATTAATAAAAGATTTAAACTATGGAATATATAGAAATGGAGCATATGCACGTAAACTTGCAAAAGAAAAGGGACTTGATATAACAAGCTTTAATGCATATCTAGCAGAACATCCAGAAATAGACTTACAAATAGAAAAAAGTGCTTTTGAATATGCAAAAGATCATGATAATTTCATTATAGATGCTAGACTAGGTTGGTATGCAGTTCCAGAATCATTTAAAGTATATTTAAAAGTTGATATAGATGTAGCAGCTCAAAGAGCATTTAATGATGCAAAACGTAAAAGTACAGAAGCTTTTGAAACAGTAGAAGAACAAAAGGCAGATATGCAAAAAAGATACAAAATGGAAAATGATAGATATTGGAAATTGTACAAAGTTCACAAAGAAGACATGTCTAACTATGATTTAGTTGTTGATACAACTGAATTAACTCCAAAAGAAGTAGCTGAAATTATAGAAAGAGAATATGCTAAATGGCAGAATGAACAATAAGAGAATGTGATTTCACCACGAATTTTGTTAAAAACGTGGCAAATCACATTTTTTTTGTAGAAATGAAAGGATAAATAAAATGATAGCAGAAATAGTAATAAACAGGTCTGCAAAAAGACTAAACCGAACATTTGATTATAAAATACCAAAAGAGCTAGAAGAACTAATAATGATAGGAAGTACAGTATTAGTACCATTTGGAAAAGCAAGTAATCTAGAAGAAGGCTATGTAATAAATATAAAAGAAAATACAATATATGAAGTAAAAGAAATAGTAAAGATTAAGCACAATTTAACTGAGAAGCAAATAGAATTAGCAAAATGGATGGCAAATAGATATTTCTGTAACATATCAGACTGTATAAAACAAATGTTAACTCCAGGAACAAAAAATAAAAATACTGATAAAAATGTTAAAGACAAATTAATAAATGTAATATACTTAAAAAAAGATGTAGAAGAAATAGAATTTGATATACAAATAGGCAAAATAAAATCTGAAAAACAAAAAAAAGTATTACAATTTCTAAAAGATAATGAAGGAGTGACAATACCAGAAACAGAAATGTTTACAGGAGGAACAAGGGCAATTATAAAGACTCTAGAAAAAAATGGTTATGTTGAAATCTTTGAAAAAAAGATAGAAAGAAATCCACTAGAAAATAAAAAAATAGAAAAAACTGAAAATCTAGAATTAACTAAAGAACAACAAAGTGCATTTGAAAAAGTTATAGAAAAAATGAGGCAAAATGAGTACAAGCAATTTTTATTGTATGGAATCACAGGTTCAGGAAAAACAGAAATATATTTACAATTAATAGGACAAGCATTAAAACAAAACAAAACTGCAATAGTGTTAGTACCGGAAATATCACTAACACCACAAATGATAGATAGGTTTATTGCAAGGTTTAACAAAGAAGAAATTGCAGTATTACATAGTAAATTATCAATAGGGGAAAGATATGATGAATGGAACAAAATAAAAGAGAAGAAAGCAAAAATAATTATAGGAGCAAGATCGGCAATATTTGCACCAACAGAAAATATAGGTATAATAATTATAGATGAAGAACATGATAGTTCATATAAATCAGAAGCAGTTCCAAAATATGATGCAAAAGAAATTGCTAAAAAAATAGCTAAAGAAAACAAATGTCCATTAATACTTGGAAGCGCAACTCCTGATTTAGTTACATATTATAAAGCCAAAAAGGAAAAGATAACTTTATTAGAATTAACCAAAAGAGCAAATAACTCTAAATTGCCAGAAGTTGAAGTTGTAGACTTAAAAATGGAGCTTGCAAATGGAAATAGGTCAATGCTAAGTATTTCATTACATGATGCGATTGAAAATAATTTGAAAAATAAAATGCAAACAATATTGTTTTTAAATAGAAGAGGATATTCAACTTTTATAATGTGTAGGGAATGTGGATATACTGTAAAATGCAAAAATTGTAATATAAGTATGACATATCATAAAACAGAAAATAAACTAAAATGCCATTATTGTGGATATGAAGAAAACATTGTGAATATTTGTCCAGAATGCCATAGTAATAAAATAAGATATTTTGGAACAGGGACTCAAAAACTCGAACAAGAAATAAATAAAATTTTTCCACAAGCCACAACAATTAGAATGGACATAGATACAGTAACTAAAAAAAATTCACATGAAGAAATATTAAATAAATTTAAAAATGAAAATATAAATATATTGATAGGAACTCAAATGGTAGTAAAAGGACATCACTTTCCAAATGTAACACTAGTTGGAGTAATTGCAGCTGATAGTAGTTTAAACATAGATGATTATAGAGCAAATGAGAGAACATTTCAATTGCTAACACAAGTAGCAGGAAGAGCTGGGAGAGAAAAACAAAGTGGAAATGTTATAATACAAACATATAACCCGGATAATTTTGCAATACAATGTGCAAAACAACAAAATTATGAAATGTTTTACAATACAGAAATAGAATTAAGAAAACAGTTAAAATATCCTCCATTTTGTGACATAATATTAATTGGATTTAATAGTTTAAATGAAAATGAAGTAAAAAAAGTATCATGTGAAGTATTTGAATATTTAAAAGAAAATTTAAACACAGAAGAATTTAATGTATTAAAACCAATGCCATCACCTATTGATAAGATCCAAAATCATTTTAGGTGGAGAATTATAATTAAAGGTAATATGACCAAAAGTGCAAATAATGTTTTAAATAATTGTTTAAAAAACATATATGATAAAAATTATAAAAATACGAAGATTTCAATTGATATAAATCCAAATAATATGATATAATTATACATTTTTTCAAATAAAAATAGTTGAAAAAAATTAATGGTTGATATATAATAATTATGTAAAAAATGAATTAAAATATGAAAGGAGAAAGAAAAGTGGCAACAAGACAAATAAGACTAGAAAAAGATGACATATTGAAAAAAAAATCAAGAGAAGTTGAAGTAATTGATGATAAAATTCAAACACTTATAGATGACATGATAGAAACAATGTATAAATACAATGGAGTTGGACTATCAGCAGTACAAGTTGGAGTTTTAAAAAGAATAGTAGTTATAGATATTGAAGACGATACAGGTGTAAAAATATTAATAAATCCTATAATTACAAAAACCAAAGGAGAACATGAAGTTGAAGAAGGATGTTTAAGTTTCCCGAATCAATATGCAAAAGTTATAAGACCTAAGGAAGTAACAGTTGAAGCTTTAGACAGAAGCGGAAAGAAAATAACAATAAAAGCAAAAGATTTACTAGCACAGGCAATAGCACATGAATTAGACCATTTAGATGGAATAGTATTTGTAGACAAAATGTTACCAGGAACATTAGAATATGTATCACCAGATAATCAATAAAACATAATTTATAGAGGATGAAAATCATCCCTAAAAAGAAAGGGAAGATGAAGTAAATGAAGAAAAAAAATAAAATAATATTTTTAGTAATATTAGTACTAATTATTATAGCTATTGTTGTAGGAGCTGTATTAAAAAACAAAACTAATAATAAACATATGCTTAAAGAATTATATAATAAATTAAATGAAAGTACTACATATGTATTTATAGGAGAAAAAGACTCAAAAAATAAAACAATTGTAACAAAAGCTGGAGACAAAACAGCAATAGATAGTTATACAAATGGAGTACATACAACAACAATAGTAGATAATAATCAAATGACATATATATTACATGATAGAGAAGAATATTATGTTTATAATCAAAATAATATAGAAAAAAATATTTTAACAGACTGGATACAAGAAACAATTAATAAAAAATATGTAACAGGTAAAGAAAAAGTCAAAGGAAGAAAATATTCTTATGAAGAATATAGTGGAGGAACTATGTTCATGGAATCAAATGCACTATATTTAAAAGAAGAAGATATAAAAACAAGATTCTATTTTGACAAAGACTATAATTTAGTGTATATCAAAACTATATATGGTGAAAACAATGAAGAATTGCTTAAAATTTCTATAAGCAATGAAGTAAATGATTCAGCATTTAAAATACCATCAATTTATAAGAACTATACACAAAACTAATATTGATATAGCAAGTACAAAAGTACTTTTATATATAATTCAAAAGAAGGAGTGAAAATAAAATGTCAATTAAATTTGTATTAAATGAGACATCATATTTTGGAAAAGGAGCAAGAGAAGAATTACCAGGAGAAATAAAAAAAAGAGGCTTTAAAAAAGCATTTGTAGTAACAGATAAAGCACTAGCAGAATGTGGAGTTACGAATAGAGTAACAGAACTATTAGATAAAGAAAAAATACCTTATGAAGTATATTCAGAAATTAAACCAAATCCAACAATAAAAAATGTAACAGATGGAGTAGAAGCATGTAAAAAATCAGAAGCAGATGTTATAATAGCTGTAGGAGGAGGTTCAAGTATAGACACTGCAAAAGGAATATCAATAGTAATGACAAATCCAGATAGAGCTGATATAGTTTCTTTAAATGGACTTTCAAATACAACAAACAAAGGAATGCCAATAATTGCATTACCAACAACTTCAGGAACAGCAGCAGAAGTAACAATTAATTATGTAATAACAGATGAAGAAAGAGAAATAAAAATGGTATGTGTAGACCCTAATGACATTCCAATATTAGCAATAGTAGATTCAGATTTAATGGCTTCTATGCCAAAATCTTTAGCAGCAGCAACAGGAATGGATGCATTAACACATGCAATTGAAGGATATATAACAAAAGCACATAACACAATGTCAGATATGTTCCATATGCAAGCGATAAAATTAATTTTTAAATATTTGCCATCAGCAGTAAATGAAAAAGATGAAGAAGCAATAGAAAATATGGGACTTGCACAATATATAGCAGGAATGGGATTTTCAAATGTAGGATTAGGAATTGTGCATTCAATGGCACATCAATTAGGAGCTGTTTATGATACACCACACGGAATTGCAAATGCAATTTTACTTCCAACAGTTATGAGATATAATGGTGCAGATTCAGCAACAGCACAAAGATTTAGAGAAATATTATGTGAAATAGGAAGACCAGATGCACAACACTTAAATGATCAAGATGTAATAAATACATTTGTATGGATGATATCAGAACTTTCAAAATCTGTTGGAATAACGCAAAGAGTAAGAGATGTAGGAGCAAGAGAAGAAGATTTTGAAATGTTAGCAGATAAGGCTATGCAAGATCCATGTAAACCAGGAAATCCTAGAGAAACATTCAAAGAAGATTTTATAGAATTATATAGACAAGCATTTTAAATTGTGATATAATAATAATGTACGAGGCGTCAAATGGCGTCATTGGTAATTAGGAGTAGACAAATAACAGGAGGAAAAAGTATGGCAGAAAAGATTTATACTCCAGAAGAGATAGGGGCTTTGAAATTTAATATTATCAACATGGCCCTTGCGGTCAACTGGAACAAGCTTCTCGTCTTTGACGAGGAAAAGCTGAACCAGCTTGCAAGGGAAGAGGGTCTAGTGTCTAAAAGGGTTTACTCTTTTGGAAGAGATTCTGAGTATAGAAAAGTTTGTTTCGAAAATGATTTTATGGTCGAATATGGAGTAAGGACTCCGGTGACCAAAAGTTATGGCAGCAAGGATTGCTATTTGTTCAAAATCTCGCAGTGGGACAAGGTATATTACGTAGTTCCTATTAATAGTAACTATGATGTTATCATAGTCTAAGATATTAGTCGCCTGGGGTTTTCCTGGGCGACTAATATAATATTAATTTTCAACTAATAGGAGGAAATTATGTTAGAAATAAAAACAACAGATTTAGGTGCAGAATTAATAAGCATAAAACATAATGGAGAAGAAAAGCTACATCAAGGACAATTTTATTGGAAAAGGCATGCACCAATATTATTTCCAATAGTAGGTCAAATAAAAAATGGAAAAACAAAGATAAATAAAAAAATATATGAAATAGGACAACACGGATTTGCTAGAGATATGAAATTTGAAGAAATAGAAACTAATAAATTTTTGTTACAATCTTCTAAAGAAACATTAGAAAAATTCCCATTTGAATTTGAATTATATATAGAATATATAATAAATGAGGATGAGTTAATTACGAGATATAATGTAATAAACAAGTCAGATATTCAAATGCCATTTGGAATAGGAGGTCATCCTGCATTTATATGTGACTATACTACTGAAAATTATCAAATTCAATTTAATAAAACAGAAGACAAAATAGAATTTTTAAAATTAGAAAATGGTTTAATATCAAATAAAAAAGCACAAAATATTTTAAAAGAAAACATAATAGAATTAAAAAAGAACATATTTGTAGATGATGCTATAATAATGAAAAACATAAATTCAAATAAAGTTACACTATATAACAAAAAAGATATGAAAAAAGAATTAGACTTTGATTTTACAGGTTTTCCATATCTTGCACTTTGGTCAAAAGTTGGAGCTCCTTTTGTTTGTATAGAACCATGGTATAATACAGCAGATACAATAGAATCAAAAGGAGAATTTGTTGAAAAAGAAAACATTTTAAAATTAAATCCAAAAGAAGAATTCAAATGTGAATATAAAGTTGAATTTTTCTAAAAGATTAATATTGCTTTAATAATCATAAGGAGGAACAAAAATTGAGTGATCACAAATTAATTGATAAATATAATCCAAAAGAATTTGAAGAAAAAATATATAAAGAATGGGAAGAAAAAGGATATTTCAAACCATCAATGGACAAAAGTAAAGAGAGCTTTTGCATTGTAATGCCCCCTCCAAATGTAACAGGAAAATTACATATGGGACATGCACTAGATGACACATTGCAAGACATATTAATTAGATATAAAAGAATGAGAGGATACAATACATTATGGGTTCCAGGTACAGACCACTCTGCAATTGCAACAGAAGTAAAAGTTGTAGAAAAAATGAAAAAAGAGGAAGGTTTGTCAAAAGCAGATGTAACAAGAGAACAATTTTTAGAAAGAGCATGGGCATGGACAAAAGAATATGGAGGAACAATACAAAAGCAACAACGTAAACTTGGTTGCTCATGTGACTGGGAACGTTCAAGATTTACAATGGACGAAGGATTATCTGAAGCAGTTTTAGAACAATTTGTTAACTTATATAATAAAGGACTAATTTATAAAGGAACAAGAATGATAAACTGGTGTCCTTCATGCCATACATCATTATCTGATGCAGAAGTAGAATTTGAAGAAGAAAAATCATACTTATGGCATATTAGATACCAAATAAAAGGAACAAACAAATATTTAATTGTAGCCACAACAAGACCAGAAACAATGCTTGGAGACACAGCAGTAGCTGTACATCCAGAAGACGAAAGATACAAAGATATAATAGGCAAAACATGTATACTTCCAATAATGAATAAAGAAATACCAATAATTGCAGACGAATTTGTAGAAAAAGAATTTGGAACAGGATGTGTAAAAATTACACCAGCACATGATATGAATGATTATCAAGCAGGTTTAAGACATAAACTCGAAATAATAGAAGTATTTGATGAATCATCAATTATGGGAGATTTGGTTCCAGAATATAAGGGGTTAACAACACTAGAAGCACGTAAACTAATTGTAAAAAAATTAGAAGAAATAGGAGCACTAGTAAAAACAGAAGAATATACACATAATGTTGGTAAATGTTATAGATGTCATAATACAGTAGAACCAAGAATTTCTGAGCAATGGTTTGTAAAAATGAAAGAGCTTGCAGAACCAGCAATTAAAGCAGTAAAAGAAGATGAAATTAAATTTATACCAAAAAGATATGAAAAAACATATTTTAATTGGATGGAAAATATTCAAGACTGGTGCATTTCTCGTCAATTATGGTGGGGACACAGAATTCCAGCATACTATTGTGAAGAATGTGGACATATAAATGTTTCAAAAACTACACCTGAAAAATGTCAAAAATGTAATTCAACTAAATTGCATCAAGATGAAGATTCCCTAGATACATGGTTTAGTTCTGCATTGTGGCCATTTTCAACACTTGGTTGGCCTAATATGAATTCAGAAGATTTGAAAACATTTTATCCAACAAATGTACTAGTAACAGGATATGATATAATATTTTTCTGGGTAGCTAGAATGATATTCTCTGGACTAGAAAATACGAAACAAAAACCATTTAGTGATATATTAATACATGGAATTGTAAGAGATAGCCAAGGTAGAAAAATGTCAAAATCACTAGGAAACGGGATTGACCCACTAGAAATAATAGAAAAATATAGTACAGATGCTTTAAGATTTTCCTTGATACTTGGAATTTCTCCTGGAAATGATATAAAATATATGCCTGAAAAATTAGACCAAGCTTCAAACTTTGCTAATAAATTATGGAATGCTGCAAAATTTGTTTTAATGAATATTGAATCAGAAAATGTTATAAATAATTTAAATACAGACAATACTCAAAAAGGCATAATATATGAATTGAATGAAAAAGAATTGAAATGTGAAGATAAATGGATTTTATCAAAACTAAATGCTTTAATAGAAGAAATAACGGTAAACTTAGACAATTTTGATATAGGTGTATATGCACAAAAAATTTATGATTTTACATGGAATGAATTTTGTGATTGGTATATAGAAATGGTAAAAACAAGACTATATAATAAAGAAAGTAAAAATGACGAAGATATTAAGTCAAGAATTATAGCTCAAAGGGTAATAAATAAAGTATTATGTGATATATTAAAACTATTACATCCAATAATGCCATTTATTACAGAAAAAATTTATAAAGAATTATACAATAATGATGAAAGTATAATGATTTCAAGTTGGCCAAAAAGATGTGAAAAATTTGATTTTAAGAAAGAAGAAACACTTATAGAAGAAATTAAACAATTAATTGGTCAAATAAGAAATATTAGAACAAAAATGAATGTTCATCCATCTAAAAAAACTAATTTAATATTTGTTGTAGAAAATGAAAATTACAAAAAAATAATAAACACTTCAAAAATGTGGATAGAAAAATTAGGTTTCTCAAATAACATTATAATTGAAGAAAATGAAGATAACATTCCACAAAATGCTTCTTCAGTTTTAGCAAATGAAATAAAAGTATTTATACCATTTGAAGAATTAGTGGATATAGAAGAAGAAAAAACCAAATTATTATCTGAAAAAGAAAGACTACAAGCTGAAGTTCAAAGGAGTACAAAAATGCTATCAAATCCAGGATTTTTAAACAAAGCTCCAGAGGCAAAAGTTCAAGAAGAAAAAGACAAACTAAAAAAATATGAAGATATGCTAGAAGATATAATTACAAGATTAAATCAGATTTAATATAAATTTAAGAGGAAATACTTTATAACTTAGTTTTCCTCTTTTAATTGTTCTTATTTAACTAAGCTTTCATCTTCTAAATTATCTAAGCAGTATTGTAACATTTGAGTAACTAAATAATTGAAAGATACATCTTTTTTATCTGCTAATTCTTGTATCTTATCAATCATGTTTTCTTTCAAACGAAGTGTCTTATTTAAACTTGGCTCTACTTTTGAAAGTTGTGGCTTAATTTTAAATCCCATGGTATCAACACCTCCTATTAAATGTATTATATAATGTTATGAAGAAAAATGATATACTATAAAAATGCACCATAAAAGGCTATTGCAAAAAATAGTAAGTAGAAAATTCTATAATAAAATTATAACAAATACATTTAGAAATTTCTGGTAATTACAAATAAACATAATCAAAAGTTCTAAAAAAGACAAACTCTGCATATTATAATTTAGTATATAAATTGCAGAGGTTAAATTTAAATAAAAATTACACCTCTAGAAAAGGAGAGATTAAATGATTGAAGAAAGAAAAAATATCAATGTAAATCAAAACATTGTACAAAATCTAATATTAGAGAATAGAAAAAAATTAAATGTATCTGGAGTAAATGATGTATTGAGTTTTGATGACCAAGTAGTAATTGTTGATACCGAATTAGGGCTATTAACAGTAAAAGGGGAAAACATAAGAATAAATAAACTAAGTTTAGATACATCTGAAGTAATAATAGAAGGAGAAATATCAAGTCTAACATATAGTCAAAAAAATATAGAAAAAAATTCAGGAGGAACATTACTAAGCAAAATATTCAAATAATGAATTTTGTTTAATCATAAAATAAAATTTAATGAAAGGCGAACATATGGCTCAAGAGCAAGCATATTTATTTTTAGTATTTTCTTTAACAGGTGTTTCCATTGGAATTATATTTGACTTTTTTAGAGTATTAAGGAAAACATATAAAACCTCTGATATAATAACATATATTGAAGATATAATATTTTGGATTTTAGCAGGAGCAATAATTTTATATAGCATATGGTATTTTAATAATGGAGAAATACGTTTGTTTATGATAATAGGAATAATTTTAGGAACATTAATATATGCATTAACATTAAGTAATTTATTCATAAAAGTAGATACTTTCTTTATGTCTATAATAAAAAAAGTTTTGGAATTTTTATGCAAAATCTTTAATATACCAATAAATATTATTAAAAATACTATAATAAAAATTTATAATCAGTTAAATTTAGTAATAAAAAAATATATTAGACATCCAAAAGAAATTACTCAAGACACAAAAAATAGAAATTGAAAAAAATTGATATTTTTGTTAATTGATAGAGGATTTTTTTATTTTTTGGCGAATAATATAATATACAAAAATATATAATAGTATTTTTGATATTTATTAAATATGAAAATGGAGTGTACATATGAAAAAGAATCGACTTATAATTCCTGCTTTTATAATAGGACTAATAGTATGGATAGCAGTATTGATAAAACAGCAAATAAACATAACACAATATAAAAATGAAATGAAATCACTTTCAGCAAAATTAGAAGTAGCAGATGAAGAATTAAATCAAAACAAGAAAAAATTAGAAGAAGAAAAACAAAACACAAAAAAATTAGAGTATATAGAAAAATTAGCACGTGAAAAACTAGGAATGTATTTACCAAACGAAAGAGTTTATATCGATAGTAATATGTAAATCCTTAGAACACATTCAAGTTTTAAGGATTTCTTTATTTTATTTAATCAAACAAAAGCCCAACAAAAATTAAAAATATAGGAGGTAGTTATGTTAGATTTAGAAAACATGACATTATTAGAATTGAAAAATTTTGCAAAAGAGCATAACATAAGAAATATATCAAAATTAAAAAAAGATGAATTAATAGCATTATTAAAACAAATTGAAGAAACATCAAAACCAAAAGTAGAAGAAAATTCTATAGAAGAAATGAGATATGATGATAAAGATGAAGAACAATTAGAAGAACTAGGAGAGGCTGTTGTAGATTACAAAGTAACAAATGATGATGATGAAATTGTAGAAGGAATATTAGAAGTACTTCCAGATGGATATGGATTTTTAAGAGGAGATAATTATTTATCAAGCCCAAAAGATGTATATATATCACCAATACAAATAAGAAGATTCAGACTAGATACAGGAGACATAGTAAAAGGAATTTCTAGAACAAAAGAAGGAGAAAAATTCCCATCACTAATATTTGTAGGAGAAGTAAATGGTGAACATCCAGAAAAAGCAGCAAAAAGAAAAAGGTTTGACGAATTAACACCTATATATCCAAATGAAAGACTAAAACTAGAAACAACATCAAATGAATATGCAATGAGAATAATAGACTTAATTTCACCTATAGGAAAAGGTCAAAGAGGAATGATTGTTGCTCCACCAAAAGTAGGAAAAACAACATTATTAAAGAAAATTGCAAATAGCATAACAGCAAACAATCCAGAAGTAGAACTAATAATGCTTTTAATAGATGAAAGACCAGAAGAAGTAACAGACATGAAACGTTCTATAAAAGGACAAGTTATATATTCAACATTTGATGAAATGCCAGAACATCATGTAAAAGTAGCTGAAATGGTTCTTGAAAGAGCAAAGAGAATAATAGAACATAATAAAGATGTTGTAATTCTACTAGATAGTATAACAAGGCTTGCTAGAGCATATAACTTAGTAATGCCATCTTCAGGGAAAACATTATCAGGAGGTCTTGATCCAGCAGCATTACATAAACCAAAAAAATTCTTTGGAGCAGCTAGAAACATTGAAAATGGTGGAAGTTTAACAATTCTTGCAACATCATTAATTGAAACAGGAAGTAGAATGGATGATGTCATATTTGAAGAATTCAAAGGAACAGGTAATATGGAAGTACACTTAGACAGAAAATTGTCAGAAAAACGTATTTTCCCAGCAATAGACATAAATAAATCTGGTACAAGAAGAGAAGACTTATTATTATCAAAACCAGAGTTAGAAACAGTTTTTGCATTAAGAAAAGCATTAAATAACTTACCAGTTTCAGAAGTTACTGAACAAATTATTTCTCAAATGACACAAACAAAAAATAATAACGAATTTTTAATTAAAATGGATTCTTATTTAAAAAATTATAAAAACTAATACATTTTAGCAAATAAAAATAATAAAAAATATTGTTATAAATAATTTAATATGTTAAAATTAATATATTAAATGTAGATTTATCCCTTTAGTGCAGTATCTACAATCCGAATACTTACCATAATAATTTATCGGAGGGAAAAGTGTATGAGAGAAATCAACATAACCTGGAGTTATTATTCTGATAGTATGAGTATAACTTACAGTATCTATAATGATATAGAAATACTTATGAACCAATTCAGTCATACAGATGGAGGAATAACAGAAGGAGGAGTACTAGATTTCGTAAATGTTATTACTGTGATTTTTTCTAATATGTATGCTAGGAGCTACACAAACGAAGAACAAGAGATTAGAGAAATTACAAATTTTCTTATCAACAAAGTCTATAATCAAAATCAGCATTTTTTTGAAGATGATTTGAAGAATGTGTTTGAAGGAAAGCATAGTATAGGTTTTTCTCAAGCCAAGAACCTTCTTAGTAGGTTCTTGTTGCCAAAAATGTAAATAAACAAAGCTCACTAAATATTCTTAAATTTAGTGAGCTTTTGCTTATAATATTTTCTTGAAATCATAGAATATAGCTTTTTCTATTTGAAAGTATTGATAAATGTTAGACTTAATGTTATAATTCCCATAAAGGAGGTATTTATTATGATAAAAATAATAAATGAAGTAGAAGAATTTAACGAAGAAATAACCAAAACACAAAATATTTTAGTAGATTTTTTTGCAACATGGTGTGGACCATGTCAAATGTTAAGCCCAATACTAGAAAAATTTTCTGAATTGCATAGAGATATAACTGTATTAAAAATTGATATAGATAAAATGAGAGAATTAGCAATAAAATACGAAATTGAGTTTGTACCAACTCTTATCTTTATAAAAAATGGACAAACTATAAGAAGCACATCAGGAGTATTAAGTAATTCAGAATTAGAAGAATTTATAAAATAGGAAGGTAAATAATCATTATGAAAGGCTTTAAATTAAATCCCAATAAAGAATATGTAGCAAAAATTATTGAAGGAATTCACAAAAAAAATGGACATTGCCCATGTAGATTAACAGAAGATGAAACAACCCTTTGCCCATGCAACGATTTTATTGAAAATAAAAATTGTAAATGTAGATTATTCATAAATAATGATTAATATACAATGAAAAGAGGTTTTTATGTTATTAATAGAATATCCAAAATGTTCAACATGCCAAAAGAGCAAGAAATATTTAGAAAGTAAAAATTTAGAATTTGAGACAAGGCATATTGTTGAAAATAAATTAAATAAAAATGAATTAAAAAATTTAATTCATAAATCAAAAAAAGATATAAATAAATTTTTCAATACAAGTGGTTTAAAATATCGTGAATTAGGATTAAAAGATAAACTACCAAACTTAAATTATGATGAAAAACTTGAACTATTAAGTAGTGATGGTATGTTAATTAAAAGACCTATATTAGTATTAGATAAAGTGGTATTAGTTGGTTTTAAAGAAAAAGAATGGGAAGAAACTCTATGTAATCTATAAAAAATCCAGGTAAGGAGAGGGAATGAGTAATATTACTACTTATTCCTAATTTTATATGTACGACAGGCATATCATTTAACAAAAAAGATTTTATTATTATATATAGTAAGATACTAGGAGAACATATGATGAAAGAAACTATTATTTATCTAATTAGACATGCTGAAACTATTGATGAAAATGGAATCAGAAATACTTGTGAAAATTCTCAAATGATTAATGAAAAAGAAATATTATCAATACAGGGTGAAGAACAATCTAAAAAATTAAGCGAAAATATTGAGTTACAAAAACTTGATATTATTTGGTCAAGTAATTACACAAGAGCTAAAGCTACTGCAAAATATATAGCATATAAAAATAAATTACAATATAATTTAGATAAAAGATTATGTGAAAGAAAGCTTGGAAATATAGAGGATTTAGCAAAATTTATGAATAACAAGGTAACTAAAGATCCATCTCGTGAACAATTAGCTTTTCCAGAATTTAGAACTCGTAATGGTGAAGTGCAAATGATACAAATAAAAGGATGAATGAATTTTTTAGTGAAATTCTTGGAAAATATAAAGGAAAAAGGATTGCTGTTATAAGTCATGGAGGTGCAATTAAATTTTTTTTTATTAAGTTATTGTAATGTAAATAAAGATTTGAACCTTGAATATAACAAAAGAGAACTATCTATAACATCTCCATGTATTTTAAAAATGACATATAGAGAAAATAAATTATTAAATTTGGAACAAATAAACTGGTAAAAATTTCATGAAACACAATTTTATTTTTTCTTATTTAATGAAAAAGGTATAACTTTATATACAAGAGATGCGAAAGTTATGCAACAATATTGTGGTATGAAGTAATAGATTTTAAAATAGGTCATTTATTTATCTTAGGAAAGATGATGATAAAAACAAAAGAAACTACATTTAATTTTCAAATTAATAGATTTGTTATAGGGTGCTCTTGGATAAAAAACAATACTAAATATTTAGAAGATAATAATTATTTTTATAGAAAGTAAAGGAGGTATGAATATGGAAAGAAGATTAAAAATAATAAAAGAAAAATGCCCACAAAATCATAGATGTCCAGCAGTAAAGGTATGTCCAGTAGGAGCATTATCACAAGAAGGATTTAGTGCCCCAACAATAGATTATGATAAATGTATAGCTTGTGGCAAATGTGCAAACTTTTGTCCTAAAAAAGCACTAATATTAGAATAGAAAATATAATAGATACAACAAAATTAGTTAAATTTAATAAGGAAGAAAATATGAAGATATTAAAAAAAATATTTATAATAATTGTTATAGTTTTTACGTTATTTGTATTAGTAACAACAACGTTGCTAATGTATCATAAATATAAGAAAGTATATTACACAGATGACTTTGATATTGAAACACTCAAAAGTCAAACAGATTATGATAATGATGGTATAGATGATTATACAGATATATTACAAGGAGCAAAGATAGACGCAAAAAATAAGCCAAAATATAAAAGTGCTTACTATGCAGGAGGGTATCCCCCAGAAAACGAAGGTGTATGCACAGATGTTATATGGAGAGCTTTGAAAAATGCGGGATATTTATTAAAAGACATGGTAGATGAAGATATAAAAAATAATATCAAAGAATATCCTAGAGTTGCAGGCAAGCAAGATTGTAATATAGATTTTAGAAGAGTACCAAATTTAAAAGTATATTTTGAAAGAAATCAAATTGTTTTAACAACAGATTTAACTAAAATAGAAGAATGGCAACCTGGAGATATAGTTGTTTTTGGAACATCACACATAGGAATTATATCAGACAAAAGAAATAAAAAAGGTGTACCATATTTACTTCATAATGGAGGACAACCAGTAAGAGAAGAAGATATTTTAGAGCTATATAACGAATATGAGCCAATTTCTGGGCATTATAGAATAAAATAATTAATCAATATACATATATTTTATATTAGGAAGATTATTAGAGTTAAGGAGGAAAAATTATGAAAATAGCAATAACTTATGAAAATGGAAAGGTGTTTCAACATTTTGGACATACAGAAAAGGTAAAAATTTATGAAGTAAACAATGAAAAAATTGTATCAGAAAATATAGTGGATACATCAGCAAGTGGACATGAAAAATTAGTAGAATTTTTAAAGAATATTAATATAGATGTATTAATTTGTGGAGGTATAGGACAAGGAGCAAAAGATGCTCTTTCTAAAGCAAATATACAATTATTTGGAGGAGTTTCTGGTAATGCTGACAATGTAATAAATGAATATTTATTAGGGCAATTAAAGTACAATGAAAGTGTGAATTGTGAACATCATCATGTAGAAGGAGAACACCATTGTGAAAATCACAATAGATGTATGAAAAATAGTTAATCGAGAAAAATGTTGGCAAATGTAATAAAATAAGAAAAAATTATAGATATAAATTTAAAATTAAAACAGGTAATACAAAAGATTATAATAAGAATAGAAATAAAGTAATATAATAGAACATTAATAGATATAAAGCAGTCAAAAGCCTTGAAAGTGTAATAATAGAGGTTTATGGCTGTTTTATATTATGCCTCTACACCTTTTGCACAAAAGTTTCATAATACAAACCAAAAGTATTTCGTTTTTATGTGTACAGGGATACATATATAATTTACTATTAATTATTATCATATAAAATTTATATAAATAAATAAAGTTTAATAAAGATATAGACAAAAGTTTGTTCTCGTTATATAATAAGTTCAATAGTTCAAAAGTAACAAGAGATTAATTTTATATATAAGAATAAATATAATAAGAATTAAAATTTATTTAAAAAGGATGTGTTCTTATGGAAGAAAAAAAGAATGAGATTATTTTATTTGAAAATCAAGGTGTAAAATTAGAAGTAAACTTAAAAGATGAAACAGTATGGCTAACGCAAGATCAAATGTCGAAATTATTTGGTAAAGCTAAATCAACAATTAATGAACATATTAAAAATATTTATAAAGAAAATGAGTTAGACGAAAATGAAACAATGACTAAATTCGGAAATTCCGAATTTTCTGATAAACCAACAAATTATTATAATTTAGACATGATCATTTCTGTTGGATATAGAGTAAAATCACAACAAGGTATTACATTCAGAAAATGGGCAACTAATATTTTAAAAGATTATATGTTAAAAGGATATGCAGTAAATCAAAAAAGATTAGAATATTTAGAAAAAACAATAAAGTTAATAGATATTGCTAATAGAATAGATGAAAGACTAGAAGGAAATGATGCAAAGGAAATCTTAAAAGTAATTGGAGATTATTCAAAAGCACTTGATTTGTTAGATGACTATGACCATAGAACATTAAAGAAAATATATGGAAATATAGATGAAAGAAAAATTGAATACAAGGAATGCGTAGAAATAATAAATATGTTAAGATTTAATGAAGAAAGTTCATTATTTGCAGTAGAAAGAGATAAAGGTTTAGATTCAATTATAGGAAATATTTATCAAAGTTTCGATGGACAAGATATTTATAAAAGCATTGAAGAAAAAGGAGCAAATTTCTTATATTTAATAGTAAAAAATCATGTATTTGCAGATGGAAATAAAAGAATTGCAGCAACCCTATTTATTTATTTTTTGAATTTTTATGGTATTTTATATAAAGATGGTATACAAACAATAGATAATAATACATTAACAGCTTTAACATTACTAATAGCGGAATCAAACCCAAAAGAAAAAGATATAATTATTGATTTAGTTATGAATTTTCTAAATAATGACTAACTAATTGAGATAACATTTGAAGTTTAGCTAGTGATTTTGTGATATTATAACAACAGATAGTAATTTGTCGCTGAGATTGATTTTGAAATTTGAACAAAAATATAAACATTTGGATGGGTATATAGAATATGCTCATCTTTTATTATGTCGATTAAATATTGTATAATATAGATAGAATTCTATATATTGCAAATTATCAAATAAAAATGTAAGGAGGTAATTGTCATGAGAGAATTATTTGTAGGAAAAGTAATTGATACAACAGAAGAGTTTTTAGACAATAACCAAAGAATAAAATTAAAAGAAATACTTACAGAAATATGTTTAAATTATCAAATTGAAAGGATAGAACCAACTAAAAAACAGGAAATACTAAAGAATAATACTAATATATTAAATAAATTTATATCATCTAAAGAAATCGAAGGTTGCTCAAAAAGAACTTTAAACTACTACAGAGATAATATAAATAAAATGTTTGATGCTGTCAATCTTCCAGTAAATGAAATTACTACTGAAATATTAAGAAACTATTTAGCTGATTATAAAAGCAATTCAAAAGCTGGTATGGTAACAATAGATAATATAAGAAGAACATTATCAAGTTTCTTTGCTTGGTTAGAAAATTAGGATTATATTGTAAAAAGTCCAGCTAGAAGGATTCACAAAGTAAAGACAACTAGAAAAGTGAAAGAAACATTAACAGATGAAAATTTGGAAAAGCTGAGAGATACTTGCTCAAATGTAAGGGATTTAGCAATATTAGAACTATTAATTTCAACTGGTATGAGAGTAGGAGAAATTACGAGATTAAATATATCAGATATGAATTTTCAAGAAAGAAGTTGTATTGTTTTGGGTAAAGGTAATAGCGAACGAGAAGTTTATTTTAGTGCAAAGAGTAAAATGTATATAAAGAAATATCTTGAAACAAGAACTGATGATAATGAAGCATTATTTGTATCACTTATAAAACCTTATAACAGATTAGGAATATCAGGGATTGAAATTTTAATTAGAAATTTAGGGAAAGAAGCTAATATAAATAAAGTTCATCCACATAAATTTAGAAGGACGATGGCGACTATGGCTATTGATAAGGGTATGCCAATAGAACAAGTACAAAAATTATTAGGGCATATTAAAATAGATATTACAATGGAATATGCTATAGTAAATCAAAATAATGTTAAAAATTCGCATAGGAAATATATAACATAAGTAATAGATATAGTTATTAAAATAAACGACACAAAAGTAAATGAAAATATTTTTAATATTAGGATATAAAAGATTAAGCAGACAGGAAAGAATGTCAATGATTTTTGAAAATGTCCCAAAAAATTTTAAACATAAGCCCTAAAAAT
>CAUWAY010000023.1:0-23285 GCA_963556905.1 uncultured Clostridia bacterium | reverse complement strand
ACTTCAAACAGTATTAATTTCAAAAAAGTGTGACATATGTTTGACAAACCTACAATAAATAATAAAAAATTTATAAAAAACTATTGACAAAAGACAGGAAAGTATGGTAATATTAGTACTGTCGCAAGATATGGAGAGGTGGTCGAGTTGGTTTATGGCACCAGTCTTGAAAATTGGCGTGGGTTTATAGCCCACCGTGGGTTCGAATCCCACCCTCTCCGCCAACTTTAAGTTAGATAGAAAAAATATCTAACTTTTATTGTAATAATAAAAATATATTTTTATAAAATGGAGATGTACCCAAGTGGTGAAGGGGACTGTTTGCTAAACAGTTAGGTCCCGAAAGGGGCGCGGAGGTTCGAACCCTCTCATCTCCGCCAAAAATAGCCTAAAGTGAAGACTTTAGGTTATTTTTTTAGCTTTATATAAAAATACAGGAGATGAAATAAAGTAAAATAAGATGAATTAAGATAAAATATATATCGTGAAAATATCGTGATTTTGAAAGTTACGTTATGACTTAACATTTTTTTATCTATAATAAATAGATGTAATATATCATTTTTAAATATGAAGTAAATGTAGCTTTATATCATTGTTTTCTTAATAAAAAAGTAAATGAAATAGAATATTCTTTATATTCACACCTCTAATAATAGATTTTCTCTTATTCATATTTAAGACATCTTAAATTAAAAAATAATAAAAAAATCATTTTTTTACAATAAAATACAAAAAAGTACTTGCAAGTATGGAAAAAGTGTTTTATAATTAAAATGAAAGATTATGAAATGTAATAAAAGAGAGGTGTTGAAACTATGAAAAAAAATAAAATAGCATATATATATATATTTATTATAATAATAATGTTAATAAATATAGTTATACCCAATATTGCTATTGCACAAATATCAATACCCACAGACACATCAGGAAGTGGAGCCGATAACGGAGAAAGTTCATCAAGGAACGAAAATGTAAAACCACCAAAAACATCAGCAACAATCGGAAACAGTTCTGGAAGTAGCTCTGGAAATAGATATCCAGAAAAGTTAGAAGATTATGCACCACAAGTTGATGGCTCAGATGATGCAATAAGTATAATAGTAAAAATATTAAGCATATTACAAGTAATAGGAGTAGTAATATTTGTAGTTGCACTAGCACTAATAGGATTTAATTCAATGTTAGGAAGTATAGAAGAAAAAGCAGTAGCCAAAGAAAAAGGAATAGGATTAGCAGTAGGAGCAATTTTAATAACCGGAGGAATAACAGTAGCAAAATTTATAATATCAATTGTAGAAAAAATATAAAAAAACAAAAAATTTGCAAAATTTCCAAAAATGTTGTATAATATTAAAGATAAAGAGGTGATGTGATGAAACAAAGACAAATAAAAGCTATTGTTACAATATTAATGACAATAATAATGTTAATAATATATGTAAAACCATCAATGGCAATATCATCAGATCTGTTAAGTATGCAAAAACCAATAGGGCAAAATATAGGAAGAGTAGGTCTACTTGGAAATAAAAATCCAGTATCATCAAGTAATAATATAGACACAATAGATAAAGTTATACAAAGTGGAAATGATTTCTTAGATTCAGCAGATGATAATACAGTAAACTTTTCAGAAAAAAATTTACAAAAATTATCAAAATTTATATCAGGAGTTTTACTTGCAATAGCAATAGGAGTAACTGTAATATCTGCAATAATACTTGGTATAAACTTTACAGTACAAAGCATAGATGAAAAAGCAAAAATAAAAGAATCAATGGTACCATGGATAATTGGTATATTCATAGCATTTGGAGCATTTGCAATATGGAAAATGACAATGAATTTCTTTATGAAACTATAAATTAGTTATTAAAATTATATATATATAACATGAAAAAGAGGAGGAAAAATAATGAAAAAATCATTAAAAATAGTAGCAATTTTATTAATGACAATACTTATGGTTGCTACATGTGCACAATTTACATATGCAGCAAACGATAAATTATCTGGATTAGTTGATAATATTGGTGAAGCTAGTAAAAATAATAATAATACAGAGGCTGCAGGAGATTTAACAATAATAGCAGGAAAAGTATTATCATTAATTCAAATAGCATCAGCAGTTGCAGCAGTAGTTTTAGTTGCAGTATTTGGGTTTAAATTTATAATGGGAAGTGCTCAAGAAAAAGCAGATTACCAAAAATCATTTATACCATTAATTGTTGGTGTAGTAGTAGTATTTAGTGCAACAAGTATTGCAAAACTATTATTCAGCTTAATTGGAAATTAAAAATAAAAAAAAACACATTTTATGATAAAATTTATCATAAAATGTGTTTTTTTTTATTTTTTTATGTTATAATAAAATAGGGTAAAAAGTAAGAAACGAAAGAGAGGAAAAATTATGCCAAGATATTCATATAACATACCAAGAAATACAAAAGGTGAAGGAAAAATATTAATGATATTTTCAAAAAAATCATTTTTATGGACAATTGCATTTGCAGGAGTTGGATTAGTACTAATATACTTTCCATGTGCAATATTTAACCATGCAATAATAGGAGTAATAGGAGTATTACTATTTGGCTTAATAGGATTTTTAATAGCAACAGCAAAAATGCCAAACTCATCAAATTTTGAAATACTTAGAAAAACAGGAGGAGAAAATTTAGACGAAATATTATTGAGAATGATAAAGTTTAGGAGAAAAAGCAAAAAAATGTATTTATATTACAAAGGAGGGGAAGAAAATGAATAACCCAGAAGAACTAATGAAAATACTAACAGTAATAGCTATTATACTAATTATGCTGATATTTACATTAGCAGTAGTATATATTACAGTACTATCAAAAAACAAAAACAAACAAAAGAAAAATTCAAATACAAAACTAGAAGAAGAAAATCAAGAAAATAAAGGATATACCAAAGAATCAATTTTCAACTTTATGGACTTTGAAAAAATAGAAGATAATATGATAGTACAAAAAAATGGTAAATATCTAATGGCAATAGAATGTCAAGGAATAAACTATGATTTAATGTCAGATATGGAAAGAACATCAGTAGAACAAGGATTTATAGAATTCCTAAACACATTAAAATATGAAATTCAAATATATGTACAAACAAGAACTGTAAATTTAGAACAAAGTTTACAAACATATAGACTAAAGTTCAGAGATATAGAAGATAGATATATAACATTGGAAGCACACTATCAACAAATGCAAGAATCAGATAGATATACAGAACAAGAGATTCAAAGAACATATATGGAATTAATAAAACAAAGAAATAAGTATGAATATGCAAAAGACATAATAGCAGATACAGAAAGAAATAGTTTAAATAGCAATGTATTACATAAAAAATATTATATAATATTATCATATTATGAAGACGAAGTAAATACTCAAAACTATTCAAAAGACGAAATACAAAGTATGGTATTTTCAGAATTATATACAAGAGCAAGATCAATAATGAGGACATTAACAAGATGTGAAGTAAACACAAAAATACTAGATTCAGATGCATTAGTAGAATTATTATATGTAGCATATAATAGAGATGATTCAGATTTATTTAATGCAAAAAAAGCATTAAACTCAGGATTTACAGATTTATATTCAACAGCACCAGATGTGTTTAATAAAAAATTAAAAATATTAGATCAGCAAATAGAAGAAAAAGCACTTCAACTAGCAAACGAAGCAATAAATGAAGCGAGAAGTGATAAAGAATTAATGCTAAGAGTAAGACAAGAAAATGCAGAAAACTTAATATTTGATTTTGCAGAAAATTTAATTACAGAAAATGCAGAATATTTAGGAAATGATATAGCAGAAGATGCAAAAGTAAAAGTAAGAAGAAAAAAGAGAGAAACAGAGGAAGGAGGAAAAGAAGATGAATCTAAAGATAAAAAAACAAGAGGAAGAAAAACAACTAGAAAGTAAGACTAAAGAAACGACATTTTTAAGAAAAAAAAGTATAAAAGAACTAATAGCACCATCAGGAATTGATGCATCAAATATAGACCATTTAGAAATAATTTCTAATGTAAAAAGATATGCCAGAAGTTTTTATGTATCTTCATTACCAAGGTCATGTATATTTCCAGAATTATTTAGGTCATTATATATGTTTGGAGATATAAATACATCAATATATATAAAACCAATTGCTGAAGCAAATTCACAAAATGAATTAAATAAAATAATAACAACACTTGAAACAGAAAGAATAGTTGCAACAGATAGAGGAAATATAAATAGAGAAAGTATACTTGCACAAAAGAAATTTGAAACAGAACAATTAAGAGATGAAATAGCAGCAGGATTTAATAAACTATATGAAGCATCAATAATATCAACATTATTTGCATATAGTGAAAACGACTTAGAAAGACTAACAAGAATGCTTACAGCAGAAATGTCAAAATCTTTAGTTGGAATAAGAAGTGCGTGGGCTATACAAGAAGAGGGATTTAAGTCAGCATTGCCATTAATGGAAAATAGTATAAGAAAAACACATACATTTGACAGAATGTCAATGGGAACAGTCTTTCCATTTACAACCTCAAATGTTGGACATGATACAGGAGTTCCAATAGGAATAAATAAACAGACAGGAGTTCCAATATTATTTGACAATTTCCACTCATCACTTACAAATTATAATATGGTTATATTTGCTAAATCTGGTGCAGGAAAATCTGTAACAATGAAAACATTGATATCTCGTTCTGCAATTTTAATGGGAATAGAAAGTTTAGCACTAGACGCTGAAGGTGAATACTCAATTGTTGCAGAAGCATTAGGAGGAATTAATGTTGTTATAAGCCCAACATCAAAAACAATTATAAACTTATTTGATATCGAAGTTGAAAGAACAAAAGATGAAATAACAGGTAGAGAAAGAGAAGTTTTAAACATTGAAAATAAAGTTGAAGACGTAACACAAGCACTAATGACAATGGCAAGAGGAAGTACAAGAACTGAAGAAGTAAATGAGCTTACAAAACAAATCATTGCGGAATCAGTTGCACAAGAATATGCAGCAAGAGGAATTACATCAAACCCAATGAGTTTATATGAATCATCAAATAGTCAAAACGTTTTTGAAAAAAGAAAAAAAGAAATGCCAACAATAGGTTCTTGGTATAAAAGAATTGTACAAAATGCAAAAGATAATAATAATAAAGACTATGAATTTCACTATAGTTACTTATTAAAAGTTATGAAACAATACATAAGAGAATATGGTGGACAAATGGCATATTTTGATGGACAGTCAACATTTGACCTAATGGATGGTTCACCACTCATAAATATAGATATTTCTCAACTTGAAGAACGTTTTGCAAGACCTCTTGCACAACAAATTCTACTTTCATGGATATGGGAAAAATTTGTTAAAAAGAATAGTGAAGATAGAATAAAAGCTAAACAAAAAAGAGTGATAGTTGATGAAGCATGGATGTTACTTCCATTCTCAGAAGCAGTAGACTTTTTAAATAAAATGGCTAGACGTGCTAGAAAAAGAAATGTTTCTCTTGCAATTATTTCTCAAAGATTTCAAGATTTTTATGAGAAACCAGAAGCACAAGCAGTTCTTACATCTTCAGATACTAAATTATTCTTAGCACAAGATAAATCTGAAATTCAACAGCTAAAAGAAGTATTTAAACTTAGTGAGGGAGAAGCTTCTTTCCTTGTTAATTGTACAAGAGGAGAAGGTTTACTTAAGGTTGGATCTGATACAACAATTATTCAAATTACTCCTACACGTAAGGAATTTGAATTTGTTGAAACAAACTTAAATAAACTAGCTGAAAGAAACAGAGTAAATAATAATAATACAAGATAAAGGGTGTTAAAAATGCAGTTTTTTATGAAAAACAATTTTTGGATTTTAAAAAGGATGGGGGGTGAAAAATAGTGAATAAAATTAAAATAAAATTTCTTGAGAGAATTATTAGTATTATAGTTTTAGTAGTTATTATAATAAATATATTACCAATACACAATAGTATAGCTGTCGAAACTAATAAATATGGAGAACCTATCGATGTTATAAATGCAACTAGTTGGGATCAACTTGAACCAAGTAGATATTCAAAATCATATGCAGAGGCAAAGGAAAGTAGTACAGGGACAAAAGACAAAAATTATAAAATAGCTGTGGAAAATGAATTGACGAAATTGAATACTTTATTAACTAAAGTAACAGATTCAGAATTAAAAGAATATGATAGTGAAAAAATAAATAAATATTTAGATGCATTAAAGAATTTTACTAAAAATGAGGCAATATCAAAGTTAAATGGGACATTAATATCAGATACTTTTTTTGTAGATGCTGAAGATATAATTAAAAAATTAGAAAATACTCATGGAGATGATTTAACATCGGAACAAAATGATAAAGTTGCAAATATAGAAAATAATGTTAGTGACAATATGAATGAAAACTATTCTGAACATGTTGCTAATAATGACCAAGAAGTAGAAGAAGACGGAGCAGATGGAGGAATGCTACTAAAACCAATATTTGCATTTGTAAATTTCATAGCAGATGCAATACTAGCAGGAACACAAACAATAATGCTATCAGACACATCACCAAGTAGATTTGAAACATTAGTAAATAGCATTACAGGTCCTTTTGTTTTGATGAAAAGTGGAAATGGTAGTGGAGGGACATTAACATCTGAAGATGCTATATTTGATAAAATGAAACAAGGATCAACATTTACAATAGACAATTTAGGACATACTATGACTGCAATACAATTTCCTCATATTCACTATAGCCCAGAAGAAATCTTTTCAAATCAAATAGGAATATTAAATATAGATTTTATATCTGGAGAAGCAGGAGGACAAAGCTCAGGACTAGGTGCAGTAAGAAGAGTAGTAGCAGCATGGTATAAAGTATTAAGAATGATTGCAATTATAGGACTATTATCTGTATTAATTTATACAGGTATAAAAATAATAATAAGTTCAAATGCAAGAGATAAAGCAAAATATAAAGAGTGGATATTAAACTGGTTTGTAGCAGTTGCAATATTATTTTCACTTCATTATATCATGAGTTTTACTATAACAGTAGTAAACCAAATAAGTGATATGCTATATGATGCATCTTCATGTATACATGTAACTGGAGCTAATAAAGGGTTAATGGGAGGACTTACAGAAACAACTTTTGACTTTAATACAAACTTAATAGGATTAGCTAGATTTATGACTCAATCTGATAATTTTAGAGTAAAAGTTGGATATGAGATGATATATATAGCTTTAATAATATATACAGTAAAATTCACTTTTGTTTATTTGAAAAGGGTATTAAATATGGCATTTCTAACTTTAATGGCACCAATAGTAGCATTAACATACCCAATTGACAAAATATCAGATGGACAAGCGCAAGGATTTAACATGTGGATTAAAGAATACATATTTAATGCATTGTTACAACCACTACACTTTATAATGTATTATATTTTAGTAAGTTCAGCAATAGGAATAGCAGCATCAAACCCTATATATGCAATAGTTGCATTAATCTTTATGAAAGAAGCAGAAAGACTATTAAAGAAAGTTTTCGGATTTGATAAAGCACAAGGTGGAACAGTAGGAGGTATGGCAAATGCATTTGCAGCAGGAGCAATAGCATCTAATATAAAAAATATTGCTAAATTTGGAAACAAAGCTTTTGGAGGAAAAAATGGAAGTGGAGATAAACCAGTGGAATTACCTTTGCAAACCAAAAATGACATAAATCCAAATAACTTTATGGATATAGATGAAAATGGAAACTTTAATTTAGGCACTGGAAGTTCAAATAGTGAAAACAACGATATACAACAAAATACAGTAGAAACAAGCAATAATGAACAAATAAATAGTACAAGTAATAGTAATTTAAGTACAAATAATAATAGTAATGCAAATAGTAATAATTCATCTGGTGGAAATCCTCAGCAAAATTCTGGAATAAATTATGATAATCAAAATAATATAAATGAAAATACGCATTCAACAGAAAATAGTGGAGAATCAAGAAATTTACCAACGAGCAATGGAGTAAATACAAGACAATCAATAAGAGAAATGGCAAAAAAAGCTAAAAGAAATAGATTAGTTTCAGGAATGGGAGCTGTAGGAAGTAGATTAATTAGACCTGTATATGATACAAGAAGATCTGCTAAAAGTAATGCTAGAACTTGGACTAGAAGATTAGCAAAAGCACCAGCAGCTATTCCAGGATTAGCATTAGGTGTAACTGCTGCGGCAGTACAAGCAGGAATTAGTATAGCAGACGGTAATTATAATCCAATAGAAGCAATAGCGTCATTTGCGGCAGGTGCATCACTAGGAGGAAGAGCAGCAAACTCATTAGGAAACACATTTATGGAAGGATGGGATTCTGCTGATAATAGTGAAGAAGCTAAACAAAGAAGAATTGAAAGAATTGCAAGAGATAGAGTTGAAAGAGATGATGTTTTAGCATATATTAAAGCAAAACATCCAGATAACTATAAGCAAATGCAAGAGAGATATGTATCATATTTTGAAAGAGGGCAAACAGACCTTAAACAAATATCAAAAGACATTAAATTTGCAGACTATTTAGCAAGAAATAATTCACAAAAAATGTTTAATAAAGATTATAATGATTTATCAAAGCAAGAAAAAGCACAACTTAATCAAATGTGTGATATACAATCAATGAAAGAAACAATCCTAAGAAAGAGTTACAAAGAAAGAGGACTATTAAAAGCAGCAAACGGAGTAGAGAGAGATAAAATACTTGCAATGGCAAAAACGGAAAAAGAACGTAAAGATATGGAAAATGGATTTAGATTGATGGATCAAAAACACAATCTATTAACCGGAAAAAGTGGCTTTTAGGAATTAGACACTATATAAAAAGTATAGTGTCTAATTAAAAAAACTACTTTAAAAAATAAAAACATAAAAGGGGTGAAAAAAATAAAAAAATATATTTACAACAAAATACTAAAAAATAGTATAATAATTTTAGTAATATTAATTACAATAACAAACGTTTTTATAGGAAATATTGTATATGCTGTAGATAGCGAAAATTTCGCTGTAAATAATATAGAGAATTCTGGAAATAATACAGAGACTGAAAGTACAGGAGGGGCAGTAGAAGAAAGTGTAGATGTAGCGGCAGGAACAATATTAGAACCTCTTTTAGCATTTGTTAGATATATTGCAGACACAATAATGTCAGCAGTAACATCATTTATGACAAACGAACCATTTACAGGTATAATGACAAAAAATCCTGTAAATTATGAAAACACAAATATAAGCGCAACAAAAACATTAGATATGGAACCATATAAGAACGTATTTGGATTTTATACAAATTATAAATATCCTAATTTTAAATATTCTTTAGAACATATATTTACAGGAAAAGTTGATTTACTAAGTATAGACTTTTTATCTGGAAAAGTTGTAGGAGAAGATGGAATAAGAGATAATAATTCCGAAGGTTGGAATAGAGTAAGATCTATAATATCAGCTTGGTATAAAATATTAAGAATGTTTTCAATGGTAGGGCTATTATCAGTATTAATCTATACAGGTATAAAAATTATAATAAGTGCAAATGCCCAAGATAAAGCCAAATATAAAGAAAGAATAGTAAACTGGTTTATAGCGGTAGCATTACTATTTGCAATGCATTATATAATGGCATTTATAATAGCAGTAGTACAAAACATAACATTACTATTTGGAAATACAGTAGGAACAATAAAAGTAAACCTATTAGATGGAAGAGGAACGACATTTGTAACAAATTTAATGGGACTTGCAAGATTCCAAGCTCAACAGATGGCATTTACAACACAAGTTGTATATATAGCGATTTATATAGCATTAGTAACAATTACTATAAGATTTACACTTGTATATATAAAAAGAATGATAAACATGGCATTTTTGACATTAATTGCACCAATAGTCGCTTTAACATATCCTATAGATAAAATGAAAGGAGAAGCGAGAGGATTTCAACTTTGGCTAAAAGATTACATATATAATGCACTACTACAATTATTACATTATATTTTATATGTTGTATTATTAGAATCATCTTTAGACTTAGCAGTCACAAACCCAATTTACGCAATTATAGTATTGATGTTTATGACACAAGCTGAAAAATTAATGAAAAAAATATTTGGATTCCAAAGAGCTAGAGGAGGAACTGTTGGAGGACTAGCAGGAGCATTTACGGCAACAGCATTTGTAACAGGAGTGACACATATGTTTCAAGGCAACAATTCAAAAAAATCTTTAAAAGCAAATGATATTAGATATAAAAATGATTTGGACTATTTGGACTTACTAAAAAAAGATGATGCAAATGTAGGAGAATTTATAAATGAAAATCTTTTATCAGGTTTAGTTGTAGAATCCGAACAGGAACCAGAATCAAATAGATTACAAATAGATAATAGTATTTACAATAAAAGAAAAGAATTAACAGATGAAGATTTAACTTTTAATAAAAATGGAGATAATAGAGACAAATATTTAGATGGCATATTTAGAGATTTAACTAGACAATATGGCAAAATAGAAAGAGCTGAAAAGAATCAAAATGAAATTGATAAATTTATGAAAGAAATAGAAAAAAATAGAAAAAAATTGGAACATGTGATAATAAATAATGAAGCCATATTCGGTAGAGAAAACATTCCATTCCAATATGCAGATATATATTCTAATCTTTCATCAAAAGAATTATTAGATAAGATGAACGAAAGTTTAGAAGTAGGAGATTATGAAAAAGCAAAAGAATATTATGACATATTAAACAGAAGAAGAAAAGAAAATGAATACTTTAGTAGAAATGGTGGTCCACAACTATTTATAAAACCAGTTTCTAATACTGCAAATGATACGCAACAGCCTACAACTATTAACTTAAATCTACAACAGCAAACACAAAATAGACAAATGCCAAGTCAACAGCAAACACAAAATAGACAAATGTCAAGTCAATACCAAATTCCAAATGGCCAAGTATCAAATCAACAACAGGTGCAAGGTCAACAACCAGTACGTAGGCAAATACTTAATAATGATATGCCAGGTTCTGATGAAAAAATAGGATTAATACAAGAAGCGATGAATACACCACTTGCAATGGGATTAAGAAATGTAGGAAGAAAAATTGCAAAGCCAGTATGGGATACACAAAAAGATGCAAGATACAATGGAGAAAGATTAGCCAAAAACTTATCGGTTGCAGCAGTTGGAGCTGTATTGGGAACTACTGCTGCCGCAGTACAAGCAGGAATTAGTATATCAGATGGTAAATATAATCCTATAGAAGGAGTAGCTTCATTTGCATCAGGAGTTGCAGTTGCAAATAAAATTGTAAAAGGTGTTACAGAAGATGAAGTAGAAACACTAAAAAATAAAGCAAATGAATGGTATAATGATGATAATGTAATAAATAAATACAACAGTATTTATGGAAATAAAGGAAAATCAATGAGAGATAGGGCAAGAAAAAATTATATATCTAGGGGAATAAGCGACTTTGAAGAACAAAGGCAAATATTTGAATATGCAGAATATTTGTTAGCACAACATAGAGTTTCTTCGATAGATGAAGCTGATAGACTTGCTATTGCCGTATATGAATACAGAAAAGACTTAATAGAAAATGGAACCTATGCATCAGTTATTGACAATAAGAAAAAAGAAAAATATTTAGATTTCCAAGTAAAAAGATATAATGGTTCTGCTTCTGAACAAGTTGTGCGTAAGACACATGAAAATTTCATAAAAAGTGCAATCGAATTTGATAATGTTGTAAACTAGAAAGGATAAAAAGCCTTATGAATATAAAAAGATTATTTGACAAAAATTATAAATTATTAATATATGTGGTACTTTCCATTTTATTTATAATATTAATTATAAGTTCATTAAATACATATTATAGAACACAAGAAAAGGAAAAAGAAAATAATTTTCAAGGAGATACGCAAAAAGTACCTGTAGAAGGAAATAATGTAACATTAGATAATATACAAAATTCAGAAAATAATGAAACTACAACAGTAAAAGATACAATGAAATTATTCGTAAATTATTGCAACAATAGAGAAATTTCAAAAGCATATGCAATGTTAACAGAAGACTGTAAAAAAGCATTATATTATACAACTGAGGAATTATTTGAAAAATATTATATAGACATAAGATTTGATGAGCAACAAGAATATTCTATGGTAAAATGGTCCTCTCAAAATAATAGAGAACTATATTTAGTAAAATTTTATGGTAATATCCTAGCAACAGGTGGGGAAAGTGGAATTTCACAAGAATATTATACATTTATAAAAGAAGATGGAAGTTATAAAATAAATATAAACAATTTTATATATTCACAAGATAAAAACATTGAATATAAAAAAGATAATATAACTGTCCAAATTATGCATGTAGATGTTTTTGCAGATTATGAAAATGTAAAATATAATATTATTAATAACTCTAAAAATACAATAAGTATGACAGGAAAACCATATTCACAAAATGTTTATTTGAAAAACAGCCAAGGTGTTGTATATTCTTCTATAAACAGTAAATTTGATACAAAAGAGGTAATTATAAAAGCTGGTGAGAATGATTATGGAGTTATAAAATTCAACAAAGTATATAGTATTACAAATATAGCAACAAAGATAATATTTGACAATGTTATTCTCAATTATGAAGAATATCAAAAAGTAGAAGATAAAAATAAATATCCAAATAAAACAAGTATAGAAATAAAATATAACTAATATAAGGGGGGATTATATGGACGACCAAAATAATAATAATGAAAGCTCAATTTCTAGAATTGCAAGAAAAGCTCAAAATACTGTTGATAAAACAAAAAAAACGTTTAATAAAGTAAAATTTTTTATTAAAACATGGCCAATATGGGTTAAACTAATATTAATTATTATAACAGTATGCCTTGTATTAGGAATTTTTGGTGCAGTGACAAGCTTTTTCAAAGAATTATTAAAAAAAGATTCTAAAGATGAGAATGCAGAACTTTCAACAGTTGTACAAGAACTTCAAACAATGGTATCATTTACAGATGATTTGAAAGGTCTTAAAGTAAATAAAGATTATGCAAAAAAGATAATAAAAATGCTAGAAGAATCTTCTGTAGATACGGAACAAACAGGTTTCCGAGATGAAGACTATGAGTTTAATGAGCCTGATGAAAACAGTGATAACCCATTAGGTGGTCAAACTATGACAAAAGACGAAGACTTACAAAATATTATTGACAAATATATAAGAGCAGAAATAAAAACAATGTTTCCAAAGATAAACAGTTCAACGGCAGTAGACGGAATAGTTAAAATAAAAAGATATACTCAAAAAGATGGAAATTTTAAAGAAATCGAACTTAAATATGTTCCATATACTCAACTATTAGCTGAAGCTTCATCTGTTGCTACTAGCATAGAAGCTGGTGAAGAAATATTAAAACATTTTTCAATAGATCCTAATACATTTCAATTATGTGTATTAGTTTCAAGTGAAACACATATTTGGCATAATAAAAAAGTAGACGATGGAAATCCAGACTCAGTACAAATCTCATTTTCACTACAAAGAGTTAATTATATGGAGGGAATACAAAAATATGCTACTCCTATAAACTATTTTCTTGCATTACACCTAATTTCTGGGGATGTAGAATTTATGGAGGAATTAGTACAGAAGATTTTTGATAGTACACAGATAACTATAGGAATTGTTGAACAATCAGTAAGCTCATATGTAAATGTTGAATATGAAGGAATCTTAACGACAACTACAACAATAACATATACGCAGACAACAACAAGTGAAAAAATTCCAGAAGAAGACGAAACACTAGAAAATAATAGCGGAAATGGTGGAAAAAATGAGAATGGAGGTAGTACAACTGATGAGAGTGGTGCACATGAAGCATCTCCACTATCATTTAGAGGAAAAGAATATAATGTAAAAGTATTACCACTAATAAATTTAAAATTAGATAATGATGCAACTGTTCAAAAACTAAATAATTCAATATTAGTAGCTGAATCTGTAGGTAGTAGCACATGGACAGAACAACTAATAGAAGAAATGCATTTATCTAGAGATGAAAATTTTGATGTAATACAAAAAGCATTAGGGGCTGCCATAAAACCAAGATTAACAAAAAATATTTCAAATACAACAGATATATATGTAACAGAAGCAAATACATGGATATTATCATCAAAAATGGAAATTTTACCAATGCCAGCTCAAAGAGCAGATGGAGTTCCAGGAACTAAAAATTATAGTGGCATTTATGATAATTGGAAAGATGTACCAGTAGAAGTTCCAAAAGGTTATGAGCCACCTTCAAGCACAACTACATCTGATGGAGAATATATTTATGCAACAAGTACAAGTGCATCGGCAACACAAACTAAAACTTATGATATAGACGAAATAAGTATACCATGGACAATTTTTTATCCTGTAAGTTCAGTTGAAAAAGGAGAAGGTTATGACCTTGAATATTTCTTTAGCTTGATAGATAAATATTCTACCGGAACTCATAATGTAAAAAGTTGTTTAATAAATTCTCCTAGTATGTTTATAGGATTACTGTCTCAAAATGAAAATACTCAAGAACTTGAAAGAGTTATGAGATATGCCTTAAAACAATTAACAGGTAGAAGTTATGGTGTTGACGAATTAGACATGTTTGATAATGAAAGTTTTGAAAGTATGGGAGAATCAGACTTTCGTGGAGAAGAATATATAAGTGGAACATACGGTAAGTATACAAACTTTAAACAACCAATAGGAAGTGACTGGTGTGGAATTACATGTGCTGCAATTGTATTAAGTGGGTATGGAAAAGATGTAACTCCAACAGAAATTTTTGACAAGTATGGATTTTACTGGAGAAATTCATTTAAAGAAGTATTTGGTCCAAATGCAGGAGGATATTCATCAAATTTAGCAGGAGTAGATAAGCAATTAGACTCAGGAAAGCCAGTTATTGTTCATATAAAACCAAATAATGGAAGATATCATACATCAGGAGGACACTATATAGCATTATTAGATAAGAGAGAAGGAAATGGAGAAATTGAATACTATGTTTCAGATCCAGGAGGAAAATATGTTGGACAAAAGAGAAATGGTTGGGTTCCAAAATCAATAGTACTAAAATATGCTGATAAATATGTTGTTTTATAAAGGAGATTAATTATGGATAAAAAAATAATAAAAACATCTATATTAATATTAACTATTATTACTATTATAATATTTATACTAATATTTGTACTAAGTAATAAAGATAAAATTATAGGCAATAAAGGAAATACTGAAAATACAAATCCAGAAGAAAACCCAACATTGACAATGGATAATGATATGTTTGAATTACAAGAAGAAACATTATTATTAGAAATAGAAGATATTATAAAACAAAAAATAGAAAAGGCTAATGCTTTTTATGCTCAAAAAATTTATATAAATACTGTTAAATATGATGAATTAAGTCAATGGTATATATATGGAACAACTTTTTTAGATAATTATGCAATAAAGAAAAAGATATATATAATAATGGATTTGAATGAACAAAATATGACATATAATTTAAAAATACAAAGTACGAATATAACATTAGAAGAATTTGAAAAAGATGTTAAAAGTATAGATGTAAATAAAATTAATACGAATATTAAATTTGATGAAAAAAATAAATTGCAATATTTAACTTGTACAAAAGGAGATTTAGTACAAAGATATATCAACTATTATAAAGATTTAGCATTATATAGTCCAGAAGATGCATATGAGATTATTGACAAAGAATATGCAAATATAAGATTTGGAAATATTGATAATTTTAAAAAATATATTAATGAAAATAAAGAAAAAATTAAAAATATAAAAATAGAAAAATATCAATATAATGAATTTGATGGTACTTTTCAATATGTATGTTTAGATAATGATAAAAAATATTATATAATTAATGAAAAAAGCTTATTAAATTTTTCTATATTGCTTGATGAATATACAACAGATATTCCACAATTTATAGAAAAATATAATAATTCAGAAATACAAAAAAAAGTAGCATTAAATATAAATAGATTTATATCAGGAATAAATGATAAAAATTATAATTATTCATATAGTATATTAGCAGATAGTTTTAAACAAAATAAATTTCCAAATATTAATATATTTGAAAAATATATTACAGAAAATTTCTTTGAAGAAAATAAATTGGAATTTATTAGCTTTTTACAACAAGGAAGCAATTATGTATATAATGTAAAATTAAAAAGCAAAAATGATAACATTTCTAAAGACTTAACATTTGTTATGAAATTAGGAGATGAAACAAAATTCGAAATGTCATTTAGTATAGATGAATAATAAAACCTAAAAACCTAATTAATGATAATTAGGTTTTTTACTTTTTATTAAATTAAGTTCTAATATTGGATAAGTCTTAATATATTCAATATAGATAAGGAGGAAATTAATGAAAAGTAAAAAGAATATTATAGCAATAATAGTAATGCTGTTAATAGCAGTAGGGGTGTTCTTAATTTTTAAAAATATTGAAATTAAGAAAATAGAAGATGAGTATCAGGATTATATACCACAAGAAGAAATATCAGATGAACAAATGAGGCAAACAAAGGTTGCACTATTTTTTGAAAATACAGAAACAAGTGAACTAGAAGCAGAAACAAAAATAATTGATGCAAATTTATTAATAAAAAATCCATATAGAGAATTATTTGAATTATTAAATAAAGGACCTCAAAGCAGTAATTTAAAAAAATTAATTCCTGATGGAACAATATTAAATGATATTATAGTAGAAAATTCATGTGCAAAAATAAATGTATCTAAAGAGTTTTTAAATTATAGCAACGAGGAAAATAAATTAAAAATAATAAATAGCATTGTTAATACTTTGACAAATTTGAAAGAAATCGAGTCTGTTAAATTTTTAATTAATGGAGAAGAAAATGAAAATTTATCAGAAATATATTTAAAAAAATAAAATAAATAGAAAATAAAAAATATAAATAAATTAAATTTTATTTATATTTTTTATTCTAATTAAATTATAATAATAAATATAAAAATAATATATAATAAATGGCCAAAAATAAATTAAATAAAATAATAAATAATTAAATAATAATAAATAAAATATTATATGGTCAATAAATTTTAAATTTAATAATATATATAAATAATAAAATTATTTTAATAAATTATATAATTTAATATATTTAATAAAACAACTAAAATTACAAAGAAAGTTTTCAACATCATCAAGAGATTTACAAGTATCATCTTTTAAACATTTAAAAGTAAATTTCTTTTTTTTCTTTGGTGGAAACTTTTTACAGCTCTTTGAAGTTGGACAAGATGTTTGATTATAAGTTAGTAATTGATTTTTATTTGTAGGAGCTGCTTTTGGAAATTGTTCATTAAAACATTTACTTTGATGTAAAGATGCTTTCTCCCTAGGAGTTCCTTGGAAATAAGGAGAATCACATTGATTATAATTATTTGATTTTGTAGTGGGCGAATAATAATTTTGCATAAAAATCACACTCCATTAAAATAGTTTTTCTTATAAAAATAATTTAATATATTATATGAGAAAATAAAATAAAAGTTGAAACAAGAGGACAAATAGATAAAAAAATTATAAAAACATTTTAAAAATATAAAAAGTATGATATAATGTATGTGACAAATTAAAGAGTAAAAATAAATAAATAGAATAATAAGCAATAAATAAAAAATAATAAATAAATAATAAATAAATAATAAATAAATAAATAATAAATAATAATAAATAATAATAAACAATAAATAAAAAATAATAAATAATAATAAATAAATAATAATAAATAAAAACAATAAATAATAAATAAAAAATAACAAATAAAAAAATAGTAAACAATAAATAATAAAAAAATAAATAATAAAAATAATAAAATAAATAATAAATAAAGGAGAGAAAATGAAAGGAAAATTATATATAGTAGCAACACCGATAGGAAATTTAGAAGATATTACATTAAGAGCTTTGAAAATATTAAAGGAGGTAGATTTAATTGCAGCAGAAGATACAAGACAAACATTAAAATTATTAAACCATTTTGAAATAAATAAGCCATTAATAAGTTACCATAGGCATAATGAAGAAACCAAAAGTGACAAATTAATAGAAAAATTAAAAGAAGGACAAAATATAGCGTTAGTATCAGATGCTGGAACTCCTGGAATATGTGATCCTGGGGAAGAAGTAATAAAAAAGGCAATTGAAGAAAATATAGAAATAATACCAATACCAGGAGCATGTGCAATGATAAATGCACTAATTGCATCAGGAATAAGTACAAAAGAATTTAATTTTTTAGGTTTTTTACCATTAAATAAAAAATTAAGAAAACAAAAAATAGAAGAAATAGAAAAATCAGAAAAAACAATAATAATATATGAAGCTCCTCACAAAATGAAAAATACACTTGAAGATTTAAAAAATATATTAAAAAATAGAAAAATTGTTTTAGCAAGAGAATTAACAAAAATTCATGAAGAGTTTATTAGAAAGAATATAGAGGAATTAATAGAGGAAATAGATAATTTAAAAGGAGAAATGATATTAATTATTGAAGGAAATTCACAAATAGAAAAAGAAGAAAATAAAATAAATGATTTAACATTACAAGAGCAATATAAATATTATGAAAGACAAGGTCTTAATAAAAAAGAAATAATAAAAAAAATTGCGAAAAATAAAAATGTAAGTAAAAATGAAATATATATGCAATTTATAGAAAAAAATTAAAAAATAATATTATTTAAGATTTCTAAAAAATTTAATATAAAAAATAGCAAACTAGAAAATTTAATTTCTAACTTGCTATTTTTTGCTAATTTTAAGAAAATTAAACTACTCTTCTTCATCTTCTTCACTTAAACTAGCGATTTTCTCCTTACATTTTGAGCAAACTAACTTATCTTTGTAAGTTATTAGGTTTTTTGCATTTCCACAAAAAATACAATTTGGCTCATATTTTTTTAATACAATAGAAGACCCATCTACATAAATCTCTATAGGATCCTTTTCAGCTATATCAAATTTATTTCTTATTTCAATTGGAATAACAACTCTACCTAATTCGTCTACTCTTCTCACAATTCCTGTTGACTTCATAACATGTCCTCCTTAAATATTATATTCAATTCCACTATATAATAGCATAAATATTTTACTTGGTCAATAATTTTTAAAAAATTGTTATAAAATGTTAAAAATATACATAAAAATTAATGATAGAGAGGAAAAAAATGTTAAATTTATTATGGCCGATATTTATAATTTTATCAATTTCATATGCAATATTCTCTGGGAATATAGAAAATGTTAGTAAATCAATAACAGAATCAACAGAAAGTGCAGTTAATTTAACACTAACATTAATAGGAATAACATGTCTATGGAGTGGATTAATGGAAATTGCATCAAATACTAATATAATTAAACATTTATCTAACATGCTAAGTCCAATTGTTAAATTTTTGTTTCCAAACATAAAAGAGGAACAAAAAGGTTTCAAATGCATAATTATGAACATAATTGCAAATATATTAGGACTAGGAAATGCAGCAACTCCATTAGGATTACAGGCAATGAATGAACTACAAAAAGAGAATTACGAAAAAGATAAATTAAGTGATAATATGATGATGTTAATAGTTTTAAATACAGCATCTTTACAAATAATTCCAACAACAGTAATTGCTATTAGAACAACATTAGGTTCAGATAATCCTACTAAAATAATATTTCCTGTTTGGATTTCCACAATTTGTGCTGCAATTGTGGGAATTAGTATAACAAAATTGATTATAAGAATAAATAAAAATTAATAAATAGAAAGAAGGAATTAAAAATAAAAATTGTTAATTACATATCTGTAGTTGCCATGCCATTAGTAATTTTCATAATTATATTTAATGGAATAAAAGAAAAAAAACCTGTTTTTGATATTTTCCTAAGAGGTGCAAAAGAGGGAATAGAAATAACATTAAAAATATTTCCAACATTAATTGGATTATTTTTTGCGATAGGTTTACTTAGAAGTTCTGGAATAATAGATTTTATTACTAAACTGATTCTTCCTATTTTAAAATTTATTGAATTTCCAAGAGAAATTGTACCACTAGCATTATTAAGACCAATTTCAGGAAGTGCGTCTATGGCTGTTGCAACAGATATTATAAGACAAAATGGAGTAGATTCTTATATAGGATTGATTGCATCAGTAATAATGGGGGCAACAGAAACAACACTATATACAATTGCTGTTTATTCAAGTAGCGTGAAGATAAAAAACACAAGAGGAATTATATTTGCAACATTAGCAGCAGATGCAACAGGAATTATAGTGTCAATAGTAATTTGTAAAATTTTTTTTGCTATATAAAGCTTGGAAACAGTGATTTTTCAAGCTTTTGTCGCTTTTTGTCGAACGATTTTTCTTGACAATCTAAATAAAAGGGAGTAAGATAAAGACATAGAAACGCAAAACGTTTTAAAACCTTATATCAAAATTTTTAAAATTCATAAAGGTAAAAAAGTTTTTAATCTTGTAAAGGGAATAATCTATTTCCCCATAAAATAATAGTAAAAAATAAATTTAATACTTTTTCTTTTTGGCAAAATTCAAAAATAAAAATAAAAAAAAATTTAGGCCCCCTTAAACCTAATTGCATCCTTTATTAAGTTTTTATTATTCCCTTTACAATCAATATAAAAATATGCAAAAAGCTAAATGCATTTTTGCATATAAAATATAATAAATAAAATAAATTATAGTGATATCAATTTACCTGGAAAATCCCTATTTGCGACAGATAAATTAATAGAATTAGTATTACAATTATTTGAAATTAACTCATCAACAACAGTTCTATAAGCCAGTTCAGGGAAATTACTTTCTTTACTTAAATGCCCTAACATTGCAGTATGTAAATTACTATTTTTCATTAAATAAGAAATAGTTTTTCCAGCCATTTCATTTGATAAATGTCCTGTTTCACCAGCAATACGAGCTTTTAGTTTAAAAGGATAAGAACAGCATTTTAAAACTTCAGTTTCATAATTAGACTCTAATAAAATAAATTCACTACTCTCTAAATGCTTTACAATATTATTTGTCATATGACCTATGTCTGTAGCAATGCTTATTTTGTGAGAAGCATCACTATTCATAATATTAAATCCGCAAGGATTAGCTGCATCATGAGGAATAGAAAAAGGTAAAATATCTAAATCATTTATAGAAAATTTTTCAGAAACTTTGAAAAACTTAATATTATCTTTAGATAATTTTTCTGTTTGATTACTCATAGCATCAAAAGTTTCTTTAGCAGAAAAAACAGGAATATCAAACTTTTTAGAAATAGTTGACATTCCCCTAATATGGTCAACATGCTCATGAGTAATTAAAATTGCATCAATAGAGGAAGGATTTATTTTTAATGAATTTAAAGCTTCTTCTATTTTTTTACAACTTAATCCAACATCTATTAAAATCCTTGTATTTTCTGTTTCAACAAGTAAACTATTACCACTACTACCACTATATAAACTACAAAAATTTAGCATATGTATTTCTTCTTTCTATATTACTCTGTAACTCTTTCAATATTAGCGCCAAGACCTCTGAATTTTTCTTCGATATTTTCATAGCCTCTATCAATGTGCTCAAGATTATAAACTTCAGTTTTTCCTTCTGCAATAATTCCTGCTATAATTAAAGCTGCTCCAGCACGTAAATCAGTAGAATAAACAGGTGCTCCATATAATTTTGGAACTCCTTCAAAAAATGCAGATTTTCCTTGAGCCGTAATATTTGCTCCCATTTTATTTAATTCATCTGCATATTGAAATCTAGATTCCCAAATGCTTTCAATTATTTTACTTGTGCCATCCGCAATTGATAAAACAACTCCCATTTGTGGTTGCAAATCTGTAGGAAAACCAGGATATGGTAAAGTTTTTATAATAGCTTTAGACGGCCTATTTTGACAACTAACTCTAATACTATCCCCAAAATCTTCAACTTGTCCACCAATTTCAGTAATTTTTGCAGTAATTGATTCTAAATGTTTTGTAATACAATTCTTTATTAAAATATCTCCTTTTGAAGCCACTGCTGCAAGCATGAATGTACCAGCTTCAATTTGGTCTGGAACAATAGAATATGTACTATTGCCACTTAGTTTTTTTACACCATTAATTTTTATTACATCTGTACCAGCCCCACGAATGTCAGCACCCATTGTATTTAAAAAATTTGCAACATCTACAATATGTGGTTCTTTTGCAGCATTATCTATAATAGTTGTTCCTTCTGCTAATACAGAAGCAAGCATTACATTAATTGTTGCACCAACAGATACAACATCCATGTAAATAGATGTTCCAACTAATTTAGAAGCTGTTGCAGAAATTTTACCTTGTGTAGTATCAACTTTAGCACCAAGAGCCTCAAATCCTTTTATATGTTGGTCAATAGGTCTTGCACCCAATTTACAACCACCAGGCATCCCAACTGAGATTTTTCCTTTACGACCTAGCATACTTCCAATTATATAATAAGAAGCTCTAAACTTTCTTGTTAATTCTTCTGAAGCATCTGTTTGATTTATATTTCTAGTATCAATTGTTATTTCATTTGGAGTATTCCAAACTATTTTTGCACCAAGACCTTCTAATATTTTACATGACATTTTTACATCACTTATATTAGGTAGATTATCAATTGTGCATACTCCATCTATTAAAAGTGTTGCAGGTAAAATTGCTACTGCTGCATTTTTTGCTCCACTTATTGTTACTTCTCCTTTTAAAGGTGTTTGTCCAGTTATTACTAATTTTTCCAAAAGTATTCCTCCCTTAATATTTCGCCCAAGCAACGCAAGAAACGAAATTAATATTGCTAATTGTAAAATATTTATAGACTATAAGCCTATTTAAACAGAATATACCATAAAAAAGAAAATATTACAACTGTTTTTTTAGTTTTCAGCCTATTATTTATGAAAGAAATGTGATAATGTCTTAAGTAAAGAAATGAGAAAATGTCCCAA
>CAUWAY010000022.1:0-23824 GCA_963556905.1 uncultured Clostridia bacterium | reverse complement strand
AAGCAAATAATATATATGACTTTGCAGGAAATATGTGGGAATGGACAACAGAAACAAGAACAGGAACAAGAATAGATGGAGATGGTAGTATAACGCCAGAATTTACGTTTGCTGTGCATCGTGGTGGCAGTTTCCTCGACTACGGAAGTGACAATGCAGCATCTTGTCGTGGTGGCGGTACTACGACTAACTTTACTCACATCCACATTGGTTTTCGTATCGTGCTTTACATAAAGTGATTTGCAGCATAAATAATCTACAAATATGTAAAAAAACAAAAGGTTTACTGTAAAAGACGTCTTTTACAGTAAACCTTTAAAATATTTTATAAATTAATCAAAAATTTTTTTAAACCATTTAATAATATTTGAATGAAGTTCATCTAAAGAATAATCACTTTCACCCCTAAAATACTTCAGAAGCTCAACAATAATACCGTTCATAAAGAAAGAAACATCTAATTCTAAATAAGAATTACTTTTTTCCACATTTTTCAAAGCAAACAAAATCTTTTGACTAGCCATCTTTTTCAACTTCTCAAGAAAACTCAAAGGCTCATTAGAAGCCAAAAGCATTTTATATATTTTTTCATTATCCTTCAAACAATTAAAAATATCTTGACAATAATTTAAAATATCCTCTTTATTATATAAAATAACATCATCACTAACAAGTAAATCAATTGTTTCTAACTGATATTCATTAGCAACATCATAAACATCATCATAATGAGTATAAAAAGTACCCCTTGTAATATCAGCTCTTTTAACTAATTCTGTAACAGTAATTTTATTTAACTCTTTTTTCTCATTTAATAATTCTGCAAAAGTTGTTTTAATCAATTTTCTTGTTTTTCGTGAAGAAGAATTTAACACTTGAACTTTCATAAAATAACACAATCCTTTCTAAAACTAATAAAATTATAACATAAATCATAAAAAATATAAACAATTAATTATACAATTTTATTACAAATGTCAAAATTTTAACAAATCACCTCAATTTAGTCTATCAATATTAAGAAAAAAGGAGTAAGATAATAGTTACGATTAAAAAGGGGAATGAGAAAGGCGGAATTATATGAGAAAAATTACAGATTTTATAATCGAAAAAAGAAACTGGATATTACTCTTATTCATAATACTTTCAATAATATCAATAATAGCATCACAAAAAGTAAATATCAATTATGACATAACTAAATATTTACCAAGTACATCTGAAACAAGAACAGGAATGGACATAATGGAAGAAGAATTTGCAGAAACAAAAAGCTCTTTTAACTTAATGTTCAAAGGACTATCAGAAGAAAGGAAAGATGAAATTCATCAAGAACTGAAAAACATCAATGGAGTAAGTACAGTAGACTATGAAAAAAACGAAAATTACAACAAAGAAGACTATACACTATACATTATACATGTAGATGACTTAGAAGACTCAAAAATTGCCAAAAATGTATATAAAGAAATACAAGAAAAATATAAAGACTATGAAACATATACAAGTGGTGCAATAGCAGAAAGAAACACTTCAATATTACCAGCATGGATTATTATTTTAGCAATAGGGTGTGCACTTGTAATATTAATTATTATGAGTGAATCATATATTGAGCCATTTTTATTTTTAACATCAATATTAATGGCAGTAATATTAAATAATGGAACAAACATATTTTTTGACAGTGTATCAAATATTACAAGTTCAATATCAGCAATATTACAATTAGCACTGTCAATGGACTATTCAATAATGTTAATAGACAGATATAGACAAGAAAAAGAAAATGAACCAAACAAAGTAGAAGCAATGAAAAATGCATTATATAATGCATTCAAATCTATTTCAAGTAGTTCTGTAACAACAATTGTAGGTCTTATTGTATTAGTGCTTATGAGCTTTAAAATAGGTCGTGACTTAGGATTAGTATTAGCAAAAGGAGTACTATTTAGTTTAATATGTATTTTCTTTGTACTACCAGCACTTATTCTAATATTTGATAAATTAATAGAAAAGACAAAAAAGAAAGTTCCAAACATAAAACTAAACAAAATAGGAAAAGTAGCTTATAAATTTAGATATGTAGCTATTCCAGTATTTATATTAGCATTTGTATTAAGCTATTTAGAAAAAGGAAATTTAAACATATTATACACAGAATTTGAATCAGACAAAATATCAACAATATTTACTGAAAATAATCAAATAGCTGTTATTTATAAAAATGAAGATGAACAAGAAGTTTCAAAACATTTAAAAGACATAGAAGAAACTGAAAAAGTAGATGAAGTTTTAGCATATGGAAATACAATAAATGAAGAACTAAAATATAATGAACTAAACGATAAACTACAAAGTTTAGGTGCAGAAGTAACAGTAGAAGACTATTTGTTACAAATTTTATACTACAATTATTACAACCAAGATGAAAACAATACAATGACATTTAATGAATTTATTTCATTTATTAAAGAAGATGTTTACAATAATCAAAACATAAGTGAAAAGTTGGATGACGAAACAAGAAAAAATATAGATAGATTAGAAAACTTTACAAACCCAAATTTATTTAACAAAAAAATAAGTTCAAGCCAAATTGCTAAAATTTTAGAAATAGACAAAAATAAAATAGATGATATTTTAATTTACTATAACTCTAAGAATAATAACTTAAAAATAACACTAAATGAATTTATTAAATTTATGAAAAAAGATGTTTTAACAAATGAAACATACGCCCAAAAGATAGATGCTTCAGCAAAAGCAAATTTAAACAAATTATCAAACTTTACAAACTCTACAACAATACAAAAGAAAATGTCAAGTGAAGAAATGTCAAATATATTTGGAATTGACAAAAATACAATAGATTTGCTATACTCATACTATATAAGTGTAAATGAAATAGATACTAAACTTTCACTTCATGAATTTTCAGAATTTATTTTAAATGACATAATGCAAAACAGTGAATATTCTAATTTATTTGATGAAACAATGATTAAAAATATAAAAATTTTAAATACATTTAGCAATAAAGACATCATCACAAAAGAAATGAATTCACAAGAATTATCAGCCATATTAGGAATTGAAGAAAAAGGTATAAAGCAATTACTATTCTTAATAAATTTAATACAAAATAGTACAAATAATACAGAAAGCACACCAGAAATTATAAATCCAACTGATATGAAAATAGCACCAAGTCAATTTGTAAAAATTATTTTAGAAAATAGTAATAATGAAAACATAAAACAATTTATGAGTGAAGACCTTTTAAAACAATTGACATTAATTTCTAATATCATGACAAGTACGACAAATGAGCAAAATTATTCATATAGTGAACTTGCACAATTCATAGGAATTGATGAAAACTTAAGCAAAAATATTTATACACTATATACTATAAAAAACATTAGCTTACAACTAACACCGCAAGAATTTGTAAACTTTATATTATCACATAAAGAAGACGAAATGTTATCAAATAAACTAGACAAAAAAACAATAACAGACTTAAACCTAGTTCAAACTGTTATAAATAGTACGTTAAATAATAAAAAATATAATAGTAATGAACTAAGTAAATTACTAGGAATTAATGAAGAAGACTTAAAATTACTTTATGGACTATATACAACTAAATATATAAATACAAATCAAAAACTTTCATTAAAAGAATTTGTTAGTTTCTTAGAAAATGATGTTACAAAAAATGAGGAATATTCAAGTAATTTTGATGATAATTCAAGAAAACAAATAACTACTATAAATGGAATTATAAATTCTAGTATAAATGAAACAAAATATACCAAAGAAGAAATATTTGCTATTTTAACAACATTAACAAATGAATTAGACAAAAATATAGTTGATATTTTATACATGTATTATGGAAGTATAAACAATTACAACATGGAATGGACACTTACAGTAGAAAAATTTGTAAACTATATAAATGATAAAATATTAACTGACAGTAGATTTAATGATTTCATTGATGACGATTTAAGAAAAAATATAACGGATAGTAAAGTTACAATAGCTGACGCAAAAGAGATGTTGATAGGAGAAAACTATTCAAGAATTGTAATTAATACAAAATTTAGTCCAGAATCAGAAGAAACATTTAACTTTATCAAAAACCTTAATGAAAAATTTGGAGAAGGAGTTTATGTAATTGGAAATTCTCCAATGGCATATGAAATGAGCCAAACATTTAATGATGAATTAAACTTTATTACAATAATTACAATGATTGCAATATTTGTAGTAGTTGCTATTACATTCAAATCATTTATTGCACCTGCGATATTAGTACTTACTATACAATGTGCAGTATATATAACAATGGGAATATTATCAATATCAGGAGAAGGAGTATATTTTATAGCACTTCTAATTGTTCAAAGCATACTAATGGGAGCAACTATTGACTATGCTATTTTATACACATCATATTATATTGAACACAGAAAAACGATGGACATAAAAGAAGCTATTATCAATTCTTACAATAAGTCTATTAATACAATATTAACATCAGCATCTATATTGATTATTGTTACATTAATTGTAGGACATTTTGCATCTGCGGTAGCGGCAAAAATTTGTAAGACAATATCACAGGGAACATTTTGTTCAGCCATACTTATATTAGTATTATTACCAGCAGTAATTGCAGCATTTGATAAATTCGTAATAAAAAGAAACAAAGAATAATATATAATAAAAGGAGAATAAAACTATGGAATATTTAAAAAAAGTATTTAATAAAACCGGATGGGCATCAATAATTGAATCTTTAATTTTTGCTATATTAGGAATAATACTTGTTTATAAACCAGAAGGAACATTAAAAGTAATTTCTATAATACTAGGAGCTGTGTTTATTATAGCAGGTATTTGTAAAATAATTAGTTATTTTATGACTAAAGATGAAAATGACTTTTATAATTATGATTTAGTATATGGACTTATGGCAATTGTTATTGGAATTGTGTCAATAGCTTATATAAACATTATTGGCTCAGTTTTTAGAATTATTATAGGAGTTTGGATTATATATACATCATTTGTAAGAATCAATTTTGCTATTCAAATGAAAAAAATAAATTCTAACTCATGGCTATATGGAATTATACTTGCAGTTTTAATGTTCTGTTGCGGATTATACATTATAATGAATTCACAAGCTATAATAGTTACAATAGGAATTGTTATGATAGTTTATTCTGTAATAGACATAATAGAAAATGCTATATTTATGATAAATATAAATAAAATTTTGTAAAAATCAATTAATACAATAAAAAAGGATAGGTAATTGAAATTATCTATCCTTTGTGTTATATTTATAAGAAGAAAATATATTAAACAAATAAAAAACTAACTAAGTATAAAAATAAGCAAATCTATAATAGGAGAGGAACTTGTATGCAAAAAATATTAATAGTAGAAGATGAAGAAAAAATAAGAAAAGAATTAGAAATATATTTAAACAAAAATGGATTTTGTGCAATTGGAATAGAAAAATTTGACAATACAATAGAAGACATTTTAAAAGAAAATGCGGACTTGATATTATTAGACATAAATTTACCATATATTGATGGGCAATATATATGTAAGGAAATAAGAAAAACATCAAATATTCCTATAATAATGGTAACAAGTAGAGATACAGAAATAGATGAACTATTAAGCCTAAATTATGGAGCAGATCAATATGTAACAAAACCATATAATATTCAAATATTACTTGCCAAAATTGTTGGACTGTTAAAAAGAAATCAAAATGCAGGAACAAACCAAGACAAACTAGACTGCGGAAAATTTGTACTAAATATATCTCAAAACATGATTGAAAAAAACGAATTAAAAGTAGAACTAACAAAAAATGAATTTAGAATATTATACTATTTATCACTAAACAAAAATAAAATAGTATCAAGAGAAGATATAATGAGCTACTTATGGGAAAGTGAAAGTTTTATAGATGATAATACATTAACTGTAAACATGAAGAGATTAAGAGACAAGTTAGAAGAATTGGATTTACAAGATGTAATAGAAACTAAAAGAGGACAGGGGTATATTTTAAAATGAAACTAAAAAATTTTATAAAAGACAAAATACTATTAATAACACTATTGCTATTTTCTATAATAATGATAGAAATACTTTTATTTGCATACAAAATAGAAGCGGAAATTAGAATTACAATTGCTATAATACCTATTATAGCAATAATTATAGCATTTATAGTAGAATATAATAAGAAGAAAACATTTTACAATAAATTAAAACAACAAATGCAAGAACTAGAAGAAAAATATTTAATATCAGAACTTACAGCAATACCAAATTTTTTTGAAGGGAAAGTATTAAAAGAAACATTAGAAGAAACAGGAAAATCAATGCTTGAAAATGTAAATAAATATAAATATTTGCAAGAAGACTACAAAGAATATATAGAGCTTTGGATACATGAAATAAAATTGCCAATAGCAGCAAGCAAAATGGTAATAGAAAACAACAAAACAGAAGTGACAAAAAGCATTGAAGAAGAATTAGACAAAATAGAAAATTATATTGAACAAGCTCTATTTTATGCTAGAAGTAATACTGTAGAAAAAGATTATACAATATCAAAATCAAACTTAGAAGAAATTGTAAATAGTACAATACTAAAAAACAAAAACCTCTTAATTTCAAGTAAAATAAATATAGATTTGCATAACCTAAAAAAACAAGTATATACAGATAGCAAATGGACAAGTTTTATATTAAATCAAATAATTCAAAATTCTATTAAATACTTAAAAGAAGAAAATAAAAAAATAGAAATATATGCTAAAGAGCAAAAAGAAAATGTTATTCTATATGTAAAAGACAATGGAATAGGAATAAAAAAAGGAGAAATTACAAGAGTATTTGAAAAAGGTTTTACAGGTGAAAATGGGAGAATACTAGGAAAAAAATCAACAGGAATTGGATTATATTTATGCAAAAAACTATGTGACAAATTAGGACTAGGATTAGAACTAAATTCAGAAAAAGATATAGGAACAGAAGTAAGAATAATATTTCCCAAAGGAAGTTATATGATTATTTAAAAATGGCAATAACATTTGCCATTTTTTTGTTATATAAAAAATGAAAAGTGACGAAAATGTAATACAAATGTAAGAAAAATCAATGGAAATTAATATAATAAAAGTTTATAATAGAAACATAAAAGAAAGGAGTTTTTTAAATGAATAATGTATTAGAAGTAAAAAACATTGAAAAATACTATGGAAACAAAAGTAATCTTACAAAAGCAATAGACAATATTAGCTTTAAAGTTGAAAAAGGTGAATTTGTAGGAATAATGGGAGCAAGTGGGTCTGGAAAAACAACACTTTTAAATTGTATTTCCACAATAGATAGAGTTACTGCTGGCCAGATTATTATTAATAATCAAGATATAACCAAATTAAAGGGAAACAAATTAAATAAATTCCGAAGAGAAGAATTAGGATTTATTTTTCAAGATTTTAATTTATTAGACACGCTAACAACTTATGAAAATATAGCATTAGCACTTACAATTCAAAAAGAAAAAGCTAGTCAAATAGATAAAAAAGTAAAAGAAGTTGCAGAAAAATTAGGAATTACAGATATTTTAAATAAATATCCATATCAAGTATCAGGAGGGCAAAAACAAAGAACCGCTTCTGCAAGAGCAATTATAACAAATCCTAAAATTGTATTAGCAGATGAGCCAACAGGAGCATTAGACAGTAAATCAGCAAGACAACTACTTGAAAGTTTTGAACATTTGAATAAAAATTTAGGGGCAACAATTTTAATGGTAACGCATGATGCATTTACCGCAAGTTATGCTAATAGAATTATATTTATAAAAGATGGAAAAATATTTAGTGAACTTGTAAAGGGAAATGATACAAGAAAACAATTTTTTGAAAAAATAATAGAGGTACAGACACTTCTTGGAGGTGACTTGAATGATGTTATTTAAGTTATCAGTAAAAAACATGAAAAAGAGTTTTAAAGATTATGCAATATATTTTCTTACACTAGTATTAGGAGTTGCAATATTTTATATGTTCAATTCTTTAGATAGTCAACAAGCAATGCTAGATGTATCAAATTCAACAAGAGAAATAATCAAATTAATGGTAGTTATGCTAAGCTATATATCTGTATTTGTAGCAGTAGTACTAGGATTATTAATTGTATATGCAAATAACTTTTTAATTAACAGAAGAAAAAGGGAATTTGGAATATACATGACACTTGGAATGGGAAAAAGACAAATTTCAAAAATAATATTGTTTGAAACAATATTAGTAGGAATATTATCATTAATAGCAGGACTTGTATTAGGAATATTTGCTTCACAATTTATGTCAATATTAGTAGCAAAAATGTTTGAAGCAGATATGACTAAATTCCAATTTGTATTTTCTAAAGAAGCATGTATAAAAACTTGTATTTATTTTGCAGTAATGTATGTTGCTGTAATGATATTTAATACAATTTCAATTTCTAGATATAAGTTAATAAATTTATTAACAGCAATAAAGAAAAATGAAACAGTAAAAATAAAAAATCCAATTATTTCAATACTAGTATTTTTACTAGGAGCAGGAATTTTAAGTTATGCATATTGGAAAGTAACAGGTGATGTAAGTTCATTAACTACAGCAGATAAAATATTGCCACCAATTTTAATGGGAATAGTAGGAACAATTGCAATATTTTGGTCATTATCTGGATTCGTACTAAAAGTAGTTCAAACAAGAAAAAATATATATTTAAAAGGTACTAATATGTTTGTGTTAAGACAACTTAATAACAAAATTAATACAACAGTAATAAGCATGAGTGTTATTTGTATAATGTTATTTATGACAATTAGCATATTATCTGTTAGCTTATCATTAAGAACTACTATGCAAAAAGAATTAAGTGAAATGACACCAGTAGACATAAATTTATATAAAACTGCTAATTTGCCTGAAAAATATTTACAATATGGAACTTATGGAAAAGAAATATATTCAACACCAGAAGCAAGAGAAGATTCAAAAATACCTATTTCAGAAACCCTTAAAAATAGTGGATTAGATATGAATGTATTAAAAGAAATTGCAGAAATTTCTGTATATGCAACAAATGATTTAACTTGGGCTAATTTCTTTGGAGATAAGCTTGAAGAAATAGAAGAAGAATATCCAAATTTAAGATATAATACAGCAGAACAAATAGTAAAAATTTCAGATTACAATAAAATAGCATTAATTTATGGAATAGAACAATATAAATTGAATGATGATGAATATATAATGATTTGTGATTTTGATAGTATGAAAGAACTAAGAAACAGAGCTCTAAAAGAAGGAAATACTTTAGAAATAGTAGGAAAAGAATATAAATCAAAATATAATGAATGTAAAAGTGGTTTTATACAAATGGCGACAAGTCATGTTAATACAGGCATTATTTTAGTACCAGACAATTGTAATTTAACAGAAGACATAAAAGAAGAACATTTATTAGTAGCAAATTATAATGCAGGAACAGATGAAGAAAAACAAAAAATAGAAAAAATATTTACAGGAGAAGATTCAAATTTTATTCAAAATTTAGAAGAAAAAGGTATAGAAATAGATGGTTTAACAAAAATATCTTTAGTAGAAGCAAGTGTAGGAATTGCAACAATAGTAACATTTATAGCAATTTACTTAGGAATAATATTCCTTATAGCAAGTGCAGCTATTTTAGCATTAAAACAATTAACAGAAAGTTCTGATAATAAACAAAGATATACAATATTAAGAAAAATTGGCTGTGACGAAAAAATGATAAATAAAGCATTATTTAGTCAAATTGCAATATTCTTTGGACTACCATTAATACTTGCTATAATTCATTCTATTTTCGGAATACAATTTGCAATGACACTAATGGAAGGATTGGCAAAATCAGAAGATTTGTTACCATCTATTATAGCAACAGTTATTATTATTGGAATAATATATGGGGCATATTTTATGGCTACATATTTTGGAAGCAAAAATATTATTAAGGAGGAATAAAAATGGAAAGCTTTAAAGAAAAAATACCAATGATTATTACTATATTAGTTTCGATAGTGATTTGTGTAGGAGCAATTTACTTTATGGAATTTCATAAGGAAATATATTATACACAAATAGATAATGAAAAAATACAGAAAATATCAAGTACAGATGATATGAAATATGAATATACATTAGACTGTTACAATAAAAATGGAAAAAAGAAAGAAATAAAATTTAAAACTAGTAGAGAATTAAGGGAAGATGCATATCTTATGTTAGAAGTAAGAGCATTAGGAGTACATTCTTGGGAAGAAGTACAAGAAAATGAATTGCCAGAAAAGATAAAAACAGCAATAATTGACAATTAATGGCTTAATTGCTATAATAAATAAACAAAGTTTTATAACACTAGTGACTTATTAACAATAGTGATAAAACACAATCAAAAAATTAATACTGTTAAGAGAAAGGAGAAAAATATGAACTTGTTAGGAAATGTTTTATGGTTTATCTTCGGAGGATTCTTTAGTGGAATTTCGTGGATTTTATCAGGAGTTTTATGGTGTATAACAATAATAGGTATACCATATGGAAAACAATGCTTTAAGTTTGCCTCAATTTCATTTGCTCCATTTGGAAAAGACATTGAATATGGAGGAGGAGTTCCATCTCTAGTTGCTAACATTATATGGATTATATTTTTTGGAATTCCAATGGCTATTGAAAACTTACTATTCGGATGTCTTTGGTGTATAACAATAGTCGGAATCCCTTTTGGAATGCAATTTTTCAAAATTGCCAAACTATCTTTAGCTCCATTTGGTGCTAGAGTAATCTAACAATTTATTTTGCAAGCAGTATTAATTAAATTTTGTGCTTTGGAGAGCAGTACTTCTGCTCTCTTTTTTTGCTATAAAAGCAACAACAAACATTTGGTCTTAATTTATGTTAAAACTTCTTGTCTTTTAGTATATTTTATGCTATAATTTTTTAGGAAGATGAAATTTATATGATAAATTTATAATATATAAAAGGAGAAAGATATGTTTGAATTAGTATCAGATTATAAGCCAACAGGCGACCAACCAAAAGCAATAGAATATCTATCAAATGGAATAAAAGAAGGCAAGAAATTTCAGACGCTCCTAGGAGTTACGGGTTCTCGGAAAAACTTTCACAATGGCAAATATCATACAAAAAGTACAAAAGCCAACATTAGTTTTAGCACATAATAAGACACTAGCTGGACAACTATACTCTGAGTTCAAAGAGTTTTTCCCTAAAAATAATGTTGAATACTTTGTATCATATTATGATTACTATCAACCAGAAAGCTATATTGCACAATCAGATACCTATATAGAAAAAGATGCTTCAATAAATGATGAAATAGATAAATTAAGACATTCTGCAACAGCATCATTATTTGAAACAAAAGATGTAATTGTAGTAGCATCAGTATCATGCATATATGGATTAGGAGACCCAATAGACTATGAAAACATGATAGTATCACTAAGACCTGGAATGCAAATATCAAGAGACAAGATATTAAAAAAACTTGTAAATATGCAATATACGAGAAATGAAATAGATTTTAAAAGAGGAACATTTAGAGCAAAAGGAGATATTGCTGAAATATATCCGTCAGACAAAGGAGAGTCTGCAATAAGAGTAGAATTTTGGGGAGATGAGATAGAAAAAATAAGTGAAATAAATCCACTAACAGGAAAGCCAATAGGAACAAGGCAACATGTAATGATATTCCCAAATTCACATTATGTAACATCAAAAGAAAAAATGGAAAGAGCTATAAAAACAATAGAAGAAGAAATGGAAGAAAGAGTAAAATATTTCAAAGATGAAAATAAATTAATAGAAGCACAACGTATACAAGAAAGAACAAATTTTGATATTGAAATGATGAAAGAAACTGGATTTTGTCAAGGAATAGAAAATTATTCAAGACACATAAGTGGAAGAGAACCAGGAAGTCCACCATTTACTTTATTTGATTATTTTCCAGATGATTTTTTATTACTAATAGATGAATCACATGCAACAATTCCACAAGTAAGAGCCATGTATAATGGAGACAGAGCACGTAAAGATTCACTTGTAAAATATGGTTTCAGATTACCATCAGCATATGATAATAGACCACTAATGTTTAATGAATTTGAAGAGAGAATAAATCAAGTAATATTTGTAAGTGCAACTCCAGCAGATTATGAAAAAGAACATTCTAAAGACAATGTTATAGAACAAATAATAAGGCCAACAGGATTACTAGACCCTAAAATAGAAGTAAGACCTGTAACAAACCAAATAGATGACTTATTAGAACAAATTAGAATAAGAGTTGAACGCCAAGAAAGAGTTCTTGTAACAACACTAACGAAAAAAATGGCAGAAGACTTAACAGAATATTTAAAAAGTTTAGATATAAAAGTAAATTACATGCATTCAGACATAAAAGCATTAGAAAGAATGGAAATTATAAGAAAATTGCGTTTAGGAGAATTTGATGTATTAGTTGGAATAAACCTTTTAAGAGAAGGACTAGACATTCCAGAAGTTTCTCTTGTTGCAATATTAGATGCAGACAAAGAAGGATTTCTTCGTTCAGAACGTTCATTAATTCAAACAATAGGACGTGCAGCAAGAAACACAGAAGGAACAGTAATAATGTATGCAGATGAACTTACAGATTCAATGGAAAAAGCTATAAAAGAAACTAATAGAAGACGTGGAATTCAAGAGGCATATAATAAAGAACATAATATAACACCAAAAACTATAAAAAAATCTATTAGAGACTCAATTAAAGCAATTCAAACCGAAAATATTGAAGTTGAATATAAATTTGAAAAAGACGAGGATATAAAAGAAACTATTGCGAAACTTACAGATGAAATGCTTGAATATGCAAGCAAGATGGAATTTGAACAAGCAGCAGAATTAAGAGATAAAATTAAGGAGTTAGAGAAATTGATACAATAAAATAAATATTGAAAAAGTATTAAAAATATGATATAATGGTTACATAAAATATTAAGGAGTGAAATTGAATGACATCTTTTGAAACAATCAAAAAACAGGTACACATGTCGCACGAACTTCAAAAGTATGAGTCAACAGTAGTTAGAGACGAAACAAACTGTTACTCTTACGCAATTGGAGCAACTTATCCGGAATTGAGAAATTACCGGATAGGAGCACTATCCCAGAAAAAGAGCATTTATGAAAAATATTCTTCTAAGGAGGAGATACTAAGGCTACTAGAACAGGACCTAAACATTCTAGAGCTGAAGCATGAAATATGCCAAAGCTTAAAACAATTAGGATCTGGCGAATATGCCATTAGACTATATATTCGCAAGTATGCGAATGGTCAAATTGCAGATTATCATTTCATCAGGTATGATCCTGAAGAGGGTTGGTCTGAAAAATGGAGATGGCAGATGCCATCTAAAATAACAGAAAACTACTACGAAGGAAGATGGGATTGGGAAAATGTAATGACATTAAAAATCACTCCATAATGAGTTCACAAATGTGAACTCATAAAGAGCTTTCTAGTAAAGTGCATTACTTTACTAGAGGCTCTTATACTTTTTACAAAATTGTATATTGAAGTAAGTTATAATATATAATTTACTTGCAACGATTATTATTTTATTATATAATATGAATGTCAGGGGGAATAGAAAATGAATGACAAAATAGTAATAAAAGGAGCAAAAGAGCACAATTTAAAAAATATAAATTTAGAAATACCAAGAGATAAATTAGTGGTAATAACAGGACTATCAGGCTCAGGCAAATCATCCCTAGCATTTGATACTCTATATGCTGAAGGACAAAGAAGATATGTTGAAAGCTTATCATCATATGCACGTCAATTTTTAGGATTAATGGAAAAACCAGATGTAGAATCAATTGAAGGGCTATCACCCGCAATATCAATAGATCAAAAAACAACCTCAAAAAATCCAAGATCAACAGTAGGAACAGTAACAGAAATATATGATTATATACGTTTATTATATGCTAGAATAGGAATTCCATATTGTCCACACTGTGGAAAAAAAATAGAAAAACAATCAATAGACCAAATAGTAGACAATGTAATGAAATTAGAAGAAGGAACTAAGATACAAATATTAGCACCAGTAGTAAGAAGTAGAAAAGGAGAATACACAAAACTATTTGAAGATTTATCAAAAGATGGATTTGCAAGAGTAAGAGTAGATGGAGAAATATATGAACTCACAGATGAAATAAAATTAGACAAAAATAAAAAGCATGAAATAGAAATAGTAGTAGATAGATTAATAATAAAAAAGGAAATAGTAGCAAGACTTACAGAATCAATAGAAATAGCATTAAAACATGCTGAAAATATGGTATTAATAGATATCCTAGGCAGTAAACCTATATTATATAGTTGCAATTATGCATGTCCAGACTGTGGTTTCAGTTTTCCAGAATTAGCACCAAGAATGTTTTCATTTAATAACCCATATGGAGCATGTCCAAAATGTTCTGGAATAGGATATTTAATGAAAATGGATGAAGACTTAATAATTCCGGACAAAAATAAAACATTATATGATGGAGTAAAAGCCTTTGGTTCAAGCACAATGAAAAAAGGTGACACAATGGCAAAAATGTATTTTGAAAGTGTTGGAAAACATTATGGAATAGATATAAGAAACAAAAAAATAAAAGACTTGCCAAAAGAATTTTTAGAAAAAATCTTATATGGAACAGGGACAGAAGAAATAGATTTTGAATATTCTTCATATTCTGGAACAAGGAAATTTACTGCACCATTTGAAGGAGTAATACCAACATTAGAAAGACGACATAATGAAACAAAATCACAAGGAATGAGAGACTTTTATGAATTATATATGAGTGAACTTCCATGTGATGAATGTAATGGAACGAGACTAAAAAAAGAAATATTATGTATAAAAATTGGTGGGAAAAATATAAATGAAATGACAGATATGTCAATAAAACAATTAAAAGAATTTTTAAAAACATTAGAATTAACAGAATCACAAGAAATAATTGCAAACTTAATATTAAAAGAAATAAATTCAAGACTACAATTTTTAATAGATGTAGGACTAGAATATTTAACATTATCTAGAAGTGCTGGAACGCTGTCTGGAGGCGAAGCTCAACGTATTCGTCTAGCCACACAAATAGGCTCAGGTCTTACAGGAGTTTTATATATTCTAGATGAGCCAAGTATAGGACTACATCAAAGAGACAATGACAAATTAATAGCAACACTAAAAAAACTTAGAGACCTTGGTAATACATTATTAGTTGTAGAACATGATGAAGACACAATGTATGCCGCAGATCAAATAATAGATATAGGACCAGGAGCAGGAGTTCATGGTGGACAAGTAATGGCACAAGGAACTGCTGAAGAAATAAAAAACATATCAGGTTCAATCACAGGAGACTATTTAAGTGGAAGGAAAAAAATCAATATTCCAAAAACAAGAAGAAAAGGAAACAAAAAAAGCATAGAAATTGTTAATGCTGTAGAGAATAACTTGAAAAATATAAGTGTTAAATTTCCGCTAGGAGTTTTTACATGTATTACTGGAGTTTCAGGTTCAGGAAAAAGTACATTAATAAATGAAGTATTATACAAAAATATAGCACAACAATTAAATGGATCAAGTGATAAACCTGGAAAATGTAAACAAATACAAGGACTAGAAAACATAGATAAAATAATAAATATAGACCAATCACCAATTGGAAGAACACCTCGTTCAAATCCAGCAACATATACAGGAGCATTTGACTTAATAAGAGACATATTTGCAGAAACAAATGAAGCCAAAATACGTGGATATGAAAAAGGAAGATTTAGTTTCAATGTTTCAGGAGGAAGATGTGAAAGTTGTTCTGGAGATGGAGTACATAAAATAGAAATGCACTTTTTACCAGATGTATATGTGCCATGCGAAGTTTGTAAAGGAAAAAGATATAATAGAGAAACACTAGAAGTAAAATATAAAGGAAAAAATATTGCAGATGTTTTAGATATGACAGTTGAAGAAGCATTAGAATTTTTTGAAAATATACCAAAAATAAAACAGAAAATTCAAACACTATATGATGTTGGATTAGGATATATCAAATTAGGACAACCATCAACAACACTATCAGGAGGAGAAGCACAACGTGTTAAACTTGCAACAGAACTTTCAAAAAAAGCAACGGGAAAAACATTGTACATCTTAGATGAGCCTACAACAGGACTACATATAGCAGATGTTCATAGATTAGTTGATATTTTACAAAGACTTGTAGACACAGGAAATACAATAATTGTAATAGAACATAATTTAGATTTAATAAAGACCGCAGACCACATTATTGATTTAGGACCAGAAGGAGGAGATAATGGAGGCGAAATTGTTGCAATAGGGACACCAGAACAAATTTGTAAAAATGAAAGAAGTTACACTGGAAAATTTTTAAAAAAATACCTTGTATAAAATTAAAATAGGTTACTACGAATAAAGGAATGATAAAAATGGATGAAAACACATTAGTAAGACCAGAATTAGAAAATAGTAATGAAGAAAAATTAGAAAACTCTTTAAGACCACAAAACTTAGGAGAATATATAGGTCAAACTAAAGTAAAAGAAAACATGAAAATATATATTGAAGCAGCAAAAAAAAGAGGAGAGCCATTAGACCATTGTCTATTTTATGGACCACCAGGATTAGGAAAAACAACAATTGCTAACATAATAGCAAATGAAATGAAATCAAATATAAAAGTAACATCAGGACCAGCAATAGAAAAGCCTGGAGAATTAGCAGCTATACTAACTAATTTACAGCAATTTGATGTTTTATTTATAGATGAAATTCACAGGTTAAGTAAAAATGTTGAAGAAATTTTATATCCGGCACTAGAAGATTACACACTAGATATTGTTATAGGAAAAGGCCCAAGTGCAAAGTCAATAAGAATAGATTTGCCTAAATTTACTTTAATTGGAGCAACTACAAAGGCAGGTTCTCTTACAACACCATTGAGAGATAGATTTGGAATTATTCATAAACTAGAACTATATACACCAGAAGAACTAAGCACAATTGTAGTTAGATCTGCAAAAATTTTAAATATAGAAATAGAAGAACAAGCAGCATTTGAAATTGCAAGAAGATCAAGAGGAACTCCAAGGATAGCAAATAGGCTCTTAAAAAGAGTAAGAGATTATGCATCAGTATTAGGAGATGGTCAAATTACATTAAAGATAACAAAACATGCCTTAAATCAACTAGAAATTGACGAATTAGGTTTAGATGAAACAGATAGAAAAATGTTAGAAATGATGATAAATCAATATCAAGGAAGACCAGTAGGAATTGAAACAATTGCAACTTCTTTAGGAGAAGAAGTTGATACAATAGAAGATGTATATGAACCGTATTTAATACAAATAGGTTTTATTTCAAGGACACCAAGAGGAAGAATTGTAATGCCACCAGCTTATGAACATTTAGGCTATCCATATTTAGGATAAAATAAAATTAGGAGGAATACATGAAATTATTATTACATACATGTTGCGCACCATGTAGTGTATATTGTATAAAAAGTTTAAGACAAGAAGGAATTGAGCCAACAGTATATTGGTTTAATCCTAATATACATCCTTACATGGAATATAAAGCAAGAAAGGATACATTAAAAGAATATACTAATAAAATTGGAGTTGTTTCTATATTTGATGAAAATTATGGATTAAGAGAATTTTGTAAAAATGTTATTAATGATTTAGATAATAGATGTGTGAAATATTGTTATAGAATTCGTTTAGAACAAACAGCTAAATATGCAAAACAAAATGGATATGATACTTTTTCTACTACTCTTTTAATTAGTCCATATCAGAATCATGATGCTTTAAAAAAAATTGGCGAAGAAATGGCAAAAAAATATGAGTTGAATTTTTTATATAGAGATTTTAGACTTGGTTTTAGAGAAGGACAGGCCGAGGCTCGTCAATTAGGCCTTTATATGCAAAAATATTGTGGATGTGTATTTTCGGAGGAGATGAGATATTATAACCGCAATACCACGAAACTTAGTATTCCCAATGGTTATGAGATACCAAGAGAACCTAGAATGCAAGTTAAAAAAATAGAAAATAAAGAGGATTATATTGATTTACTTTTAGAGGCAGATCTTTCAAAAGATATAATACATAAGTATTTGAACGATTCTGATGTATATGCATTAAAAAAAGAAGATGAGCTAATTTCCATAGCAGTAATTTTGCACATTGATAGGAAAACATTAGAATTAAAAAACATAGTTACAAGAGAAAATTATAGAAATAAAGGTTATGCAAAAACACTTTTAAAATCATTATGTGGTAATTATAAGCAAAAATACGATAGAATGTTGGTAGGAACAACAGAGAATAACATTCCTTTCTATGTTAAACAGGGATTTGATAAATATGAGAAAACAATTAAGAATTTCTTTATAGATAATTATAATGAAGAAATCAAAGACGGGGATTTAATTTGTACTGATTTAATATATTATTCAAAAGATTTGAAGAAAAAAGCTAAAGATAACTAGTAATTTGTCGCTGAGGTTGAATTTTAAAATTTAAATAAAAAAATTATAAAATTTTGAGGTGGGTATATAAAATATGCTCATCTTTTATTATGTTAATTAAATATTGTATAATATAGGTAGAGTTCTATATATTGCAAATTATGGAAAAATGTAAGGAGGTAATTGTCATGAGAGAATTGTTTGTTGAAAAAGTAATTGATACAACAGGAGAATTTTTAGACAATAACCAAAGAATAAAATTAAAAGAGATACTTACAGAAATATGTTTAAATTATCACATTGAAATATTAGAACAAAGCCAAAAACAAGAAATACAAAAGAACAATGAAGAAATATTAAATAAATTTATATCATCAAAAGAAATTGAAGGCTGTTCAGTTAGAACATTAAAATATTATAAAGATAATATAACTAAAATGATAGATACTGTAAATCTTCCAATAAATGAAATTACAACAGAAACATTAAGAAATTATTTATCAAATTATAAAAACAATTCAACTGCTGGTATGGTTACGATTGATAATATAAGAAGAACATTATCAAGTTTCTTTGCTTGGTTAGAAAACGAAGATTATATTGTTAAAAGTCCAGTTAGAAGGATTCACAAAGTAAAAGCAACAAAAAAAGTAAAAGAAACATTAACGGATGAAAACTTGGAAAATTGAGAGACACTTGCTCAAATGTAAGAGATTTAGCAATATTAGAACTATTAATATCAACTGGTATGAGAGTTGGTGAACTTACTAGATTAAATATATCAGATATGAATTTTCAAGAAAGAAGTTGTATTGTTGTATGAAAAGGAAATAGTGAAAGGGAAGTGTACTTTAGTGCAAAGAGTAAAATGTATATAAAGAAATATTTGGAAACGAGAACAGATAATAATGAAGCATTATTTGTTTCACTTATAAAACCCTATAATCGATTAGGAATATCTGGAATCGAAATCATCATAAGAAATTTAGGAAAAGAGGCTAATATAAATAAGGTACATCCACATAAATTTAGAAGAACAATGGCAACTATGGCTATTGATAAAGGTATGCCAATAGAACAAGTACAGAAATTATTAGGTCATATTAAAATAGATACAACAATGGAATATGCTATGGTAAATCAAAATAATGTAAAAAATTCTCATAGAAAATATATTACATAATTATGATACTAAGTTCACAACTTCAATGTCTGAAATTATAGACAAATAGGGAAAAGTGTAATATAATGGTAATAGTAAAAAGGAAAGGAGTTCGATGTGTATGCTAGTAATTTTAGAAGGACTAGATAACACAGGAAAAACTACTATTGCAAAAATGTTAATGCAATATTATAAGATACAAGGGAAAAATGCAATTTTGGCTAAAGAATTAAGTACGCCAGTTGGAGAACAAATAAAACAATTATCTAGAGAAGGAAAATTAACACCAGAGCTAAAATCATATTTGTTTCCAGCAGACAGAAGATTGTTACTAGATGGACTAGGAAAGATTAAGAAAGATGATATTGTTATTTTTGATAGGTATGTGCCATCAGCTATTGCATATAGAATGGCAGATGGAATTGACAAGGAATGGGTTCAAGGAATTAACAAGAACTTCCCTAGAAATGATTTAGGGTTTTATATAGACATAACTCCAGATGAGTCTATTAGAAGAAATACTGATCAAAAATTCAATATAAGATATTCTTATGATCACTTAGATAGAGTAAGAAAAGCCTATAAAAGCATATTAGATGAATATTCACTTGAACAAATTGATGGTACTCAAAGCATTAACGATATTTTTAAACACATTGCTAGCAAAGTAAATAACAAAATAAAAGAAAAAGAAGATATAGAGAGGTAATGAAAATGATAGATTTAGGAAAAGTTCAAAAAGAAATATATCAAAATAAAGTTGATAAAGGATTTAATGTTACAGACATTAATAAAGAATTTTGTTTAACATATGGTGAAGTATCTGAAGCATATGAAGCGTGGAAAAAAAAGAAAGAAGACTTAGGAGAAGAACTTGCTGATGTTGCAATTTATTTATTAGGATTATCAGAAATTTTAAAAATTGATTTAGAAGAGGAAATACTAAAAAAAGTTTATAAGAACTCAAAAAGAGAATATAAAATTATAGATGGTGTAAATACAAGGGTAAAAGAATATGAAAAAAAATAATATATATTTAGCTACAAAATTATTTAGTTTTTATGACAGATATGCTTCAACAAATATGTATGATGCTATTTTAAAAAGTAAAAAATATAAAGACGAAAATATTTATCTACCATTTAGAGATAGCAATATGAAAGTAAGTAATATAGGGAATGTTTCTAAGAATATTTTTGATGCAGATATAAATTCATTGAAGAATACGGATGTATTTATTTGTAGAATTGATGGCTTATCATTTGATGCAGGAATAGGTTTTGAACTAGGCTATTGCCTAGGGAAAGAATGCTTACTATATGTATTTAGTACAGACTTTATTAGAGCAAAAATTTTTGAACGTAAATTTATAATTACAAATATTGTTGATAGAATAGCAAATTCATTTTACTATGAGTATAAAAATAGATACACTTTAAGTTATGAAGATAATTTGAAAGAAAATATTAATGAATTTACAAAATTTGTGACAGATAAAATTGATAAATATGAATTTCAATTTAAAAACAAACACATAAATAACAAACAATATGATGTTTTTATAGATTTTTGTGGACACAAATATCAATGGAATGAACTTCTATTAAACTCAATTGTAACAGAATTAGAAAAGAATGGTATTACTTATTGGATAAGTGATAGATATAAAGTTGATTATGATTTTGAAAAGGATATTTCAGCTTTAGATAATTCTAGAATTTATTTAACATGTTTTGATGAAAACGAACCAGACTTTGATTCATGTGTTTTACAAGGATATGCTTATTATAAAAATAAATATATAATTGGTTATGAGTCAAATAACATTACATATTTTGTAGAAGGCGGACAAACCATGGGAGTTAATTTAATGGTTGAACAATCATGCAATATAATATTAAAGTCATATACTAAAATTGTTAATAAAATAATGGAGTTAAAAAATGAAAAAGAAAAGTAATATTGATATATTAATGATAATGTTTGGTTTTACATTTTTCTCTGGAAGTATGCTTATAGGACAAAAATTATCGTCAGGTGTAAAATTTTCAGATTTTTTAGTTTGTATATTAATTGGTGGTACTTTATTAGGAATATTTGGAGGAATACTAGGATATATTGGTGCAAAAACAGGTAAAAATATGAAAGAGTTATCACATATGGCATTTGGAAGGAAAGGTTCATACTTACCATCATTACTAGTAGGCATAACTAAAATTGGTTGGTATGGTGTAGGAATATCAATGTTTGCAGTACCTGTTGCAAATCTAATTTTTCCTAATAATATGTTTGCTTTATATTCTTTGATAATTTTATTTGGGGTATTTATGACAATATCGACTTTTATTGGTATAGAGTCAATTACTAAAGTAAGTTATTTAGCAGTAATTGTGATTTTATTATTTGGGTTCATATCCATATTCTATGCACTTAATAAACAATCAATAGATATAATAAATGCTTTTGGAAATGGAGACAAAATTAACATCCTAATAGGGTTGCAAATGGTAATTGGCTCATATATTAGTGGAGCTATTACAACACCAAACTTTTCTAAGTATGGTAAAAATCCTAAATTTATTGCTATAATATGTTTTTGTGCATTTTTATTAGGAAATGGGTTAATGATTATATTCGGTGCATCAAGTAATATATTGGTGGGTGGAAGTGATATTTTTAATATATTTACATACTTTGGATTCGAAGTTATAGGAATAATTGTCCTAGGGTTGAATATTTGGTCATCATGTGACAATGGTTTATACTCTGCCGGATTAGAATTTGAAAATATATTTAAAATTGACCATAAGAAGATTATATTGATTACAGGATTGGCAAGTACAATATTTTCTTATTATTTATACAATAATTTTGTTGATTTCTTATCAATTATGAATTATGCACTTCCACCAATTGGAGTTGTATTAATTATAAATTACATTACAAAGAAAGATTATTCTAGTAGCAATATAAATCTTATAAATTGTATAGCCGTTATTATTGGCGGAATAACAGCTTACTTTTTAAAGTTTGGAGTATCTTCAATAAATGCAATTATAGTTACAAGCTTGATAACAATAGTTGGAAACTGTATTAATAATAAAAGAATAAATAAAGGTGGTAATAGTAGTTATGAAAACAAGTGAATTAAATGCTGAATATGATAAATTGCAATTACAGTATGGTGCAAAGGAATTAACGTCTATATATAATGGAGGTTGTACAGACAACCCAAATGTTTGTTTTGTCTTTATGAATCCAACAGGAAAAAATATTGCATCAGATCCAAATTGGAAAGGTAGAAGGTCTCCTTGGATTGGAACTAAAAATATATGGAAATTGTTTTATAGAATAGGATTACTTAATGAAAAAATATATAATGATATTATGACAAAAAAACCACAAGAATGGAACGAAGAATTTGCAGATATAGTATATGATGATGTAGAGAAACACAAATATTTTATTACTAATCTTGGAAAATGTACTCAGATAGATGCTAGAGTGTTACCAAATTTAGTTTATAGTCAGTATCTAGAACTATTATGCAAAGAAATAGAAATAATTAATCCAAAAACAATTATAACATTTGGAAATCAGGTGAGTTCTATTATATTAGATAGGAATATATCAGTATCACAATGTAGAAAACAAAATTTCTCAAAGAATATAGCTGGTAAAAATTATAAAGTATATCCAGTTTATTATCCTATTGGAAATGGAATGATGAATATAGATAAAGCAATAGAGGATTTAGACTACATTATAAGAACAAATTTAAAAAGTCAAAAAGATATGGATGATTTTGAGAGATAACTGAAATAAAAGAAGTATGCAGGTAAACAAAATCTACCTGTAATTTACTATAATAATCACCCCTACAAATTACAAGTGTGCGCCCAGCTAAGGGTAAGTAATCTAGCAAGTGGAA
>CAUWAY010000021.1:0-24844 GCA_963556905.1 uncultured Clostridia bacterium | reverse complement strand
CAAAAATGCACCTCCAAAATTAGATTTTTTGTCTAATTTTTTGGGTGCACTTCAATACCACAAATAACTTAATAAAATCCAACAAAAACTCCAATAAATTTGTCAAAAATAAGGTATTTATTAGTATGCGGAAATTGTCAAGAATAGCAATTAAATTTACACAACCACAATCGTTGAAATCAGATTTTGAACTTTTAATAAAATAAGAAAGGAAAGAAACAGATGTTAAATAAAATGAAATTAAATGAAAGCCCATTTGAAAGAATAAAGAATGGAATAAAAACAATAGAATTTAGATTATATGATGAAAAAAGACAACAAATAAAAGTTGGAGATAAAATAGAATTTTCAAAATTACCAGATTTAAAAGAAAAGTTATTAGTTGATGTTGTTGAATTGTACCAAGAAGATACTTTTGAAAATTTATTTAGAAAATTTTATGTTGATGAAGATGAAATAAATAGAAAAACTAAGTCCATGTATGAATACTATTCTCCTGAAAAAGAGAGTAAATATGGGGTTTTAGGTATTAAAATAAAAATTAATGTAGATAGTTTAAAGGATAATCTTGAAAAGTTTGTTCCATATAATGAACAAGAAGAAACTGATAAAAAAATAATGCTAAATTATATTAAAGATTTTGATAATGTATTGACTAGACAAAATCAATATGGACATTTTACTAGTTCAGCATTTGTACTAAATAAAGAAAGAACAAAAATTTTGATGGCATACCATAAAATATATAATTCATGGGCATGGGTAGGTGGACATAGTGATGGAGATAGTGACCTTTTACATGTTGCTATGAAAGAAGCTAAAGAAGAAACAGGAATAGAAAGGGTTATCCCAATTTCTAACGACATATATTCACTTGAAATAATTAATGTAAACGGACACGAAAAAAGAGGAAAATATGTAGGTTCACATGTTCATCTTAATGTTACATATTTATTAGAGGCTGATGAATATGAAGAAATACATATAAAAGAAGATGAAAATAGTGGTGTAAAGTGGGTACCAATTGACAAAATATTGGAAGTATCATCTGAGCCATGGGTACGAGATAGAGTTTATGCAAAAATAATAGATAAAATGAAGAAAGATGGAGTTATTTAAACTAATCACTTAATAGCTTATAAAGTAAAATAAAAAATATGGAAGTAGTTGGAATGGTAGATTTAAACTAATTACAGAAAGAGATATATCAAAATAAAGTAAATAAAGGATTTAATGTAACAGATGTTAATAAAGAATTTTGTTTAACTTATGGAGAAGTTGCGGAAGCCTATGAAGCTTGGAGAAAAAAGAAAGAGGATTTAGGTGAAGAATTAGCTGATGTTGCTATATATTTACTAGGGTTATCAGAAGTATTAGGTATAGACTTAGAAGATGAAATACAAAAAAAGGTTTATAAAAAGTCTAAAAGAGAGTATAAAAATTAATACCATTAAACTTCAATGAATTTTATAGATCACCTTGTAGAGTGTTTGCGGAGGTAGAATAATGAAACTTATTACAATAGGGGGAGTTCCAGCAACAGGGAAAACTTGCACAAGTAAATTATTAGCAAAAAAATTTAATTTTCTAGCATTAGAGTTTGAATCTTTACGATGGGATTTTTTTAATAATAATCTTGAAGAGAACTTATATAAATATACTCAATATACTCCCTTGTTATAGAATGAAAATATGAGAGAATATTATTTGAGATGTGCTTTATATGAATGTTGCATACCTTTAGAAATACTTGTTGAATGGCAAAAAGCTACAATAAACTTCATTAATGAGAAAATATATAAAATTATTGACGAATTAAAATCAATAAAAACAGAAAAAGATTATATAAACTTTTGCAATAAATATGAAAAATTAATAAACTATATACCTGAATTTAAAACTTTAAAAAGAGAATATGTTATATGTAGTCATGCTTTTATAAATACAATTGATTTCTCAAAAGATGAAAGAATTAAAATTGATTTTATAGCTGATAAAAATATTTTAATTGAACGATTTAAACAAAGAGAAAATATAACAGAAAATACATTTGATAATAACATAGAATTATACTATAAATCTTATGAGGAAGTTTTAAAAGATAGCATATCTTATACATTAAATACAACTGATAAGAATATTATTGAAAAAATTGATAATTTAATTTAAAATTATTATAAATTTGAAAGGAAAATAGTATTATGGATTTAAAAATTAAAACAGAAAAAGAAGAATTTCATGGAAGAACTTGCGGAATAATTAAACAAGATGATAAATTCTTAATTATGAGGGTAAATAAAACTTCTTACTACCATATACCAGGAGGGCATATTGAAATTGGGGAAGATTCAGAACAAGCTATTATTCGTGAAATAAAAGAAGAAATTGGTTGTGATGTTCAAGAAGCAAGCTTATTTGCAATACAAGAAAATTTTTGGACAAGAGCTGAAAAAAAATGTCATGGAATAGAATTTTATTATATAATAAAATCTAAACAACAATTACAAATGAGAGATTATGAAACAATTGAAAATGATAAAGGAGAAGAAAAGTTATTAGAATTTAGGTGGGTTACTTCAAAAGAACTAAAGGATATAGACTTAAGACCTACTAATATTAGAGATATGTTAATAAATGAAGAATATATTAAGGGTTTAACACACATTGTGAAAAGGGGATAGTTAAGTTGAAAAAATGTGTATTTTGCAATATTATAAAAACAGGAGATAATAATAATGAAAAAGAAAAAAATGTTATTTTATACGAAGATAAATTAATATTAATTACACAAGCAACTGGTAGTCCTATTAAAGGTTATTTAATGATAGTACCAAAACGACATTTAAACGGATTTGCTGAATTGTCACAGGACGAACTAAAACATGTAGAAGAAATTATAAATATAATTAAAGACATTTATAAAAAATACTTTCATCTTGATTCAATATTATTAGAACATGGTTCTACGGAATGTGGGAGACATCCTCAAAGTATAGTACATGCTCATTTGCATTTAATACCATTTAATTTTAATGAAGAAATTGAAACTGAACTGTTAACAAAATTACATTTGAAACCAATTGAATCATTTAAAAGTATAAAAATTAATGAGAAATTAGATTATTGGCTATATTGTAATCCAAAAGGGGAATATTACACATCATCTAATATATTAGATGCTCCAAGATCAATTTTTATGAATTTGATAGCAAAACAAATTAATTTATCATTACCATATTCATACTCTTTATGCTAAAATTTATCTTGATTTATTACATAATAAAAAACATTTTATTACAAGCAATTCGATAAACATATAAAAAATGCTATGAATATTAAGCATTGTAAAATTAACAAGATTTAGTTGAAAATAAAATTATAATATGATATCATACAAGCAAGGAGAATACAAATGAAAGAAAATAAAACACTAATGCAATATTTTGAATGGTATCTAAAACCAGAAGACAAACTATGGAAAAAAGTAATAGAAAATGCAAATAAGATATCATCAATAGGAATAACAGATATATGGTTACCACCAGCATATAAAGGAGCAGGTGGAAAATACGATGTAGGATATTCTGCTTATGATTTATATGATTTAGGAGAATTTGAGCAAAAAGGAAGCATAGAAACAAAATATGGAACAAAAGAAGAATATTTACAAGCAATACAAGAATTACACAAAAATAACATAAACATATATGCAGACATTGTTTTAAATCATAAAATAGGAGCAGATGAAGCCGAAATAGTATATGCAAGTGAAGAAAAACCAGAAAACAGAAATATAGATGAGACATTACCAAAAAAAATAAAAGCATGGACAGTATATAATTTTAAAGAAAGACATAATAAATATTCAGACTTTAAATGGAATTATAGTCACTTCAATGGAACAGACTGGGATGAAAGTGGAAGAAAAAATGGAATATTTAGATTTAGTGGAAAACACTGGGATCAAAATGTAGATAAAGAAAACGGAAATTATGACTACCTAATGGGAGCAGATGTAGACTTTAATAATCCAATAGTAGTAGAAGAACTAAAAAAATGGGGAAAATGGTATTTAAAAATGACCGGAATAGATGGATTCAGATTAGATGCTATAAAACACATCAAATCCACTTTTATGGCAGAATGGATAAGAACAATGAGAGAAGAAAAGCAAATACAATGCGTAGGAGAATATTGGAGTAGAGACTTAGAAGCATTGAAACACTATATAGAAAAAACGAATTCAACAATTCCACTATTTGATGTACCACTTCATTATAATTTATATGAAGCATCAAATTCTAGTGGAAACTATGATATGGCAAGAATATTTGATCAAACATTGGTGCAAGACATGCCACAACTAGCAGTAACATTTGTAGACAACCATGATACAGAACCAGAACAAGCATTATTTTCTTATATACAAGAATGGTTTAAGCCACTAGCATATGCAATAATTTTATTAAGAAAAGACGGATTGCCATGTATATTTTTTGGAGACTTTTATGGAGTGCCAAGATATAATATACAACCAATGGGAGAAAAATTAGAAAGACTAATACAAGCAAGAAAAAATTTTGCTTATGGAGAACAAATAGATTATTTAGACCACCATGACATTATTGCATGGGTAAGAAAAGGTGATGACGAGCATCAAAAATCTGGAATGGTTGTAATTATGAGTGATGGACCAGGAGGAGGAAAGACAATAAATGTAGGAGAGGAACTTGCAAACTCAGTATTTTATGATTATACAGGTAATGTTCAAGAAACAGTATATGTTGACAAAGATGGAAATGGGATTTTTTATTGCAATGGAGGAAGTGTATCGGTTTGGGTAAAAAAATAAATAAAAGATAGATATAGAAATTTTTATTCGAAAAAGAGTGCCTAAAAAGGCACTCTTTTTCATGTGTTTAATTTAAATAGCCCAAATAGCTATTGATAAAAGGTAGATAATTATAAACATTGATTCAGATTGTTTGCTTTCTAAAGCTTCTAATCCCCAAATATTATAAAAGATTATATAAAAAAGGGTTGCTAAGACAATTAAAAAACAATATACGAAAAATGTATATAAAACAAAAAGTATAATGTTATTAGAAAAACTACATGTTGAATCAATTAAAGTCCCTATAAGACAACCCATTGGATATCCCCATATTGTACTAATTGAAACTATTGCCAATAAGTTTAACAAAACCTTATTACAAAAGTTTTTTCTAAGAACATTTATAGCTAAGTTCATGGTAATTGCCATAACAATCCCTTTTAAAAAAAATTCCCGAAAACACATGAAAATTCCTCCTTGCGTAATAACGCGTACGATGATGATTTGATTTACTTATTGATTAACGGAGCAAAATAAAAAAATACATCAATTCTATTATATCACATTTTACATAAAAATGCAAATTAAAGTATTTAGATTATATTGAAGAAACAAAAGAAAAATAAAGATATATCCCAAGAAGGATACATCTTTAGAAAGGAAAATTATTTGAAGAATAAAAAACAATAATATTGATTAGAAATATTACATAAAAATACTTTGTCAAGTATACCAACATATGTGAAAATACTGATAAATAAAGAAAAATTATGGAGCGGGTAGCGAGAATTGAACTCGCGCCACCAGGTCGGAAGCATGGAATTCTACCACTAAACTATACCCGCAAAACCAAAATAATTATATAACAAAAGTCAAAAAAAGTCTAGAAAAAAATAAAAAAACAATAAGCCATAATCAAAAATAAGAAAATGGCTTATATAATTTAATCAACAAGCATAGGACCTATATTAGTAACAGTACCAGCACCTAAAGTAAGAACGATATCATCCTTTTTTACATTTTCCTTTAAGAAAGAAACACAATCTTCAAGACAAGGAATATATAAAGCACTTTTTCCAAGTTTCTCAATAGCATTTACCAAATCTTTAGAAGAAATATTATAAGTATTAACTTCTCTAGCTGCATAAATATCTGTAACAATAATATTATCAAAAGCAAGTAAACTATGAGCAAAATCATCCAAAAGATTAAAAGTTCTACTATAAGTATGAGGCTGAAAAACAACCCAAGAACGATTATACTTTTTACAACTTAAAGCCTTAGCTGTTGCCAAAACTTCTGTAGGATGATGACCATAATCATCATAAACTTTAGCTCCATTAACAGTTCCTTTAAACTCAAACCTTCTATCAGCACCTTTAAACTTTGCTAAAGCTGATTTTATATGTACCTTAGAAATATTGTAAGAATCACACAAAGAAATACAAGCTAAAGCATTTAAAATATTATGTTTTCCAGGAATAGAAAGCTTAAAATGTTCATAAAATTCATTATACTTGTAAACATCAAACTCAGGAAGTCCATCAACATCAAAAACAATATTTTTTGCTAAAAAATCAACATCATCATTTTCTATACTATATTTAATAGTAGGAGCCTTTGAATAAATAGGCAAATCCAAACAATTGATATCATCAGCATTAATAATTAAGTGTCCATCCTTTGGCAGTAATTGAACATATTTTATAAAAGCCTTTTTAATATTTTCAAAATTTTTATAATAATCTAAATGATCATTATCAATATTTAAAATAATTTCAGATCTAGGACTAAACTTTAAAAAACTTTCAACATATTCACAAGCTTCAATTATAAAATTTTCGCTATTTCCAACTCTGTAATTTCCATTAAGCTCTTTAATAATTGCACCAACTTGAACACTAGGGTCTTGTAAAGCTTCTACAAAACATAGAGAAACAAGAGAAGTTGTTGTTGTTTTTCCATGAGTACCAGAAATTGCAATAGTATTTTTATAACATCTAGTAAGTTCTCCAAGAAAATCAGACCTTTCAATAACGGGTATTCCTAATTCCTTTGCATGAACAAATTCAGGATTATCTTCATTTATAGCAGCTGTGTAAACAACACAATCTACACCATTAACATTATTGGCATTATGACCAATAAAAATTTGAACACCAGCATCTTCTAATATATGTAATATATCAGAATCTGTATGGTCACTACCAGATACAGAAAATCCCCAATTAATAAGAATTTCTGCAATCCCACTCATACTAACTCCGCCGATACCTATCATATGAATCTTTTTATATTTTGTAATATTTTTTATATTTGGCATATAAAACACTCCTCATTTATCTTTTTTCGGACTAATTATATACTTATATAATGCAAAATTCAATATTTTTGTGATAATAAATAAAAAATACTTAAAAAATAAAAAAAATAAATAAAAAAAAGAGGGAAAAAGTAAAAAAATGGCGAATAATAAAATAGTACATAAGATACAATACGAGTATGTACAAATCTAAAATAACAGTGGAGGTGCACACAATGCAAATAACAGACGTACGTTTAAGAAAAGTAAATTCAGAGAACAGAATGAAAGCTGTTGCTTCTGTAACATTCGATAATGAATTTGTTATCCATGATATCAAAGTTATCGAAAGTCAAAACGGATTATTCATTGCTATGCCAAGCAGAAAAACTCCAAACGGAGAATTCAAAGACATAGCTCATCCAATCAATGCTGAAACAAGAGAGAAAATTCAAAAAGCTATATTAGAAGCTTATGATGCTCCTGAAACAGAAGAATCAGCAGAATAATAAATATGTCCCTTTAATTAGGGACATTTTTTTGCTTTACACAAAAAATAAAAATAAAATTAAAAAATAATAAATTACATTAAAACCTTGTAATTTTCAACAAATTATAATAAAATGTAAAACATAAAACAAAAGAAAAAAAGAAAAAAGAAAAAAATTATCACAAAAAGTAAAAAACTTTTTTATAATAAAGTACCAAAAAAGACAAAAAAAGCAAAAGAAAAAGATTAAAATAATAGCATATTATGAAAAAGTATGAGGTGGTAGGGATGTCAAAAAACAATAAAGAAATACTAAAAAACTTATTAAATATAAAAAATATAATAATATATATAATATCATTTATGATATCAACAGTAGGAATGGGACAAGAAGTATCCCCATTTAGTATAGCAATAGTAGGAGCATGTTTAGCAGGAGGAATACCAGCAATAATAGTAGTAGGAGTAGGTCTAATAGGTAACATAATAGGAGTAGGAACAGTAGGAGCACTAAACTATATATTAATAATACTAATGCTATCAATATTAATATGTATAAGACCTCCAAAAGAAAATGATGAATATAAAAACGAAAAGTTGCAAATATCAAAACACATATTTTTCAGTATAATATTAGTAATGATAGCAAAACTAATACTAACAAAATTTACAGTGGGAGACTTACTATTACATATAACATTAGCAATTTTATCAGCAGTATTTTATAAAATATTTGTAAACGCATTAATAGTAATACAAGAAATAAATGAAAGAAGAGCATTTTCAATAGAAGAAGTAATAGGAGCAAGCTTACTACTAGCAATTGCAGTATCAGCATTTGGAAATTTCTCAATATTAGGGCTATCAATAAGAAATATATTAAGCATATTTATAGTATTGTTATTAGGATGGAGAAATGGAATATTAGTAGGAACCACAACAGGAGTTGCAATAGGAACAACATTAGGAATAATTGCGCAAAATGAGCCAGTAGTAGTTGCAGTATATGCATTATCAGGAATGTTATCAGGAATATTAAACAAATTTGGAAAAATAGGAGTAATAGTAGGATTTTTAGTAGGAAATGGAATATTAATATATTACTCAAAAGGAGACTTAAGCAATTTTGTAGTATTCAAAGAAGTATTAATAGCAGCACTAGGACTACTTGCAGTTCCTAAATGGGCAGGAATAGATATAGAAGAATTGAAACAAAAAGAAACATACTTTCCAGAAAATAAAAACAATAGATTAACACAAAGCTCTGAAACAATAAACCAATTAAATATGGTATCTGAAACAATAAAAGACATATCAGAAACATATAAACCAGTAATAAACAAAACTACTAAAGAAATTCAAGAAAAAAATAAGCAAACATTTATAACAGAATTATTAAATAATTTAGATGGACTTGAAGAAAATATCTTATATGAAGATATGGCAAAGCCTGATAGTGAAATAGTAGATGAAATATTTAAAATATTAATAGAAAAGCAAGAAATAGAAAAAGAAGACATAATAAAAACTTTTGCTAAATTTAACAACTATATAATAACATATGACAATAAGAGTGAAACATATAATCAAAAACTAAGCACAAGTGTAAATAATGAAATAGAGCAAATAGTAAAAGCAGTAAATTATGCATACAAAACCAGTAAAACAGACTTTATTTGGGAAGAAAAAGTAAAATCAAATAAAAAAAATGTACAAGCCCAATTAGATGGAGTATCAAAAGCAATATCAAGTATAGCTGTAAAAATTGAACAAGAAAATAAACAAGACACATATATAGAACAAAAAAACAAAATAAATATAGCATTAGAAATAAAAGGAATAATTGCACAAGAAATAGAAATAAATAAAAAAGAAAACAGAACATATATAGAAGTATATATAAATGATCAAAGTAAAATTAGTGAAAATAAAGATGTAGAGAAAATACAACAAACATTAGAAAAAATACTACTAGAAAAACTAATGTTAAATGAAACCAAAACAAAAAAATTAAACAAACAAGGAAAAAGAGTATTTTGTTATATGTCAGAAGACAAATATATTTTTCAAATAGGAAAAAATAGCAAAGTTAAAAGCAATAGCCCAATTTCAGGAGATAGTACACTACAAATAAGACTAAATGACGGAAAATATTTAATAGCAATAAGTGATGGAATGGGTTCAGGACCAGAAGCAAGAAAGAGTAGTCAAATAGCAATAAAAATGTTAGAAAGATTACTCATGTCAGGTTTTGACAAAGATACATCAATAGACTTAATAAACACAACAATAATGAATGCAAATGACGAAATATTTGCAACATTAGATATACTAATAGTGGATTTATACAATGGAAAAATAGAATTCATCAAAAATGGAGCTTGTCCAACATATGTAAAAAACGGAAAGAGAGTCCAAATAGTTAAGTCTCTAAGCTTACCTGCCGGAATATTAAATAATATTAATTTAACAACATATGACAAAGACATAGAAAATCAAGATATAATATTAATGTGTAGTGATGGAGTAATAGATGCAAATGTAGAATACAAAAATAAAGAATTATGGGTAAAATATGCACTTGAGGACATAGATACAGTAAATTGCCAAAAAATATCTGATATAATAATAAATGAAGCAATTGATAATAACTATGGAATTGCAAAAGATGATATGAGTTTAATTGTATGCAAATTAACGGAGAAAAAATAAAAGAACATAAAAATTAGTGAAAAGGAAAAAATATGGAAGAAAAAATAAACAAAGAAAATCAACAAGAAAACAGAGAAGAACAAATTTCCAAAATACATATACCAAGGTGGAATGAAATACCAGATTTAGAATTATATTTAGATCAAGTTGTAAATTATTTGGAAAAAATATTAACCCTTTACACAGTAAATAAAGAAGACAAAATAATAACAAAAACAATGATAAACAACTATGTAAAACAAGGAATAATACCAGCACCAGAAAAGAAAAAATATAATAGGTCACATATTGCATATTTAATAGTAATATGTATATTAAAACAAGTATATAGCATAAATGATATAGGAAGATTAATATCGCAAACAATAAAATATTTTGAAATAAGTAAAGCATATAATAGATTTTGCGTTAATTTAGAACTTTCAATAAAAAATGTGTTCATAAGAAAAGAGCTTCCACATATACAAAAAATGACTGAAGAGCAATATTTATTAAAAAATGTTGTACAGTCAGTTGCTGATAAATTATATGTAGAAATAAAATTTTTAAACAAAGAAAAAAAATAACAAAAAATAGGAAATAGAACTTTAAAAAGTGAAATTTCCTATTTTTGTTTTATTTGAATTAATATCAAAAAAATGGAAAACATATATATAAATAATGTATAAGGAGAAAAAGTATGAGTTCATTATGGATAGAAACAACAAAAGACGAAATAAAATTAAAACCACTTGAAAAAGATAAAGAAACAGAAGTATGTGTGATAGGAGCAGGTTTATTTGGCTTAACAACAGCATATTATTTAACAAAATATGGGCTAAAAGTAACTGTAATAGAAAAAGGAGAAATAGGAGAAAAAACAAGTGGAAACACTACAGGAAAGATTACAAGCCAACATGGATTATTTTATGATTATTTAATTAATAATTATGGAATAGAATATGCAAAACAATATTTACAAGCGAATGAACAGGCAATTAGTAATATAAAAACAATTATAGAAAATGAAAAAATAGAATGTGATTTCGATATACAAGATTCATATGTATATGCAATGCAACAAGACGAAGTAGTAGAAATAGAAAAAGAAGCAGAAGCATATGAAAAATTAGGAAAAAAAGCAGAAATAGTAAATAAAATAGAATTACCACTAGAAATAAAATGTGCGTTAAAAGTAAAAAATCAAGCACAATTCCATCCAAGAAAATATATGGTAGGACTATGTAATGCGATATTAAAACAAAATGAAATATATAATTATACAACAGTATTAGATATAGAAAAGCAAGGAGAAAAATATTTAGTAAAAACAGATAAAGGAAATATAATAGCCAAATATGTTGTACAAGCAACACATTTTCCAATTATAAATATGCCAGGATTTTATTTTACAAAAATGTATCAATCAACATCATATGCAATAGCAATAGAAACATCAAAAAAACTACCAAACGGAATGTATATAAATGAAAAGCAACCTATATATTCATTTAGAAAAGCAAACTACAAAGAAAAAGAAATTTTAATAATAGCAGGAAGTGACCATAGAACAGGAGAAGCAATACCAGATGATTCAAAATATAAGAACTTAGAAAAAATAGCAAAAAAACTATATCCAGACTATAAAATACTATTCAAATGGAACACAAGAGACTGCATAACATTAGATAAAATTCCATATATAGGGGAATTTTCAAATTTTATGAAAAATGTATATGTCGGAACAGGATACAAAAAGTGGGGAATAGCATTTTCGAATATTTCTGCCAATATAGTTGCAGATAAAATTATAGGGAAAGAAAATCCATACGAAAATATATTTACAGCAACGAGAATGAAACCAATAAAAAACAGATGGGAAGTAAAAAATATGTTAGAAGAATCAGTAAATTCAATAGCATTAAATAAATTTAAAATAGAACCATTTGATATAGACCAAATAGAAAATGACAATGGAGCAATTATAAAAATAGGAGGAGAAAATATCGGAATATATAAAAATAAAGAAGGCAAAATATATGCAGTAAAACCAAATTGCACACACTTAGGATGTTTACTATCATGGAACAACTTAGACAAAACATGGGATTGTCCATGTCATGGAAGCAGATTTGACTACACGGGAAGAGATATATATGAACCAGCAATAAAAAAATTAGAAGTAAAAGGACAAACTAATGAATAAATTATCGAAAAAAGTAGAAAAAATCATAAAAAATGTTTACAAAAAAAAGTAGGTTTGCTATAATAAAAATGTATAAAAATAACTAGATGATAAATTATAACGAGAAAACAAAGGAGAACAAAAATGGAATACGAAAAAAGTGGAGAAATAAATGCTGTACAACAACAAGCCAGTATGAGAGTAAAACAAATAGTATCTGCAATGAAACATTTTAGAATAATGCATTATTTAGACTTTACAACAATGTCAGAAGCGGACAAAGCAGTATATAATGCACTAGAAACGCAATTAGAAGAAACAACTCAAAACGGTGGAAAAGTTGAACAATTAATAAAAGTAAAGTTAGAGGAACTTTCAAAAAGATATGATAGAGAAAAAGAACAATTAACAAAAACAGAAATATTAGAAGCATATCGAGGAGCAAAAGATGCAGAACAACAAGCACTTAGAACAGGGAGAATAAAAAAAGCAAAAAAATGTCAAATGATAGCAGAAAAATACAATGAACAATTAGGAGAAGAAGAACAAAAAAGAGCAATAGAATATAAGAGAGGTTTATTTTTCGAACTAACAATGACACAAGAAAATATAAAAGAAAATAATGAGCAAATTAGACAAAAGCTAAAAAAATGTATTAGACCGAAAGATGCAAAAACAAGGGAAGAATTAACTCAAATAATAAGTCAATTAAAAGAAGAAAAAGAAATATTGCCAGATAACTTACAAAAAGCAGAACAAACATCACTTGAAATATAAAAAGGGAGGAATATGACTAAAGATGAGGAGAGAATATGAAGAAGCTTTTGCTGAGGTTGATGAAATATTAAAATTAATGCCAGTAGAAATATCAAGTAAAATACCAACTCAATTCAAACAAATAATTTCAAAAAATAGAGCAAAAGACTATAGAGTACAAATAAGAGAACCATTGGAACTAGACGAAAAAAACTTTAAAACAGAAACTATTGTCATATTAGGCTTAATATATAGAGACTTTTTAGCAGACCCAGAAGAAAAAGAAGAACTTCAACTAAAAGATATAGAAGAATTAAAAAGAATAGAACAAGAAGTAAAAGAACAGTATGACATAAACGAAGTATTTAAAAAGAAAAAAAATAAAAAAGAAAATAAAGTTGAAGAAGAATATGAAACAAGTATGACAATATACAAAGAGCCAAACTTTATGAAGAAATTTTTCAACCTAATAAAAGGAATATTTAAGAGGAAATAAATATGCAAAAATCTTGATATAATTAGATTTTTGCATAAAAATTTTGGTAAAATCACAAAATTTTATTGACTTATAAAGGGCTTTTTGCTAAAATAACAACATAATCATATATTTATATGTTTATAAACCGTTTATTGAACTAGATAGATTGCTTTAAACCAGTTATCTAGTTCTCTTTTTATTTTATAAAAATACAAAATCAAAAAGAACAATAACAATCTTTACAAAAAATAAAGATAGTTATATAATCAACTCAAAATAGGAGGAAACAAAAATGGGAAAATTATTTGTAATAGACGGAACAGATGGAAGTGGAAAACAAACACAATTCAATAAATTGAAAGAAAGATTAGACAAAGAAAAAATAAAATATAAAGTAGCAAGTTTTCCAAATTATGATAATCCATCATCATCATTAGTAAAAATGTATCTATCAGGCGAATTTGGAGAAAATGCAAAAGATGTAAGTCCATATATAGCATCAACATTTTATGCAGCAGATAGATATGCAACATATAAAACAACTTTAGAAAAATTTTATAATGAAGGATGTATCATATTAGCAGATAGATATACAACAAGTAACATGATACACCAAGCAGGAAAAATACAAGACAAAGAAGAAAGAGAGAAGTTTTTAAAATGGTTATGGGACTTTGAATTCAACCTATATGGAATCCCAATACCAACAAAAACATTTTTCTTAAACATGCCAACAGAATATGCAATAAAACTAATAGAAGAAAGAGAAAATAAATTTACACATACCAAAGAAAAAGATATACATGAAAGAGATATCCAACATTTAAAAGACAGTTACAATTCAGCAATAAGCTTAATTGACAAATACAATTGGAAAGAAATAAAATGTATAGAAAACGGAAAAATAAGAACAATTGCTGAAATACACGAAGAAATTTGGAATGAAATCAAGAAATACACTTGAAAAATTTAATAAATTTGGTATAATATAGTTTGGTGGTGCATTATTCTAGTCATACCAATTGTTGTGAGGGTGGGGCTAAAAATCCACTAAAGGGCATACAGTTGAAACTTCTTGTGTGTGCGCGAAATGCCAGTTTTGTGTGTGTTCAGGAAGGTAAGAAATTAGGGTATTATATAAAGGCATATATAAGATTCCCTAGTTTCAGTGAGGCTTAAAGTAACATTTTTAAGTATAACCTATGTTGCGTGCCAAGACACAAAATACATAGAGTAGCCTGTCTTGAGTGAAGGCTTTGGGATTAATTAATCAATTATGAAATTACCTTTGCAAAAGAGACTAGCAATAATATAAGTATGTCAAGGAAAACTTCTAGAATGTTTGCTTTTAAGTAAGCATATAAATCTAAGGATTAAGGTACGGACTTAAGTGGTGATCTAGTGTCTAATGAAATATGTAGATGTTCTCTTAAACGGAAACGGCTATATAGTAATGTATAGTAGAGAATAGAGAAATTCAACTAGACCTAAACCGTAAAATTTACTTAGATTTTACCACCACTTTAAATTTTAATCAAAATATAATTTAAGCTATACATAAGATTAAATCCAAAAACATTATAATCAAAAAAGGAGAAAACTAATGAGTACCCAAAAAACTCAAAAAGAAAAAGACCACTCGAAACTGAAGTGGTTTATAGAAGTGTTTATAACTACATTTATACTATCAATAACATTTTCTTACATATCAACGAATGGAGTAACAAACTTAAATTTAGGAGCATCAATATTAATATTAATATTAGTAATAGCAATAGGAATATTATTTGACATAATAGGAGTTGCAGTAACAGTAGCAAATGAAGAAGAATTCCATGCAAAAGCAACTAAAAAGGCAAAAGGAGCAAAGACATCAATTAAATTAATAAAAAATTCAGCAAAAGTTGCCAATATATGTGCAGACGTAATAGGAGATATATGTGGAGTATTAAGTGGAGCAATAAGTGCAATGATAGCATCAAAAATAACAGAGAAATTTGGAATAAACATGCAATTTATAATTAGTGCATTAGTAGCATCTCTAACTGTAGGAGGAAAAGCTCTAGGAAAAGAAATAGCAAATAAAAATTCAACTCCAATAGTATACTTTGTAGGAACATTATTAAATAAAATATATAAATAAAAGTTCTAAAAAATAAATAGTAAGCAAAATTACATTTTTAAATGTAATTTACTTAAATAAAAATAAAAATGCTAAAGTAGAATATAATTATATTTTACAGCATATTAATACCTTAAGAGAGTACAAGTCCTAAAAATACTTTCTAGAAAGAGGAAAAAAATGACTAAAATATTAGAACTTACAAAAGAAAATGAAGGACAATATTTAGACCAAATTGCAGATTTAGAGCAAATTACACTTAATGCAATGAAGAAAGAAGGAAGAGATGGTCAGTTATTTGCAACAGGAAAAGAAGATATATCTTCATATGTACATTCAAAAGAAAACACAGTATTAGTTGCAATAGATGATGAAAGAAATGTACAAGCAGCAACATATGTAACACAAGGACAAAAACCATTTACATATAATGACATAACAAAATATTTCAAATACGGAGAAAATTACAACAAATATGTAAAATCACAATATCCAGATGAAAATTCTTACAGAAAAGACTTAAAGCAAATTTATATTATAAAAATAAAAGCATATGAATATGCAAAAAGGAAAATACTTGCAGAACATCCTGATATACATAGTATAGAAAAATATTTAAAAAATGAAATTAAGGAAAATGGATTTCATGAAAAAAGCGAGTTAAGAGAAAAAATAAATATGTATATGTCTGAATATATAATGACAAACTATGGAAAAGATATTCAAAAAAAGTATGAACAATTTTATTGGATAACATTAGAAGATATAAAAAAAGAATTTCATGTCAAAGGAAAAAAGAAAATTCCAGAATTCCAAGAATATGAACAATTTATGCAAGATGAGCAAAAAGAATATACAAAAATTTTGCATAAAGGAAAATTACAAATATATAATGAAGAAAAAAATTTTTCTGAAAAAAAATATTATACAGCAAATACAGAAAATGCAGTAGAATTGGATACATACTTAACAAATCCAAATACGAGAAATTCAGGAATTGCGAGAATAATTGTATTTGAAGGAATAAAAAAGCATATGGAAAATCACTTTAAAAATCCAGAAAACCAAGAAATATTTTTATGTTCAACACTACATAGAGATAATTTATCATCAAAATATGTATCCGAATTTTTTGGATTAACAGATAGCCTATATGTAAAACGTAGACAGGGAAGAGACAGAGAAGTTCATATATGCAGAATAAAACGTGATGAAGCAATGGAATATTTAGCACATAATTCAGATAAATTAGCGGTATTATTTAATTATAATCCAAGTAAAAAGAATATATCTGAAGCGACAAGAAAAAAGATTTTACAAGAACAATTAGAGTATGAATTAAAAGAACATAAAAGATTATTGAAAGCTAGAACAATTGACAAAACATTAAAAGGAATGAATGTAAAATTTATAGGTAGTAAACTAAGAAAAATTATGAAACTAAAGCAAGAATTAAAAAAATTAGACATTCAACAGCAAAGCAAAATTTAATAACAAAAGCATATTATATGAGGAGACAAAAACTATGGATGAAAGTAAATATAAATGGCCAATTATGCCAAAATATAAAGTTGCAGAACATGATAAATGGGGAATTAGAAAAAATCATTATGTATTATTTAAAGAAAGAGCACACTCAGGTTTTGATATAACTTCAGACATTGGAACAGATGTATACCCTATAATGAGTGGAAAAGTTTTACTTGCAGAATTTGATGGAACTACAACAGAAGGTGCTGATGCATTTAATGATGGTTATGGAAATAAAGTAGAAATTTTAAATGATGATGGAAGAAGAGTTGTATATGGACACTTGAGAGAAATCCTTGTAAAACCAGGAGATAAAATAACAACAAAAGATGTAATAGGAAAAACAGGTTCAAGTGGTGGTTCAAGAGTTCCTCATCTTCACTTAGAAATAAGAAAAGACAATACTGAAGAAACAGGACTGGAATATACAATTGACCCATTAAAAGTATTACCAAAAATAAATTTAGAAAAATTAAAAGAAGAATTCACATTAGAACCATATGCAGCTTTATGGAGAAAGCTTACTTCTGATGAGCCTTGGAATTTTTCAAAGGAAGATATTCCTTATTCAGAAGATAAAGAATATATAAGATAAGTTAAAAATTATATAAATATAAAAAAGTCCTTAATGTGTATCATTCAGGACTTTTTTATTGATTTTTAAAATCAATAGTAGATAAGATAATTATATAGACTCTTAAACAAAAAAATATAAGAAAATAAAGAAATAATAAAATTGGTTATGTAGTATATAATGTAGAAGAATATGATAAGTAAAATCCTCAAAACTACTAAAACAAATAAATATTGTAATGGGATTTAATCAAACAAAACTTATTGATTTAACTATGAAACTTGACTTAAAGGCTATGGAATATAAAATACTATGTTATAAATTAGAGAGGCTAAAGAAAAATAAATCCTAATGATGAAAGACTTTTAGTCATAAATGAACTATTAAAAAAAATACGAAGAAATAGTGATAATAGATAAAAGAAATTAAAGGAGAAGAAGAATTTGAAGAAAACAAAAATTAGAATAATATAATTTAGAAAAGTTTTTTATTAAAATAATTTCAATTTTTCTATAAAATTTCATTAGCATAAAAAATAATAATCTGGCAAAATTTGCAAAATCTAAAAAAATATGATATAATAAAAATGAATTTCAAAGGAGGAATTATTATGAATGAAAGAGAAAGAAATTTTAGAGAAAGTTACAGATATGAAGAAAAAACAATAAGAAACAATCAAAAACATAATAATGGAAAAACAAAAATAAAAGGTATAAACAGAACAAAAGCAAGAGGAAAGAAATATAAAAGTAAAAAAATAAAAGAAAAATTAGTAGCACTTGCATTAGCAGGAGCAGTAATATTTGGAGGAACAAAAATAGTAAAAGGATTTGAAAAAGATACAGTAAAAGGAATGAAAGAAATACAAAAAAATAATCTAACAGCTCAAGACTTAGGAATGTCAGAACAAGAATTTGAAGAAGCACAAAAATTATATAACAGAGTAAAAGAGAAAGACATTTCTAAAATCTCAAATGAAGAAATAGCTTTACTTTATTCAGAGATAGCAGAAACACAATTAGAAATATTAAAAAATAAAATAGGAAATATAATAGGCAAAGAAACATACAACTTTCAAATATTGCCAAAAACAATGGAAGGCGGAATACTAACTCCTGTCAGAATAATGGACGGTAATGGTCAAAAATGTATAGGAACAATAGAGAGTGATATAATTGATAAATATTTACAAAATATATCAGACGGTAGAAAATCTTATAATCAAATGATAAATGGAGATATAGATAGGGAAAAAGTAGAAAAAGGTATACAAAAAAATATAGAATGCCTAGGAGAAGCAACATCAATATGTTTTTATAGAGATAGTAATAAAAAAGAAAATAAATTAAATACATATTTTTTAGAAGGAACACGTCAAGAAAATAAAAACAATAATATAGAAAAAGACTTTAAAGATGCAAGATAAAAAAGAAAATGGATAAAAATATCGGAAATACCATATTGTTATCCATTTTTTATGTAAAATTTGCAAAAAAACTAATAAAGTGGTATAATAAAAATAGTTGTAAGCAAAGAGCTTACAAGTCTCGCAAGAGACTACGCATTACTAACAGATGTGATATAACATCTGTGAAATGTTAGGAGTGTTAAAATGAGAACTATTGTTGAGGGCATAGGTTTTTGGGTGGCTTTGGTTCTTCTGATCGGAGAACCGATTACTTTGGAATTGGGAATGTGGTTTTTTACCAAATTGGTAGCGATTGCAATTCTTTTTGGAATTGCAATTGCCGAAACTAGAAAGACAGAAAGGAAACCCAAAAGACAAAAAATGAAACACTATGTTCATAATCACAATAGTGATTATGGATGCTAACAACAAACAGGCAGGTGGAAACATCTGCCTGTTTGTATATTAAAATTATTTTGAATTTAATAAAATTAATCCTTTTTTTATTAAATCTTCTATAGACAAATTATTAATATCAAGATGTTCAAAGACTTTTTCAATATCTTTTTTTGTATAGCCAAGAACCATAAGACCAGAAATAGCTTCTTGAATTTTTTCAGTATCAACTGCATTTTCTACTTTTTGTTGTTCTACATGATCTTCACATTGTTCATTTTTTAATTTATCTTTTAATTCAAGTATAATCCTTTGAGCAGACTTATTTCCAATACCAGGAATTTGAGTAAGTACTTTAATATTATTAGAAATTACAGCAATAGCAAAATCAGAAGGCTCTATACAAGAAAGCATACCTAATGCACTTTTGGCACCAACTCCGCTAACAGAAATAAGAAGCTCAAACATTCTAAGCTGTTCTTGAGTTTTAAATCCAAAAATACTAATATCATCTTCCCTAACTCTATAATAAGTAAAAACCTTTACAAGAGAACCAATTTCTCCAATGGAATTAATATTGTTTTCAGACATAAAAATTTTATATCCTAATCCTCCAACATCGATTACAACATAATTATTCATCTTAATTTCAAGGGAACCTTTAATATAAGCAAACATAAAAACCTCCTATAAATATATAAATTCAATTTACAAATTTTACAATTCTACCTCATTATACTATATAAAAAACTAAAAATCAAGAGTAAATACAAAAAAATGTTCGAAAAAGAACATTGACATTTAAGCCAAAAAGAGATATAATTTTTAAGCGAAAAGGAGAAAAAAATGAACCAAACAGAACCATTGGCATTTAGAATAAGACCAAAAACATTAGAAGAATATGTAGGACAAGAACATGTAATAGGACCAGGAAAATTACTATATAGAACAATAAAAGCAGACAGACTATCAAGTATAATATTATTTGGTCCGCCAGGATGTGGAAAAACATCACTAGCAAAAGTAATAAGTGAAACAACAAAATACAAATTCTATAAAATAAATGCAGTAACAGCAGGAGTTTCAGACATAAAAAGAATAGTAGAAGAAACACGAAACTATATGATGAACCCAGCAGGAAAAAGCATATTATTCATAGACGAAATACATAGATTTAATAAATTACAGCAAGATGCACTATTACCATTTGTAGAAAATGGAACAATAATACTAATAGGAGCAACAACAGAAAACCCATATTTTGAAGTAAATAAAGCACTAATATCAAGATCAATGGTAATAAAATTAAACCCATTATCAGAAGAAAACATATACAAAATTTTAAAAAACGCATTAGAAAGAAAAGACGGATTAGGAGAATATAACATAAAAATAGAAGACAGCACATTAAGAAAAATAGCAGACATAGCAAATGGAGATGTAAGAACAGCATTAAACGGACTAGAAGTAGCAGTACTAACAACAAACATGGAATCAGATGGATATATACATATAACAGACGAAGTAATAAAAAACAGCATACAAAACAGAAAAGCATTATTTGACAAAAATGGAGACACACACTATGACAATATAAGTGCATTCATAAAATCAATGAGAGGCTCAGACCCAGATGCAACACTATTCTATTTAGCAAGAGCAATAAATGGAGGAGAAGACCCTGTATTTTTAGCAAGAAGAATAACAATATGTGCATCAGAAGATGTAGGACTAGCAGATCCACAAGCACTTGTAATAGCAACATCTGCAATGCAAGCAGTACATATGGTAGGAATGCCAGAAGCAAGAATAATACTTGCTGAAGCAGCAGTATATGTAGCAAACTGTAAAAAATCAAATGCAACATATTTAGGAATAAACAAAGCATTAGAAGATGTTTCAAATAAAGACACAGGAGAAATACCAATGCACATACGTAATGCACCAGTAGAAAAAATGAGAGAACTAGGATATAATGAAGGATATTTATATCCACATGACTATCCAGGACACTGGATTGAACAACAATATTTACCAAACAAAATGTTAGGTACAAAATATTTTATAAAAGATGAGAATATAAAATAAAAAAACGGAAAAAATAGGAAAGAAGAGAAAACTTTTTTCCTATTTTTATATATTAATGAAAATAAAAAAGTAAAACTTATTATCACATAAGAAAGAAAAGGAGAAACTTAAAATTGAATGAAAGTAAAAGTACTAGCCTAAAAAATGGAATAATAGGAATACTTGCAGGAATCATATGTGGTCTATTTGGAACAGGTGGAGGAATGATATTAGTACCAGCATTTATGTATATGTTAAAAATAGAACCTAAAAAAGCAAGAACAACTTCATTATGTTGTATGCTATCAATGGTAATTGCTAGTGGATTTTTTTATTATAAAAATAATTATATAAATTGGAAAGATGGAATATTATGCGCAATAGGTGGAATTGTAGGAGGATATATAGGAGCAATAATTTTAAAAAAAGTTCCAGACTATATATTAAAAATAATATTTACTATTTTTCTTTTATATTATTCATATAGAATGTTATTTATAGTATAAAAATTAATAAAAAGAAAGGTGAGAAAATATGAAAGAAATATTAATAGGAGCACTTTCAGGAATATTCAGTGGAATTGGAATGGGTGGAGGAACAATATTAATATTTTTACTTACAACTTTTGCAAGTCTAGAACAGCATATTGCACAAGCAACGAATTTGATTTATTTTATTCCAACAGCAATTTCAGCAATTATAGTAAATTATAAAGAAAAAAATATAGATATAAAATTAGCAACATTTGTATCTGTTTTTGGAATTATAGGAGCAATAATAGGGGCTAAAATATCTGTAAACACAGATGTAGAAAAACTTAAAAAATTATTTGGAATTTTTTTGGTAGTAATTGCCATGCATGAAATATATACCTTATTTAAAGAGTATAAACAATACAAAAATAGAAATAATAAAATTAATTAAATTTATTTGAAAGGAAGTCAATAATGAATATGAAATTTGTAAAAGGTTTATTAGTAGGAGGATTAATAACAACAGGAGTTGTAATGATGTTTGCAGACAGCAATATGAACACTCAAAAAATAACTAAAAAAGGAAAAAAATGGGCTAAAAAAATGGGAATAATGTAAATATTATAAAAAAGAGAAGAAAAATTCCATATAAATTATACCAATAGTGTATTAATATAGGGAAATTTCTTCTCTTTAATATTAGACTATAAATTATTCATTAAGAAGGTCAGAGTCTTTGTTATCTGTTTCACATCTATTGCAAGGATTATTACAAGGATTGTAATCTGGTTTACAATTACAGTCAAGGTCTACACCTTTTAAGCATTTACCTTCAACACGAGTTCTAGCACAAATTTTAACATGTTTTACAGAATTTTTCCAAATTTGAATAGCATATTTTCTATCAGCACAAAGAGGTCCAAAAACAAATTCACCTTCATCGTCAGTAAAAGTATGAGAAACAGGTTTTAATTCTTTTTTTCCATATTTATATTCAACTTCAACTAATTTTACTACAGCATCTCTAACTGGTTCTTTGAAACAATCTCTAACAATTCCATATATGACATCTCTATGGTCATCAGCAAGAGTTATATCTAAATCAAACTGTTTACCATTTTCTATAAAACCATCTATATCAACTATACAATGATTATCAGGTCTTTTTTCATTAATTTCCATAAAAAACATCCTTTCTTTTAAAAACTATTTTTTAATTATAAAAAATAAGCTTTTGTTAATATATAATATGAAAAGTGCAATAAAAATGACAATATATTATGGAAAATTTATATAATATAATATATAATAATAAAAAAAAGAAAGGGGAATATGTTAGAATATATACTGACATAATAAAAACTATGAACAATAGACCAATAGGAATTTTTGACTCAGGAATAGGTGGTTTGACGGTGTTAAATGAAATTAGAAAAAAACTACCATGTGAGGATATAATTTACATAGGAGATACGAAAAATTTTCCATATGGAGATAAAAGTAAAGAAGATATAATAAAATTTGCAATAAAAAATGTTGAAAGACTAATAGAAAAAAATGTTAAAATTATTGTAATAGCTTGTGGAACGGCTACTAGCCAAGCAATAGACGTGCTAAAAAAATTATTTAATATACCTATAATAGGAATAATAGAACCTACAGTTGAATATGTAAAAGAGCATAAATATAATAAAATAGGAGTAATAGCAACAGAGGGAACTATTAGAAGCGGTGTGTGGGAACAAAAGTTAAAAGAGAAAATTTGTAATATAGAAGTAATTAATAAAGCATGTCCAATGCTTGCGAAAATTGCAGAAGAAGGAAGAGCACAAAGTAAAGAAGGAAGAGAAGTAATTAAACAATATATGTTACCTTTAAAAAAAAATAATATAGATAAAATAATTTTAGGTTGTACTCATTTTCCAGTTTATGAAAAAATTATAAAAGAGGAAATGGGATATGAAGTTGAATTAATTAATACTGGAAAAATTGTGTCAGAGTTTTTGGAAAAATATATAAAACAAAATGAATTACAAAAAGAGAAAACTGAAAATATTCATACTGAGCTTATAAAAAATAAGTGTGGCATTGAAAATATATATTTAACTAAATATGAAGAGAATTTTGAAAAAGTTGCAGAAACAATTTTAGATAATAAGCAATTTTTTATTTCAATTATTTGAAAAATTCCTTAATGTATATAATTAAAGACAACTTTTATAATGATAATATACCATTAAACAATAATAAAATCAATAGTTTCGAAAAATAATAATTTTTTAAATTTTAACAAAAAAATATAATATAAATACTACTATTATTACAAAAAAGTTCTTAAGCTTAAGCTGTTTAGAGCTTTTTTTTGTCTTTAATTATATACATTTAAGAAAACAAATAAAAAAGTTGGAGGGAAAATGAGAAAAATGAACAAGAGAAAAAATAATAAAAACGAAAAGGGAATAACACTAATAGCATTAGTAGTAACAATAATAGTACTATTTATACTAGCAGGAATAAGTCTATCAACATTAACAGGAG
>CAUWAY010000020.1:0-27602 GCA_963556905.1 uncultured Clostridia bacterium | reverse complement strand
ATTATTCCGTCTTCTCCTGTTAATGTGGCTATTCCTACTCCTGCTAATATTAATAATACTATTATTGTTACTACTAATGCTATTAGTGTTACTCCTCTGTTATTTTTCTTATTAACTCTCACTGTTTTCCTCCTCTATCTTCACTTGTATTTTTTAACGTTTACTTTTGTATATTTTCCCTCCCCTCGGCTTTTTCTTATGTTTTTTATATTATTTTATTGTAAACGTACTACAAGATAATTATATCATTTTGAACTATTTTTTTGCAATACTTTTTGCATTTCATTTTTTGACATTTTTCAGCATTTTAACTATGTATTTTTTATAAGGTTAAGAGATACAAGCATTTACGTTTTTTCTTTCCTTAATGAATATAATTTAAGATAATAAAAAAATCTTGAACTTCTTATAGTTCTAAGATTTCTTTTTATATATTTTCTTATTTGTTTATTATATTTTAGCTTAAAATCTAGCAAATTATTTTGCTTAAATCTATTGATTTTACTACTACTTAATGATATATTGTTGTTATAAAATTAATCTTTAATTATATTCATTAAGGACTTTTTTGTTTATTGTCAAAGTTTAATTATATTTATACATATGAAAAAATAGCACTTATTTTATAAATAAGTGCTATTTTTCACATTTAGAACAACATTAAAGTCATACTAAATTTTATATAAAATTATTCTAAGAATCCTTTATAATGTCTCATGACTAATTGAGATTCTAATTGTTGTACAGTCTCAAGTGCAACACCTACAACGATTAATATTGAAGTACCACCAAATGAAACATTTAAGTTTGTAAATCTTAATAACATTGGAAGTATAGCAATAACTGCTAGGAATATTCCTCCAAATACTGTTAATTTAGATATTATTGATGATAAATAATCTGTCGTTGGTTTTCCAGCTCTAATTCCTGGTATAAATCCACCATTTTTCTTTATATTATTTGATACTTCTGCTGGATTAAATGTAGCATAAGTATAGAAAAATGTAAAACCTAAAATTAGAAGTAGATATACTATTGCATTAGCAAGAGAATATCCCCATCCAACACTTGATGATGATGTTGCAATAGAGAATTTATAAACTCCTGCCCAAAAACCTGTTAATGTTGAAATATCTTTTACAAACATTGATATTAACATTGCTGGAAATGTCATAAATGATGACGCAAATATTACTGGCATAACTCCTGCCATAGCTAGTTTTAGAGGTATATGAGTATTTTGAGCTCCTACCATTCTTCTTCCAACTACTTTTTTTGAATATTGTACTGGTACTCTTCTTTCAGCTTGTTGTACAAATACAACACCTGCTACTAATAGAACAGCTCCAATTATAATTCCTAATGCTGTAATTAAACCAATTGTATTAAATCCTGCACTTGTAAATATTAAATTCCATATAGTTGTTATTCCTGCTGGTAATCCTGATATAATACCTATAAATATTATTATTGATATACCATTTCCTATACCTTTACTTGATATTTGTTCTCCTAACCACATAAGTAAAGATGTTCCTGCAACTAATGATGCAATTACTAATACTCCTGTTAATAATCCAGGGTTTATGAATGCTCCTGAATTTTTATAAGATAAATATATACCAATAGCTTCTACTAAAGCTAATACAATAGTAGCTATTTTTGTATATTTATTCATTATTCTTTTGCCTTCTTCTCCACCTTCTTTAACCATTCTCTCTAAAGATGGTATTACCATTGCTAATAATTGTACAACAATTGATGCTGTTATGTATGGGCTTATTGACATAGCAAATATTGAAAATCTTGAGAAAGCTCCTCCTGAAATTATATCTATAAATCCAGAAATTCCATTTGTTGAAGTCATTGCTTCATTTAATACTATAGTATTTACACCTGGTACTGTAATATAACATCCTAGTCTAAATAATATTATTAGTAATAGTGTATACCATAGTCTTTTTCTTACATCCGGTGTTTTTAAAGCGTTTTGTATCGTTTTAAACAACTAAATCACCTCTGCCTTTCCGCCTAGAGCTTCGATTTTTTCTTTTGCTGTAGCAGTGAATCTGTTAGCTTTAACATTTAATTTTTTGTCTAATGTTCCTGTTGCTAAAACTACTATACCGTCATTTACTTTTCCGATTATTCCTTCTTCTACTAAGCTTTCTGCTGTTACATCTGTTGCTTTTGAATTGTTTAACATTGTTAATGTTACTTCTGTATAATTTTTAGCGTGAATATTTGTGAAGCCTCTTTTTGGTAAACGTCTATATAATGGTGTTTGACCTCCTTCAAAACCTCTTCTTACTCCTCCACCAGATCTTGCTTTTTGTCCTTTATGTCCTTTTCCTGATGTTTTTCCAAGTCCAGAACCTATACCACGTCCAACTCTTTTTCTCTCAACTTTTTGTGTAGCTGGTTTTAATTCTCCCATTTTCATTTTTCTTTGCACCTCCCTTGTTTATGTTATGGAACACATGCTCAACCTTGTATTTATACTTTTGAGTTACTGTTTGCCCCATATCAATTTTTGCAATTTAAAATTACATTATGTCTTCTACTTTTTTATCTCTTTTCTTTGCAATTTGCTCAATAGTCCTCATATTTTTTAATCCTTCGATAGTTGCATATACTACATTTCTTGGGTTATTTGTTCCAATAACTTTTGTACGTACATCTTTATATCCTGCAAGTTCAAGTACTGGTCTAACACTTCCTCCTGTTATAAGTCCTGTACCAACTGCTGCTGGTTTTAACATAACTTTTGCACTACCAAATTCTCCGACAAATTCGTGAGGTACTGTTGTTCCAACAAGTGGAACTTCAATTAAATTTTTCTTAGCTTCTTGTATAGCTTTCTTAATAGCATCTGGAACTTCGGCAGCTTTACCATTTCCAATTCCTACATGTCCGTTTTCATCTCCTACGATTACTACAGCACTAAATCTAAATGTTCTACCACCTTTTACTACTTTTGCTACTCTGTTTATAGCTACTACTTTTTCTTTTAATTCTGGCATTTTATTTTCTTCCATAGGTTTTAATGTTTCCCTCCTTTTTCTTTATATAAAATTGTAACTAAAATTTAAGTCCACCTTCTCTTGCAGCTTCTGCTAATTCTTTTACAACACCATGGTATATATATCCACTACGATCATATACTACTGTTTTAATATTTTTTTCAGTAGCTCTCTTAGCAATTAAAGCTCCAACTTCTTTAGCGGCTTCTATATTAGATTTTTTTGTTTTTACTTCTTTATCTAATGTTGAAGCAGATACTAATGTATTTCCTGCAACATCATCAATTATTTGTGCATATATATTAGAATTACTTCTATATACACATAATCTTGGTTTTTCTGCTGTTCCAGATACTTTAGTTCTAACTCTAGCATGTCTTCTAGTTCTTTCTAGTTTTCTATCTGTTTTACTAACCATTTCTTATACTCCTTTCTGAGAATATATTTCTATTTACCTGTTTTTCCTTCTTTACGTCTAATAGTCTCTTCAGCATATTTAATACCTTTTCCTCTATATACTTCAGGTGGTCTTTTTGTTCTTATATTAGCTGCTGTTTGACCAACTAATTCTTTGTCAATTCCTTTTACTATAATTGTATTTGGGTTTGGAACGTCAAAAGAAATTCCTTCTGGTGCTTCAAATATTACTGGATGAGAATATCCTAATACTAGGTTTAAATTATTTCCTTGTTTTGCAACTCTGTAACCTACACCATTTATTTGTAATTCTCTTGTGTATTCAGTTACAACACCTTTTATCATATTATTTATTAAAGTTCTTGTTAAACCATGTAAGCTTCTGTTAAAAGCTTCGTCATTTGGTCTAGTAACTTTAATTATATTACCTTCTACTGATACAGAAATATTGTTATGTATTTCTTTTTCTAGTGTACCTTTTGGCCCTTTTACAGTTACTTTGTTTTCAGCAACTGTTACTTCAACACCTTCTGGCACTGTAATAGTTTTATTTCCTATTCTTGACATCTTGTTTTTTCCCTCCTTTTACTACCATACATAAGCTAAAACTTCTCCACCCATTCCTGCTTCTCTTGCTTCTTTGTCTGTTTTTAGACCTTTTGATGTAGAAATTATTGCTATTCCTAAGCCATTTAATACTTTTGGTAATTCATCTTTACCAGCATATACTCTTAGTCCTGGTTTACTTATTCTTTTTATACCATCTATTACTCTTGTACCTTTTTCATCATATTTTAGAGTTATTCTTATAATTCCTTGATTTTCATTATTGATTAACTCAAAAGATTTTATGTATCCTTCTTTAAATAAGATTTCAGCTATCGCTGTCTTCATTTTTGAAGCTGGTACATCTACTGTTTTATGTTTTGAAGTGTTAGCATTTCTTATTCTTGTTAACATATCTGATATTGGGTCTGTAGTATTCATTTACTTTCCTCCTTTCAATTTCAGGGACAGTTCTTCCCTAAACTCACTAATAGATTACATTTATTTATTAATCTATAAATGCATACTAATTTATATTGAATTTCTTATATTTTAATTTTTTATTTTACCAACTTGCTTTTTTTACACCTGGAATTTCACCTTTGTGTGCTAATTCTCTGAAACATACACGGCAAATTCCAAATTTTCTAATATAGCTATGTGGTCTCCCACAAATTTTGCATCTATTATATTCTCTAGTTGCATATTTTTGTGGTCTAGATTGTTTTATTTTCAATGATTTTTTAGCCATTGTTAATTATTCCTCCTTAATTTATGCTTTAAAAGGCATTCCTAATTCTTTTAATAATTCTCTTGCCTCTTCGTCTGTTTCAGCTGTTGTTACAAATATGATATCCATTCCTCTTAGTTTGTCTACTTTATCATATTCTATTTCTGGGAATATTAATTGTTCTTTTATTCCCATTGAGTAATTTCCTCTTCCATCAAATGAATCACTAGATACACCTCTGAAATCTCTTACTCTTGGAAGCGCTACATTGAATAGTTTATAAGCAAAATCGTACATCTTATCTGCTCTTAGTGTAACTTTACATCCAACGTTTGCTCCTTCTCTTAATTTGAATGCTGCAATTGATTTTTTTGCTTTTGTTATCATAGGCTTTTGACCTGTGATTTGTGTTAAATCATTTATTGCATTTTCTAATGATTTAGGATTTTCTTTTGTGTCTCCTAAACCTATATTTATTACTATTTTATCAAGTCTTGGAACTTGCATTATTGATTTATATTGAAATTTTTTCATTAATGCTGGTACTACTTCTTTTTCATATTGTTCTCTTAGTTTTTCCATTATTAGTTAAATCCTCCTTTCACTATTTAATTATAGCTCCACATTTTTTACAAATACGAACTTTTTTGTCTTTTTCTATTTTATATTCTATTCTTGTTGATTTTCCACATTTTGGACATACTACATTGACTTTACAACTGTCAATAGCACATTCAACTGGTATTATTCCACCTTCCTCACCTTGTTTTCTAGGTTTTATGTGTTTTTTTCTAACATTTACACCTTTTACTACAATTGATGAATCTTTTGGTATAACTTCTAATACTTCTCCTGTTTTACCTTTATCATTTCCTGATAAAACTTGAACTGTATCTCCTTTTTTTATTCTCATTGAGTTTAACCTCCTTCTTTATTTATTATAAAACTTCTGGTGCTAATGATAATATTTTCATATAATCTTTTTCTCTTAATTCTCTTGCAACTGGACCAAATATACGTGTTCCTTTTGGTGTTTTATCATCTTTTATTAATACTGCTGCATTTTCATCAAATTTTATATATGAACCATCTTGTCTTCTTAAACCTTTTTTGCTTCTTACTATTACAGCTTTAACTACATCACCTTTTTTAACAACGCCACCCGGTGTTGCTGTTTTTACAGAGGCAACTATAACATCTCCGATGTTAGCTGTTTTCATATATGAACCACCCATACATCTGATACACATGATTTCTTTGGCTCCAGTATTATCTGCAACTTTTAATATTGTTTGTTGTTGTATCATGGTTTATTTTCCTCCTTTTTCAAGAATCTCAACTACTCTCCATCTTTTATCTTTAGAAAGTGGTCTTGTTTCCATAACTTTTACTTTGTCTCCTATTTGACATTTATTTTCTTCGTCATGAGCTTTTAATTTGTATGTTCTTTTAACCGTTTTTCCATATGTTTTATGGCTTATACTTGTTTCTACTGAAACAACTACTGTTTTATCCATTTTATCAGATGTAACAGTACCAACCATAACTTTACGAAGATTTCTTTCTTCCATAGGTCTTCCTCCTTTTACATTTTTTATGAACTTATGCTTTTGCTTCTGCTATTTTTCTTTCTGTTAATACTGTATTTATTTTAGCTATATCTTTTTTAACCTCTTTTATTTTCATTGGGTTATCTAATCCATTTGTAGCTAAACTAAATTTTAATTTGAATAATTCTGTTTTTAGTTCACCTAATTCTTTTTCTAATTCTGGTGAAGACATTTCTCTTATTTTACTTATCTTCATCACTATCACCCACCTTGCTTACATTTTCTCTTGTTACAAATTTGGCTTTAATTGGTAATTTATTCATAGCTAGTCTTAAGGCTTCTCTAGCTGTTTCTTCTGGTATTCCTGCCATTTCAAACATAACTCTACCAGGTTTTACAGCTGCTACCCAATATTCAACATTTCCTTTACCTTTACCACCACGTGTTCCGGCTGGTTTTTGTGTTATTGGTTTGTCTGGAAATATTTTTATCCAAACTTTTCCACCTCTTTTTGTGTAACGTGTCATAGCAACACGAGCTGCTTCAATTTGATTTCCTTTTATTAAACCTGCTTCTACAGCTTGTAATCCATATTCTCCGTCTGTTACTTTATTTCCTCTTGTTGCTTTTCCTCTATTTCTACCTTTTTGCATTTTTCTAAATTTAGATTTTTTTGGCATTAATGGCATTATTGGTCTCCTCCTTCCACTTTTCTAGCTGGAAGAACTTCACCTTTATATATCCAAACTTTTACACCGATTTTTCCATATGTAGTATCTGCTTCTGCAAATCCATAGTCAATATCAGCTCTTAATGTTTGTAGAGGAATTGTTCCCTCTTTATAAAATTCTGTTCTAGCCATATCTGCTCCACCTAATCTTCCAGATACTGAAGTTTTAATTCCTAAAGCACCTGATTTCATAGTTTTTTGCATACATTGTTTCATAGCTTTTCTAAATGAAATTCTTCTTTCTAGTTGTCCAGCAATATCTTCAGCAACTAATTGTGCATCTGTTGCTGTTGTTTTTACCTCGATAATATTGATATTTACATCTTTTTCTATTAATTTTGTTACTTCTGCTTTTAAGCTTTCTGCTCCAGCTCCACCTTTTCCGATTATTATTCCAGGTTTTGCTGCATAAACATTAACTTTAACAAGTTTTGCTGTTCTTTCAATTTCAATTTTTGAAATTCCAGCTGTGTATAATTTTTTCTTTAAAAATTTACGAATCTTTTGGTCTTCTACTAAGTAATCTGCAAAGTTCTTAGAATCTGCATACCATTTAGCATTCCAATCTTTGATTATTCCAACTCTCGCACCTGTTGGATGTACTTTTTGTCCCATTTATTAGAATCCTCCTTTTCTCAATTTGTTGGGGACACATCTTTTCATCAGATATTTCTATCCTCATAAATAAGTGATTCTCCCTTTATTATTCTTTCTCTTTAAGAACAATTGTTATATGACTTGTTCTTTTTCTAATTCTAACTGCTGAACCTTTTGCAGCTGGTCTTATTCTTTTTAATGTTGGACCTTGGTTTGCAAATATTTCAGCAACATATAAATTTTCATGTTTCATTCCGTGATTGTTTTCAGCATTTGCGATTGCTGATTTTAATAGTTTTTCTATCATTTCTGATGATGCTTTTGGTGTAAATTTTACTATTGCTAAAGCTTCATCGACATTTTTTCCTCTAATTAAGTCTGCTACGATTTTTACTTTTCTTGCTGATATACGTGCATATCTTAATGTTGCTTTAGCTTCCATTACTGCTGTTTCTTCCACTACAATTCCCTCCTTAATTATTATTATTTATTTGTTGTAGTTGCTTTTTCTCCTGAATGACCTTTGAATGTCCTTGTAGGAGCAAACTCACCTAATTTATGACCTATCATTTCTTCTGTTATATATACTGGTACATGTTTTCTACCATCATGAACAGCTATTGTGTGTCCTATCATTTGTGGATATATTGTTGAAGCTCTTGACCATGTCTTGATTACTTCTTTATTTCCACTTTCATTCATAGCTTCAACTCTTTTTAATAGTTCTGGGGCTACAAATGGTTTTTTCTTACTTGATCTTGACATATGATTTTCCTCCTATTCTACTTTCTTCTCTTTACTATAAATTTATTTGTTTTGTTCTTTTTATTTCTTGTCTTATATCCTAATGCTGGTTTACCCCAAGGTGTCATTGGTCCTGAGTGTCCTACTGGAGCTCTACCTTCACCACCACCATGTGGGTGATCTACTGGGTTCATTACAGAACCTCTAACTGTTGGTCTTATTCCTAAATGTCTTGTTTTTCCTGCTTTACCTAATTTAACATTTTCATGTCCTGCGTTTCCTACTGCTCCGATTGTTGCTCTACATTTTGCTAATATTAATCTCATTTCTCCTGATGGTAATCTTACATGTGCATATTTTCCTTCTTTTGCCATTAATTGTGCACTTTGCCCAGCAACTCTTACTAATTTTGCACCTTGACCTGGGTTTAATTCTATGTTATGAATTAATGTTCCAACTGGTATATTTGCTATTGGTAAGCAATTTCCTGGTTTTATATCTACATTTTCTCCAGATATAACTTTATCTCCGTCTGTTAAACCTTGTGGTGCTATAATGTAACTTAATGTTCCATCTTCATATTTTATTAAAGCTATATTACTGCTACGGTTTGGATCATATTCAATTCCAATAACTGTTGCTTCCATATTGTCTTTTAATCTTTTAAAATCTATTATTCTATATTTTTGTCTATTTCCTCCACCTTGATGTCTTACTGTTATTCTTCCATATGAGTTTCTTCCTGCATTTTTTCTTTTCTTTTCTAATAAAGATTTTTCAGGAGTTGTTTTTGTTATTTCAGAATAATCAGAAACTACCATATTTCTTCTTGATGGTGTATAGGCTTTAAAATGTTTCATACTCATCTTAATTTCTCTCCTTTTTCTACGGATTTTTTCCTGTTCCGCTTACAGATATTTTTTATTTTCCGAGTTATTTCTCGATATTTTTAGTTATGTTTCTTTTTACAAATTTATTCAAGTTTTACTTATGCTCCCATAAATTCATCAATTGAATCTTTGTATTTTTTAGAAACTTTAACTGTTTTTCCACCTTTTCCAAGGTATGTTTTTTCAGTTGGATTTGTATCTATTGTAACAATAGCTTTTTTCCAGTCTGATGTTTTTCCTTCTTGATATCTAACTCTTTTTGTTTTTCCTTTAACTGTCATTGTGTTAACATTTAATACTTTTACTTCGAAAAGTTTTTCAACAGCTCTTGCTATTTCAACTTTTGTAGCTTTTTTGTTAACTTCGAAAGTGTATTTTCCTGATTGCATTTCATCATTGCTTTTTTCAGTTATTACTGGTCTTACTATGATTTCTTCTGGTAACATTAGGCATACACCTCCTCTAATTTTTTAACAGTATCTAATGGTAAAACTAATTTATTGCAATTTAATAAGTCAAATACATTTATTGTATTTAATTCTATTGTTTTAACACCTTCTATGTTTCTACTTGAACGTGAAACATTTTCATTTTTTTCTGTTAATATTATTAATGCTTTTCCTTCAACTTTTAAATCTGTTAAAGCTTTAGCCATAATTTTTGTTTTTGGTTCTGCTAATTCTAATTTATCAACAACTGTTAATTCATTATCTAATACTTTTGCACTTAATAATGATTTTATTGCTAATTGTTTTTCTTTTTTGTTTACTTTATATGTGTATGTACGTGGTTTTGGTCCTAATGCTATACCACCTTTTATCCATTGTGGAGCACGTATACTACCTTGTCTTGCTCTACCTGTTCCTTTTTGTCTCCATGGTTTTCTTCCACCACCACGAACTTCTGCTCTTGTTTTAGTACTTTGTGTACCTTGTCTTTGATTAGCTAAGTAATTTACTAATACACTGTGAACAACATTTTCATTTGGTTCTATTCCAAATACTGCTTCACTTAATGCTACATCACTAACTTTTTTACCTTGCATGTTATATACATCTACTTTTGGCATTTCGTTTTTCCTCCTTTTCTAAATATCTCTTAAGCTTTTATAGCTGATTTTATTTTTAGGATAGCTCCTTTTGCTCCTGGAACACTACCTTTTACTAATATTACATTTTTGTCCATGTCTACTTTTACAATATCTAAGTTTTGTATTGTTACTGTTACATGTCCCATATGTCCTGGTAATTTTTTACCTTTAAATACTCTTCCTGGTGTTGATGTTGCTCCCATTGAACCTGGTCTTCTATGATACATAGAACCATGTCCCATTGGTCCTCTACTTTGTCCATGTCTTTTTATTACACCTTGGAATCCTTTTCCTTTTGATGTTCCTTGAACATCTATTTTATCTCCTTCAGCAAATACATCTACTTTTAGTTCGTCTCCAACTTTGATTCCTTCTATTGAATCTAATCTAAATTCTCTTAAATGTCTTTTTGCTGTTACATTTGCTTTTGCAAAATGTCCTTTTGCTGGTTTATTTAATTTGTTTTCTTTTACTTCTCCAAATCCTAATTGTATTGCTTCATATCCATCTTTTTCTAATGTTTTTATTTGAGCAACTACACATGGACCTGCTTCTATTACTGTTACTGGAATAACTACTCCATTTGAGTCAAATATTTGTGTCATTCCTACTTTTTTTCCTATTAATGCTTTTTTCATTTTTATTCCTCCTATACGTTTCACCGCATAAGTTATCTGTATTTTACAGTTAACTTAAACTATTGGCTGGTAAGCGACCAGCTTGGTTTTGTTTTTATTTTTTTGAACTAGTTTTTGATTTCTATGTCAACACCTGCTGGTAGTTCTAGTTTCATTAAACTATCCATTGTTTTTTGTGTTGGATAAAGAATATCTATAACTCTTTTATGTGTTCTCATTTCAAATTGTTCTCTTGCGTCTTTGTGTTTGTGTGGAGAACGTAAAATTGTTACGATTTCTTTTTCTGTTGGTAATGGAATAGGACCTGATACTTTTGCTCCTGTCTTTTTAGCAGTATCTACTATTTTCTCAGCAGACTGATCTAAAACTACATGGTCATAAGCTTTTAATCTTATTCTTACTTTTTCACTTGATACAACTGTTTTTGCCATTGTAATTTTCCCTCCTTAAAAAATATATTATAATTTAAAATTACGCGTTGGCAAGCTATAACGCACCCTGGTGTTTTGTTTTTACCTGTTTTAAAATCCCAAATTCGCATGGTTATTCTGGGATAAGTGCTATATATGTATGCAAAATTATTTTTGCATAAGTTATTTGTATTTTTATATTAATACAATTAACTTAAACTTACCGCCTGGTCTAGCCAAGACATACTCCATCGAAGTTCCCTCCATCTTTTTTAGATGTAGCCACATTCGACTTCAACGCTAAATTCATGCTTAATTATTATATAACTTTTTAGCTGGTATGTCAATACTTTTTTGGGATTTTTTTCAAAATCAATTTTGTACATTTTTATCATTGATAAAAAAACATTTTTTAAGTATTTTACATTATAATTCTATTTCTATTGTTCTATTTTCTTTTAATTGTATTTTTTGATATTTAACTCCACATTCATCAAATAGTTTACGTGATGCTATGTTATTTTCGGAAGTCGCATATTTATCTGATAAATATACTACTTCTTTTATTCCTGACTGAATTATTATTTTAGCACATTCATTACATGGAAATAAATCCACATATATTTTTGCATTTTCTAAATCTTTTTTACTTCCTCTGTAATTTAAAATTGCATTCATTTCTGCATGGCATACATATGGATATTTTGTATTTAATTGTTTTCCTTCTCTTCCCCATGGAAATTTTTCATCATCAAAACCATTTGGTGCACCATTATATCCAATTGATAATATTCTGTTATCATTACTTACTATACATGCTCCTACCTGTGTACTTGGGTCTTTACTTCTCATCGCAGAAAGTTTTGCTATTGCCATAAAATATTCATCCCAACTTATATAATCTTTTCTTTTTTCAACTTTTTCCATATTATTTCCTTTCATTTCTTAAAAGACTATTTTTAAATAATTTAAAAATAGTCTTTTTAATATTTTTTATTGTTCTTCTATTGTTTTTTCGTTTTTATTTGTTACATATAATATCGTAAATAGATATACTGCTATACTTAGTACTGGTGTAAATCTTCCAACTGGTATTCTCGCAATCGCAATAATACTTGCTAATAATGCTTCTCCAATAACTGGCACCATCAACGTTCTTGTTATAACTTTTACCATTCCTATTTTTCTATATCTTACAATCATATATATTAATATTAATACCCATGAAATTGCAAATGGCATAATGTATTTTTTATAAATATCTCTTAACCTTGTTGATGGTACATTTTCTATTATTGTTTTCTCTGCGGTTTGTTCAAATTGATAATTTTCTTTGATTTTATTTACTATATTATTTTTTTGTTCTTCTGTTATGCTTTTAGCTCTAATTGTAACCATATCTTCATATACTTCTACTATTTGTACTATGTTTTCTCTTCCTAATACTTCATTTGCTATATCTTTAATTTTGTTTACATTAACTTTGTGAGATATATAAATATCTATTTTTTGACTTTCTGAAAATCTTAGTTCTTTATTAAATCCTAATGTTGCTGTTACTATAATTCCTACAAGTATTATAATTATAGTAATTGCAAGTATATAAATATTTTTATTCATTCCTTGTTTCATTAATATTTTCATTCCTTTCTAATTTTTCTAGTATATTTTACTTATTTCCTTTTAATAGTAATAAAGCTTTTGTTACAGTAATATTATATATTGCACATAGTGTTATTCCCCAAAACATTATCAATCCAAAACTATTTAAGTTTGACCATTTTGCAAAGCAAAATACTACTGTTAAAATCATTATAGGAATTATTTTCAAAAATATTTCTTTATAAGTTGAATTTATAGCTTCTTTTATCATTGGCATTTTCTTTATTTTTGACAATATAACTTGATTTATTTTTAAATTTAACAATATTATAAATATTATTGCTAAAATTCCATCTATTGATATTTGTACATTTGTATATCTTATTAATAATGAGAATAATGATACAAATCCTATGATTGATAGACTTATTAATATTCCATTTACTTTATATTTTATGCAATATATTACTAATATAATGCATAGTATTATTGCAATATCTATTGCTGCTTTAGTTAATATTGTTTTTGTTATACTTGAATATTCATATCTATTTGTTTCTATTTCATAATTTATTGGATATTCTCCAGATTTTTTTAGCATTGCTATTTCTGCTGCTTCTGACATATAGCTATTTACATATGTTGAATTTGATGTTTTTGAGCCTATTTTTACTCTTAATTTGTTTTCATCTATTTTGTCTATATCATATGTATTTTCACCTACATATAATTTTGCTATTTTCTTTGTTATTTGTTCATTGTTTCCGTCTGTTTTTGTTTCTTCTTTTTCAACTTCTTCTGCCTGATTTTCTTCTTTCTTTTCTTCTTCACTTTCTTTTTTTGCATCTTCTATTTTTTTAACTTCTATATCAAGAAGTGCATATTCATTCAAAATATCTTTTACTTTTGCTTGTCCTTCTTTATTTAGTTCTACTTCTAAATATACTTGGTATTCTCCTGAGGTGTTATTATTATAAGTATATTTTATATCTTTTATCATTGAATCATCAATTAAATCCGTTTTTGATTCTTCATCTTTTATTTTTATCTCTTTTCTTACATATGAATAGTATACATATGAATCTACTAAATTGTCTTCTGCTAATTCTATTCTTATTGTACCATCTTTTTCGTTTAAAGATATTGCATAATCTTCTGCTCCTAAATTATTAAATCTATTTTCTATTGTTTTTTTGATTGTTTTGCATTTTTCTAATGTTTCTTCATCAATTTCTTTTATTTCTTGATTTTGTTCTTCTTCTTTTTCTTCTGAATCACTTTCGTTTGCTATTTTTAATTCTATAATTCTTCCTCCATCAAGTTCTCTTCCTAATTGATAGTCTTTTACTTTGTTTTCCATTCTGTTTTGTTCTTGGACATATATCCCTCCAAATGCTATTAGGGTAACAGTTATAATTGCTAATATTATTGTTATTATTTTTACTTTTCTCATTTTGCTATCTTTCCTTCCTCATTTTTTATAATAGTTTGGTTCCATTTATTACTAATTCATACCATACTTGTAAGTATTTTGCAGCATATTTACTCATCATAGTTCTGTCCATGAATATTTGAAAATAGTCTAATACTGGACATATTTGTGTGTCTATTGTTAATTTTAATACTATTTTCCTTTCTTTTTCATTTATTTCTAATTTTGAATCAGTTACTGCATAGTTTACTCTATCATGTATGTCAAAATTTGACATGTTTGTGTTTTCTACTCTATTTCTATGTACATCTGACTTATCTGCTAGTATTAATGCTGCTGATATTGCACTTACTGCTGTTCCTGTTTTTTCATCATGGTTTCCTATTGCTGTTACTATTTCTGTTATGTCTTCTAATGGCATTTTCATTTCTTTTAGTATGTTGTATGCCAATATTGCTCCACTATGTGCATGGTCTACTCTGTTTACTACATTTCCTATATCATGTAGATATCCTGCAATTTTTCCTAGTTCTATGGTTTTTTCATCATATTCTAGTTTTTCAAGAATTTCTCCTGTTCTTTTTGACACTATCCCTATATGTCTATATGAATGTTCTGTATATCCTAGTGCTTTTAATTGTTTTTGTGCACCTTCTATAAAGGCTTTAACTTCTTCTTTTTTTATAACGTCTTCTAATGTTATCATATTTGCCTCCTTTTGTCTTTATTGATTTTAACCCAATTTCAGAAAAATATCAACTGTTTTTTCATATTTTTCCAACTATTTTATTTTTTATTTATTCCCATTACACCTCCAAACATTCCACATATCATTCCTGCTAATATCATTATAATTGTTTGGATAGTTACTGAAAAATTTTTGCTTATTATTGATGATAATATATACATACTTATTAAATATATTCCTCCTATTAATGCACCATTTAATAAGCCGTTTTTTTTCATTTTTACATTTGCTATTGTACTTCCTATAAATATGCTTATAGCTGTAACAACTATTATTACTGGTGTTATTAAATTTTCACTTATGTTCGTATATGTCAATAATATTGAAAATATAAATAGTAATATTATTGTTGATATTATTGATATTATTACTCCTTTTATTATACTTATAAAATTGTTTGAAATATGGTTTTCCATTCTGTTTTCTTCCTTTCATTTAAAAGTTATTTAAAATATTTTTTCATTCTTCTTTTTACATTATATTCAAAAAAGAAGATAATAGAACTTTAGTGCTTATAAAATACCCTTATTTTAAGGACATTTTTATAGTTTCTATTATCTTTTTTATTATAGACTTTCTAAACCTCCATATAAATTATATATATTTGAATATCCCATTTTTTTCATATTTATATATGTGTTTTTACTTCTTCCTCCATATTGACAATAAACTACTATTAATTGATTTTTATTAGGGATTTCTTTCAGAATTCTTCTTTGAATTTCATATTCTGGTATATTTATCGCTTTAGGCAGATGCCCTTCTTTATATTCTTGTTTACTTCTTACATCTATTAATATTGCTCCTTGACTTACTTTGTTTTTTAGTTCTTCTATATTTATATCTCCTGATTGTACTCCTCTATGACTTTTTTTTCTAAATAACATTTCTATCCCCCTTTTTATTTTATGATTATTGGTGGATTTTGTTTCCAAAAATAAGAACTACTGATTTTTTTCAGTAGTTCTATTTTTTTCTATTTTTGTAATTACTTTTAATGCTTTTGGTCTTTCTAATACAACAATATGTCCGCAGCCTTGACATTTTAATTTGAAGTCTACTCCAATTCTTATTATTTCCCATAGTTTACTTCCACATGGATGTGTTTTCTTAGTTCTGACTATATCTCCTATATTGTATTCCATATTGTTGTCCTCCTTATTTTAATGTTTTTAAGAATTTGCATTAATTTGATTTTCTAACCTTTTAATAACTCTATCTTTTCCTAGTACTTGCATTATTTCATACATGTCTGGAGTATTTGTTCTCGATGTTAATGCTACTCTTAGTACTGTACTTACATCTCCAACATGTGCTTTGTACATACCTGGGTTTGCCTTAAATTCTTTTACTTCACCTGCATATCCCATTTCTGTGGTTAGTTCTTTTATTTTATCAAACCAAGTTTGCTTGTCATCATTTTCATCATAATATTTTTCAATATATAGTTTTAATATTTTTTCTATACTTTCTTTATCTGATATTGCTGGTTGATATGGATATTCTTGTATTTCTCCAAAAAATTTGTCATCATACATGTATTTTATGTTTTCTTTTACATCTGACCATTTTGAAATATCTTTTCTTGGTTTTTTGTTTCCTCTTTCTATTCCAAATACTTTTAAAGCATATTCTTCGTTTTTCAACATTTCTGTAAGTTCTTCATCATATTCTTTTGCCCATTCTAGAGATTTTTCATATACTTCTTCAGCTGTCATCTTTGATATTACTGTTTTTCCTATATCTAATAATTTTATCATATCAAATAGTGCTCCACTTACACTCATTTTATTTAGTTGAAAATCAAATTCTTCCATTTTTGCATTTGGATTTGCTCTTCTCCAATTTTCAAATGTAGAGTTTGCTATATTTAACAAATATTCTTTTACTGCATCTGCTGGTATTCCTTCTTTTTTATAATATTCAACAGCCGCTTCCGGATCTTTTCTTTTGCTTAATTTACGTTTTCCTCCATTATCATTTTTCATAATTGGTGAGATATGTGCATACTTAGGTGCTTTAAAACCTAATTCTTGGAATAATTGTAAATGTAATGGTACTGATGATAACCATTCATCACTTCTTATAACATGTGTTGTTCTCATTAAGTGATCATCTATTGCATGTGCAAAATGATATGTTGGTAATCCATCTGCTTTTATTATTACTATGTCTTGATCGTTTTCTGGAAAGTCCACATTTCCTTTTATTATATCTTTGTGTTTTATTTTTCTGTCTTCTCTTCCTGGTGACTTAAATCTTATTATGTAGTTTTCTCCTTGTTTTATTTTTTCTGCCATTTCTTCTACTGTAAGGTTTCTACATTTTGCCCATACTCCATAATATCCTGGTCTTATTTTTGCATTTTCTTGTTTTTGACGTATTTCTTCTACTTCTTCTGGTTTGCAAAAGCATGGATACGCTTTGCCTTGTTGTATTAGGTATTTTGCATATGCTTGATATATTTCTTTTCTTAAGCTTTGCTTATATGGTCCATATTTTCCTATTTCTTCTGTGTCTGATATCATTCCTTCATCTGGTGCCATATCAAAGTCTTTTAATGAGTTTACTATTCCTGTTACTCCATTTTCTACTTCTCTTTTTTGGTCTGTGTCTTCAACTCTTAAAAAGAACACTCCTTTTGTTTTTTGTGCTATTGTTCTTGCAACTAATGCTTGGTATAAGCCTCCTATATGTACAAATCCTGTTGGGCTTGGTGCAAATCTTGTTACTACCGCTCCTTCTGGTAAGTTTCTTTCTGGGTATTTTTCTTCATAATATGATATGTCTTTCACATTTGGAAAGATTAGTTCTGATAATTCTTTGTAATCCATTTTTTTCTCCTTTTTTATATAAAAATTAGAGCTTTAAATTTTTATGTTACTTATTTAAAGCTCCTATATTTTATTAAACTTCCATTATTATTGGTATAATCATAGGGTTTCTCTTGGTTTTGATAAATAAGTAATCTCGTAAATTTTCTTTTACAGTTGACTTTATTGTTGCCCAGTCACGAATTCCTCTTTCTTCACATTTTGAAATTTCATGTCTTACTACACTTTTTACATCATCCATCAAATTTTCGGACTCTCTTACATATACAAATCCTCTTGAAATTACATCTGGTCCAGCTACAACTTCTCCTGTTTGAGAGTCCATAGTTAATACTATTACTATTAGTCCATCTTGTGCTAAATGTTGTCTATCTCTTAAAACTATATTTCCTACATCTCCAACGCCTAAACCATCTACTAAGATTCTACCACTTGGAACTGTCCCATTAAATTTACATTCTTCTTCATTTATTTCAAGTATTCTTCCATTTGTTAGCATAAATATATTATCTTTGCTTATTCCCATTAATTCCGCTGTTTCTGCATGTGCTCTTAATTGTCTATATTCACCATGTACTGGTATAAAGTATTTTGGTTTTGCTAGAGCCATTATTAGTTTTTGCTCTTCTTGGCATGCATGTCCAGATACATGTACATTTGCTAAGGCACTATATACAACTTCTGCTCCTAATTGCATTAGGTCATCTATTACTTTTGATACATATTTTTCGTTTCCAGGAATTGGTGTTGCTGAAATTATTATTAAGTCATTTGGTGTGATTTTTATTTTTCTGTGGTCTCCTGCTGCCATTCTTGTTAATGCTGACATTGGTTCTCCTTGACTTCCTGTCGTTATTATTACTAATTTGTCGTCAGTATAGTTTCCTATCATGTCTATATCTATAAATATATTGTCAGGACATTTTATATATCCTAGTTCTATTGATGTTGATATTATATTTATCATACTTCTTCCACATACTGCTATTTTTCTTCCATATTTTATTGCTGAATTTACTATTTGTTGTATTCTGTGTACATTTGATGCAAATGTTGCAACAACTATTCTTTTTGTACAGTTTAAAAATACTGTGTCAAATAGTTCTCCAACAGAGCTTTCTGACATTGTAAATCCTTTTCTTTCTGAGTTTGTACTATCTGACATTAATGCTAAAATTCCTTGGTTTCCTAGTTCTGCTATTTTTCCCAAGTCCATTAATTGCCCATCTATTGGTGTATAATCTACTTTGAAATCTCCTGTGTGCAATATTGTACCTGCTGGTGTTGTTATTGCTAGCATTACGGCGTCTGGGATACTGTGTGAACTACGAATAAATTCCACTTTAAAGTTGTTTCCTAGTTTTATTGTTTCTCCTTGGTTTATTATATGCATTTGGGTGCTTCTTAATAGCTTATGTTCTTCTAGTTTATTACTTATTAGCCCTGCTGATAATCTTGTTGCATATATTGGAGTATTTATTTGTTTTAAAAAGTATGGTATTCCTCCTATATGGTCTTCATGTCCATGTGTTATTACCATTCCTTTTAATTTTTCTTGATTTTTTAAGATATATGTTATGTCTGGTATTACTAAATCTACTCCTAGCATATCATCTTCTGGAAATGATATTCCACAGTCTACTACTATCATTTCATCTTCATATTCAAATACCGTAATATTTTTTCCTACTTCATGTAGTCCTCCTAATGGTATTATTTTTAGTTTTGATTTTTTGAAGATTTCTTGTGATGTTGTTTGATTTCTTTTATTGTAATTTCTTCTTGTTCTTATCTTTTCTCCATCATTTCTTTTATTTTTTCGTTCATCTTTGTTTTCTTCTTTTATTTCTTTTTTGAAGTTTTTTCTTGTTTCTTTGCTTTCATTTTTATAATTTTTTGTTGTATTTTTCTTTACTTTTTCTTCTTTTTTTTTGTTTGTTTCTATTAAATTGCTATTTTCATCTGTCATAATTTTTTATTTTTCTCCTCTCTCTTTCTTTTAGTTCTATGTATATTCTGTTTTCCGCTCTTTTCATTATTTGCTTTTTTACTCTCTTTAATACATTAAAATAAAATCTCTTTTTTTGCCTTTGGGGACAATCTGAGAAAAATTATAGCATATTTGTATATAATTGTCAAGTGTATAATATGTGCTGTGTACATTGATTTATCTTGTTTTTATTGAATTTTTTTGCTATATTTTTAGATAATTTGCTTTAAATGTGTTATTTTGCATTTTCCATTTTTTATAATAACTTCTATTGCGTCAAATCTAATATTGTATTTGCTATAATTGTTTAAAGAAAGAAAGATTCTTGCTGTATTTTTCATATGTTTCTTTTTGTTTTTATCTATTGCTTCACTTGGTCTTCCATAGTTATAGTTGGTTCTCGTTTTTACTTCTACAAAAATTATTTCATTTTTCTTTTTTGTTATTATATCAATTTCTCCACTTTTTGTATAAAAGTTTGTGGCAATTATTTTATATCCTTTTTCTATCAAGTATTTTTGCGCAATTTTTTCTCCAATATTTCCAAATTTTCTCTTATTCATTTTATATTTTTCTAACAAAGTTTTGCCCTGGTAATTCTATAATTTTATCATTTAGTTGAAGCATCATTATTTTATAACTTACTTCACTTATCGGCTTATTGAGTTTTCTGGAAATTTCATTAATATTTTGAGGTTTTTCATTTAATACCTGATAGATTTCAATTAAGTTTTTTGGAACATTTAATATTATATCTTTTTTATAAATTTCTTTTTTTATAAATTTCATATTAGAATATGTTTTTAATATGTCTTTAATATCTGTTACTAATTTTGCTCCATTTTTTATTAGTTCATTTGTTGATTTACCTTTTATATTTTGTAAACTACTTGGTATACAAAATATTGTTTTTCCCTGTTCTTTTGTGTATCTCGCTGTTACTGTTGTTCCACTTCTGTATCCCGCTTCTATTACTAATGTTCCTGCTCCTAATCCTGCAACAATTCTGTTTCTTTCTAAAAAATTTTTAGAAGTTGCTTTAATATTATCTTCATATTCTGAAACAATTACTCCACCATTTTTTATTATTTCTTTATATAAATTAATATTTTCTTTTGGATAGATATTATTTAGTCCTGACGGTAAAACTGCAATAGTTTTTCCTCCGTTTTTTAAGCATGTTTTATGTGCAATCGAATCTATTCCCACAGCTAGTCCACTTATTATAATTATATCATATCTTACTAATTCTTCTGTAAATTTTTCGCACATTTCTTCTCCATATTGAGTATTAGTTCTTGAACCTATTACTGAAATTCCAAAATCTTTTAAAATTTCTACATTCCCCTCTGCATATAACCTTGTTGGAGGTTTTTTTATTTCTTTTAGTTTTTCTGGATAAAGTTTGCTACTATATTCTATTATCAAATTTCTATCACCTTCATAAATTATTTTTTATTTTTTTCATAAAATCTATCTAAGTTTCTATACTGTATTGCTTCTGCTATATGTTTTTCTTCAATATTTTCTTTGTTGTCTAAATCAGCTATTGTTCTAGCAACTTTTAAAATCTTTTCATATGCTCTAACAGTGAGTTTTAGCTTTTCAAATGCTATTTTTAAAAGTTCTTCTCCATTTTTGTCTAGTTCACAATATTTTGCAATTAATTTTGGTGTGAGTTCAGAGTTTGAATATATATTACAATTTTTGTATCTTTCAAGTTGAATTTTTCTCGCTTTGTTTACTCTTTCTCTTATTTGTCTTGAAGTTTCTATTTTCATTTTTGATTTTAATTTTTCTATTTTAGTCCTTTTAACTTCTATTTGTATATCAATTCTATCAATTAATGGTCCACTTATTTTTCTTAAATATCTATGCATTTCTTGTGGAGTACATTTGCATTGCTTTTCAGTATCTCCATAATATCCACATGGACATGGATTCATGCTTGCAACAAACATAAAATTACAAGGATATTTATAATTTCCATTTAGTCTATTTATTATTATTTCTTTATCTTCTAATGGTTCTCTTAATGCTTCTAATATGTTTCTATTGTATTCTGTTAATTCATCAAAAAATAGTACTCCATTATGTGCCAAACTAATTTCTCCTGGTTTTGGTACTTTTCCACCTCCTATTATTGTACTTATTGGTATTGTATGGTGTGGCATTCTAAATGGTCTATTTGTTACTAGACCGTCCTTTTTTAGTTCTCCAGAAATACTATGTATTTTAGTAATTTCCATTGATTCTTCTTTAGTAAGTTCTGGTAAAATTGTAATTAGTCTTTTAGCTAGCATCGTTTTTCCTGAACCGCGGACTTCCTATCATAAGGCAATTATGACCTCCTGCTGCTGTAATTTCTAATGCTCTTTTTACATTTTCTTGTCCTTTTACATCTTCAAAATCAATATCATATTTTTCGATAAAATTCTTTTTATTTGCTATAACTTTTTCAATTTTAATTTCATTGTTTAAATATTTTATTGCTTCTTCCAAATTAAAAATAGGTATTATATCAAGTTCTTCAATTGTCGCTGCTTCATTTGCATTTGAAATAGGTAATATTACTGTTTTTATCCCAAGTTCTTTTGCTTCCATACACATAGGAAGTACTCCATCTATTCTATTTAATTTTCCGTCAAGTGATAATTCTCCTATAAATATTGTATTTGCCAATTTATTTATATCTATTTGTGGAATTTTTTCCATTGCAATTAATATTCCTATTGCCATAGATAAGTCAAAGCTACTTCCTTCTTTTTTTAGATTTGCTGGTGCTAAATTTATCAATATTTTCTTACTTGGAAATTCTACTTTAGAATTTTTTAATGCTGACTCTATTCTTTTTTTTGCTTCCTTCACACTTACATCTGGTAAACCAACAATATTAAATTCAGGTATTCCATTATTTATATCTGTTTGTACTTCTATTAAATTCCCCTCTAACCCACTTAGGGCTATTGACTTGACTTTTGATAACATTTTTTCTCCTCTCTTATTGATTTTTTATATTTGATTTTTTGTCATATAATACAAAATATGTTTGTATCTTATTGCTTTTTTTATATTTTTAGTATAAAATATTTTTAAATTTTAACTAAAGAATGGTGATTTTATGAAAAATAAAAGAAAATCTAAAAATAAATTAGATACAGTAAATGTTCCAAATATGATATCTACATTTAAAGTAAAAAATTTTTTTGTAGCTATTATTTTATTAATGCTAATTTTGATTTTTAGGCTTATTTATTTGCAATTTATTGATAGTCAACACTTACAAAACCTAGCAATTTCACAACAAACTTTAACTGAAACTATTACAGCAAAACGTGGTAATATATATGATGTTAATGGTGATACACTAGCAATAAGTTATAACACAGATAAAATTTATATTACTCCTTCTGAAATAGAAACTTCTAATAAAAAAATTATTGAAAAGGGCACATTTACTTTAGAAGAATTAAAAAGTAATATTGCTAAAGGTATTTCAGATATATTAGAATTAGATTATGCAGAATTTTTTGAGAAATTAAATACCTCTACAAAAAAATTTGTTGTTGCAAATGACGTAGAAAAAGATAAAGTTGATGCATTAAAAGAATGGAAAAATAATCAAGATTTTAAAACTGGAATTAGTTTTGAAGAAACTGCTTCAAGGTCATATCCACATGGTTCTCTAGCATCTACTGTTATTGGTTTTACAGGTACAGATAATACTGGATTATCAGGGATTGAATTTTCTTGGAATTCTTTCCTTAGCGGTACTCCTGGAAAATCTGTTAGTTTAAAAGATGCTAGTCAGTCTGAAATTGCAAATTCTGAGAAAAAATATATAGCTGCTGAAAATGGTTATGATGTTACTTTAACAATTGATACTAATATTCAAGGAATTGTTGAAAAACATTTAGCAGAAGCTGTTGATAATTATGAATGTGAAAGTGGTATTGCTATTGCAATGGATCCAACAACGGGAAAAATTTCAGCTATGGCTGATTATCCAAATTATGATTGTAATAATCACAATACTCCAAATAGTGTTTTAGCAAAAAATTGGGATAATCTTACAAATGAAGAAAAGTCAAAATCCCTAATTAGAATGTGGACTCCTAAAGCTGTAAATGACACTTATGAACCCGGTTCTGTTTTTAAATTAATAACTTCTTCTATTGCATTAGAAGAAAATATTATAAATGCAAATGCTTCTAATGTTTATACTTGTACAGGTTCTTATTATATACCTGGTGAACCAGTTCCCATACGATGTTGGGCTAGAATTCCACATGGTCCGCAATCTTTAACTCAAGCTCTTGAAAATTCATGTAATCCATTTTTTATGGATTTGGGATTAAAAATTGGAATTGACCGTTCTTATAAATATTATGATGCATTTGGATTATTTAATAAAACTGGCATATCACTTTCTGGTGAAGCTTCTGGTATATTTTATGATGTAAATTCAATTAACCAGCATAATCTTGCTATTATGTCTTTTGGTGAGCGTTTTAATGTGACTCCAATTAGTATGATTACTGCTGTTTCTGCTATTGCTAATGGTGGTACTTTGGTTCAACCTCAAATTGTAGATAAAATAACAAATACTGATACTGGCGAAGTTACAGAATTTACAACGAAAAATGTTAGACAAGTAATTTCTAAACAAACTGCGGAACAAGTAACCTCTATGATGGAATCTGTTGTTATTCATGGTTCTGGCAAAAGTGCAAAAGTTGAAGGTTATTCAATTGGTGGAAAAAGTGGAACTTCTGAACCTCGTGTTGGAACAGATGAAGGTTATACTGCTTCTTTTGTTGCAATTTCTCCTGTTGAAGATACAAAAATTGTTTTACTTGTAATTTTGAGAAATACTCATATAAAAAATCATAATGGTGGTCAAATTGCTGCTCCTACTGCTGCAAAAATGCTTACTGAAATTTTGCCTTATATGGGTGTTGAATCAGGAAATAAAGATACAAGTACTAATTCAAATTTGTCTGAAGAAGATTTATATTAAATAATTTTATGTTGTAAAAGATGCACTTTATAATGCATCTTTTTTTGTTTTTTACTAAAATATTATTTATTGTTTTCTTTGTATTCTTCTAATGCTTTTGCTACTTGGTCTGGACATGACGTTCCTTTTATTCCACATGGTATTCCTTTTAACATTTTTATTACTTCATCTATTGTTTTGTTTTCTACTAATCTTGATACTCCTATTGTATTTCCTGGGCAACCTCCTTTTATTACTAATTTTTTTATTATGTTGTTTTCTATGTCAAATATCATTTCCATTGAGCAAACTCCTTTTGGTTTATATCTATATTCCATTTTTACCTCCTTGTATAAAATATTATTTTTATTATACAAAATTTTTTATTAGAAATCAATATTTGTTTTTTTCTATATTCTCTCTTTTTATTTTTATTCCTACCATTAGCAAATCATCACTGTCTTCATCAAAATATTTTAATAATTTTTCTAATTTGTTTTTTTCGTCTTTGTATTCATTTATATAGTTAGTTATTTCTACAAAGTTTACCTCTGTTCCTTCTTCTAATATTTGTGTTTGGTTATTTTCTATTTCGAGAAATATGCTTTGTTGATATTTCTGCTTTAATAGTTCTGTTATTAATACCTTACTTATATATGGTTTTTGACCTTTATTTCCTCTTGAATCTAATATTTCTTCTTCATATAATGCACACCAATAACAAAATATGGATTCTTTTATTTTATTATTTTTTACAGTTTTTAAATATATTTCTATTATGTCTTTTGTATTAAGAAGTGCCTTTATTTTTAATAAGTTGAATTCATATCCTGCTGATGTGTTTCCTAGTTCTAGTTCACTGTCATATCTTATGTCTTCTATTCCTAAATCTAATATATCATTTAGTACTTCTTTTAATTGTTCTTTTTCTTCGTTCATCATTACTTCTCTTAATTTTATAAAGCTTTTTTCTTTCTTTTCTATATAAATTCCTCCTTTTAGATGTGATAAATTGTGATAGAATTCTTCTATCTTTTTTACTTTTTAAAGATTTAAGTTTTAATTTATTTGATAAAATGTAACTGATTTAATTTTTTGAAAAAATTGTTGTTACGAAAATTATATAATGATACAAGTATAGTTGCTTTTTTGTATTTTGTCAATATTTTTTCTTATTTTTTCTAAACTTTTCGTTGACTTTTTTCGACATTTAACTATTTTTGATTAACCTTATACTCAAAAAAAGTAATCAACTCTACTTTAATAGAATTGATTACTTGATTGGTAGATTTCAATTCAAGTATTGACAATCCCCATACAAAAAATCTAGTGGTGTTTTTTTATTCTACAAACTAGATAATACACCATATTTTTATAAATTTCCAAAATGTGTAACAAATTCATATAATTATTGTACAATTCTGATATCCAGACAGTTTTTTAAAAAGAATACATTAGACATATTACTCGTCTAATATATTCTTTTCCTTATATTTTATTTTAATACATTTGCTGAGTCTGTTTTCTATGCCTATTAATAAAAAAGTGTAGTGTTTCTTTATTTACTACACTTTTTTGATGCTTTTGGGCACACTTTTTCCATTTTAATTCTTATACTTTCAATTTTTTCACAAATTCTGTCCGGATATCAGTATAAAATTCTATAATTCCCAGTAGATGGATTTTTTTCGAGTTGGATATTAGGTTGTAGACATACTATTGGGCAAAACCCTGGATTGCTTCCGCTATGTCCGTCGTAGGCCCCTCTACCGTCGAAGTACGCACTCATTACAAAGGAGCCGTCACCTTCTGATGGAGAAGCTATCCACATAGCAAGAGCTTTAGATTTGCTTGATTTTATGTAAATTTCTTCAAATTCATCTTGTGGCACTCCTGAAATAGCATAACTATAAGAATCATTGTTCCATCTTACTTGGTATCCTTTACTTGTTGCATTTCTACATTCTATGTATTTCCTTGGATGTGTATCTTTGTATGACTTACAATACATTTCTAGTGTTGATCCTCCAATTACATAGTCTACTATATTTTCATATCCAAATTTGTATCTTTCATTCCATATTCCTTTATCTAGCATATAGGCTACTGCTTTTATATTTGTATTGTTTGAAGTTGAGCCTCCGCTTGTCCAATATGTTGATAACCATTTATTTGCAAGTATATTGTCTATATCTTTAGCCCCTTGTGTATACTGAGAATACACATTATCAAATGATAATCTATAATTATTTCTGCTGTTTTGGAATATATTTTGGTATAATGTTACTCCATTTTTGAATGCTCCATAATTATAATTCATATAATCATCTGCTATTAAATATATATTATTTTCATCTGCCAAGAATATTCTCCATGTTGTTCCATTATCATCATATTTTGCATTATATCCCTCTACTATTTGTCCATATGTATTTGCTGCATCTTGTGCTATTTCTACTGAATTTAAACTCACCTTTTTCCATACTGCATATAATGTTAAATTTGCATCTTGGGAGTATGTTGCTCCAGCTTGGTACTCTCCTGTTTCTGTTTGAGATATATTTGTTGACCAGCCTTTAAATGTATATCCTTCTCTTATTGGTTCTAATTCACTTAATTTTAAGTTTACTCC
>CAUWAY010000019.1:0-28490 GCA_963556905.1 uncultured Clostridia bacterium | reverse complement strand
CGATCTTATTCAAACGATGACTTCGGAAAAAACTCATTAACAGAAGGAAGTTATGTAAACACATATAAAGATAAAAATGTAATAACATATAAACCAGTAAGTAAGAAAAATACACCAAGCTGGAACTACATTAACCAAATAAATGCAAAAGAAATATCAAGTAAAATGTATGGAGAAGAAAAAGGAGTAACAAGCCAACTAATAGATAGTTATGCATATGATACAATAACAGAATGGCTATCAAATTCAAGTTATAATGTAACAAATAGTACCTCATGGGGAAATTATTATAATTCAGAATATGAAATAAATGGATTATATGCAAAACATGAATATAGACAAGATTCAACAAATACATGGAGATGGTATCCAGCATATACATGGAGTAAAGGAACATATAATAAAAAGAATGGGGACAGATTTGAAATAGCAACAGGCTCATCAGAAAGAAATAAAGCAAATAATATATATGACTTTGCAGGAAATATGTGGGAATGGACAACAGAAACGAGAACAGGAACAAGAGTAGAAGGAAATGGTAGCATAACACCCGAATATACGTTTGCTGTGCTTCGTGGTGGTAGCTTCTGCGACGATGGGAGTGACAACGCAGCCTTTGCTCGCGGTGGCAACGTTACGACTGGCTATACTGACATCTACTTCGGTTTTCGTGTTGTGCTTTACATAAAGTGATTTAAAATCTAAAACTAAATATAAGATAAATTCATGCTATAAAATTAGTATGAATTTATTTTTAAATAAAAATGTGAGATATATTGCAAATTTTCATTTACTGTGGTAATATAAAAAACGATAAAGTAATTTATTTATTGGGGCATCGCCAAGTGGTAAGGCATCGGACTCTGACTCCGACATTCCTGTGTTCGAATCACAGTGCCCCAACCAGTAATTAAATGCTTGCAAATGTTAAAATATTTTAAAGAACAATGGTATGGGCATTACAAACAGCTTTATTTTTTATGTTACACTTTACATAAGTAATATGTATATTCCACATATAAATGGCAATTCTAATAAAAGAATTGTCATTTTATTATTACCCTAAGAAAAAAACAAAAAGGAGAGGAAATGTTTAAAGCAAAAAAGATACTAAACCAAAATATAGAAAACCTAATACAAATAATTGAAAGAAAGAACATAGAAGAAATTATATATATATTAGGGAGCAAAAAAGAAATAGTAAAAAGAAACTTCATAGCAGGAATATTTAGAGGTATAGGAATTGGAATAGGAGTAACAATAATATCAGCAATAATAATATATTTTTTGCAAAAATTAGTAAGATTAAATTTGCCAGGAATAGGAAAGTATATAACAGACATAGTCGAAATAGTAGAAAGCTTAAACAAAAATAAATAATAAGTTATTCAAAACAACAAACATAAAATAGAAAATCTTAAAAAAGTATTGTAAAATTAATATAATTAGTGTAAAATAAGGACGGAAAGTAAACTCTAGCAAAGGCTTAAAACATAAGAAATAAAATAAAAAAAGCCATTGCTTGTCATAAAAGAAAGGAATGAAAATAAAAAAAGAATGAGAATAGTAACAGATGAAAAAGACATAGAAGCATATAAAGAATTCTTAGAAAAGCATGAAAGATGCAACTTTCAACAATCACCTGAATGGGCAAAAGTAAAATCGAATTGGAAAAATGAAATAGTATTAGCAGAAGGAGAAAACGGAAAAATAATTGGAGCAGTAAGTATACTAATAAGAAAAATTCCTGTATTTGGGAATATAATGTATTCATCAAGAGGACCAATATGTGACATACACGATAAATCTACAATGGAGCAATTAACAGCAGGAATAAAAGAACTAGGAAAAAAATACAAAGCAATAGTATATAAAGCAGAACCAGACATATTAAGCAGTGATGAAGAATTCAGAAAAATAATAACAACATTAGGATACAAAATAAAAGATGATGCAAAAAATTTCAGAGAAGAAGTTCAACCAAGATATGTATTTAGACTAGACATAAAAGATAAAACAGAAGAAGAAATATTTGCAGGTTTTCATTCAAAAACAAGATATAATGTGCGTTTAGCAACAAAAAAAGGAGTAACAGTAAAAGAAGGAACCAAAGAAGATTTAAAAGAATTCCACAAGATAATGGTAGAAACAGGAGCTAGAGACGGATTTATAATAAGACCACTATCATATTTTGAAAAAATGTATGACGAATTAGCACCAAAACACATGAAACTACTTATGGCATATCATGAAGACAAGCCAATATCAGGAGTAATACCAATATTTTACGGAAACAAAACATGGTATTTATATGGAGCAAGCAGTAATGAACATCGAAATTTAATGCCAAACTACTTATTACAATGGGAAATGATAAAAATGGCAATAGCAAGAAAAGATGATGTATATGATTTTAGAGGAGTATCTGGAATAGTTGATGAAAACCATCCACAATATGGACTATATAGATTTAAAAAAGGATTTGGAGCAACATTTACAGAATTTATAGGAGAAATATATATACCATTTAAGCCATTAAAATATTCAATATACAAATTTTCAGAAAAAACATTTAGAAATTTAAGAGGACTAAAAACAAAATTAAAAAAATAGCAATTCCAAAAAAGTAATTATATAAAGAAAAGGAATGGGAATAATTGAAAAAACTATTAGTAGAAAAAGATAAATTAAAACATAATATAAAAATAATAAATGACATAATAGACAAAAGAGGAAAAGATGATAATGGAAACAAGTTAAAAATAATAGCAGTAGTAAAAGGAAATGGATATGGCTTAGGTCTAGTAGAATATTCAAAATTTTTAATAGACAACGGAATAAAAATGTTAGCAGTAGCAACAGTTGAAGAAGCATTAGAATTACGCAATGGAGGAATAAAAGAAGACATACTAATGATGTCATCAACAGCTGTAAAAGAAGATGTAAAAAAATTAATAGAAAATAATATTATCTTAACAATAGGTTCAAAAGAAGCAGGAGATGTAGTAGACAAAATTGCAAAAAATCAAAACAAAAAAGCAAGAGTACACATAAAAATAGACACGGGATTTGGAAGATATGGTTTTATATATAATGAAAGAGACAGAATGATAGAAGACATAAAAAGTTGGGAAAATATACAAATAGAAGGAACATTTTCACATTTTTCACTTGCATTTTTTGGAAAAGGAAAAGAAGCACAAACGCAATTTACTAGATTTATCCAATGTGTAGAAGTACTTAAAATGAATAACATAGAAACAGGAATTTTGCATATGTGCAATTCTTCAGCATTTTTACGTTTTCATGATATGCACTTAAATGCAGTAAGAATAGGTTCAGCATTTTTAGGAAGACTATCAATTCCAAATGTATGGGGATTTCAAAGAGTAGGACACTTAAAATCCAATATTTCAGAAATAAAAATATTACCAAAAGGATATAACATAGGATATTCAAATTCATATATGACCAAAAAAGAAACAAAAGTAGCAATAGTTCCATGTGGATATGCTGATGGATTTAATGTAATAGTAGACAGAGACATGTTTAGAAAAAGGGACAAAATAAGATATATAGTAAGAGACATAAAAAATGCACTCAAAAAACAGCAAATATATGTAACAATAAATGGAGAAAGGTGTAAAGTACTAGGAAGACTTGGAATGTTTCATGTAACAGTAGACATTACAGAAAAAGATGTAAAAATAAATGATGAAGTAATATTTGAAGTTAGTCCAATGCTAGTAGACAGTAAAATTACAAGACAATATGTATAATTAAATGTACAAATAAAATATATTAAAGGGGAATATTAATTTTAGAAAGGGAAATCATTATGGAAAAAAAAGAAGGAGTATATAATATAAACTTTTTTAAAAAAGTATGGTATTCAATAACAAAATTTGAACAATATCCAGTAATGGCAGCAGAAGGATTTAAAAGAGCAATAATATATTTAATTACAATGGTAGCTATAGTTACTTTATTTATGTCAGTAAGTTCATTAATAGAAATGCATAAAATGATAGGAAATTTAGCAAACTATATAGAAGAAAACATTCCAGAATTCAAGTATGAAAATGGAAATATCTTCATGGAAACTGAAGAACCAATCACAATAGATAAAATTGAATATGGTGGAATAGATAGAGTTATAATAGAACCAAAGCTAGAGTCAGAGGAAGAAAAAACTAAATTTGAACAAGAAAATGATGCTGAAGGTCTAACAATATTTTTCTATAAAAATCAAATTGTATTAAGACAAAAAACATCTAATGGACAAATAAATGAGCAACCATATACATATAAAGATTTTATTGCAAGTTACACATCAGACACTAATATAGAAAAATTTAATAAATCAGAACTAATAGAATATATGACAAGCTCTAAAATGGGGAATTTCTACTTAAAATATGCAATAACAGCAATAATATCTTTAATAATGGTATTAATAATGTCAGCATTAGTAGACACACTACAAATTGCATTATTTGGTTGGTTAACAACAATTGTAGCAAGAATAAGAATTAGATTTGTTGCAATATTTAATATGGCAGTATATTCATTAACATTACCAATGATTTTAAATATAGCATATATTGTAATAAACTATTTTACAGACTTCACAATAAGCTATTTCCAAGTTGCATATGTAACAATTGCATATATATATTTAGCAGCAACAATATTTATTTTAAAAGACGATATTATAAAAAGAATGCAAGAAGTTGAAAAAATAAAAGAAGAACAAAAGAAAGTAAGAGAAGAAATAATAGAACAAGAAGCACCAAAAGAAGAACCAAAAGAAGAAAATCCAGAAGAAAAAAAAGAAGATAAAGAAAAGAACGAAAATAATCAAGGAAAAGAACCTGACGGATCACAGGCTTAAAAACCTGTATAAAAAGAAAAGAAAGGATAAGAAGTAAAATGAGTAAAGACAACAAAAAAGATAAAAAGAAGACAACACAATATATATTAACAATAGCACTAACAATACTGTTACTAGCATTAATTTTTCTTGCAAGCTGGATATTATATAAAAACAAAGAAAAAAAAGATTCAAATGAAAACATACTTGCATATACAGAATTAGTCAAAGAAATCCAAAATAGAAATGTAGAAAAAATAGAAATGACAGTTGGAAGCACAACATTAAAAGTAACATTAAAAAATGAAATAAATAGTAACGAAGAAAATCCCCAAAACAATAATGATGAAAATAAAGACAAAAAAGAAAAAACAGTAATTGTTCCAAGTACACAAGTATTTATGGAATTAATACAAAATCAAACATTAGAAAATAATGAAATTGAATTAATTCAAAAACCACAAAGTATATTTGTAAAATTACCATCATACTTTTTATCATTATTACCAACATTTATTATGCTAGCACTATTTATAATGATATTTAAGATGCAAGGTCTAGGAGAAAAAGGAAAAGTATATGATGACACAACAAGAAAAACAAAAATAACATTTGATGATATTGCAGGACTAGATGAAGAAAAAGGAGAACTAATAGAAATCGTAGATTTTCTAAAAAAACCTGAAAAATTCACAGAAATGGGAGCAAGAATACCAAAAGGAGTATTACTATATGGTAAACCTGGAACAGGAAAAACATTAATAGCAAAAGCAATTGCAGGAGAAGCAGATGTTCCATTTATATCAATGAGTGGTTCTGAATTTATAGAAATGTTTGCAGGACTTGGGGCATCAAGAGTAAGAAAATTATTTGAAAAAGCGAGAAAATTAGCTCCATGTATAGTCTTTATAGATGAAATAGATGCAATAGGCTCAAGAAGAACAAGCAATAGTGGGGCAGAAACAGAAAACAATCAGACACTAAACCAACTATTAGTTGAAATGGACGGATTTTCTTCAGAAGAAACCATTATAGTATTAGCTGCAACAAATAGGCCAGAGATGCTAGACAAAGCATTGTTAAGACCAGGAAGATTTGATAGACAAATAACAATTCCAGGACCTGATTTAAAAGGAAGAGAAGAAATCCTTAAAATTCATGGTAAAGATAAAAAATTTGCAGATGATGTTTCATTTCGCAATATTGCAGAAGACACATCAGGCTTTACAGGAGCAGAACTAGAAAATATACTAAATGAAGCAGCAATAATTGCAACCAAAAAAGACCATAAAGCAATTACAAATGAAGACTTAGATGAAGCAGTAAAAAAAGTAACAGTAGGACTAGAAAAGACAAGTAGAAAAACATCTGATAAAGACAAAAAACTAACAGCATATCATGAAGCTGGACATGCAATAGTAAGCCAATTTTTACCAACTCAAACAGCTGTAAAAGAAGTATCAATTGTGCCTAGAGGAGTTGCTGGAGGATACACAATGTACAAATCTGATGAAGATAAATACTATGTTTCCAAAACAGAAATGGAAGAAAAATTAATAGCACTATTAGGTGGAAGAGCTGCCGAAAAATTAATCTTAAATGATATATCAACAGGAGCAAGTAATGATATAGAAGTTGCAACACAAATAGCAAAAGATATGGTAACAGTATATGGTATGAGTGATGCTGTTGGACCAATCTGCTTAAAAGACAAAGAAGGACAACTAGAATATCAAATATTTGGAGAAGATATGGAAGACACAGTTGGACAAGAAGTAAAAAAACTAATAGACACAGCATATAGAAATGCACAAGAAATATTAAAACAAAATATAGAAATATTACATGCAATAGCACATGAATTAATTTTAAAAGAGAAGATAAATGAGCAAGAATTTAACAGATTTTTTAATATTTAAAAGTTAAAAACATTAAGAAAACTAATAGAAAAAATTTAAAATTACGAAGGAGGATAAAAAATGGATGAATTTGCTGAATATATTTTAAATGAAAAAGATTTAATAACAAAGATAGAAATAATATATTTTTTAGCACCAAAATTAGGTATAAACTTTGACAAATCAATTATATTCAAAACAGAAATAGCAAGAATGTTTTTTAGATATACAAAAGTTAAATTAGATGAAAACTTAGTATTAACTGCAAGCTTATTATGCAATTGCAAAAAAGTAGATGATGCACAAAAACTAGGAAAAGTACAAACATATGCAATAGAAGGAGCTAAACATTTAAAAACATTAGGATTTGATGACAGATTTTGCAAAATATGTGAAGGAGTAAATAGATATAGTGGTCAAGATAAAAGAGAACCAGAAAGTGATGTGTTAGAACTTACAGATCAATTTGGAGGAATGTTAATAGACAGACCAGAAAGAGTTGGTATGCAACCAGATGAAGCATTAGTATTACTACAACACAGAAATTTAAAAAATGAATATAATAGATATTTAGAAACATTTAAAAAATTTGTAGAAGAAGTAAGCAAAATTCAAATACAAGGAGCAGTAAATACAACTGTTTTTGCACGATTACAAAAATTAATAAAAGAATCAAAAACAGTTTCAGAATTTACAAAAAAATTGTCAATAGGATATTTTGAAACTGTTGATGAAAAAATAGAAACATTAACAGAAAAGACAATAAATAATAATTCAAATAGAGCCATGTTTAGTAGTGAAACAGAGCAAAAAATATTAAATCATATAAACCACGTTTAGAAAGGAACTTAATAAAATGTACGAAATATTTGCAGATTTACATGTTCATATAGGAAGAAGTGAAAACGGAAAACCAATAAAAATAACTGCGGCAAAAAGTTTAAACTTTGCTAATATTGCAAAAGAATGTGCTGATAGAAAAGGAATAAATGTTGTTGGAATAATAGATTGTGCTTCACCATATGTAATAGAAGATATTGAAAACTTCTTAAAAACAGGAGATGCATATGAATTAGAAAATGGAGGCATAATATATAAAGATAAAGTATGTATATTACTTGGAAGTGAAGTTGAAACTTCTGAAAAAGGAAGAAATGGAAAATCTGGAGCAGCACACAATATTTGCTTTTTTCCACATTTATCAGACATAAAATGCTTTTCAAATGAACTAAGTCATCATTTAAAAAATATTACATTAAGTACTCAAAGATCAGATTTATCTGGATATGACCTAATAGATATAGTAGAAAAATATAATGGAATATTAATTCCAGCACACATATTCACACCTTTTAAAAGTTATTATGGAAACTGTGCAGATAGAATAAAAGAAATATTCAAAGAAAAATATGACAAAATATTTGCAGTTGAACTAGGGTTAAGTTCAGACACATATTTAGCAGATATGATAACAGAATTAGAAGATAAAACATTTGTTACAAATTCAGATGCACATTCATTACCCAAAATTGCAAGAGAATATAATAAAATGCTTGTAGAAGACATAAATTTTAAAGAAATAGTTAAAGCATTAACAAATGAAGATGGAAGAAAAATATTAGCAAATTATGGTTTAGATCCTAAACTTGGAAAATATCATAGAACACATTGTGATAATTGTGATAGTACAATAGAAACGAAAGAACCAGTAGATAAATGCCCAAAATGTGGAAGCGATAAAGTCACATTTGGTGTTTTTGATAGGATAGAATTAATAAAAGACAAGCAAACAACCCAAAGTCCCGAAAATAGACCTCCATATATATATCAAGTACCTCTTACTTTTATACCAGGAGTTGGAGGAAAGACGATTGAAAAACTATTAAAAACATTTGAAACAGAAATGAACATATTACATAAATTATCAGAAGACGATATAGAAGCAGTTGTAGGGGAAAAAGTTGCTAAAAATATAATAAATGCCCGTGAAGGAAAAATAAAAGTTGAATCTGGCGGAGGAGGAAATTACGGTAGGTTAACAAACTCTTAATACTAAAAAATATAAACTTAATGTTCTAAAAATCTCATTATAGAATAGATATTATGTATAAACACAGTCTGTTAAGGAGAAAAGATATGCGAAAGAGAAAAAATGAGGTTTTTATAGCTATAAAAGAAGATATATTAAATAATGCAAAATCATATTTAATAGTAGCTGTTATATTTACAGTAGGTATATTTTTAGGAGTATTATTCATAAATCAATCTTTAGCAAAAGAAGAAGTAAAAAAATATATAAATACATATATAGATGAAACGAAAAATTTACAAAATGGAAATTATTTAGAAGAACTACAAAAAGATATAAAAAGTAATATATTTTTAGTATTTTTACTATGGTTTGCAGGAACAACAATAATAGGAATACCAATTGTTTTAGGAATAATATTATTTAGAGGCTTTTGTCTAGGATATACAATTGCAGCATGTATATTTACATTAGGAAAAATAAAAGGACTAATATTTATTTTATTAACGATTTTTTTACAAAATGCTATATTTATACCAGCAATAATGATACTAGGAGTAAGCAGTATAAAATTATACATGTCAATTGTAAAAGACCGAAGAAAAGAAAACATAAAATTATCAATATTTAAACATAGTATAATTTCAATATTTATACTATTTGCATTAATTTTATCATCAATAATAAAAGTTGAAATATCATATAGACTAATTGTTAACTTTGCAAAATATTTTTAAAAAATAAAGAAAATCTATTTACTTTTTATTGGAAGTTTGATATAACATAATAGTATATCAGTTATGTAAAATATAGATATATAGACAATAAAAAATATAGGTGGGGGAAGAAATGGAAGAACAATTAAACTTATTTTTTGGATTTTTAGAAAAAGAAAAGAAAGTATCAAACAATACACTTCAATCTTACGAAAGAGACATGAAGCAATTTACTAAATATTTAGAAGAAAAAGGAGAAGACTATACTAAAGTTACAGATGAAGGAATTAAAGAATATATAGAATATATGCAAGAAATAGGGAAAAAACCATCTACAATATCAAGAGGATTAGCATCAATAAGATCATTTTATCAATACGAAGTAAAAAGTAAAAAAGCAGAAAAAGATCCAACAGAAGGAATACAATCACCAAAAATAGAAAAAAGAATACCAAATGTTTTAACATCAAGTGAAGTTGCATTATTATTAGAGCAACCAAAAAATATTGACTTAAAAGGAATTAGAGATAAAGCAATGTTAGAATTTGCTTATGCAACAGGAATGAGAGTTACAGAAATAATTTCTTTAAATATAGAAGACATAAATTTAGAAAGAGGATATGCAACTTGTAAAAACGGAAAAAGAGAAAGAGCAGTACCACTAGGAAATATGTCACTAAAAGCATTAAAAGAATACATAACAAATGCAAGAAATGTTATGATAAAAGATGAAAGTGAAAAAGCACTATTTGTAAACTTAAATGGTCAAAGACTAACAAGACAAGGATTTTGGAAAATAATAAAATATTACAAAGAACAAGCACATATAGAAAAAGAAATAACACCACATGTTTTAAGACATTCATTTGCAACACATTTATTACAAAATGGAGCAGACTTAAAATCAATTCAAACAATGCTTGGACATTCAGATATACTATCAACACAAATATATATGCAATTTCAAGATGAAACATTAAAAAATGTATATAGAAAAGCACATCCAAGAGCATAGAAAGTAATAAAAACTTCTTGACAACCAATAAAAAACAGAAGTATAATAGAAACATAAATTTCAATTATGTTTCTATTTTTTTACAAAATAAAGAAACTATATAATATGGAAGGAGATATGACAAAAGTCATATTATGCAAAAATGAAAAAGAAAAAAGTTTTATTTATATCAAGTACAGGAGGACATCTAAATGAATTACAGCAACTAAAACCCTTATTTGAAAAATACGATTATCACATAATAACAGAAAAAGACGAATCAACAAAAGGATTAAAAGAAAAATATGGAGATAAAATATTATATTTGCCATATGGAACAAGGCAAAAATTATTTAGGTACATATTCATATACACATATCTATGCATAAAAACAATATTTCTATATATTAAATTAAAGCCACAATATATAGTAACAACAGGAACGCATACAGCAGGTCCTATGTGTTATTTAGGAAAAATATTTGGAAGCAAAATAATATATATAGAAACATTTGCAAATAGAAATAGAAAAACAGCTACAGGTAGGCTTATCTATCCAATAGCAGACCTATTTATTGTACAATGGGAAGAATTACTAAAACTATATCCAAAAGCTGTATATGGAGGTGCAATATATTGATTTTAATTTTATTAGGAACTCAAAACAACAGCTTTTATAGACTATTAGAAGAAGTCCAAAAAAATATAGATAATGGAAATATAAAAGAAGAAGTAGTTGTTCAAAAAGGATATACAAAATTTGAAAGTAAAGATATGAAAATGTTTGATGAAATATCACCAGACGAAATTAATAAACTAATAGAAAAAGCAAGTATAATAATTACACATGGAGGAGTAGGATCAATAATAAACTCAATAACAAGAGGCAAAAAAGTAATAGCAGTACCTAGACTAAAAAAATATAATGAACATGTAAATGACCACCAAATTGAAATAATAGATTCATTTAATGAAAACAAATACATTATAGGAATTCATAGTGTTGAAGAAATAGAAAAAGCATTAAAGCAAATAAAAACCTTTGAACCAAAAAAATACAAACAAAATACAGGAAATATTATAAAAATAATAGAAGAATTTATCGAAAAAAATTAAAAATTTCACATAAAAGTTACAAAAAAAGAAAATAAGAGAAAAAAGTAGAAAAATGAGAGAAAATAAGAAAAAAATACTTTTTTCTCTTATTTTTTTATCTTATAACTATTGCAAAAAAAGTATATTATTGATATGATTAAAATGATTAGATATAGACTAAAACAAAACATAATAAAGATAAAAAGGGGTTCACAAAAATGATAGAATTCAAAAATGTATGCAAAAAATACGGAACAGGAACAGAAGCTGTCAAAAATGCAAGTTTTAAGATAGAAAAAGGAGAATTTGCATTTTTAGTAGGTTCTTCAGGCAGTGGAAAATCAACACTTATAAAATTAATATTAAAAGAAGAAGAACCATCTTCAGGAAATATAATAATAAACGGAAAAGACACAACATTCTTAAAACAAAGTAAAGTTCCATATTTACGTAGAAGTATGGGAATTGTATTTCAAGACTTTAGACTATTACCAGACAAAACAGTTTATGAAAATGTTGCATTTGCAATGTACATAGTAAAAGCAACGCCAAAACATATACGTAGGCAAGTTCCAATGGTATTATCTTTAGTAGGACTAAGTGGAAAAGCAAAAATGTATCCAAATGAACTATCAGGAGGAGAGCAACAAAGAGTAGCATTAGCAAGAGCATTAGTAAATAATCCATCAATGATAATCGCAGATGAGCCTACTGGAAACTTAGATCCAGATACAGCATGGGACATAATGAATTTATTAAATGAAATAAATATGAGAGGAACAACAGTAGTAGTTGCAACACATGCAAAAGAAATAGTAGACCAGATGAAAAAAAGAGTAATACATATAAACAAAGGCGTAATAGTAAAAGATGATAAAAAAGGTGGGTACAATTGTGAGATTTAATGTAATAAGTTATTTATTAAAAGAAGGAATAAAAAATGTTTTTAAAAACAAAAAATCAACAGTATCATCATTAATGATAATGTGTGCTACAATGTTAATATTTGGACTATTTTTTGTAATAGGAGAAAACATAAATGCCTTTGTAAAAGAAGTTGCGGATGCACAAGGTATGAGAGTATTTATAAAAAATGATGCAACAGACAGTGAAATAGAAGAAGTTGGAAAACAAATATTAGAAATAGAAGGAGTCAGAAATGCAAGATATATTTCCAAAGAAGAAGGATTAGACTCAATGAGAGAAACCCTTGGAGATGAACTAATTGCCGGATATACTGAAAGAAACATATTGCCAGCATCATATGAAGTAAGTCTAACAGACTTAGAACTAAACAAAGAAGTACAAGAAGAAATATTAAAAATTACAAATGTAACAGATATAAAATCAAGTAATCCAGTAATAGAACAAATAATAAGACTAGCCAAAGGAGTAAAAATAATTACAGCAACAATATTAGTATTACTAATAGTAATATCAATAGCAATAATAGCAAACACAATAAAATTAACAGTTCATGCAAGAAGAAAAGAAATATCAATAATGAAATATGTAGGAGCCACAAACAGCTTTATAAGATGGCCATTTTTAGTAGAAGGAATTATAATAGGAGTTGTTGCAGGACTTATATCAGTAGGGATAATAGGAGGAATATATACATATATTTTTGGTAAAATGTCAGGAACACTATTTATGGAAATAGCAAATTTAAAATTAATAGAATTTAGAGACATGTTTGAATTAATTTTAATAGTATATTTAGGATTAGGAGTTGGAATAGGAGCTATAGGAAGTAGTATATCTATGAGAAAATACCTAGATGTATAATTCTAAAATAAAAGCAAAAAAGGAGGAAACAAATGCGCAAATTTATATCAATTATATCTATACTAACAATGTTTAGTTGTATATGTATTTGTGCATTTGCAAAAGACATTACAGAATTACAAAATGAGTCAAATACACTAGCAGAAAACTTAAATCAAACAAATAACATACTACAAGCAGTACAAGACAAAATATCAGACCAAATGTTACAATTACAAAAATTAGATGCACAAATGGCAGAAACACAACAAGAACTAAACAAAATAAATGTTGAAGTTGAAGATTTAACAAAACAAATTACAGAAAATCAAGAAAAACTTGATAAAGTACAAGCAGAATATGATGGTTTGCAAGACTTATTAGATACAAGAGTTATAGAAATGTATAAAGCTCCTAAATTACAATTTTTAGATATATTATTAACATCAACAAGTGTTACAGACTTTTTATCAAACTATTATGGTTTAGAGCAATTAATGGAATATGATAATAAATTATTGAATACTGTAAAAAAACAAAAAATAGAAATAGAAACTACAAAAAAAATATTATCTGAAAAGAAAAAACAAATAATAGAGAGCAAACAAGAAAAGCAAAAAAAAGCGCAAGTAATAGAAAATACGCAAACAATGAGAGCTTATTACATAAGCAAATTATCAGAACAAGAAAAAGAATTGCAAACACAGATAGATGAATACAATATGCAAATGTCCCAAATAGAAGCAGAAATAAAATTATTAGCTTTAAATAGTATTAGCCAAGACTATATAGGAGGAGCATTCAAATGGCCAGTACCTGGACACACATCATTAACATCTTTATATGGAATGAGAGTACATCCAATAACAGGAGCATACAAGTTACATACAGGAATTGATATTAGTGCAGGAATAGGTACAAGCTTTGTGGCAGCAGCAAATGGAATAGTAACAAAAGCTACATTCAACACAGCATATGGAAATATGGTAATAATTGATCACGGAGGAGGAGTTCAAACACTATATGCCCATGGAGATGAAATAATAGCAAAAGTAGGACAAACAGTATCTGCTGGAGATGAAATACTAAAAGTAGGTTCAACAGGATATTCAACAGGACCACATGCACATTTTGAAATAAGAATAAATGGACAAACAGTAAACCCGCTAGATTATTTGCTAGAAAATAGCAAATAGAAATTTAAAAAGGAGAAAAAATTATGAAAAAAACACTAGCAAAAATATTAGGAATTATAATCTCAATTATATTGATTTTTCAAAATATTACAGTACTAGCAGTAGACAACAAAAAAGATTTACAAAATGAAAAAACAGAAATTAATGACAAAATAAAAGAAATAGAAGAAGAACAAAAGCAAATACAACAAAATAAATCTGAAACAATGAAATCAGTAGAAAGCTTGATATATCAAATATCTGATGCCGAAGAAGAAGTTGATGATTTAGAAAGTGAAATAAAGAAACTACAAAGCAAAATAACTTCAAGTGAAAAAGACATAGAAAACAAAAAAGAAGAATATAATAAACAAGAAGCTTTATTAGATGCAAGAGTAATAACACTATACAAAAATGGAAAAACATCATATTTAGATGTATTACTAACAGCATCAAGTATGTCAGACTTTTTAGCAAAATATTATTTAGCAGAAGAAATAATAGAATGTGATAAAGAATTAATGGTTTCAATACTTGAGCAAAAAGAAAACTTAGAAAAAGAAAAAAAAGAACTAGAAGAAAACAAAAAGACATTAGACACATCACTCATTCAAAAAGAAGCAAAAGCTACACAACTAAAAAGTCTTAAAAAGCAAAAAGAAAATTATGCAGCAAAACTATCAGAAGAAGAAAAACAAAATAAAGCAGAACTAGAAAAATTTGAAAAAGATAAAAGAGAAATTGATGCAAAATTAAAGAAAATAGCAGAAGAAGAAGCTAAAAATGCAAACAAAGACAATGTAGTATCTACACCAAGTAAAAGTGGATACATTTCTCCAATACCAGGAACTTCGAGTAAAAGCATAACATGTGGATTTTATGGCTATGCAAACCATGGTGGAGCTGACTTTGGAGGACACTATGGAGAACCAGTCGTAGCAGTAAAAGCAGGAACAGTAGTAACATCTACAGCAATAACAGGCTCAATAAAAAATTATAATTCAAGTGGAAATGTAATAGGATCTTATAGCAGTTATGGAGAATACATAATAATAAATCATCATGACGGTACAATGACATTATATGCACATGGAAAACCAGGTTCAAGACTTGTAAAAGAAGGAGACAAAGTAAAACAAGGACAACAAATAATGACAGTAGGAAATACTGGAAATGTATATCCAAGACCATCAGCAAGTAATTATAAAGGTGGAGCACATTTGCATTTTGAAGTTAGGGTTAATGGTTCTACAAGAGTAAACCCAGCACCATATTTACCATAGTGCTAAAACTTAAACAAATACAAAATAGGAGGAGCAAGTAAATCTTGCAAATAAGAAATGGAAGAAGAAAAATATTTAAAAAAACAAAGAATATACAAAACAATAATGCTAGTTGTTTTAACTGCATTTATAACATGTTTATTAACAACTATTTACATAGGAAATAAATTTGACTTAATAGGTGGAGAAAATGATTCAATATCATCACTAATAAATAATATAAAAGATGATACAACAAGTGATAATATTGCACAATCATTAAAAAATATAAAAAAAATAATAGATAAATATTACTTAAATGATTATGAAGAACAAGACCTTATAGATGGCGCATTAGAAGGATATATAGCAGCACTTGGAGATATTTATACAGAGTATATACCAGCAGATGAAATGCAAGAATATACAGAAAAAATAACTGGAAACTTTGTAGGAATAGGTATTTACATGACAGCAGACACTGAAAAAAACCTTATAAAAGTAATATTACCAATAAAAGAAAGTCCTGCAGAAGAAGCTGGAATTTTATCAGGTGACTATATATTAAAAGTTGATGGCGTAGAATATAAAGGAGACGAAATGTCTATTGCATCAGCAAAAATAAAAGGAGAGGAAAATACAAAAGTCAAATTAGAAATACTTAGAGGAGAAGAAATATTAGAATTTGAAATTGAAAGAAAACATGTAACTACAAATCCTATACTTTCAAAAAAAATAGAGAACAATATAGGATATTTAGAAGTTTCAAGTTTTGACGAAGGAGTTGCGGAAGACTTCAAAAATAAATTTTTAAAATTAAAAGAACAAGGAATAACATCTTTAATAATTGATTTACGTGACAATGGAGGAGGAATAGTAGATGAAGCATTAAAAATGTTAGACTATATAGTTCCAAAAGGCAAAGAAATATTAGTTACAGTAGACAAAGAAGGAAAAGAAGATGTAAGAACATCAAAAGAAGACATATTAATAGACATGCCAATTGTAGTTTTAGTAAATGGTAATTCAGCAAGTGCCTCTGAAATATTTGCAGGAGCATTGAAAGATTTGAATGAAGCCAAAATTGTAGGAACAAAAACTTATGGAAAAGGCGTTATACAAAGCTTAATGACTTTTAGAGATGGAAGTGGTTTGAAAATTACAATAGAAGAATATTATACTCCAAATAGACTTAAAATAAATGGTGTAGGGATAGAACCAAATGTAGTAGTTGAAAACAAAAACCTAGAAAAAGATATACAACTAGAAAAAGCAATAGAAGAATTAAAATAAGAAAGCAGGTTGAAATAAAATATGAATTTACCAAATAAATTAACAATATTTAGAATAATATTAGTACCAATAATGATGATTATTCCTATTATTGATAAAATAGTAGGAATACCAGGAGAATTTTTAGGTATAAGTACAGCATTTTGGATAATGAATATAATATTTATAATAGCTTCAATTACAGATAAACTAGATGGATATATAGCAAGAAGCAGAAATCAAGTAACTACTTTTGGGAAATTTGCAGATCCACTTGCAGATAAAATTTTAGTTTTATCTGCACTTGTAATTTTAGTTGAATATTCTAAAATACCTTCTTGGATACCAATTATAGTACTTGCGAGAGAATTTATAGTTTCAGGCTACAGATTAGTAGCAGTAGAAAAAGGTGGTAAAGTAATAGCAGCTTCAATTTGGGGAAAATTAAAAACAGTAACTCAAATGCTTGCTATAATATGTATGTTCCTAGACAAATTTAGTTTTGGACAATTTGTATTTAGAGTATCATCTATAGAACAAATGCAAATAAATTCAGCTTCAATATTTATGACAACACCTCAGTTTGCTATAAATATATTAAGTACAACACTTCTAATAATATCTGTAATAGCAACAATATTTTCTGGAATAGATTATTTAAAAAATGGAAAAGAACTATTAAAAGACTAATATTTTTTATAGAAGAAACAAATTAATAAAAGTAAAATTAACAGAAAATTCAAAAAAGTACTTGACAAAATGTGTAAAAAGGAGTAATATACTGATTACGTAAATAAGGCGACTTAAGGTCGCTTTTGTGTTACAAAAAGGAAATTATACATGTGGCACAAATCAAGGAGGTACATAAAATGGAAGAAAAAGAAGTAATATTAACACAAGAAGGTTTTGATAAAATCGAAAAAGAATTAGAATATTTAAGAACAGAAAAAAGATCAGAAATAGCAGAAAGAATAAAAGTAGCATTAGGCTTTGGAGACTTATCAGAAAATTCTGAATATGATGAAGCAAAAAATGCACAAGCAGAAAATGAAAGCAAAATTTCAGAACTAGAAAATAAAGTAAGACATGCAAAAATAATAGATGAAAAAGAAATTGATACAAAAACAGTACAAATAGGAAACACTGTAAAATTATACGATATAGAATTTGAAGAAGAAGTAGAATATACAATTGTAGGTTCAACAGAAGTAAACATAGCAGAAAACAAAATTTCAAATGAATCACCAATAGGAAAATCACTACTTGGAGCGAAAAAAGGAACAATAGTAGATGTAGAAGCACCAGCAGGACTTATCCAATACAAAATATTATCAATAAAAAAATAAATGAACTTTAAAGAAATGCCAAAAAAATGTTTGACATTTCTTTTTGTTTATGTTATTATGGATATGTATTAAGCGGAATTGAAAATTTTTGACTACAAACATTCAAAAATAAAAAGGAGAAGTGATTAAATGGGAACAAGAGCAGAAACAACAAGAAAGGAAAAAGCAATACTTAAATTTATTGAAAATCAAGTAGTAGAAAATGGATATCCACCATCAGTAAGAGAAATAGGAAAAGCAATTGGGTTAAGTTCAACAGCCACTGTACATGCATATCTAGAAAAATTAGAAAAAGATGGATATATCAAAAAAGAAGACAAAAAAGGAAGAACTTTAAAAATTATCAAAGGAAGCAATGGAGAACCATATGTAAAATCAAATAAAAACTTCTATACACAAAGAGAATTAGTAGATGTACCAGTTATAGGAAAAATAACAGCAGGTCAGCCAATACTAGCAGTAGAAAACATAACAGACACATTTCCAATACCAGTAGACTTTGTTGGAAACAGCGAAAGTTTCATGTTAACAGTAAGTGGAGAAAGTATGATAGAAGCTGGAATATTAGATGGAGACTATATATTAGTAAAAAAACAAAATAATGCACGAAATGGAGAAATAGTAGTAGCACTAATAGGAGATGAAGCAACAGTAAAAACATTTTATAAAGAAAAAGACTATATACGTTTACAACCAGAAAATCATACAATGGATCCAATAATAGTACCAGACTGCAAGATACTTGGAAAAGTTGCTGGAGTATTTAGAAAAATGTAGTACCAATAAAATAAAAAAAATGTAGAAAAAAGAAAAAATAGCAAGAAAAATTCTTGCTATTTTTTTATTGTTATAATATAATAATTATTAAATAAAACAAATAAGGAGAACAACAAATGAAACAAAATAAGAAGCTAAAAACAAAGAAAATAGTCAAAGACAATATACTAAAAAGAATCATAATAGTATTGATATTATTAGCCATAACAATATTTGTGCTAATAAAAGCAGAAAACTATATAAAAGAGAAAACTGATGGAAAGATAAACCTAATAATAAACAATAAAAATGTAACAGAAAGACTAAAAAATGACATTTTAATAGAAAATGAAACAATATATTTATCATTATCAGATGTAAAAAACTTTTTTGACAAATACATTTATGTAGAAGACGAAATAAATGAAGTAGTAACAACATATGATAAAAAAATTGCAAGTATAGGTTTTGAAACTAACAAATTAACAATAAATGGGTCAATCAAAAAAATATATGCACATGCAAAATATGAAGGAGATGTAGTATATCTTCCAATTTCTGAAATGTCAGATGTATATAATATAGAGTTAGAAAATATAGAACAAAGCAAAATAATAACAATTGACTCATTAAACAAAGAGCAAATAAAAGCATATGCAAAATCAAAAATATCTGTAAAATGGAAAAAAGACATTTTCTCAAAAACAGTAGACAAAATAACAAAAGGAGATGTTTTAATAACAATATCAGAAGATGATGATGGCTGGACGAAAATAAGAACACAAAATGGAAAAATAGGATATGTAAAAACAAACCAATTAACAAACTATATTACTGTAAGAGACAATTGGGAGCAAGAAAAACAAATAACAGGTAAAGTAAACATGTTTTGGGATTACTTTTCAAAATATGTAATAGCACCAGACAGAACAGGACAAACGATAGAAGGAGTAAATGTAGTATCACCATCATTTTTCTATATAGATGGAAATGGGAATTTTAAAGAAAATGTAGGAAGTTCAGGAATTGCTTATATAGAATGGGCACATTCAAATGGTTATAAAGTATGGCCTATGATATCTAATGCAGAAGCAGCAAAAGAAAGTCTAAAAGTAACATCTGAAATATTAAACAGTTATACAAAAAGACAAGAATTAATAGAAGAAATAGTAAGAGTATGTGCAGAATACCAAATAGATGGTATAAATATAGATTTTGAAAATATGTATCAAGCAGATAAAGATAAATATTCAAGATTTATCATAGAACTTGTACCACGTATGCAAGAACTAGGAATAGTAACATCAGTAGATGTAACAGCACCAGATGGAAGCCCAACATGGTCTTTGTGTTATGATAGAAATGTATTAGGAGATGTAGCTGATTACTTAGTATTTATGGCATATGACCAATATGGAGCTTCAAGTGACAAGCCAGGAACAACAGCAGGACTTAATTGGGTAGAAACAAACTTAAAGAAAATAATAAATTATGATGAAGTAGAAACAGAAAAAATCATTTTAGGAATACCATTTTATACAAGACAATGGACAGTAAACTCTGCTGGAACAATAAAAGATAGAGGAGTTGTCAATATGATGAATGTTAAAATTCCAACAAATGTAGAAAAGCAATGGGATGAAGAATTACAACAATATTACATTGAATATCCATCTGGAAAAAATACAATAAAAATGTGGATTGAAGATGGAAGTTCAATAGCTGCAAAGGTGTCATTAGTAAATAAATATAATCTAGGTGGAACATCAGGTTGGAGAAAAGACATGGAAACTTCTAATGTGTGGACAATAATTAAAGAAGAATTAAATAAAAAAGCCCAATAACAATTACAAGAAAAAGTGGATAACACCACTTTTTCTTTAGTATATAAAAAACATATAATATGTAACATTTTTTATTGTAATAAAAAAGAACTAGAAACATATAATCAATTAAATAAGGAGGCAATAAAATGAAAACATATTATATAGAAAAAGTGGATAAGCCAAGTTTTTTTAGAAAAACAAAAATAAAAGAAGATAACTATAAAATTAGTTTAAACTTAGAAAAAGAGAAAAACATAAAAAAAGTAACAAACAATTTAATAAAAAATGAAATAACAAATGTTGTGCTAAGTAAAGAATTACAAAAAAACCAAAATCTAATAAACTCTTTAAATGCAAATAATATTAAAATTTTTAATGGCAGGTGGCTTGAAAAATATTTAAGTATAGAAATATTAGATTATGTAATAAACCAAAAAGAAATAAAAAGAGAAGAAACAGAATTAGCAATAACAACAAATGAAATAACAGATTTATTAATAGAAACAATAAAAATACTTTCAAAACAATATAAAAGATTAACAATAGTAACAAACCACATAAACAAATTAAAAAAAATTGAAAAAGAAATATATGACACAAATGGAATACTAATAGTCATTTCAAATAATCAGAAAAAAAGCTTAGCAAAGTCTCAAATAATTTTAAATATGGACTTTAATAAAGAAACTTTAAATAATTATCAAATAAAAGAAGATGCAGTAATAATTAACTTAGAAGGAAACATGAAAATAGAAAGCAAAAGATTTAATGGAATAAATATTAATGATTATGAAATAGAAACTGGACGAGAAGACATAATCTGGAGAGAAAATATTAAAAGCTTTAGGACTAAAGACTTATTCGAAGCATCATTATATATGAAAGACACTTTTTTTAATATAAGAAAACGAATAAAAAAAAGTAATATAATGATTAAAGAATTATATGGAATAAATGGAGTTATAAGACTATAAGTAAAAATTCTAAAGATTTTATTAAAAGACTTTCCTTTTTTTAAAATATATAATATAATATATATGGCTATTTAAAAATAGAAAAGAGGGAAAAAGAATGGAAAATAAAAAGAAAAAAGTATCAAAAAAAGCAGAAACAAACAAAGAGCCAAAAAAGCAAAAAACAAAAAATGAAGACAAGAACATAAAATCAAATAAAACAAAAGTAAAAAATGAAAACAAAGACATAAAAGCCCAAAAAACAAAAGTAAAATTCAAACATAAGCACCCAAAAATAGCATTAACATTAAAAATATTATTAATAATATTTTTGTTATTATGTGTAATAGGAGCTGGAGTAGTAATAGGATTAGTATATGGATTATGGGGAGAAGACCTTACAATCAATTTATCAGACCTTGTAATGACAGAAAATTCTATAATAGTTGATACAGATAATAACACTTTAGCAGAACTCAATGGAGATGAGAGTAGAAAAATAATAACATTACAAGATATGTCGCCATATTTACCAAAAGCATATATAGCAATAGAAGACGAAAGATTCTTTGAACACCATGGAGTTGATTTGAAAAGAACAGCAGCAGCAATACTTTCATTTATAACACATGGAGGAAAATCAACAGCTGGTGGAGGAAGTACAATAACACAACAAGTAGTAAAAAATGTAACAAAGGAAAAAGAATCAAGTGGAATAAAAGGAGCAATGAGAAAAGTAAAAGAATGGGCTAAAGCATATCAAGTAGAAGAATCACTTTCAAAAGACCAAATATTAGAAATATATTTAAACTTAATATATGTAGGAAACGGAGGAAGTGAAAAACATGGTGTTGAAATAGGTGCAGAATACTATTTCAATAAATCAGCAAAAGACTTAAGTATAGCACAATGTGCATTCCTTGCAGGAATAAACCATTCACCAAATAGATATAACCCATATTCAGGAAAAGATGTAACAGAGAAAATAGCAAGCAGAACAAAAACAGTATTAAACCAAATGAAAAAATTAACATCTATAACAGAAGAAGAATATAACCAAGCAATTGCAGAAGTTGATGCAGGATTCAATTTTGAAAATGGTGTACAAAATGTAACAGTATATTCATCGCATACAGATGCACTAATAGCTCAATTAATCAATCAAATAATGGAAGAAAAACAAATAAATAGAGATGCAGCAGAAACATATTTGCAAACAAGTGGGTTAAAAATATATTCAACACAAATAACATCAATACAAAACACAATGGAAGAAGAAGCAAGCAAAGATAAATATGTATGGCACTCAAAAACTCAAAAAGATAGTGAAGGAAATCCAATAAGAGCTCAAGGAGCAGCAGTAGTAATTGACCAAAAAACAGGAAATGTAGTAGGATGTATAGGACAATTAGGAAAAAAAACAACATCAAGAGGTCAAAACAGAGCAACACAAACTGTAAGACAAACAGGTTCTGCATTTAAGCCATTAGCAGATTTAATCCCAGGAATAGATACAGGAATAATTAATGCATCAACAATGTATGAAGACTTAAAAACAATATTTAATGAAGGAACAACAGCAGAATATAAACCAAAAAATTATAAAAACTTTAGAGGAAAAATGTCTATAAGAACGGCAACAGCATTATCTCAAAATATACCATTTGTAAAAGTTATGGCAGAAATGGGAACAACAAAAAGCATAGAATATTTGAAAAAAATGGGAATTACAACAATAGATGAGAAAAGAGATGTTGGACTATCAACAGCAATTGGAGGATTAACAAATGGAGTTAGCCCATTAGAAATGGCAGCAGCATATGCAACAATCGCAAATGATGGTGTATATATAGAGCCAACCTTTTACTCAAAAGTAGAAGATTCAAAAGGAAATGTAGTTTTAGAGCCAAAGCAAAAAACAGAAAGAGCATTTTCAGAAGATACAGCATATATTGTAAAAGATATATTAACATCTGTAATAACAGGATTTAGAGGAGTAAGTGGAACAGCAAGATATTGTGCAATAAAAGGAATGGATGTTGCAGCAAAAACAGGAACAACAAATAAAGACTATGATAGATGGCTATGTGGATTTACAAATTATTATACAACAGCAGCATGGGTAGGTTGTGATCAAAATGAAGATATTTCTAGGTTCTCAGTAAATGGAGCAAATCCTGCAGGAAAATTATGGTCTGGAATAATGTCAGAAATACATAAAGGACTTGAAAAATCAAAATTTGAACCTACAGCTAATATAGTTACTGCAACAGTTTGTGCTGAAAGTGGATTACTTGCATCAGATAAATGTTCTGATACTTATTCAGAAAAATTTATAAAAGAAAAATTACCAGAAACATGTGATGCACATAATAGCGGTTCATACACAATATGTATGGAATCAGGACAATTAGCAAATGAATATTGTCCATCATCAACAAGACAAACAAAATATAGTGGTTATGTAGTACAAAAAGAAAGACTAGGATTATGGAATACTCCAGGAGTTGGAACTTCTGATGATGAAGTACCAACAGAATATTGTACAATACATACAAAACCTGAAGAAACAAAACCAACACCAGAGCCAATAACACCACCAGAAGAAAAGCCTGATGAAAAACCAACTGAGAAACCACCAGAAGAAAAGCCTAATGATGGAAACACAGATAAGCCATCAGAAGGAAATGGGGGAACAACAACTCCTGATAAACCAACAGATACAGAAAAACCAGAAACACCAACCAAACCAACAGATAAACCGACAGACAAACCAACAGATTCTGGTTCTGGAAATAATTCTGGAGAAACAGGAAATTCAGGAAGTCAAGAAACAACATGAGAAAATACATAAAAAATTAGTAACAACAACGACAGACAAAATATAAAATATATAAAAATAGCCCCACATTTAATGTGGGGCAAAAGTATAAATAATAGCAAAGAAAGGAGAAAAAATGGACATCTATTTTTATAATACTTTGACAAAGAAAAAAGAATTGTTCAAACCATTAGACCCAAAAGAAATAAAAATATATTCATGTGGTCCAACGGTTTATTATTATGCACATATAGGAAACTTAAGAGCATATTTGTTTATGGACAATTTAAGAAGAGTTTTAAGATATAATGGATATAAATTAAAACATGTTATGAATATAACAGATGTAGGACACCTAGTTTCAGATGCAGATGATGGAGAAGATAAAATGGTAAAAGCTGCCAAAAGAGAAAATAAAAATCCATATGAAATAGCAAGTTTTTACTTAGATGCATTTTTAAAAGACATAGATAAACTAAATATAGATAAACCTGAAATTATAGCAAGAGCCACAGAAAATATAGATATAATGGAACAATATGTAAAAAAAATAATTGAAAATGGCTACACATATCAAACAGATGATACAATATATTTTGATACATCAAAATTAGATAAATATGGAGTATTATCAAACAGAAATATTGAAGAGCAAAAAGCAGGAGCTAGAGTTGAATTTGACAATGGCAAAAAAAATATTTCAGATTTTGCATTATGGATAAAAGCACCAGAAAATCATTTAATGAAATGGGATTCATTTTTTGGAAAAGCATATCCAGGCTGGCATTTAGAATGTTCTGCAATGGGGTATAAATATTTAGGAGAAAAATTTGACATACATACAGGAGGAATGGACCATATTCCAGTACACCATGAAAATGAAATAGCACAAAGTAAGGGATTCTGTGGACATATACCAGCAAATTACTGGATGCATGTAGACTTTTTACAAGTAAATGGAGGAAAGATGTCAAAAAGTTTAAATAATTTATATACTTTAGAAGACCTAAAACAGAGAGGATATGAGCCATTAGTATATAGAATGTTTAATTTTACATCAAACTATAAAACTCCAATAAATTTTACATTTGAAGCTATGGACACTGCTAAAATATCTTTAAATAAATTAAGAGAAGCATATTTAACTCATATGAATGGAAATGAAGAAATAAGTGATATACAAATGCAAGAATATGAAAACAAATTTTTAGAAGCAATAAATGATAACCTAAATATGCCAGTTGCGATGAGCGTTGTGTGGGACATAGCAAAAAATCCTAAAAAATCAAAACAACTTGCAAATTTACTTTTAAAATTTGATGAGGTCTTAGGATTTGATTTGAAAAATTATGAGAAAAAAGAAGAAGAACTTCCACAAGAAATAATAGAATTAATAAATAATAGAAAAATAGCAAGACTAGAGAAAAATTGGAAGGAATCAGATAGATTAAGAGATATAATTTCTCAAAAAGGTTATGAAGTAAAAGATACCCAAAATGGAATGGAAGTAATCAAAAGATAAAAATAGAAAGAAAGGAATATCAAATATGACAAATTTTAAATTAGAAATAGCAAAAAAAATATCTCAAATAGTAAATCTAGAAGAAAAAGAAATAGAAAACTACATAGAAATTCCTAAAGAAATAAATAATGGTGATTATGCATTTCCGTGTTTTAAACTTGCAAGAAGTTTAAAAAAATCTCCAATAGATATAGCAGATAATATTAAAGAAAATATCGAATTAGATGAAAAGATATTTACAAATATTGAAGTTGTTGGAGGATATTTGAATTTCTTTGTAAATAAAGAACTTTTTGCAGAAGAAGTATTACAAAGTGTATCTCAAAATGATGAGTATGGAAAATCTGAAATTGGAAAAGGAAAAAATATAGTAATAGACTATTCATCACCAAATATTGCAAAAACATTTCATATAGGACATTTACGTACAACAGTAATAGGTTCTGCACTATATAACATATATAAATATTTAGGATATAATGTAACAGGAATAAATCATATAGGAGACTATGGAACTCAATTTGGAAAATTAATAGAGGGATATAAAAGATGGGGAACAGAATATAATTTAGAAGAAAATCCTATTGAAAAATTAACTGAAATCTATGTAAGAATATCAAATGCATGTAAAGAAGATGAAACAATTTTAGAAGAGTGTAGAAATAATTTTAAAAAATTAGAAGAAGGAGAACCTTATTGCAAAGAACTTTGGAAAAAATTTAAGGATGTGAGTTTAAAAGAATTTCAAAAAGTATATGACATATTAGGAACGAAATTTGATTCTTGGAATGGAGAAGCTTTTTACATAGATAAAATGGGAGAAGTTGTAGAATTACTAGAAAAAAGCGGAAAGCTTGTAGAATCCCAAGGAGCTAAAATCATAGACTTAGAAGATAAAGGAATGGCACCATGTATTATAGAGAAAACTAATGGTTCATCAACATATGCAACAAGAGATTTAGCAGCAATTTTATATAGAGCACGTACATATGATTATGATAAAGCTTTATATGTAACATCATATGAACAAGTATTACACTTTAAGCAAATATTTGAAGTAGCAAAATTATTAGGGCTTGATGAAAAATATATAAAAGGCTTAGAACATATATCATATGGAATGGTATTATTAGAAACAGGAAAGATGTCTACAAGAGACGGAAATGTAATAAAATTAGAAGATTTATTAAATGAAGCAATCCAAAGAGCAGAAAAAATTATAGAAGAGAAAAATCCAAATTTAGAAAATAAAGATGAAGTTGCAAAAAAAGTTGGAATTGGTGCAGTAATATTTAATGATTTAGCAAATAGTAGAGTAAAAGATGAAATTTTTAATTGGAATAATGTACTAAATTTTCAAGGAGAAACTGGACCATATATTCAATATACTTATGTTAGAACAAAGAGTATAGTAGAAAAAGCTGGTGGAGTACCAGACATAAAAGATATTAAAGTAAAATATTTACAAGATGATATATCAAGTAAAATTATAAAATTAATATATAACTTTGAAGACATTTTAACTCAAGTAGTAGACAAAAATGAACCATCAATATTATCAAGATATTTAATAGAAGTAGCAAAAAATTATAGTAACTTTTACAATGAAAATAAAATAATTGTAGATGATAGCGAGATTCAAAATACCCGTGTTTATGTAACATATGCAGTTGGAAAAATATTAAAAATAGGCTCAAAATTACTTGGAATTGAAATGCCAGATAAGATGTAAAAGATTGATAAAAGTCGAATTATGTCGAAAAAAAGTTTGGATTATTTGTAAAAAACCATTGCAAATAATTTTAAATTATGTTAATATAAGTCCATACTAAGATTTTTAGTATGGATTTTGTTTTTTTAAATCAAATTAGATTATATCATAAAATTATATTGCAAGAATCTAAAAAATTAAATAAAAATATGAAAAGTATAACTTTCCTCCTAGATTAATTTTAGTGTATTTAATAATGCATTTATAATAAATACTAAAAATCTTAGTAATCAAAAAAAGAAGGGAGACAAAAATGAAAATAAGAAAAATAACAAGTATAATATTATTAGCATTAATAATAACAAACATGATGACTCAAATTGTAAGAGCTGTAAATTTTGACACAGCATACATTGAAATGTACTGAACCCAAAAAATTGGACATTTTTTGATTTAGTATTAAGCAACATTTTG
>CAUWAY010000018.1:0-29172 GCA_963556905.1 uncultured Clostridia bacterium | reverse complement strand
TGCACGTACGGTTCTGTATAGGGGCTAGTGTCGCGAGGCATTTGTCTACTAAACTTTGAATTACTTTATACAAAAAGTATAGAGTAATTTTTCTTTTTATGATATTATAATAAAAAAATGAAATATTGTGTAGCTTTACTTATATATCTACTTACAATAGCACTACTTTTATTATATATTTAGCCGTTAATAAAGAATTAAGTTCAAGATGATATGGAAGTAAAATACTTAAGATAATTGTGAAAAGATATATTCTAACAATAAATTGGTTTTATTTATAGATAGATGTGATTTAGAAACAACATACAATATGATAAGAAATAAAAATATACATTTTATTTACAAAGTTACCATAATGTGGTATAATAATAAAGTAATTAATTTCGTAGAAAAATGTAATTAATGCAATTGAAACAAACAGAGATCATGAATATAATTATCATATAAACAATGAAATACAATTCAAATGACATATTTAAAGATATAAAAAATAAAGTAAAGGAGAATAGAATGGATAAATTTATTATTATAAAAATTATGAATGAAGCTATGATACGACTAAAAACAAGCAAAAATGAAAATTGCGAAAAAAATGAGAAAATAAAAGAATTTTTAGAAGATGAAGCACTATTTTTTAAAATAAAAAAGGAAACAGCCCTAAAAGTATTAATAAATGTAGGAGTAAATGAAGAAAAATTAGAAGAAACATATCAAAAATTGACTGAAAAAAATATATATGATAATTTAATTAGAAAAGGGAAAATTGACCCAAAAGATGATAAAATAATAGTAAAATATAATTAATAAAAGGAGAGATATAAAGTGAAAGATGAATATATAAAAAAATTTTATGATGAAGTATGTCAAAATTTAGATGGAGACTATAAAATAATTTTAGAGCCAATTAGAAATCTTAACGAAGATTGGATAGAATATGATACAGTAAAGTGGGAATTAGAAGATAAAATGAAAGAACTTGTTGATACTTTACTAAAAAACAAATCAATTACTTTAGAAGATAAAATTATCAAAGTATATGAGTTTATATGTATGAATTATATATATGATGCCAATGTTTTATATTTTTTCAAAAGAGATGTAAGCAATCCAGAAAATATTAAATATATTGCGGTTGATTGGTATGGACGTGTTGTTGGAAAAGAATGGATAGAAAACAGAAAAAAGCACAACAGAAGAATTTGCTATGAATTTTCTAGATTTTATGCTAAAGCAATTAACATATTAATTGCTGGACATAGTGACTTAGAAGCATTTATGCTTGGTGATAAAGAAAATACTCACTATGTCGTAGGTTTAACAGGAAAAGATTATAGTATTATATTAGATCCAGATGATTTTAATGGTATTAAAGACCTTACAAGACTAAAAATGGGATTAACAATAAAAGGAATACATATTCTAAGAGATGAAAAAGAAATTTTTAAAAATGCTGTTGACAAATTCAATCAAGGTAGATTAGTTGAATTAAAAGAAATTGAAGAAGCAAAGAAGAATTTAAAAGATAAAGATTTTATTATGTATATTAATGAATCAATTAAAGCAATCAATCAATATAACATTGACTCACAAGGATTTTTTGAATGTATAAGATTTTTGATTGAACAAGCAGGTATTGAAATTGAAAAAGTTTGGAAAGAAGATAAAAAAGCAAACGAAAAAAGATATGAAAGATGTCTGATTTTTGAGTTTAATAATAAAACATATTTATTAGATAGCATTGGCAAAAACTTATCTATTATAGATTTAGATGATTTGGATAGAAATTTATTTATATTCAATTCATCAGAACATCTATACAAATATTATGGAGGATAATTTTAAAAGGAGAAACGTATATGAATTTTAACAGAATTGGTAAATTAAATAAATTGTTAACAAATGATTTAAAAAGAAAGCCTACTATTATATTAGATCCAAATCCAGAACAGTCATATCGTATATCTGGAACAGCAGATGATATTGTTGTAGGAATAGATGCAGATGAATGGTTAATACCAGACGAATTAAAACCATTTATTATGGAAGTAGCTGGAAGTAAAGCTAGTGATGAAGAAAAAATACTAGAAGTATATCAAAAATTATGTGAATATTATACTTATGATGATAATGTTCTATCATATATTAAAAAGAATGAAGATGATACTTTCTTTTTACCAGATGCATATGGAAGAGAAGTGAATGCTTCTTGGAAGGAAAATAGGCAAAAACATAATAGAAGAAATTGTTTTGAAGTTTCTAGAATACTTGCAAAATGCATTACTGAAATAATGAAAATTTGTGGAAACTCTAAGCATTACGATGTATGTATCATATGGGATGAAGCTAATACTCATTACTTTGTAGGATTGGCATGTAATAATTATTATGTATCACTTGACTTAGATGATTTTACACAAATAAAAGATCTTACAAGAGCGAAAACAGAATTAACATTAGAAGGTATTAAAATATTAGAAGATCCAACTGATAAATTTGGAAAAGTAATCAGGGAAATAAACAGTGATAGAGCAAAAATAGCAAAAGATTACATGCAAGAAAAAATAGAAACATTAAGTTTAAATAATATGAATAATCAAAAAGTAAAAACTGAAGATAATGATATTGATTCAGATGACAAACTTTTTTTACAATATACGATACAAATATTGAAAGAAGACTATAACCTTGATTCTGCCGGCGTATATGAATACTTGAAGGAAATTGTAGATACAAAACTAGGAACTAAATTTAGAAAGAAAGTATGGAAAGAAATTGAAAACAATCCTGGTAAAGGTAAAAGATATACACGATGTTTAATAGTTAATATTGATAATAACTCTTATATAATAGATGTAACAAAAGATAATCCAAATGAAATTTTTCAACAATTTGATGAAAGAGAACTTGAAAAAGAAGAATCAAAAATTATTCCATTTAAAGAAATGAAACGAGACTGGAATAAAGATCCATATGATGGAAGATAGTAACAAAAAATAATAATTTAAAGGAGTGTATTAGGTGGAAAAAGAAAAAATAACTTTAATAATTGCAACTACATCAGAAGATAAAATAGAAGGAATAAGAAGAGGATTTTTAGAGTATTTTCCTAAAGAAGAATTTGAGATTAAAATTTATTCTGGAAAAACAGAGTCTGGAGTTCCAGATCAACCTTTTGGAAATGATACATATCAAGGAGCATATAATAGAATAGATAATATAAAAAAACAATATGAAAAAATATTTAAAGAGCAGAACATAGCTGTTGATTATTATGTTAGCTGTGAAGCTGGAATTGATGATACAAATAAAGTGATGATAGATGGAAAATTAATGAATCTATATTCTAGTGAACAAGTTGTATGCATTTTTGATGAAAAACAGGATTTGTATTCATTTGGTAAAAGCAGTTCTTGGACTATACCAGAGAAGGATATACAAAAGATAAGAGAAACTAACCTTGATCAATATCTTAAAACGAGAGGATGTACAAGCCTACAAGATGTTGGAGACGGTAAATATGTTCCAAGATTGATTGCTGTTATGGAAGGAACTAAATCAGCGATAGCTAGCAATCGCTTTATGCAAAGATGCGAAAAAGAAAAGCAAGATGATGAACGAATATAGTAAATAATTAGACCAACACACGAATAACTATTATAATTGTCAAAAAAGATATATTTAATGGAGTGAGTAATATGAAAAAAGAAATGGTAATATTTATAATTGTATTATTTTTGTCTATTGGAGCAATAGCAGGTATTTATTGTTATAATAAATTAAACAAAAGAACTTATAATTTAGAGTTGCCAATGGCAGAAGAAATCTCAAATATAACAATAGTACAAAATACGAAAGCTATTGATGTAAGTGATTCTCAAGAAATAAAAAATATTGTAGAAACTTTAGGTGGAGTAAAAAGAATAACCAAAAAAGAGAGTATTCAAGATATGCCTGTAAATGTTGAAAATGAAATAAAAATTGATTTTAAGACTATAAATAATAGAACAGACACAATATTTGTGTATAAAAATAAAAATAAATTTTATATTGAACAACCATATAACGGTATATATGAAATAACTGAAGATGAATATAATTCAGTGGAAAAATATGTTAGATAAAGATACGAATTGATAGAATTAAAAAGAACAATGAGGAGTATTATAAGTAAAGAAATTTTTTATTTAACAACTGCTCAATTTGCAAAGTTACATAATGTAAATAAACGTACACTTCATTATTATGATGAAATAGGCTTGTTTTCTCCAAAGATTAAAGGAGAAAATAATTATAGATATTATGACGCTTTACAAAGTATAGATTTTGAATATATTCGTATGTTTAAAGAATTAAATATGAGCATAAATGAAATTAAAAATTATGTAAAAACACCAAATGCAAAAGATTTTATTACAATTATAGATAAAAAATCAAGTGAAATAGAAGAAGAAATAAAAAAATTAGAAAAAACAAAAAAATTACTTGATGAGAAAAAAAATCAATTATTACTTAGCCAGAAAAATGAAAATATGTCAATTCAAATAATCCAATGTGAAGAAGAAGAACTTTTAACTGCTCCATTTGCATTTAAAGAAGAGGATATACAAAGACTGTTTTCATATATGAAAGAAATATGGGGAATAGAACAATGTAGAGCAGGAGTAGGGAGTTATATATCCTTAGAAAAAGTGAAAAATAAAAATTTCGAAGAATATGAGGGACTATTTACGCAAAATTTAAGTAAAAACAAAGATATTTTCATAAAAGTTAAAGGAAAATATTTATGTGGATATTTAAAAGGCAGTTGGGAAAATTTGCCTAAAATATATGAAAAAATGCTAGAATATGCAGAAAAAAATCATTTACAATTAACAGGATATGCCTATGAAAAAGGATTAAATGACTTTGCAATTAGTAACAAAAATGAATATGTTACACAAATTTTAATAAAAATTAAAGAATAATACTTGACTTTACACTTACTGAATACCTTATACTAAAAGTAGAAAAGGAGTGTAGAATATGGAAAAAGAAATAGTATTTAGAAAATTTAAAAAGGAAGATTCAAAAATAATTGAAGAAATTATTATAGAGGCATGGAATTACAATGATCTTTGTTCTCCAAAAACAGCACACAAAATGGCAAAGGTATTTTTAAGTAGCTGTTTAGCAAATCAAACTTATACGCAAGTAGCATTATTAAATAATGAACCAATAGGAGTTATAATGGCGAAAGATATTAAATCACATAAATGCTCTTTAAAGTATAAACTAAAGCAAGCATTTGCTATTATATCATTATATTTGTCAAAAGAGGGAAGGAATACATCAAAGATTTTTTCAAGTGTAAGTGAAATTGATAAAGAACTTTTAAATGAATGTAAAAAAGAATATGAAGGAGAAGTTGCTTTTTTTGCAATATCTAGAAAAGCTAGAGGAAAAGGAATAGGCAAAAAAATGTTTAGTGATATGTTAGAATATATGAAATCGCAAAACATTAATAAGTTTTACTTATTTACTGATACAAGCTGTAACTATGGATTTTATGAACATCAAGGAATGAATAGATGCACAGAGAAATCGCAAAATTTTGTGATCAAAGGAAAAGAAGCAAAAATGATCTTTTTTATATATGATTATTATATTAATAAATAAATTTTGTGAGGTTAAGAAATGAAAGACACTAAAATAAGGTGTAGATGGTGTAATGTAGATAATAAAAAATATATAGACTACCATGATAATGAGTGGTGCAAACCAAACTGTAATGAAAAATACTTATTTGAAATGTTGATTCTAGAATCCTTTCAAGCAGGACTCTCTTGGGAATGTGTATTAAATAAAAGAGAGGATTTCAGAAAAGCCTTTGATAATTTTGAAATAGATAAAATATGTAGTTATGATGAAGAAAAAATACAAGAATTATTACAAAATGAAAAAATAATAAGAAATAAGTTAAAAATAAAAGCTACAATAAATAATAGTAAAATTTTTAAGAAAATACAAAACGAATATGGCACATTTTATGAGTATTTAAAAATATTTACAAATGCTAAAATTATTTATGAAACTGGAAAAACTACAAATCAAATATCAGATATATTATCAAAAGATTTACAAAAAAGAGGAATGAAATTTGTAGGAAGCACAATAATTTATTCGTACTTACAAGCAATAGGAATTATTTATTCACATGAAAAAGAATGTTTTTTATACAAAGATAAAAATTGAAAATTTTTACTAATAGGAGAAAGTTATGGAAATAGAAATAATAAAATTCGAAACTATTGATAATTTAATATTGAATGGGCACCTAAAAACATGTGGAAACAAAACTGATAAAGTGCTAATACAAATACATGGAATGACAAGTAATTGCTTTAAGAATAGAGAAAGTGTAATAGCAAACAAAGTAGCCAAATTAAATATAGACACAATTTGTTTTAATAATAGAGGAAGTGAAATTATGCAATACTGTAAAAAAACAAATGGAGAACAAATATTACAAGGAACGGCATATGAAAATATAGAAGATAGCTATTATGATATATTAGGAGCAATATGTTATGCAGTAGATTTAGGATATAAAGAAATATATATTCAAGGACACAGTTTAGGAGCTACAAAAATTGTATATACATATAATAAAATGTTAGAAGAAAAAAACCAATATTTAAAATATATAAAAGCTGTTATTTTATTATCTTTAATTGATATACCAGATATGTTAAATACATTTGCTCCAAAAGAAATTATAGAACTTGCAAATAAAAAAGAAAATGAACCAAATAAAATATTACCAATAGAAGAATATTTTCATCCATTATCTGTAAAAACATTTCTAAAATATACCAAATACTATGAAACAATAGATTTTGCCAAATATAGTGACATTAATTATAATTTTGAAAAACTAAATAATATAAATATTCCATTATTTATGAGATGGGGAGACAATAAAGAACTAATAAAGCAAGATGCAAAACAAATAGTAAAATTATTAAATAGCAAGATACATAATAATAATAAAGATATTGATTATATAGAGGGAGCTAACCATTCATATTCAGGAAAAGAAAAAGAACTATCAGAAGAAATTAATAAATTTTTAGAAGGAAGAACTTTATAATTGTATATAAGCAAGTGTATCATAAACGATAATACTCACATATTATGTAATGTGAGGTGAAAATAATGGATTGGTTTGAAAACATAAATCCAGTTATTCAGGCATTAATTGCAACAACATTCACATGGGGAATAACAGCATTAGGAGCACTTATGGTTTATTTTTTTAAAGAAGTAAACAAAAAAGTATTAAATACAATTTTAGGATTTAGTGCTGGTGTAATGATTGCAGCATCATTTTGGTCTTTACTTGCACCTGCAATTGAATTATCTAGTGAATTAGGATACATAGCTTGGATTTTCCCAGCTATTGGCTTTATAGTGGGAGGATTATTTGTATTAATATCAGATAAATTTTTAGATAAAGTCCTAAAAAATAAAAAAAATTTAAGAAGTTGTGATTCTTTAAAAAGAAGTATTCTTTTAATATCTGCTATTACAATTCATAATATACCAGAAGGAATGGCAGTTGGAGTTGCTTTTGGAGGAATTGCCAGTGGAGTTCCTGGAATGACTTTAATTGGAGCTATTATGCTTGCTATCGGCATAGGAATTCAGAATTTTCCAGAAGGAGCAGCTGTATCATTACCACTTAGAAAAGAAGGTTTTTCTAGATTTAGCAGTTTCATACTTGGGCAGGCATCTGCTCTGGTTGAGCCAATTTCGGCAGTAGTAGGAGTAGTTCTTGTTTTAAGTATAAGAAGTATATTACCATTTTTACTTTCATTTGCTGCTGGTGCTATGATAGCTGTTGCTGCAAGGGAATTATTGCCTGAATCTGTAAAAGAAAATAAAAATTTATCAACTTTAGGCTTAATTTGTGGATTTACAATAATGATGGTTTTAGATGTAGCCCTTGGATGAGCTACATCTTTATTCAAATATGTTTATAATAAATTAAGGAAAATCAAAAAAGAAAAATTTATTATTATATTGAATTTATTTATATGTTATGATATTATAAAATACAAGTTGTACCAAAATTTATAAAACAAAAATAAAGGAGTAAAACATGGAAAGATTTTCAACAAAAATGAAGAAAAAATATGCAGAAACAAATAAAAGATCAATCGCAGTATATTTAACATTAAGATTATTAGTTGTAATTAGTATGATATTTCAAATATTAATGGGAAACTTTGAAAATGTATTTATGTGCATTTTAGCATTATTATTATTTACAATACCAACAATAATCTCAGAAAAATTTAAAATAGGCTTGCCAAGTTTATTAGAAGCAATTATATATTTATTTATCTTCTCTACAACTATTTTAGGAGAAATAAACAATTTTTATGGAATTATACCATTTTGGGATACTTTATTACATACACTAAATGGATTTATATGTGCAGGTATTGGATTTTCACTAGTAGACTTATTAAATCAAAACAGTAAAAAAATGAAATTATCACCACTATATGTTTCAATTGTAGCATTTTGCTTTTCAATGACAATAGGAATATTATGGGAATTTTATGAATTTACAGCGGATGTAGTAGTTAGAACTGATATGCAAAAAGACAGAATTGTACAAAGTATTTCTTCAGTAGAACTACATCCTGATAAAAAGAATATCCCAATAAAAGTAAATGATATTAAAAAAACACAAATTTATACAAAAGATGGTTCTATAGTAACAATAGAAAATGGATACTTAGATATTGGCATTATTGATACAATGAAAGATTTATTTGTAAACTTTATTGGAGCAATTGTCTTTAGTATTATAGGATTCTTACATATAAAAAACAGAGGAAAATATAAATTCGCAGAAAACTTTATCCCAATAAAAAATAATTGATTAAATATAAAAACAGATAATTTTTAATTGAATTATCTGCTTTTTATGCTATAATTATTTTTGTCAAAAGAAGAAATTATGAGCAAAAATAATAAAATATATTTAAAATAACATTAACAATAATTGTTGTAAAGCAAATGATTTATTTTTAAAGCATTTGCTTTTTTCTTTATAATTTATCTAAAATAATTATAAACATGAAGATGCACAAAATAAATAAGATTTTTTATTATTAAACTATTGACAAATGAGTAATGATTCACATATAATACAAAAGATAGTTGAATACATATTCAATTATTATGTAAAAAATATAACACAAAAGGAGGAAATTAATGGCTAGAAACGAATTTATATGTGACTGTAATGCAATACATCAAGAAATAGTTGATAAGACAGCTAAAAATATGATAGATGAAGATATGTTTAATAGACTTGCAGAATTTTTTAAAATTCTTGGAGACACAACAAGAGCAAAAATTTTATTTGCATTAGACCAAAATGAAATGTGTGTATGCGATATTGCAAATGTTTTAAGAATGAGTAAATCATCTATTTCACATCAATTGGGGACACTAAGAAGAAGTGGAATTGTTAAATGTAGAAAATCAGGAAAAGAAGTTTTTTATATGTTAGATGATGACCATGTAAAAAAAGTTATTGAAATAGGTATAGAACATATAGAACACAAAAAATAAAGATTGGAGGAAAGAATATGAAATGTTATAAAAAAAGTTTAAATAGGAGGTTACTAAAATGAAAAAAAATGGAATTAAAATTATAATAGCACTTTTACTATTTTTGGTTGCAACAATAGTAAAATTTAATAATGAACTAATTAAAAATACAATATATATTATAGCTTATATTATCGTAGGATTTGACATTGTAAAAAAAGCAATAAAAAATATTACTAAAGGGGAAATTTTTGACGAAAATTTTTTAATGACAATAGCAACAATTGGAGCATTTGGAATTGGAGAATTTCCAGAAGCGGTAGCAGTTATGTTATTTTATCAGATAGGTGAATTATTCCAAAGTTATGCAGTAAATAAATCAAGAAAATCAATTACAAATTTAATGAACATAAGACCAGATTATGCAAATATAGAGAAAAATGGAGAATTGCAAAAAGTAGAGCCTAATAATGTAAAAATAGGAGATATAATTGTAGTAAAACCTGGAGAAAAAGTTCCATTAGACGGAATTGTTGTAGATGGAAAATCAACTCTTGACACAAAAGCACTAACAGGAGAACCTTTACCTCGAGAAGCAATAAAAGGAGAAGAAATATTAAGTGGTTGCATAAATCTAAATGGTGTTATAAAAATAGAAGTAACAAAAGAATATAGTGAATCAACAGTAAGCAAAATACTAGATTTAGTCGAAAATGCAAGTAGCAAAAAATCAAAATCTGAAAACTTTATTACAAAATTTGCGCAATATTATACACCTATTGTTGTTATTATTGCACTATTACTTGCTATAATACCACCACTTATTATAAAAGATGCTATATTTTCAGACTGGCTATATAGAGCACTATCATTTCTAGTAGTATCATGCCCTTGTGCTTTAGTTATTTCGATACCTTTAAGTTTTTTTGGAGGAATAGGAGGAGCATCTAAAATAGGTGTTTTAATAAAGGGAAGTAATTATTTAGAAGCTATTGCAAACACAGAAATATTTGTATTTGATAAAACAGGAACATTAACAAAAGGAGTTTTTGAAGTACAAAAAATCAAAGCAATAGATATAAGTGAAGAAGAATTATTAAAAATAACAGCATATAGTGAAAATTATTCAAATCATCCAATTGCACTATCTATAAAAAAAGCATATGGAAAAGAAATAGATGAAAAACAAATAGTAAAAACTCAAGAATTGCCAGGATTAGGAATCATTTCAAAAATTGAAGAAAAAGAAATATTAGTAGGAAATGAAAAATTAATGAAAGAAAAACAAATTAAATTCACCAAAAGTAATGAAGTAGGAACTATCTTATATGTAGCAATAGAAGGAAAATATGTAGGGTATATACTAATTGCAGATAAAATAAAAGATGATTCTGTAAAATTAATAAAAGAATTAAAGAAAAACAACATAAAACAAACTGTAATGCTAACTGGAGATAGAAAAGATGTTGGTGAGTATGTTGCAGAAAAATTAAAGTTAGACAAAGTCTATACTGAACTATTACCAACAGGGAAAGTAGAAAAAGTAGAAAATTTATTAAAAGAAAAAAGTAAAAAAGGAAAACTTGCATTTGTTGGAGATGGAATAAATGATGCACCAGTTTTAGCTATTTCTGATATAGGCATAGCAATGGGAGGATTAGGCTCAGATGCAGCAATAGAAGCAGCTGATGTTGTAATTATGACTGATGAACCATCAAAAATAGTAGATACAATTCACTTATCTAAAAAAACAATGAGAATTGTTAAAGAAAACATAATATTTGCTATTTCTATAAAGATATTTATTTTAATTTTGAGTGCATTTGGAATATCAACCATGTGGGGAGCAGTATTTGCAGATGTTGGAGTATCTATAATAGCTATTTTAAATGCTTTAAGGGTTCTAAGAGTAAAAAATAATTAAAATAAAAAATAGAGTAGGGCGAAAGCTCTACTTTTCTTTTCTGGCAACATTGCACAAAATCAAAGTAGTTAGCAAATTGTACATTGCACAAAATGAAACTTTTCTTTATTCCTTTTTGCGAGCTAATTGACAAAAATAAACAAGATGTATTATAATAATTTTGCCTTTCGCCAAAAGGTAGAAAGGAGGGTTGTTCCTTGAAACAGTTAATAAAATTGCTAGCACTTTATGTTGTTTACTTAATTGTAAAGCATTTTGATGATTAGCAAAAGGAAAAAGACTAGAAAAGCTTTGACGGGCTTCTAGTCTTTTTTTAAGTTCCTTGAAACGTTTTTTGCAATTGCTAAATATATATTAGCACATATTTTATTATATGTCAAATTTTATTTTTTATTCTTTGCTCTTGGGTATGGTTTTATCTCGTTTGTTAGTCCTAGTAAATAGTCTATACTTGTATCGTAGAAAAAAGCTAGTCTTATTAATACATTGTTTGGAATATTTACTTTTTCTAGTTCATATTTGCTATAATTCGTTTGTGATATATTTATTATCTTTGCAATATCTTTCTGTAGTAAATCTTTATCTTCTCTTAAATCTTTTAGTCTTAACATTTTAAACACCTCTATTAATATTTTAAAATAGTTATTAAATAACTATTGACAAATAGTCATATAATGACTATAATATTTTCAAATAGTTATATTCTGACTATTTTAAATTTCCAACAACTGCCCCCAGCTGGTTGGAAGATTATAATAATAGCAGTAAGTAAAATTCCACTTGTTTATTTACTGTTATTATTAAAAAAAAGTGGAGGTCTTTATGATTAATTTTTCTAAAAATGATGATGTTTTAATGTATATTATTAGTTCTAATGACATGCAAATTATTCTTTATTATCTAGATATGTTGTCAGAGAAAATTTCTAATAGTTTGAGAAACAAAGACGCATATTTAACACTTATGGATTTTATTAAATATTTGAAAGATAGTGAGGTTAGAAGAAATGTTTAGTGATGATGAAAAAGAAATATTGTTTGATTTGCTTTGTGATGAGAATTTAGAATTAAGTATGTCTATTTTAGATATTAAGTTTTATGGTAATTTTGTTAATTCTGAAGATTTTTTATCTAATGAGTTGGATTTTTTCTTAAAACGTAAAGAAAAAATAGATAAAATTTTAAAAAAATTAGGTTTTTTTGAGGAGGTTTAACTATGAAAGCATCAGGTATATTTTATTTTAAAAGTTTAAGTTTAAGGGACAAAGGTTCTTTTGTTGACCAGAACGGAAAAACAGTTGAATATAAAGCAAGTTATGTTCTTCTTTGTGATGAACTTTTAGACAATAATCAAGTAAAGGAAAGACGTTTTAATTTTTCGGCTGAAAATAAGACACTTGCAGAGGATTTTAAATATTTAGATTTGTATACTAAAGTTGGAATTGATTTTGCTTTAACTATGTATTCTTCTAATGTTAGTCTTGAGCCAATTAAAGTAACTTTATTGTAGAGGTGTTTTATGGATAATAATTCAATAACTAATTCAGTTGAAAATAATAATACAACAAATAATGAAGATTTAAGTAGTTCTGTTACTGAAAATATTACAGTTGCTGATGATGCTACAATTGAAAAACTTGATTTAATTCATCAGGATTTAGGTTTTATTATTTGTTTTATAGTATTTTTTGTATTAGTTGTATTATTAAAATATGCTTATAAATTTTTTGATATGTGTTTTAAATTTTAAGCTAATTATGGCAAAATTGCCATTTTTATATAAATATTTTGTTCATATTTGAACAGAAAGGAGTTTTTCTATGTTAAAAACAATTGTAACGGGTGAAATGCTTGCAGGTGTTTTAGATGAAATAACAGGATTATTACCTGTTGTTATTCCTGTAATGATAGGCTTTATAGCTATAAGAAAAGGAATTGCTTTCGTTCAAAACATATTACACAGTGCTTAGTAGCACTTAATTAAAGCTGAGTATTTATCCTCGGCTTTTATTTATTTAAAAGAAAGGATGTTAAAAATGAAAAAAAATAAAATTTTAATTTTTGTATTTATATTTTTTGCTTTGTTAATTGGTTTTACTTCTAGTTGTTTTGCTGTTGATTATTCACATTTTACTACTACACAAGGTGCTGACATTCAAATTATGGATTTTTCTTCTTTAGTTGATGAAAATGATTTATTTTATATTGAACTTGATAAAGTTTCTGGGCAAACTAATTTGTATATATACCATGATTTAAAAGATGTTGACGGTGCACATTTTGTTTGGATGCCACCCGAGCCTGGTGTTGATACAAGCACAATGCAACTTTTTGACTCTAGTGGAAAAAATTTATCTGTTTTGACTAGTAAATATTTTTGTTCAAGTTCTGACACAAAATGGTATTTAAGTTCTAGTGATACTGGTACAGTTTTTTGGAGTAATAAAAAGAATAATGATACTATTTTTAGTTTTGATGTAAAAGACCCAGAGGGTAAAGTGGTTTTTCAAAAAGCCCCTCAATTGAAGGGGGGAGTTCTGGTTCCGGTAGTGGAGAAGGTGGAAATGAACAAGGTTCTGGAGGAAATACTGGTGATACTTCCAGTGGTAATAATGACTATAGTTGGTTTGATTGGCTTAAGGAAGGCATTAAAAACATTATTCAATTTCTTACACAAGGCTTAGAATGGTTAAATCCTTTTAGTGAAAATTTTATATTAAAGGGTGTTTTGGATTTTTTAGGTAATATTCTTAACTTTTTAAATCCATTTAGTAAAGAATTTATATTAAAAGATGTTCTTAATTTCTTTGCAGATATTATTAGTTATATAAATCCATTTAGTGAAAACTTTTTTGGATATAAGTTAATTGAATTTTTAGGCGATTTATTAAAAAAATTATTTGTTCCTAGTGAAGAAAGAATAAATGCTATTAACAATACTATTTCTTCAAAATTCAATTTCGTTGAAAGTATTAAAATTGCTATAAATTCTTTAAAAGATTTGATTACAGGTGTTGGGGGAGCTCCAAAGATTACTTTAAATTTGGGTGCTACTCAATATACTGAATCAGGTAATTATACTATATTAGATTTAAGCTTTTATGCTCCTTTTAAGAATTTTGGAGATGTTGTTTTAACTGGTATAATATACGCATTTTTCATTTGGAGACTATTTATAAGTGCACCTAATATTATTAGAGGTGTTGGTGGTGCTGTTCAAGGAGATTATATGGTTTCTGATATAAAAGCTTATAATAGATTTGGATTTGGTCGTTCTTCTGGTTTTGATTTACATCAAGGCAAAGGTGGAGGTGTTTATCGTAAATGATAATTGATTTGATTTTAATTATTTTTCAAGGGGTTTTAAGTATATTGCTTGCCCCTTTGGAATTGATAAATATAAGTATTGATTTTGTAAGTTCCATACCTGTTTTTATGGATTTTTTAAGTGTTGTTGCTTATGTTTTACCTTGGTCAAATATTATGCCACTCATTCTTTTATTAGTAGGATTTTTTGTTTTTAGAATTGCTATTACTATTATAAAAACTGTATGGAAATTTATTCCGATATTTGGAAATTAAGGAGTTGAAATATATATGTTAAAAGCAGGATTTGATGTTTTATTCTCTTTGCTGAGCTTTTTAAGATATCCTTTATATTTTATTTTGGGTATATTAATTTTGTTTTATTTACTTGTTTTTATTAATATTATTATTGGATTTTTTAAGGGTAAACGTTTTAAGAAAGGAACTCATAAAAAAATAAAAAAGCATGGCTTTTTTAGACGTATTTTTATAGATTTTCCAAAACAGTATGTAGAAGATTTATTTTCTGTAGACCCAGATTTTTTCCACCCACAAGGTCTTGTGATTTTCGAAGGTCGTCAAGGTTCAGGAAAGACAAGTAGTATGGTTGAGTATGCTCTTAGGCTACAAAAAGAATATCCACTTGCAAAATGTACTACAAATTTATGCTATTTAAAAGAGGATATGCCTTTGACTGACTGGCGTATGCTTTTAAATTATAAAAATGATATATACGGTGTTATAGTTTGTTTAGATGAGTTGCAAAACTGGTTTTCTTCTAATGATAGCAAAAATTTCCCACCAGAGATGTTGCAAATAATTACGCAAAATAGGAAGAATAGGCGAATTATGTTAGGAACTTCTCAAAACTTTTATCTATTAAGTAAACCGATTAGAAGTCAAACAACGGAGGTTCGTCGTTGTGCGACGTTCCTCGGTTGTTTGACAATAGTTAGAAGATTTGAGCCTATTTTAGACCCTCAAGGAGATGTTCAGGAATGGAGAAAAAGAGGAATCTATTTTTTTGTTCATAATAAAGAATTAAGGGAAAGTTATGATACTTACAAGGTTATTGAACGACTTTCAAAGGTTGGGTTTCAAGAACAAAAACAAGAATCTTCAGTAGTTAATAATACATATTTAATTAATAAGAAATGAAAGGAGTTTAATTAGTATGCTTATAAAAGACACTATAATCGATTTATACGCAAGAGGACATTCGGTTCAATATATTACTCAAGTTGTATATAAAAATCGAAATAAAACGTATTTTGACGAATTTAAGCAGTATAGGATTATAGACTCTAATAATTATTTTACGTTAAAAGTTTGTAGGAACTTAGTCGAAGAAACTATATTAGAGCATTTGAAAGAACTTGAAGAATTTAGGAACGAAGTTCCTGTTACTGAAACGGAAGGCTACAGAGCTCTGCTCTGATATGCGGGGGGTGTGCTTAGACAAACTTAGAAATTGTTAGCGTAGCGTTTACAATTTCTTGTTTGGATAGTACAGGAGGGGGACAGCCCCCTACAAAACAAGGCAAACGCCGTTTGAGTGTAGGAAAGAGTGGAATTGTATAATCTTTTATTGTTTACATAAAAACAACATTGTTACCCCGCTCTATCTAACAAGCGGGGTTCAATGTACTATAGTACATTTTTAAGGTGTTGTTTTTGTCTTGTATCCGTTGTCACTCAAAGGTTTTGAGGTTTTTAATAAAAAATATAAAATAAAGTGGTTTGTTTATTGTTTATGTAAAGCAATAATCGCTGTAAAAAATGGAGGTAAAAATGTATTTTTTTAGTTTGGAAAAAAGTGGAGTAACTTATTCGATAGATATGTTACGTTTAAAAACTTATATTACTTATTCTACTTTTACCGAGTTAGAGTTTAGAATTAATACTTGTTATGCAAAACATATTGAAAAAAAATATACTAGTGCACGTGCTATGAACTTTTTTTATAATTATGTTTTTTGTGATGATTTTGAAAATACTTTTTATTTAGGATATATGCATAATACTGAAAAGAGAGTGCTTGATAATTCTAATGTTAAGTATAATTTGACGATAGAGTTTAATCCAAATAAATTAAAAAATAATGATATCGTAAAATATATTTTATGTTTGTCTAGGTCTTGGCTTATAAAAAATTATGACATTGCACTTGATTTAAAAGTTAATATTTTAGATATATTTTTTGATAAAAGTGGAAAAAGAAAAACTCATACATTTTCATGTTTTTCTGATGATTTAACTTATTCTATTGGTACAGGAGATAAAAGGTTTAAAATTTATAATAAGAAAAAAGAAAGTGACCTTAAAATTACAGGTTCTCTTACTAGGGTAGAGGTAAGTCGTGAAGGTTTTGAATTTCCAGTTTGTGAAATTTCTCGCTTTCAGTATGACGGCTTTTTTCCTGAAATTTATTTAAACGATTATCCTATGAGTTTAAGTGATTATAATGATAAAACTTTACTTGCTTTATCTTATGCAGTACAACATGGTTTTCCTGTAAATGAACTTAGTAGAAAGTATAAGGATAAAATAAAAAAAATGTTTGTTGGTAAAGGTTGTAAATTTTCTTTTTCTACAGAAATTGTTAGTAAAGTTTTGAAACAAGTTATTTTTGAATATTTTAAAGATACTGTTAATTTTAATTTATGAAATGGGGGTGTTTGATTTGCTTGAATATAGACTTGTTATACAAAATGGCAATGCTAAGCCTTATAGTTTATCGACATTTGATAATTTTTATGACTGTTATTGTCAATTGCTTTCTATGATTTCTATGCAAAGTAGGTGGATTCATAATGAATACTATGTTTTAAATGATTTTTATAAGAATGAATATCCGCCATTTCTTAAAGATATTAGAAAATATAAGATAGAAGTTAGGGAAGTTGGTACATGGAGAATTTATAGTTCTAAAGATAAAAAAAGTAATAATGAAAAAGTAGTTGATTTATTTTGATTTAGTGGAGGTTTAAAAATGTTTAAAAAAATATTAAATTTTATTGATACAAAAATTAATTTTAAAGTGTTTGATTATTTTTTGATTAGTTGGTTGGTAATTTTACCAGTTAGTTTAATTTTTCAAAAGTATAATGTTACTTTAATTGAGCAACTTGTTGTATTTTTGGGTTATAGTATTTCTATTGACTTTTTTGAAAAAGCTTTTTTACGTAATAAATAGGAAGGAGTTGTTTTTATGCTTACATCTGAAATAATTTATTTTGTTTATTTTACTTTACTTATTCATGATTTAATTTTATTTAGTATTTATCTTTTAAAAAAATTTTAGAGAAGAGAGAGGACAAGATTAGTGGAAATAAAAAATAGAGAGTAGGGCGAAAGCTCTACTTTTCTTTTCTGACAACATTGCACAAAATCAAAGTTTTGCGCAGAAAGGCATAGGGGCATAATATAAAACAGCCATAAACCTCTATTATTACACTTTCAAGGCTTTTGACTGCTTTATATCTAATTAATGTTCTATTATATTAATTTATTTCTATTCTTATTATAATCTTTTGTATTACCTGTTACATCTATATTTATATAGACTTCTAAAATCAATTTTAAGACATTTTTTTATTTTGCATAAATAATTTCATTTCTATAATTATTTTAATTTTAAATTTATATTTATAATTTTTTCTTATTATATATTTTTAGATATTAATTTGCATTAATTTTTTGAAAAATCTCTAAAACGCCCATTTCTCTACATTCGCCTTATTTTGCTGACAACAAACTATATGTCTAAAAAATAAAAACGGCTTAAAATCGATTCTCGTGCGTCACTTTTTTTACATTTTTTTGCCTATTTTTATATAACTATATATTTCGATAACTTCAGTAAAAATGTCTTGAAAATTTAGTGTTCATTTAATAAAAGCTACTTAAATCAATAATTAGCTTTAGGTATGGCTGACAAGTTATATTAGTTAAATATAAAAACAGCTTAAAACTCATTTTGATGCGTCAAAATTCCAAATATATTTAACTTAATATTAATGAGAATCTATATATACATTTTTTTATACAAACATGATAAATTTTATAACTATATAATTATAAGAGTTTAAAATTGATTTTAAAGCAAATTATAATATTAATTCCATAATTATATAAAGAATTAATTTTCAAAATTTATATGTTTTTTAGTAAATAACATTTGTTCGTTTTTTTAAATTATAATGTTCGGATTTTTTTTCGCAAATTTTTAAAACTTAATTTTAAAATTTCAAATTATCAATTTATAAAATTTTTAAATTTACCAAATTACATTGGAATTATTTTTATATTTTTGTTTTTAAAAATTTTTATGATTTCAAAATTTATTTTTTAGCTAAATGGAAGATTGCACAAAATTTTATTTAATATATTTATAAAGTTTTTATAGTTGCTTAATAAAAATGTGCTATTCCCCCCTACTCTATTATTTTTTGTATAAATTTAAAATCTAAACAACATTAATTTTCTTATCCTTTGGGATAATATCAATTACATTATCATTTTTCCTTATTTGATTAACTAATGCTGAATTACTTGAATTATCTACTTTTCCATATACTTGTTCTGCTTGAATTGCTAATACCTGTTCGTATGTATATTTGGTCATTGCTAGTTTTTCTTGTCTTTCATCATTTGATGTATCGTTACTATTTAGCATAAATTCTAAATTATAGCTATATAGTTCAAGAGATCTTAAAATAATATCAACTTGTCCGTTCAATAAGGTTAACTCTACAGGTTTAATATTTTCAGAATTGAATTCATTGTTTTGTATGTCCATCAAAATTCCTCCTTTTAAGCAACACAAAATTCCATTGCATCTTTCATCATAAATGATGATAAAGAATGTGTCTGCAAAGCATTCATTACATCTTTATCATATAGATGAGTATATATCTCAGTTGTATCGATTTGCACATGTCCAAGTAATTCTTTTATTATTTTTATATCAATTCCTTTTCTATATAGTAAAGTAGCACAAGTATGACGAAGTGTATGAATAGTATATATATCACTATTTATATTAACTTTTTCATAAGCATTTTTCACAATATCCCTTAATGCATTTTTGCTAAGTCGACCACCTTTATTACTAATAAATAATATATTTGAATCTTTAGTATTTTTTACAGTCATATTTTTTCTGATTTCTAAATATTTTAATATTACATCTTTGGTGCTTTGATTTAAATATCCCATTCTTTCTTTGTTTCCTTTTCCGAATATAATAAATTTACTTTCCTCAAAGATAAAATCATCAATTTTAAGGTTTATCAGTTCGGATCTTCGTAGACCACAGTTAAGAAATAAATGCAGAATAGCATTATCTCTTATTTCTATTATCTTATTACTATCAGAATATAGTTTTAATAATCTTTTTGATTCTTCTAATGATAAATAGTTAGGAAGTTTATCATACATTTTTTTCTCTCTATTTATCTTTTTAAAAGGTTGTGTAAATATATTGTGTTTAATTTTAAATAAAAAGTCAAAGAAATTTCTTAAATGCTCAATTTTTAATATTCGAGAGCCTTGTTTATAATGCTTTTCAGCTAGGCAATATATAAAGCTATATATATCACTGTTTGTTAAAGCTCTTATATCATTCAATTTCATATCTTCATAAGACTCATATTTTCCTTTGTATTTGTAAATATTCATAAAACTTAAAAACTGTTTTAAAGTTGTAATAATATTTGATACATATTGATTAGATAAATTTTTAATTCCAATTAAATAATTAGAAAATTCTTCTATAACATCTGTACTTTTATTTCCTAACATTGTAATTTTCCTCCCTTTTTTCTAAAATGCTAGAGATTGTGCAGTTCTCCATTATTTCCTTTAATTTACTATTAGAAATATGTGTATAAACTTCTGTTGCAGATAAACTTTCGTGTCCTAAAATTTTTTTTATAACCATAATATCTATATTGTTTTCATCATATAATAGTGTTGCTAAAGAATGTCTTAAAGTGTGTGTATGATACCCTTTTTGATTTTCATTAAATAATGTAGTTAATTCTTGTACGATAATCTCTTGTATATTTCTTTTAGATATTCGTTTATTTCTTTCACTAATAAAAAATGCATTGTAATCTAAACTGTTTCGAGATAGTTGAGGTCTTACTTTCAAATATTCTTTTATAGCCTCCAAAGTAGCATTATTCAGATATAACATTCTTTCTTTATTTCCTTTTCCTTTAATTTTTAAAGTCAGTTCATCAAGTTTAAAATCAGTTATATCGATATTTACTAATTCAGAAGCTCTAATACCACAATTCAAAAATATACAAGTTATAGCATAGTTTCTAATTTTAAATCTTTGATTTGAATTTATTGTTTGTGATAATAGTTTTTTACTTTCATCTAAATTTAAATATTTAGGTTGCTTTTTACCAATCTTTGCTGATTTTATATTTAAAGTAGGATTATATGGAATCATATTATTACTAGTTAAATATTCATAAAATCTTTTTATAGATGCTAACTTTCGCTGAAAGTAACATTTGCGCTGCAATATCCCAAAATGGATCTGAACTTGCTCCACTTCCTTTTGGTGTTGTACTTTTAAAAACACTTGCAACTAATTTTTGAACATCATTATCATCTTGAATATATGCAAATGGATTATAACAATGGCTTAACTTTGGTGTTACTAAGTCTAAAACTTTAATTTTATATCCTTCTTTTTCTAATAGATGTCCTGTATCTCGTACTATCTCTCCGTTTAGGGTCTAAAATTACATAACAACAATTACATTGCATTATATTTGGTTTTCCATAAAATCTTGTTTTTCCAGAGCCACTTCCACCGCAAACTAATGTATTTAAGTTTCTTCTATGTTTTTGTGCTTTTAAGCCTATATTTACATTTTGAGTTAATATTTTGTTTTGTTTTTTTGGTTTCTGCATATATTTATTATTAATTTTCTTTGCTATTCCCCATATAGCTGAGCCGTACTCTTCTCCTCGCCTATAATTTCTTCTTGTCGATATATAAATTCCTATTCCTATTAGATATATAGTCAAAAAAATAAAGATAGTTTTTATACTATCTCTACAAAATTCTATATCAAATGGGTTGTTTAATTTTTTAGGTACATTTATAACTATCCCTATTAATCCATCATTTAGATATGGTGCAATTAGTAAAGCTAACCATATAACTATTATTCCACCAAAACAAAATAGAGTAATATTAGATTTATCTCTCATCTTTATTTTTATCCTTTTTGAAAAGATTTTTCTTTTTAGTTGGGGCATCTAAAACTTTTTCCAAAATTTCATCAATAAAATCTTTATCTTTATTTTCTTCTATTAAGGTAGTTCTTTTTTCAAATAAAATATTTGCTATTGCTTTGTGTTCATAATTATCCAATTCCAATACTCTTTTTTCTTCACTCATTTTTTAACCTACCTTTCTGGATTTGATTTGTCTTTTTCTTTATTGTTTTTTACAAAATAATCACTCATTTTACCATTTATTTTTTCATAATTTTTTCGTATTCTTTCAATTTCAGCTCTTATTTCCTTTGGCTCTTTTAAATTACTAATTTCTGTCGGTAATTTTGAAAAATTAAAATCAGAGACATCAATTCCATATTTTTTACAAATCATATATGAAATACAATAACTTCTAAAACTTTTTGTGTCACTATTTTCAATATTACTCATTTCTATATTTGCTATCTCTTGACACAAAGTTTGAAATAATAGCTCTCTATTCATTCCCTTACATACATATAAAGTATTTTCTTCTTTACTATATTCTGACCCTATTGTTCCATTAGGTAGTACATCAACTGCTTTTCTAGGTACAGTACAGCCATCTAAAATAGCCTCTAATAATTTTCTATCTCCATATTTAATATTTTCTGGAATACTTGCATTAGTTTGACTTATATCATAAACAGTTTTAGGATTAAAATATCTTTTATTATTATTTTCGCAAGGCTCTAGTATTTTTATTCCTTTTGCATTTTTATTTAATTCTATTCCTTTTTCTTCCCATGATTTTTTATCTTTAAATTGTATGCTACTTGGTGCTTTTTCTAAAATTACTAAACAATTTCCAACAGAATATTTTGGAAATCTACTTTGTATGTCTAAATATTCTTGGAATTTTGTACCATCGCCACTTATTATTGTAGCCATTCTGTCCATAGTATCATATATTTCTTGTCTATCTTTATTCTGCTGTTCTTTCCAATTATTTTGCCTTTGAGACTTGCTATTATAGGGTTTATTTGTTGAATAATTGTTTGTTCCTAAAATGTCATCAATTTCACTCATTTTATTTACTCCTTCCTTTAGCTCTCTTTTTTGATTTTCTTGATTTAGATGCAGTATTTAAATGTTTTGGCTCTTTAAATCTTTTTCCTTTATTTTTATTTTTAATATCTTTAGATTTATTTTTAATATTTCTTTGCGTTTCTGGAGTTTCAAAGGTTTGTTCTTTGGCTTTTAACTCTTGTTCTATTTCTTTTAATTCTTGTTTTACAGATTTTTTATTTTCTTTAAAATTCTCCACTTTGTCTTTTGATTTGGTATTTAAGGAATTCTCTGACTGATTCTTTTCCTCCGTTTCTTTTGTAGTATTACTGGGAATTTCATTCTGTTTTTCTTCATCTTTTGGCATAATATCATCTATAAATTGTTCATTTTCACTTTTTACCTTTTCTGTATTAATATCTTGTTTTGATTTTTCAAATTCTTTTTTAATTGTAGCAACATCTTCGAACTTAAATCTTTCTGATATTCTATTTAATTTTGCTCCATCTTCTTCTCTAACCATTATATCTACCATGCCATCAATTTTATTGTTTTTCTTGTTAGCTAAAGCACAATATAAAATTCCGTATTTTTTTGCTTCTTGAGAAAATTTCTTTAAATCTTCAGCTTTTATAGTAAATATGTCTAACGCTTTTCCAGACTTTAGCATATTAGTTAATCTAGTCTTACCTTTAGTTTGTGTTCTTTCTTTAGACATTGCAATTAATGCCATTGCTATATTTTTTGCACCTGTACCGGAAATTTTTAAAATTGTTTCCATTCCCTCTAAATATATCTTTACTAATTCATCTGCAGACTCTGATGTATTCATTTTTCTAATTCTCCTTTCTTTTTTATTTTTTCATTTTCAATCAATTCTATTTCTTTCATGTTATCTTTTATTTCTTTACTTTGGTTTTCAATTCTATCTGAATATACCACCTCCTGTTTTAAATATTTAATTTTGTCTGATAAATCTAAAATCTCATCACAAATTTTTTGCCTAACAGCTGGGTTAGTTTCTTTTTGTCTTTTTCTTCTTAATGTATTTCTAATTCTCATTTGCCTTTTTAGTTCATCTTTGACAAGATTTTTATATAAAAAAAGTTCTTTTGTAGTTTTTATATTGTTTCTACAAAGGAATCTAATCTCTTTTGAAATTTCTTTCATTTTTTTTGCATCTTCTTTCATTTTAGGTGTCATTTTATATCTGGAATTTTTACTTTTAGGAAAAACTTTTAAAAGATAACAATAATGAAGATATAATCTATATAAGCTTCCTCTATCAATTTTTATCTTATTTCTAACTTTACCTGTATATCTTCTATTTGTCTTATATTTTTCAATAAAGTATAATCTTTCATTTTCTGTATTTATTATTCTTTCATTTATGTTTTCAATACTATATTCTTGTCCATAATATCTTTCTATCCTTATATTTCTTTTATATGGAGGTCTTACTATACTAATTTTATTTGCTCTAACAGTTATTGTATATCCCATTTTTTCTAAAATGGTTAAAAAATTTTTATAAGAATATGCTTGTTTAATTGCAAAGTCAATATCCTCTTTTACACTTGTGTAATAATCTGATTTTTGAATATACGAATTTCTATATTTGGTATAATCAAATTTTCCACATTTCCTTTCTTCTAAAACATTTAAACCATATTCTTTACATAAGTTATCCGATAATTCTCTCATCAAAGCATAATTCTCTACTGTATTTCTATATTTTTTTCCATCTACAAATGAAACAGAATTTAGTACAAAATGATTATGAAAATGCTTTGTATTTAAGTGAGTAGAAACTAATACTTCATATTTATCTCCCCATAGTTCTTCTGCAAGTTTTATTCCAATTTCATGTGCTTGCTTTGCAGTTACTTCTCCTTCTGTAAAACTTTGAAAACCATGAAATGCTAAAATACCCTTTTGCTTTCCAAAATGTTTTTTTGTTAAAATCATTTCATGAAATGCTGTTTCAGCATTACAGTTTATTCCTGTAACATAGTATTGCTTTTCAGTTTTAAAGTCTGCTTTTGCATATTCTATTGTATTGTGTAATCCTTGATATATACTTTTGTCATAATTTTTATTTTTAGTTTTCACAAAATCAGATGTATAATTTATAACTTTATCTAACCTATTTTCTACTTTCCAGATACTTGTAGTCGCCATTATAAAAATCTTTCTTTTATTTCCATTCTAAATTTTCGCCATTCCAATATTTCTTGATTTAATATTCTTTCATCTATAAAACCTTTATGATAAAGTAATCTTTCTAATTCACTTAAAACTCTTAAAAATTTTCCCATTTTATTCGTTGTCAAATCATAAAATCGTTGGTCTGGCTTTTCTTTTATCTCTATACCGTAATGCAGAATCTCTTATGAAAGTAGAAAATTGTTTACCTGTTTTTTTAGCTTTTCTTTTTATTTTTTCTTTTTCATTAAAATTCATTCGAATTGGAACGATTATATCTCTTGGATCTTCTTTCATTTTTTTGCTCCTTTCGTTTCAATTTTGTGGGGATTGGGGTTTCCCCATAATTTACATTTGTGTATATACAAATGTGTTGCTTGTTAGGACATAAAATACATTTTTACAAGTATATATATTCCTGTGCTTTAATTAATGTGTATCTATAAATAATTTATAATATTTTAACTATTCTGAAAACAAATCTTTATCGTCAATTCTTATACAATTTCCACACTTATCACATACAATTTCAATATATTCTTTTGGCAAATCGTCTTCAATTTCATCATTATTTTTAACAAAATTTGTTTCGTTTTGCTTATTCTCTTTAGTAAGAAATATTTTGTTTTTTTCGTAAAAATCATCATAATATTTTCGATTTTCTTTTCCATTTTCGTCTATTATTTTTTTGATTCCTATACAAATTTCTTTCTTTTTTGTATCTTTCCTAATAAAAAAGTTTTTATCTTTTAAAACTATTTTTTCTAGTAATTTAATCATAGCTTCAGAATGATTTTTTGCCATAATCTTTACATCCATATCGCTTGATTTTCTTATAATAAAATTATATTTTTTCATTTCTATCTAGTCCTTTCTTTAATTAAATTCTTTTTTAATATTGGTTTTATTCCTAATAAATCACATAAATAATCATTATAATCTTTACCGTTTTTAGGTGGTCTATCAATTATTTCATAGTGATTTGGTAAAACAATTTTTAGTGCTTTTGTTGCATTTCTTCCTGCCTTATCATTATCTAAACATAAATAAATCTTTTTAATTTCTGTATGTTTTTTGAGATAATTTTGAATTGCAAGTGGTATTTTACTATTTTCAATATTGCTTGATGGTTGATATACTCCTGCTAATGAAATTAGTGTTTTATCTTCATATTTTTGTCCATATAATTTAAAAAGGGTAGCATAAGATAATAAATCTATTGCTCCCTCAAATATAAATAATTTATCTGTTTTTTCAACTGATTCTAATCTAAAAGAATACATTTTATCACTACCTGTTGCATCTGCTTTAAACCCACTTTCATTTGTAGATCTACAACCTGCATATTTTGCATTTCCTAATTCATCATAACCAACAAAAACAACATTATGATAATTTTTTTCTTCATAAATAAAGTGTTTTTTTAAACATTTTTCTATAATTTCTTCATCAATTCCCCTTGCTTTTAAATATGATTTTGCAATATGATTATCCGCATTTTTTTCTGGTAAAATCAGATGTCTTTCTTTGCTTTTCTGTTCTTGATTTATAATTATCGGTGTTTGTATTTTCATTTTATCAAGTAAAAAATGAACAGCATCTATGAATTTTAAATTTTCTGTTTTCATTATATAATCTATTGCATTTTTTCCTCCAAACCCTCTTGAACACCAATTCCATAATCCATTAGACATTCGTAAACTATCATGCGTTTTTGTAGTATATTCTTTATTACTAACTTTAACTAATTCATAAGGCATATAAGTTCTAAAATAAGTTACTAAATCAATTTCCTTTACCTTTTTTAGTAATGAAGGTGGAACATACTTAATCATAATTTAATTACCTGCTTTCTCGATTTTTAGATTTTTTTTCTTTTTGTTTTTCATCATTATATTCTTTAAATTCTGTTCCTTTATAATCTTCATAATCTAAAATATACTCTTCATTTGAATATTTTTCTTTAGCAATATCTATCGCTTCATCTAAAGAATTTGCCTCTATTTTTACAACTTTTTGTAAAACTTCTTCTATTTCAATTTCATATACTTTATTCATATTCTCATCTCACTTTCTCTCTTTTTTTATTAAAATCTTTATCAATATCTTCAACAATATCTCGTACGATATCTGTCATTTTATCTAACATACTTGTTTCTATATTCATATATTTATCATATATTTTATTTAATACTTTTTCTGTATTTAATAATGATTTAATTTCATTTTTTTCTAATATTGCACCCTCTAAAATTGATACTGTTTCTTCTTTAAAAGTTGTTTCATAAGATTTTTCTATAATTTCATCTTTTGTAAAATTTTTTGCCAAATTTTGTTTATATTCACTAAATTCTTGGTAAATTTTATTCATTAAAACATCTTTTAACTCATAATAATTCATACTATAAACTTACCCTCTTTCTTATATATTATCTTGCTTATAATAGATTTTATTTATATCAAATGTTTTGGCATATTTAGGATTTAACTTAATATTTATAATATTATTTTCTGCATAGTTTCCTAAACATTTTTTGTGTATTTTTTTATCATTTTCAAATTCATAATAGGTATCTCCATTAGTTATATACTCATTGCATTGATAGCATTTACCACAGCTTAATTCTTTTAATTTATTTGTTACTAACAAAATTTACTCTGCTAATTTTTCTGCATCATTTATAGATAAAAAGCTGTGACTAAATTTGTTATCGCTAAAACCTTTTAATCTCAAAAAGATATCTTTTCCCATTATTTCTGATCCAATTTCCCTTTCACTTTTTTTTGACATTTTAATCTCTCCTTTAATTTTTCACAAAAAAAGAGATATTAATTTTACTTAACATCTCTTGATTTTTATAAAATTTGCATAAAAATATAGTCGTTTAATTTTCTGAAGCAAGTTCAATAACTTCCATATCTTCATCTAATATTTTTAATATTTTCCATGAATAAGTTCCAGCACAAGAAATACTTCCATTTTTAGTATTACCGTTAGCATATTGTATATGTCCATAAGCATATCCATATTTTTTATCTGGTTTAATTACAATTTTGTTAACTATACACCAATTCCCTTTACTCCAACTTTCTCTTATTATCATAATCTTTTTATAATTACTTTTTTTAGCTAAAGAAATTATATTATCATATTCATTTTCCATAAATGCCGCTCTTTCTAAAATTAATTTTTCAGTAAATTAGTATACTTTTAATTTATCTTTTAAAATATACAGTTGCTATTAGTCTACTTTCTCTTTTTATTTGTATATAGAGAAATAAAAATAGTTGATAAACTAACAATAATACTAATATAGAAAATAAAATCAATATCAAAACAATTTTCTTCTAAATAATCCATTATATAATAATGTTCATTATTATATAAATTAGTATCATATAAATAAGTGATTTTCCCATTATTATCCTGAAGAAAGTTAAGCTCTTTGTAATCCCATAAACCTGCACCACGAACTTCTATTTTATTTACATCATTTAAATTATCAATTTCAATATTATCTTTAGATAATGCATCCGAAATAGCTGTTATATTCGTTTGATCAACATCTAATATATAAATAGGACCCCAAAAAGTAATATAAGCATATACTATAAATACAATAACTGGTAAAAATATTAATATTATTTTTATAAAATTTATAACTAATTTTTTTAACTTATTCATTTGCTATCAGCCCACTTTCAAATTACTAATTTCTGCTATGATTATACAATAAATAACTGATATTTTCAACTAATTATCAGCTTTTTATATTATAATATGAAAGAAATGTGATAATGTCTTAAGTAAAGAAATGAGAAAATGTCCCAACT
>CAUWAY010000017.1:0-29425 GCA_963556905.1 uncultured Clostridia bacterium | reverse complement strand
TATATACATTAAGGATAATTTTTTGGTAAATTTTGTTCCTTTTTTTTTACTGTATTTCATAGTATAATATATATAAGATTAATAAGTTTCTTTTTATTTTTGCACTATGTTTACTTTAGAATGGAGGAAATTATGAAATTTGAAAAGTTAACAGATAATAAACTAAGAATTATCTTTACTACTGATGATATGAATTTAAATAATGTTTCCACAAATGCCATATTATCTAATAGTGATTCTTCTCAAAAGCTTTTGCAAATGCTATTAGCAAAAGCTGAGCAAGAAGTCGGTTTTAATTCAGGTGATTGTAATTTAATTGTAGAAGCAATTTCTATAAAAGATGGGTTCATATTTAATGTTACTAAAGTCTCTACTAATTGTGATTTACTTTTAAGTTCAAATTTATTATGCCAATTTGATAGTTTTGAAGATTTTTTAGATTTTAGTACATATCTTAAAAATATGAATTTTTATGATTATAATGGATTTCATTTATTTTTGTATAATGAAAAATATTATCTATCTATTCCAATTAATAATGCATTAACTTCTGATTTTAAATTAATTTTGTGTGAATTTGGCAATATTGTAAATAATTCTCTTTGCATGAATGGTATACTTAACGAATACGGAAGAGTTGTTTTTGATGAATTTTCTTTTTCTGATAATTTAAAACTTTTCATTCAATAAAAAAGTGGCAAATTGCCACTTTTTCTATTTTAATATACATAATTTTGTGGATTATATGCTACTCCATTTTTTCTTATTTCTAAGTGTAAGTGATTTCCTGAACTATTTCCTGTTGAACCTACTGCCGCTATTGTTTCTCCTTGACTTACTGTCTCTCCTACTGATGCGTATAATTTGTCGCAATGCCCATAATATGTTTCAATTCCGTTTCCATGTGATATTACTACTAATTTTCCATATGAGCCTTTTACTCCAGAAAATGTTACTGTTCCAGAGGCTGCTGCTTTTATTGATGTTCCTCTTGGGGCTGCTATATCAAGTCCTGTATGAGTTCCACTTCTCATACTACTTTTAGAACCAAATCTTGACGTTATTGTCCCTGATATTGGTCTGATTAAATTTATTCCTATATCTACTTTTTGATATGATACATTTCTTGATGTATTTACTTTTCCTGTATTTTTGGCTTTTTTTACTTTTGGTTTTTCTACTTTTTTTATATATAATGATGCTACAGTTTCTTCTATTGAACCAAATTCTGCTAATTCTGTTTCATATAATTCTAATATTGATATTTGATCTATATTTGTGCTCTCTTTTTCTTTTAATTGGTTTACTATTTCTTCTGCTTCTGAAAATTTTGATACATATGCCTTTTCTTCATCTCCTACTAATATTGCATAATATTTGTAATAAGGTATTCCTGTACTTTTTACTTTCTCAAATATTTCATCATCATTTGTAATGATGTTCCTTTTGAGCAAGCATAATTTGTATTCTAGTAATGTGTCTATTTGTACAAATGCTATATTATTTTCTCCATTCCCATTATTCATATATTCATTTATTTGAGCTTGTAATTTACTTTTATCTTTACTATATCCTATTTGTTCTCCATTCATTGTTACACTATAAATTGGCTTAAAAAATAGTGCAACAGCACATATTATTAGAAATATTGAAACAGCTATAAGTATTGTAAGTTTTATTGATTTTCTTGCAATTACTAATATTTGTTTTATCATTTCTCTTTCTCCCTTATATTTTTGTTTCAATTGTATATTATTTTTGTTCTTTTTTGCAATTGTTTTTGAGTTCGATTTTTACTAGCTTTTCTTTGTTTTTCTTTTTTTTACTTTTTTTTCTTCTTTTTTTCTATATTTTAAGTTATATGAATTTTTATAAAATTAAGAGCCTAATTTCACTTTCTTGTGAAATTTAGGCTCTATTTTTATGCTTGTTGTAATTCTGTTTTTACAGTTTCTACTTCTGTTGGAGTTGCTTTTTGCGCTGGTTTATAGTATCCTTTTGCATTCGCTATTTTGAATAATTCATATTGAAAACATTCATCATTGTTTCTTATTTGTTGAAATGTTTGTCTTAATTGCATATTTTCTGATTCTGATATTGCAGTTTGATATGCGGTTAAGTCTGCTTTGACACTTCCTAATATGTCATTTACCATTGTTTTTTCTTCCATTTTGTTAACTTCCTTTCTATTTTTTAATAATTTTCCACTAATTATTTAAGAAATTCATTAATTTTTGTTTTGTGTTTAGTGCATCTTGTGCTGCTTTAGTAAACATTTGCTGAATTTGCGCATCTTGCACTTGTCCTGAATATGCATTTAGTTTTTCATATGCTGTTTCATGTGCTCCTATTAAATGTCTTAAGTGTTGTAATTCTACTTGTGTTAAATTTGCCATTTTATCACCCTTTCTCTGTATTTTTAATAGTATGCACATTTTTATTTTTTTTATTCTTTTTGCTAAAAAACAATGATTATTTTTTTGACATTTTTATTATATTATTTCTAAATTCGCAAATTTTGCCATTAATCTTTTGTGGCCTGCTTTTTCAAAATTGATATCTACTTTTAAATCTTCTCCTTCTGGTTCAACATAATTAATTGTTCCTTCTCCAAATTTTTTGTGATATACTCTTGTTCCTGCTTGGTATGCTGAAAAATCTACCGTTTTTTCTTGTGCTTTTTGTGCTATGTTTTTTAAGAAACTTTCTGCTGTTTTAAATGCAAATCCATTGCTATTGTCTTTATTTATATTGTTTTTATATTTATCTCCAATATCTTGTTTCATTGAACTTGCTACTGTTGCATATTGTGGTTCTTGTATTTTATAAGATTTTATTCCTCCATTGCTCTTACTTCCGTAACTCCATGTATAATTACTGTTTCCAAAAATATTTCTTTCTTGTTTCGTTTCTTCCATTGCATCTTCATATCCATCTAATAATTCTTCTGGCATTTCGTTTAAAAATCTTGATGGTGGATTAAATGTTGTTGAACCAAATGTTGTACGTTGTTTGCTTCTCGTTAAAAATAAGTTTTCTTTTGCTCTTGTTACTCCTACATAACATAAACGCCTTTCTTCTTCTAGTTCTTTTTCTTCTCCTATTGATTTGTTTCCTGGAAATATTCCTTCTTCCATTCCTACTAAAAATACTACTGGAAATTCTAATCCTTTTGCACTATGCAAAGTCATTAATGTTACTGATTCTTCTGTTTCTTCTACATTGTCTAGGTCACTTGATAATGTTATTCCTTCTAAGAAATCACTTAATTTGTTGTCTACTGATTCTTCTTCAAATTCTATTGCTACATTTAAAAATTCTTCTAAGTTTGCTATTCTATTTTCTGCTTCTATTGAATTTTCATTTTCTAATGCTCTTGTATATCCTGTATCTTTTAATATTTTTTTGATTAATTCTGATATTTTTAATTCGTCTTTTTGTGCAATTATTTCTTCCATACAGCTAATAAATTCTATTGAATTTAAGTATACTCTGTTTAACCCATAGCTTTGTGCATTTTTTATTATTTCATACATTGATGTATTGTTTTGTTCCGCTACTTTTTCTACATTTTCTAAACTTGCTTTTCCTATTCCTCTTTTGGGCTCATTTATTATTCTATTAAGGCTTAAATTGTCTGCTGGATTTTGTACTAATCTTAAATATGATATTATGTCTTTTATTTCTTTTCTTTCATAGAATTTTAGTCCTCCTATAATTTTGTATGGTATTGCTTCTCTTCTTAGGATTTCTTCTATTGCTCTTGATTGAGTATTCATTCTGTATAGTATTGCAAAGTCTGAATATTTATATTTTTCTTGCCTTTTTAAATGCTCTATTTGGTCTATTATATATTTTCCTTCATCATATTCGTTGTCTGCACAAAATATTTTTGGCAACTCTCCTTCTCCATTTTCTGTCCATAATTTTTTTTCATATTTTACTTCATTATTTTTTATTACTGCATTTGCTATTTTTAATATGTTTCCTGTACATCTATAGTTTTGCTCTAATTTTATTATTTTTGTTCCAGGAAAGTCTCTTTCAAAATTTAAAATGTTTGATATGTCTGCTCCTCTAAAACTGTAAATTCCTTGGTCGTTATCTCCAACTGCCGTAATGTTTCCATGTTTTGCGGCTAACATTGTTACTAATGTAAATTGTGATTTATTTGTGTCTTGATATTCGTCTACAAGTATGTATTGGAATTTGTTTGAATAATATTCTAATACATCTATATTTTCAGCTAATATTTTTATTGTATAATTTATTATATCGTCAAAGTCTATTGCATTATTTTCTTTTAGCCTTTTTTGATATAATGTGTATACTTCTGATATTTTTTCTTTTCTATAGTCTCCTTGTGCTTGGGCTGCATATGTTTCTGGTTCTTTCATGTCGTTTTTGGCATTACTTATTTCTGATAAACATGCTCTGTCATTTAATATTTTGTCATCTATATTTAAGTCTCTTAGACATCTTTTTATTAGTGTTTTTTGGTCTGATGTATCAAATATTATAAATGATGTGTTTAATCCTATTCTATCTATAAATCTTCTTAATATTCTTACACATATTGAGTGAAATGTTCCAACCCACATGTCTTTTGCTGTGTCTCCAATAAGTAATGAGATTCTTTCTTTCATTTCATTTGCTGCTTTATTTGTGAATGTTATTGCTAATATATTCCATGGTAATATATTTTTTTCTTGTACTAAATATGCTATTTTATGTGTTAGTACTTTGGTTTTTCCGCTACCAGCTCCTGCTATTACTAAACATGGTCCTTCTGTATTTATTACTGCTTCATATTGCTTGTCATTTAATCCTTCTAATATGTTTGACATTTTTTTCTCCTTTTTGTATCTTTATTTCTTGTCAATTATATAATTTTTAATACAAAAAGTCAATAGAATTCCTTCTTTTTTCAAACATTTTTTCGTATTATAAGATAGTTACTCCTGTCCCTATAATAAATCCTAACATGTTACCTATTGCAGACATTCTTCCATGATATAATTTGTTTGATTCTGGGATTAGTTCTCCTGACACTATATATAACATTGCTCCAGCTGCAAAGCTTAGGCATACTGCTATTACATGTTCTGACACTTTTCCTATAATGTTTCCTATTAAGGCTCCTATTCCTGTTGCTATTCCTGATAGTATTACATATATCATTATTTTATATATTTTCATTCCACCATTTTTCATTGGTATAGCCATAGATATTCCTTCTGGTATATCATGAAAGCATATCGCTAATGCGAGTGATATGCCTAATTTAGTTGATGCATCAAATCCTGAGCCTATTGCAAGACCTTCTGGTATATTATGTATTGCAAGACCTATGCTTACTATAATTCCTGTTTTTAATAAATTGTTTTTCACAGTATTTTTATTTATATTTGTTTTAAATTTTTTATCTATTATTAAATCACAAAAAATCATTGTAATTATTCCTAAAATTATTCCTAACAGTGTTTGTGTTAATTTACTTATTTCTAATGCTTCAGGAATTAAATCAAAACATATAACAGCCATCATTAGTCCAGCAGCAAATGATAGTATAAAACTTAAGAATTTATTTGAATTATTTTTTATTATACATCCTATTATACCTCCAATCGTAGTTCCTATAGTTCCAAAAAATAATCCTAATATAGTTGTATCTATAATCCCTTTCATTCATTCCTCCTTATAATATATTTAGTTTTTTAATATAGATTTGTCTATATTTTATTTGCAAAACTTTGTAAGTTTATTATAATATATTTTTTATATTATCTTTTATTACATATTTTTGATGTCTATTTAGATGCAAAAAACTCTTTTAAAATAATACATTTTAAAAGAGTTTTTTTATTATTTTATTCTTCTTCTCCTTTTAGTCTTTCTGCTCTATCTGCTGCTATTAAATTGTCTATCATTTCGTCTATGTCGCCATTTAAGAAGTTTTCCATTTGAAATACACTCATACCTATTCTGTGATCTGTTATTCTTCCTTGTGGATAATTGTATGTACGTATTTTTTCACTTCTATCTCCACTTCCAACTTGTGTTTTTCTTGTATTTGCTATTTCTGAATCTTGCTTTTCTTTTTCTATATTATATATTCTTGAACGTAACATTTTCATTGCATATTCTCTATTTTGCAATTGTGATCTTTCTGTTTGGCATTCTACTACAATTCCTGTTGGTTCATGTATAAGTCTTACTGCTGATGATGTTTTGTTTATATGTTGTCCTCCAGCTCCTGATGCTCTAAATACTTCCATTTTTATATCTGCTGGATTTATTTCTACTTCTACATCTTCTACTACTGGTAGAACTGCTACTGTTGCTGTTGATGTGTGAATTCTTCCACTACTTTCTGTATCAGGAACTCTTTGTACTCTATGTACTCCACTTTCAAATTTTAATCTACTATATGCTCCTTTTCCTGTAATCATAAAAGATATTTCTTTATATCCACCTAATTCTGTTTCATTTTCATTTAATATTTCTATTTTCCAGTGCTTTTTTTCTGCATACATTGAATACATTCTAAATAATGTTCCAGCAAATAATGCTGCTTCTTCTCCTCCTGCTCCTCCACGGATTTCACAAATAATATTTTTATCATCATTTGGGTCTTTGGGGATTAACAATGCTTTTAATTCTTCTTCTATGTGTGGAAGTTTTTCTTTTGCTTCATAATAGTCTATTTCTGCAAGTTCTCTAAGTTCTTTATCTTCCATCATTTCTTTTGCTTCATCCATTCTTTGCTTTTCTTTTTTGTATTCTCTATATTTTTGTACTACTTCTTCTATGGAACTGTGTTCTTTTATCAATTTTTGCCATTCTACTTGATTTGCTATTATTTCTGGATCACTTATGGATTTTGTTAGCTCTTCATATCTTTCTTCTACTGCTTCTAATTTGTCAAACATGTTTTTTCTCCTTTTTTTGAATTTGTTTTATATTATACTATATGTTGGGAGTTTTTTCAAGTAATTGTTTATTTTTTATTTATCATTTATTGTTTTTATAATTTAATTAAATTATAGCTGATTTTCAATTTTTCTAAAATTTCTATTTCTCTTTTGGTACAAGTAAATATGATTATTTGTCTATTTTTATATTCGGTCGATAAATAAATTAAAATATTTTTTAATCTCTCATTATCAAAATATGCAAAAGTTTCATCTAACATAATTGGTACTTTTTCTTCTGATATTTCATCTAACATTGCAAGTCTAAGTGATAAATATAGTTGGTCTATTGTTCCTACACTTAGTCTCTCTGCTGGTACATAATTTCCATTTTCTAACTCTATAGTTAGTCCATTTTCATCATTGAAATATATGTTTTTATATTTTCCATTGGTAATTTTTGAAATGTTTGAAGATAAATTGTCCGTAAACTTTGGACTAATTGTGTTCTTCATTTTTTCATATGCTTTTTCCAATAATTTCCTTGCTAATTCTATACTATTATTTTGCTTTTCCAAATCTAAAAATTTGTTTTTTTGCACTTCTAATTCTTCTTCTAAATTTGATAAATTTTCTAATTGATTTTCTATGTTTTCTTTTTGGATTTCTAATTTATTTATTTCTATTTTTAAATTATATATTTCATTTTCTATTAATTCAGAAAAATTATTAGAATTTTCAAAATCAAATAATTTGTTTATTTCTATATTATTTTTTCTTTTATTATAATATTCCTTTATTATTTTTTCTTTTTCTAAATTTATTAAAAAATTATTTTTAATATTTTCTTTTTCTATTTCTTTTTTTAATTCTTCTGTATTTTTTTCTATAATTTTTTGTTCATTTTCTAATTTATTTATTTCTGCTTTTATTTTGTCTATTTCTATTTTTTGATTATTTTCTATTTTGTTTATTTTTTTAGTAATTTTATTTATATTTAATATGTAACATATTAAATATACTGGTATTGTTATTAAAAATATATATTTTAATATTTTATTAGAATTTATTTTTGGTATAAAAATTATCCAAATACTATTTATTAAAATTAATATTATTAAAATTATATTTAATTTACTTTTTAATTTATTTTTTTTTGTTTTTATATTTTTATATTTTTCATTATTATTTTTTTCTTCTAAATATTTTTCATTTTCTATATTTATATTATTTTTAATTTTTTTTATTTTTTGATTATTTTCTTCTATAATTTTTTCTTTTATTTTTATTTTTTCTTTTTCTAAGTCATTTTTATTTTTTATTTCTTTTATTTTTTTTATTAATATATTTTCATTTTGTTTTTGATTTAATTCGTTTTTTAATTTATTTATTTTTTCTTCTATTTCATATTTTAAATTTTCATATTTTTTTAATTCATTTATTTCTGATGTTAATTCTTCTATTTGTTTTTTTGTAATATTTATTGGTTTTTCTTTGCTTCTCTCTGTTCCAATTTCTTCGAGTTGTTTTTTGTTTAGTTTTTCAATTGCTTTTTTGTATGATATGCTGTCTTCCCCGGTTCCCAATAGGTTGGATATTTTTTGAATCATATTATTCTGAATATCTTTTCCAATTTTTACCTGTTGTTGTATTGCTATAGATGTTGATAAAAACATTTCTTCACTTATTTGTGTTTGTTCATAAAAAAATTCGTTTCCACTTTTTTTATCTATATTAAATCTGTTTTTTATTTCTTCTTTATTTTCATCAAATATATTAGGATTTTTTTTATTGAATTCTCTATATATTTCATATTTATTTTTATCATCTAATTCATATATTAATTTTCCAGAAAAATTTTCTGTGTCCCATGGTTTATATTTTTCATAATCTGAAATTTCTTTTCCTTTTTTATTTTTTGATATTCCATATAAAATATTTAAAATAAAATTTAATATTGTTGATTTTCCACTTTCATTTTTTCCATATATTATATTCAAATTATTTTCTAAATTAATTTCTTTATTTTTTAATTTCCCATATGAATTTATTTTTATTTTATTTATTTTCAATTAAATATCTCCTTTTTGTTTTATTTATTATTTATTATTATTTATTATTTTTTATTAATTTTTATTTAATATTTCCATTCCAATTTCTAATGCATTTTCTATTATTTCTTCATCATAATTTTTATTTTTTATTTCTTCAATTATTTCTTTTACAAATAATCCTTTTAGATTTTTTTCTTTTGATATTTTTTCTATATCAACTTGAGGTTTTGTTTTATTTTTTATTTTTATTATTTTTTCATTTATATAATATTTATATATATTATATATATTTATTTCAAAATTTCTTTTTCCTGTTAATATTATTTCATATAATTTATTTTCTTCAATATTTATATTATTTATTTTTTCAATTAATTCTTCAATAGAAATAATTTCCGTACAATTTAATTCTGTTTTAACAAATTCTATTTCATCAAGTGGAATAAATTTTAAATTATTTTTCTCTTTTTTTATTTCTCCTGTTACCATTCCATGTTGGCCTAGTTCATCAAAACCTAATGATATGGTTGAGCCAGGATAGATTATTTTAGCATTTTCTTCAAAGTTATTTTTATGTATGTGTCCTAATGCTACATAGTCAAATCCTTTTTCTTTTAGCATTTTTGAATTTATCGAATTATATTGCATTTCTTCTAAATTTGCTCCATCTAATGTTCCATGTATTATTAGTATGTTTATTTTTTCTGAATTTTCAATTTTTAAATTTTCTAAATTGGCTTCTGTACAATAAAAATCGTCAAAACCATATCCATATATGTCTACTTCTTCTAATTCTATTTTTTTTATTTTTGAATTAAATATATGAACATTATCATTCCATATAAAATTATTATAATAAGATTTTTGTAAAAATGGGTCATGATTTCCGGGAGATATAAATATTTGTGTTTCTTCTATTTCTTTAAATAAATTATTAATATATTCTATTGTTGACTTTCTTACATATTGATGTTCATATAAATCTCCTGATATAAAAAAATATTTTATATTATTTTCTTTTATATAGTCTATTATTTTTTTGAATATTTTTCTTTGTTCAATTCTTCTTTGTTTTCCTAAATTTCCTTTGTCTGATAGTGTAGTAAATGGTGCGTCAAAATGAGTATCTGCTATATGTACAAATTTCATATTTTTTCGTCCTTTCTTTTGTTTTATGTTTCATTTGTTATTATATTACAATCTATACTACTATGCAATATAATTCTGAAAATTTGTTTTGTTTTTCAAAAAAAAATTATAGTCTACAAAGTGTAAACTATAATTTTTTCGTTATTCTTCATCATCTATTGATCCAAATAGTTCATCAAATTTTGCTTCTAGTTCTTTTTGCAAGTCATATGTATCTTCTTCATCTTGTATTGGCGTAAGTGTAGATGATGTTTTATTTGTACTTTTTTGTAAATCTATATCATCAAAAATGTTATCTATTAATATTTCTTCTTTTTTATTTTCTGTTTTTGTTTTTTGATTTGTTGTTATTACCACTGGCTCTTTTTCTTTATACTCTTCTTGTTTTGGTTCTTCTTCAAATAAGTCATCTAAAGATTCTACTTTTAAGTTTTGGACTTCTTTTACATTTTTATCTTCTGTCCAAGGATTATATGGGTTAAATTTTCTCCATGTTCCTCTTTCTTTTTCTACAATATCATTATGACTTATTTCTGACTTTTCTAACGCTCTTGCCATGTTATTATGTTTAAAATAATAAAATTTATTTGCTTTTACTGGTTTTATACCTTTCTCAAAAATAATGCATAAATCATTGTCTAGTCTTCTTAATTCGTCTGGAGTCATTAATGCTCTTGCCATTACTTGATCTGAATCACTTGTTCCTGTTCTATGATGTTGTCTGTCTCTGTTTATAGATGTACTATCTCTTTCTATTGTCTTTTCCCCTAAGGCTTTAGAGAAATATTCTACAGTTTTATATGAGTTACTTCCTAAAAATACATGTGTATCACAGTTTCCTATTATTGTTTCATATGATTTTTCATAAGTTGCTTCTAATTGGTCCAAATTTTGTAATATTACACTAAAAGAAATTTTTCTACTTCTTGATGTTGATATTTTTTTATCAAAGTCAGGTATTTTTCCTATATTTGCAAATTCGTCTAGTATAAAGTATGTTGGAACTTTTAGTTTTCCTCCATTGTCATCTGCATAATTATATAGTTGTTGTATCATCTGTGAGAAAAATATTGTTAGTAAAAAGTCATATGCTGTATGTGTATCTGACGATATTACATATACTGCTGTTTTTTTGCTTCCTATGTCTTCAAAGTTTATTGTGTCTGTTGATGTTAGTTCTGCTATTTCTTTTGAGTCGAATTTTCCTAATTTCGATTGCAATGTACTTAATATTGAACTATATGTTTTTTCTGGTGCTATTTCTATTGATTTATAATTCATTCTTGCTGGGTGGTCATATGGTAATTTACTCATTAATTCTGTAAGTAAGTTACTTCCTCCATTTGCGTTTGCTGCTCTTACTAATTCTGCACAACTCGCTAAGTTTTGCTCTTCTTCTGGCCTTGTTGCCATTAAATAATATATTAATGCTTTTAATAACATTTCTGCTGAGTCATCCCAAAATGGGTCTGAACCTCCACCATCTGTTTTTTGTCCTTTTACTACTGTATTTGCAATAACATCTACATCTATTTCAGATGATATGTGCATTAATGGGTTATATCCATCACTGTTTTGGGGTTTTACTAGGTTTAGCACTTTTATATCATATCCATGTTGTTTTAAGTAGCCTGCTGTTCTATCATATAATTCTCCTTTAGGGTCTGTAAATACATATGACCCTAGCATTTGAAATGCATTTGGTATTGAATATGATGCTGATTTACCAGAACCTGATCCTCCGACTACTAATACATTTACATTTCCTCTTTTATCTACTGGTAAGTAGTTTTCTTCTGCTAATATTATTCCTTTTTTATTACTTAGTATTGCATATTGTTCTCCATTTTTACTCCAATCACTAGAACCATGTTCAAAGTCTGTATATTCATGTTTTGGTGCCGATCTTGCTATTCCAATTATAAAGAATATTGCATATACTAATGAAAATAATCCTAAGCTCTTTAAGTATGTTGGGAATAAATTTTGAGCTACTAATTTTTCAAATGCACTTGGTAAGTTTAATAATGCTGTTGTAAATTCTGCAAATCCTGTCCCTAAATTTTTTTCGACAATTGCTGTATTATATCCTATTGTGAATGGTATAATTAATACTATGGCTATAAATATCCATAGTATTCCAAATATTATCATATATTTTCTATTTCTTCTAAATGCTCCTTGAATTTTATAATTCATATTTTTCACCTTCTCTTTGGTTTTATAATCTTATCTGTCTTTTTGTTCAGTTTTTGTTTGTGTTACAGGCTCTCTTTTTATTATTTTTCCATTTTCTTTATATGCTACATGATTTCCTACTTTAAATGTTAAATAATCTTTTTTTAATGTTTCTAATACTTTTCTGTTTGCTTTTCCTTTTGCTTCTAAGTTCCATTGTCCTTCTAGTTCTGCATATAGCTCTTTTGATTTTTCTTTTATTTCTGCAACGCTTGTAATTGTTAAAAGGGTTTTATTATCTTGTATCCCTGCACCTTTTTTTATTTTCTTTCCTCCATTTACTGTGTCTTTTAGCATAGTAAACTGCCTCCTTAATTATTTCCATTATTATCTTCTCTTACTTCAAATGCAAAATAAGATTTATATGGTTTTAATTTGCATCTTCCCTTTACTTTATTTTCTTTTTCATCAAAATAAAGTCTAGGTTTTAATTCTTCTGTAGTTTCAGGGTCTATAACACATATGTCCCTTTTTAAATTAGGTGTGTAATTAAAGTCTTTAAATTCCTGTTCCTCTTCTGAATATAATGTGTTAAACTTAAATGGTGTTGGTTTTTTTGATATTCTTACTTCATCATCAATTAATAATCCTGTGTTTATTACTACATTTTCTCTTCCAAATGATAATATTACTAATTGATTTCCATTTGCTTGTGGCTCGTCTACATAAAATGTTTTTCTTCTTGCTTCTCCTCTTATTTCTTCTGTGTAGTCTAGTCTTTCTACTGTGTATTTAGGATATTGCTTTAAATATTCTTTTTCTGTTTTGTTTATTTGATAAATTACTGTGTTTACTCCTTTTGGATCTGTTATGCTAAAATGCTTTCCTTGTAACATCTCCATGATATTTGCACCTCATTTCTCTATTTTCTTCAATAGCCTACATTATGTTTACGAACTCACACAATTTATTATACTATTTTATGCCCTTTTTGTCAATAGTTTTATACTCTTCTAGTTTTAAAATCGGGTATTTTCATATACTTAGGCTCTTCTAGGATTGAATTTTGATATTTCTTTCAATTTTTTAAACATTTCTTTTTCCTCAGTTGTTAGGCTTTCTGGCACAACAATTTTTATTTGTCCTATTAATTTTCCTCTTTCTCCATTTGCTGTTTTATATCCTTTTTCTGGTATTTCAACTATTTCTCCTGATTGCACTCCATTTGGTATATATATTGCTGTTTTTGTATCATCTATTGATTTTATTTTTGCTTTTGTACCTAAAGCCGCTTCCCATGGTGTTATTGGTATGGTTGTATATAAGTCTTTGCCTTTTAATGTGTATTTTTTTCCATCTTCTATATTTATTTTTATGTATAAGTCTCCATTTTTACCACCGTTTTTTCCACTTTTTCCTTGTCCTATTAATCTTATTTTTTCTCCATCTTGGATTCCTTCTGGCACTTTTACTGTAATTTTTTTGTTTTTTCCTTCTATGTCTCTCATTTCAATTGTTTTGCTTGCTCCGAAATATCCTTCTTCTATAGTTATATTTATTTCTGTTTCTATATTTTCTCCTCTTATTATATCTTTTTTTGCTTCTGATATTTCTTCTTTTATTTCATTGTTTCCAAAAAACATTCCGAAAATTTCTCCTGCCATTTCTCCTGATGTTTTTGTCTTTTTTTGTTTACGACCTATATAATAGTTCCATGTTCTATCATATTTTTTTTTGCTTGATGTTTTTGATAATATTTTATATGCTTCATTTATGTCTTTTATTTTTTCTTCTGCTAATTTGTTCCCTATATTTACGTCTGGATGGTATTTTTTGGCTTGTTTTCTATATGCTGTTTTTATTTGTTCTAGATTTACTTTACTATTTTCTAGTTCTAATATTTTGTAATAATCTTTAATTTTCATTTAACATCCTCCCAATAAAAATGCCTAACTTTTATAGAAAAATGCATTTCCTACATTTAAAAGAATTGGTACTTGCATTATACCAATTCTTTATAAAAAAATCTATAGTTTTTGACAAATTTCAAAAAATTTCATTGCATTTGAAGCTTTTACTAAGACAACATCTCCTTCTTTTAAAATTTCTTGTAGTTTTTTTAAAATTTCTTCATTTGTTTTTAACCATTCTTTTTCTATTTTACTATTTTTTTGGGCTCCTATTATTATATTTTTTGAATTTTCTCCAGAACATATTAATATATCTATATCACTTTGTGCAATTTCATATCCTACTTTTTTATGTAATTCTACTGCATAATTTCCTAATTCAAACATGTCTCCTAAAACAGCTATTTTTCTTTTGCCCGTATGTTTTGTTAAATATTCTATACTTGCTTTCATTGATTCATAACTTGCATTATAACTATCATTTATTATTATCGCTCCATTTTCTAATTTTTTTATGTCCATTCTTTTTTTTGTTAACTCAAACTCTTGTATTCCTTTTTGTATTTGTGTATTAGATATACCTAATATTTTTCCTACTTGTACCCCGCATAAAGCATTATATATAAAATGGTTTCCTCCTACTGGTACATTTATTTCAAATTCTTCATTTTTTAACTTTTGCTTTTCTTGTTTTATATTTTTTGATACTACAATAAATTTACTTTTTTCTTCTTCTAATTCTATTTTTTTCGCATTTAATTCACTTTCGTTTTCTATTCCATATGTATGTATTTCGATTTTTTCTTTATTTTCTTCATACCATTTATGCAATAAATCATTATCATTATTTATAATGATTTTTGGTGTTTCCATTCCTTCAATTATTTCTAATTTTGCTTTTAAAATATTTTCTCTTGAGCCCAAATTCCCTATATGTGATGTTCCTATATTTGTAATTACTGATAAAGTTGGTTTAGCTATTTTTGTTAGTAATTTTATTTCTTTGAAATGGTTCATTCCCATTTCAACTACTAGGGCTTCATGGTCTTTAAGTTTTAGTATGGTTAGGGGTAATCCTATATTATTGTTATTATTTCCTTCTGTTTTTAAAGTTTTATATTTTGTACCTACTACACTTGCTATTATGTCTTTTGTGCTTGTTTTCCCTACACTACCAGTTATTGCAATTACTGGTATATTATATAAGCTTCTTTTATATTCAGCAATTTTATATAGTGCTTGAAGAGTATCTTTTACTTCTATAATTGTTTTTTCATGATATTTTTTCTTTTCTTCTTCTGATATTTTAATGTCTTCAATTATTACTGCTTGTGCCCCTAGTTCTAAAGCTTGTTTCCAAAAAGAATTTCCATCAAATTTTTCTCCTTTTATTGCTATGTATATGTCTCCATTTTTTATTGTTCTTGTATCTTTTGAAAAGTTTTCACATTCTAGTTCTGGATTTCCTGTTATTAACTTTCCTTGTGTTATTTTTAATATTTCTTTAACTTTCATTTTTTCCTTCCTTATATCTATTATTTGTTATTTTATTATATTCTATTTTTATGATATATGCAATATTTTTTATTTTACTTTTTAAGCATAAAATAAGAGTAAATTTTTTATTTACTCTTATTTATCTAAAAACTATTGATTTTCAACTGCTCTGTTTGCAATTTCGATAGCTTTTGAAACTATATTACCACATGTTTTAGACGATACATTTTCCCAACTTCCGCCGTCTTTTTTTACTTGGTCATATACACCTAATTCTTTTGCTATTTCTGTTCGTAAGTTTTCAGATATTAATTTGCTATTTCTTGACATAGATGTCTCCTTTCCAAATTTAATCTGTATTTTACGGACCGTTTTTAATTTTTTTAGGATATACCTATTTGAAAATATTATATTTTTTATAAATTATAAAAATTATATTAATATTTTCAATTTTATTATTTGCAAAAATTATTTTTTTATTAATTTAATTTTTTCAATATTTAATAAAATATTACAATTTTTATTCTGTAAATGTTCCATTTGGTGTATTTGTAATTATTAATATGTCTTCTTCTTCTCCTGTCTCGGCATTAATATATGCAAGGAAGTCTATATTTTCTATTGTTCCTTTGAATTCATAGCAAAATACTTCTGTTCCCCATTCAGTTGGTATCATTGCTAGTTTTTCACCTGTTATTTGAGCATTATTTGTCAATTTTTTTCTTGCCTCTTCAAGTGTAATTTTATTTGTTGGAATTTTTCTATAATAATGACAATTCAAATATCCTGTTGTTTCTAACCCTATTATTTCTCCATCATCTAATGCTATTTTTACTTTAATTAAGTCTGAATATATTGTTGTATCATTTTGTTTATATGCATAGTTTATAGTAATAAATCCATTTTCTTTTAAGTAATAAGTTTCTTCCATGTCTTTAATTCCATTTGTAGATAAATATTCTTTTCCTTTTTGTATCGCTTCTTGTTCTGATATTTTTTCTTCTTTAATTTCTCGATTGTAATTCATAAATACTACATGTCCGCCTTTTTTAGATATTGATATTCCAATAGCTTTATTTTCATTTGTTGTAATTTCAAATCTGTAAACTGGTATATTTCCATTTTCTACATATCCATTACTTTTAGTATTTTTTATTTTATTTTTTCCTATAAATTCTTCTGCTATTTGTTTTGCTTTTTCTTCATCAACATCTTCTCCTATGAGTCCTTTTTTTTCGTTACTAGTTATGTGTTCTGAAAATGCCCCATCATAAATTAATCCAGTAAATTCATGGAAGTTCTGTTCAACAACATTAAAATTACTTACTTCTGAAATTTCTGAACCTTCTGTGTTTTTCATTAAATCTTGCCAATTTAAGGTTCCATTATTTAATTCTTCTGACATTTCATTTAATGTATTTGATAAGTCATTACAATAATTATATAATTCTTTTATTTTTTGTATATCTTCATCTGAAAGATTTTGTTTTTCAATACATTTTCTTGATAGTGAATAACTATATTCACTAACTTGATTTAAAAATTTTTCTGTGTTTTCTAATTCTTGACTTTCAATTGGAAGCATTCCTAAATATGCTTGTGCTAGATTTGCTTCTCTCCATACATGTGTAAGCATTTCTGCCCCATGTTCTGAGCTTTTAGAAATCATTGTTTTTGCAAGATATATCTTTACATTTTGTACATAATCTACTACTTCATAAAATGCTTTATTATAATCATTTTCTACAACTGTTGCATATGCTATATTTTTATTATATAAATTATATCCTAATATTATTGCTAATATAATTAAAATTATTGTTAATACTATTAAAATTTTATTTTTCATTTTCATTTCCTCTCTTTCTAGGTATAAATACCCTATTTTTTTAGTATAATTTTATAAAAATTATTACCTATTTTTCTTATTTTTGCATTTTTTTGAAAAAATTATACAATGTTTTTTATTTTTGTGTTAAAATAGTTTAGAGTAATTTAATTACTTATTTTACTTATTATAGATTGGAGTTTATATGAAAAAAATAATTATTCTTTATGCAAAATTTGGCGGTGGACATTTATCTGCTGCTCGCTCTATTAAAGAGGTTTTTGATTCAAATTATGAAAATTTGGATGTAGAACTTATTGATTTTATGGAATATTCTAATAAAGCTCTTAATAAAATTACAACTGGTGCATATTCTGAAATGGCAAAAAAAGCTCCTCATACTTGGGGGCGCTTGTATTGGAAGTCTCAAAAAGGTCCTCTTGCTCATATAAGTACAGCATCAAATAAAATGTTATCTATCAAATTAAGTAGACTTTTAAATGAAAAAAATCCTGATTTAATAATTTCAGTTCATCCTTTTTCAAGTCAAATTTGTGGATATTTAAAAAAGCATAATAAAATTTGTACTCCTGTTGCAACTGTTATGACTGATTTTGCTTCACATGACCAATGGCTAGTTTTTAATGAATATATTAATTATTTTTTTGTTGCACATGAAGGTATGAAAAAACAATTAAATGAAAAAGGTATTCCAAATGATAAAATCTTTTCAACTGGTATTCCTATTTCAACTAGATTTTTATTAAATTATGATAAAAATGTTATTATTAATGATTTTGGATTATCTCTTAATAAAAAAACTGTTCTTTTTTTCGGAGGTGGAGAATTTGGACTTGGAAAAAATCATACATTGAATATTTTTAAGGCTTTTATTAATACTTGCCATAATATACAAATTATTGCAATTTCAGGAAAAAATTCTAAAATGAAAGCTGCTTTTGAAAATTTAGTTATTGAAAATAATAGACAAGATAGTGTTAAGATTTTAGAATATACAGATAAAGTTCCTGAACTAATGAGCATTTCTGACTTAGTTGTTACCAAACCAGGAGGACTTACTACTTCTGAAAGTTTAGCTTCTTCTTTGCCAATTATTGTTATTAATCCTATACCGGGTCAAGAAGAAGAAAATGCTAAATATTTGACTGATAATCATTCTGCAATTTGGATAAGAAAAGATGATAATGTTGAGCAAATTTTAGATAATCTTTTTTCTAATCCTAATGTTTTGAATGATATGAAACAAAATTCAAAATCTATTTCTAAAAGAAATGCAACTTTTGATATTTGTAACATTCTTTTGACTAAAGAAAATTTATATAATGATATTTAAAAAGTCACTTCATAATATAAATGAAGTGACTTTTTATTATAATTCTCTTCTTCCTTCTAAAGCTTTTGTAAGAGTAATTTCGTCTGTATATTCAAGATCTCCTCCTACTGGAATTCCATGTGCAATTCTTGTAACTTTAATTCCTAGTGGTTTAATTAATTTTGATAAATACATTGCTGTTGCTTCTCCTTCAACCCTAGGGTTTGTTGCTAAAACAACTTCTTTAACTTGTCCATCCATAAGTCTTGAGAGTAGTTCTTTTATTTTTATATCTTCTGGACCTATTCCATTCATAGGAGAAATTGAACCATGTAGTACATGGTATACTCCTCTAAATTCATGTGTTCTTTCCATTGCAATTATGTCTCTAACATCTTCTACTACGCATATTTGTGTTTGGTCTCTTTTAGGATTTGCACAAATTGGACAAGGATCTGTATCTGATATATTCCAACATTTGCTACAATATTTTAAACTTTTTTTAGCATTTATTATAGAATTTACAAATTCATTTGTTTCTTCTTCTGATGCATTTAATATGTAAAATGCAAGTCTTGCTGCTGTTTTATTTCCTATGCTTGGTAATTTTTCAAAGCTTTCTATAAGTTTTTCTATTGATGGTGAATATAGTGACATTTCCTTTGCTCCTTATTACATTAATCCAGGAATATTATATTTTCCCATTGATGCTGTTTGTGCATCATCAACTTGTTTAAATGCTTGGTTTATACATGTGACTATTAAGTCTTGTAACATTTCTATATCTTCTGGATCTACTATTTCTTTTTGTAATTTTAAATCAATTATTTGTTTTTTTCCATTAACTTTTACAGTTACTGCGTTTCCTCCTGCTGATGCTTCAAATTCTTTTATTGCAAGTTCTTCTTGTGATTTTTCTAAATCTGCTTGCATTTTTTTTGCTTCTTTCATTAAACTATTGATGTTCATTCCACCAAATCCTCCCATTCCTGGGAATCCTCCTCTTTTTGACATTATATTTTCCTCCTTGAATTTATTTTTATTCTATTATATCAAATGGTATATCAAAACCATTTGCAAAACTTGATAATTCTTGCTCTTCATTTATTTCTTTTGTTTGTGGTTTCACATCTATATATTGTATACGCATTTCTTTTCCACATGCTAGTGAAACTTGTTTTTTTAATTCTTCTTTGTTTTCTGGATTTTCTAAAACATCTTTTCCAAATGGTGTTATTCCTTTTGGAAATTGAATTCCTACTGTCATGTCATTTACTTCTACGGCATTAGTATTTAGTAAGTTTGTATATAATACTAATTTTCCAGTATTTTTTAAGTTATTGACTATTTCTTTCCAATATTGTGCTGGTTTACTATTTTTCCCAATCCCCGCAATTGCTTCTGTTCCTGTATTTACTGAGTTTTGCTTTGGTACAGATTTTTGACTATTTCTAGGAAGTCCTTGTCCCCTAGGAGTTGCTCCTCCACTTCTTAAATAATTTTCTATTTTTTCTATTCTTGCATATATGTCTGTGCTAATATCATTGCTGCCTCTAGTATTTGAAGAACTTTTTTCTTTAGATTGTACTATTTCTTTATCACATAATTTTATTATTCCTGCTTGAAATATAATTAATCTTTGTGTTGATGATTTCATATTATTTTCAAGCTCTGATAATTCACTTATTAGATGAATTGCTCTTTCTTTTGTAACTTCTTCAGATAGTTCTTTCAAATTTTCTAAATCTTTTTCATTGTATATTGTTAATTTTTGATTTGTTTTTATCATTAATATGTCTTTTATATATTTAATTATTTCCCAAACTAAGTTATTTAAGTCTTTTCCTTCGTCTAATACTCTTGTAATTGTTTCCATTGCTTCATTAATATTGTATTCTATTATTGCTTTTGTTATGCTATATATGTAAGCTGTTTTGGGAATTCCAACAAGTTCTTTTATTTTGTCTTCATCTATATTGTTTTCTCCATCTTGTACACATCTTTCTAATATTGATAATGCATCTCTCATTGCTCCTTCTGATAATGATGCTATTATATTTAATGCTTGTGTTGTTGCTTGTATATTGCTTTCTTTACATACTATTTCAAGTCTTTTTATTATGTCTTCATTTGATATTCTTTTAAAATCAAATCTTTGACATCTTGATAATATTGTTGCTGGTAATTTTTGTGGTTCTGTTGTTGCTAATATAAATTTTACATGTTCTGGTGGTTCTTCTAATGTTTTTAGTAATGCATTAAATGCGCCTTGAGATAACATATGTACCTCATCTATTATATATACTCTATATTTTGCTTTTGTCGGTAAAAAGTTTACTTCTTCTCTTATTGATCGTATGTCTTCTACGCTGTTATTTGATGCTGCATCCATTTCTACTATATCTGTTAATGAACCTGATATTGCTGCTTTGCATATGTCGCATTCATTACATGGTTCTCCATCTTTAGGATTTAAACAGTTTATTGCTCTTGCTAAGACTTTTGCTGATGTTGTTTTTCCTGTTCCTCTTCCTCCATTAAATAAATATGCGTGCCCTACCCTATTTGCGATTATTTGATTTTTTAGTGTTTTTGTAATATGTTCTTGACCTACCATTTCTGAAAATGTTTGTGGTCTAAACTTTCTATAAAGAGCTGTGTACCCCATTTTATCACATCCTTTATAAATTTATTCGAAAATTTAATAATTTTTCATATACTTTAAAAATGGTGTGAGTTCTAATCTCTCTATGGAAAACAACTCTCACATAAAAGTATCTACTTATTGCTGCTTCCTTCCGGACCTGACAAGGTTCATAGGCTTTTATTGAGTTTGCTTTCCATACAGAGGTTAGTTCTCATACCATTGCTATTATATACTGTATTTATGAAATTTGCAAGTATTTTTTTTAATTTTCAATTCTTTTAAATATTATGTTTTTTAAGTCTGTTTTTTCAATTCCAACTGTTCCTTTTTCAATTATTTCATTTGTATGTATTTCTAAGTCTATTGTTGCTTGATATTTTCTACCAGTTGTAAGTTTTATAGTAATATTAAATGATAGTTTTGTTTGTAAATCTTCTTGTTTTACTCCTGTTAATTGTAATAATTTACTATAATCAATTTCGTCATTTTCGTTTGAAACATATTGTGCTATGTTATTTATCGCATATCTAAATACTATTATTCCACCTTGATTCGAAATTTTTTGTTCTTTTATGTTTGATTCTAATTCTCCTGTGTATGTTATTTCACTTATTTCATTTTCAGTAATATTCTTAAACATTATTTTTTCATCTTTGACTGGTTTATATAGTTTTGTTTCACCTTTGGAGTTATTTTTATTTATAATTATGTTGTCTATTTTTATTTCTTCAATTATTTCTGTTTTATCATATTTGGAGTTTTTTTCAATATATATATATATATCGTTGTTTTGATTTACATTAAAATTCCATTTTTCTTCAAGACCTTCTTGTTCTATTCCTTCTGAGCTTTCTATTATTGATATTTTTGTTATTTCAAATGGCAGGTTTGTTTCACCTTCAACTTGATATTTTAATGCTAATATTCCTGCTATACAAAAAACAGCAAATATTATGACTATTATTGTTATTACATGAATTATTTTTTTTCTTGAATTTCTATACATTTTTTATTCTTTATTTTTCTCCTTTTGTATTATTTATTTTTTTATTTTCTCTTAATTCTTTAAAAAATTTTTTTAATATTTGTTCACATTCTTCTTTTATAACTCCTGTCTCTGTTTCGACTTTGTGATTAAATGTGTAGTCTTCAAATAAGTTTAATACAGACCCTACAGCTCCAGTCTTTTGGTCCATTGCTCCTATATATACCTTTTTTATTCTAGAATTTATTATTGCTCCTGCACACATTGAACATGGTTCTAATGTTATATACATTTCACAGTTTATTAATCTCCATGATTTTAATTTTTTACTTGCTTTTTGAATTGCAATTATTTCTGCGTGTTTTGTTGTATCTGTTTTTGTTTCTTTTTGATTATATCCTCTTGCTATAATTTTCCCGTCTTTTACTATTATTGCACCTACTGGTACTTCTAATTTACTATATGCTTTTTCCGCTTCTTTTAATGCTTGTTTCATGTAATAGTCTTTATTTTTTTCCATATAATCACTCTTTTCACATTAATTATATGTTTTTTTTGTTTTTTTCGCAAGTATTTTATTCAATTTTTGCAAATTAATCGAGTAGGAAAATATTCTTATTAATATTTCCCTACTCGATATTTGTTTTTTTATTAAAATACAATTTATTATCACTAACATTTTTAAGTATTATGATTAATCTTCTTTTATTTCAAAATTGCTCAAATCTGGTAATTTAACTTCTTCATCTTTAACTTCATTAATTTTATACTCAATTAATCCTGTATCAGTATGATCAGTTACAGTTCCAATACATAAATAATTTTCTTTATTTATATATTGTGTTAGTTCATTTTGGAAGTTAATTTTATAACATTTGGCTCCAAAGTAATTTTCACTTGTTATAGAACACATAAATGCTGCTTTTATAGCTTGTCCTAAGTTATTAATATCAATTTCATTGTCTAATAAATTGGCTGTATATAAATTATCTAATTCGTTTTCATTTATTCTTATTGCTACTTTATTTATTTCATCTCCTGTTTTAGTATCATTGATTAGCCAGCCTATTTTTTCATCGATATTATTGTATATAATTCTAACTCCATCTTTGGAAGTACGTTTATATAAAGAAATATTATCCTTTTTCCATATTTCTACAGTTGATTCATTATCTTCTTTATACTTTTTATAAAAATTAGTTATTTTTGAATATTCTTGAGATTTTTCGTTCCATTTAGATATAATATATGTTTTTCTAATTATGTTTCCAACAAATAAAACTAAAATTATACTTAATATTATAACTACATATTTAAAAATCCTTTCTTTTTTCATATTAATCCACCTCCATTTTTTCTTATTATAACATATTTTGTCAATTTATGCAAATTTTTTAAGGATTTTGCAGTAGTAAATTAGGATTCATTAGTTTTTAAATTTTATACTTGATTTTTACAGCAAAATGCCATATAATAGTAAAAGATGTGCTTATAGCTCAGCAGGATAGAGCAGTCGCCTCCTAAGCGACCGATGGTGGTTCGAGTCCGCCTAGGCACACCATTATTTTTATTTTTTACAAATAGTTGTATTTTTTTAGTAGCTATTATTAATCATCATATATTACTTATAAAAATATAACATATAATTGAAAGGAACAAAAAATGCAACATATATTAAGTAAAATGAGAAAAGCAATTGAAGAATATAATATGATAGATGAAGGAGATAAAATTGCAGTTTGTTTATCTGGTGGAAAAGATTCTATAACACTATTGAACGGATTAAAAGCTTTGCAAAGATTTTATCCCAAACATTTTGAATTAATAGCTATTTCTATAAATCCTGGTTTTGAACATTTTGATACAGAAATATTACATAAAAACTGTGATGAAATAGGTATTCCTCTATTTATAGAAAACAGTAATATAAAAGAAATTGTATTTGAAGTAAGAAATGAAAAAAATCCATGTTCATTATGTGCAAATTTACGTAGGGGAATTATAAATAGTATAGCAATTAGGGAAAATTGTAATAAAATTGCTTTGGGTCATAATATGGATGATGTTATTGAAACATTCTTATTAAATTTAAAATATGCAGGGAACCTTTCCACATTTTCTCCAAAAAGTTATATGGATAGAAGTAAAATAACAATGATAAGGCCATTAATTTTATTAACTGAAAAAGATACTAATCATTTTGTTAAAAAATATAATAAACTTGTTATGTCTAAGGTTTGCCCTATGGATGAACACACAAAAAGAGAAGAAATAAAAAACGAAATTTTTGAATGGCAAAAAGAAATTCCTACAATTAAAGCAAATTTATTTGGAGCTATCTCAAGAAATTTAGACAGTTGGAAAATTTAATTTATAAAAAGAAATGAATTTTTTAAAATTCATTTCTTTTTCTTTTAAATTTTATGCATTTCTAATTAATTCTTCCATTGCTTGTTTTAAATTTTCTAATTCTTTGTTAGCAATTTCATCACTTGTACTCTTTACTCCAATATAAAGTTTTATTTTAGGCTCTGTTCCAGAAGGACGAACACAACACCATGCATCATTTTCTAATTCATAATATAAAACATTTGATTTTGGCAAGCCTGTTTTGTTTTCTTCTCCTGTAATCATATTTTTAACATAATCTTTTTCAATGTCTTTAAATGTTAAAACTTTATATTTCCCTATTTGTTTTATATCTTTGTTTCTTGTATTTGTCATCATTTCTTTTATTTTTTCTGCTCCTTCTGCTCCTTCTAAAACAATTGAAACTTGTGTTTCTTTATAATATCCATATTTTTTATAAATATTATTCATTTGATCCCATAGTGTAATTCCTTTAGATTTATAATATGCAGCTGCTTCACATAAAGACATTACTGCTGCAATTCCATCTTTGTCTCTAGCATAGTCTCCAATTAAACAACCATAACTTTCTTCAAATCCAAATACATATGTCTTATCTCTATTTTCTTCTGCTTTTTTCATTACAGCTCCAATGTTTTTAAATCCAGTTAAAACTTCAATAGTTTCTAAGTTATAGTTATCTGCAATTGCTTTTGCTAAATTTGAAGAAACAATTGTTGTTATAAACATACCATCTTGTGGTAATATATTTTTTTCTTTCATTTGAGATATTCTATATTCTGCTATTAATAATGCCGACATATTTCCTGTATAGTCCATATATTTACCTGTTGTTTCATCTTTTGAATAAATTCCTAGTCTATCTGCATCAGGATCTGTTGCTAATACTACATCTGCGTCTATTTTATTTGCTAATTCTAATGCCAACTTAAATGCTTTTTTGTCTTCCGGATTAGGATAATCAACTGTTGGAAAATTTCCGTCTGGCATTGCTTGTTCTGGAACTACATAAACATTTTTAAATCCTAATTCTTTTAATAATCTTTCTACAATTGTATTTCCTGTTCCATGTAATGGTGTATATACTATTTTTAAATCTCTTCCTTGTTCTTTTACGATTTCAAGATTTAATATATGCTTTTTTAATGTTTCTATATATTTGTCATCCATTTCTTTTCCTACTATGTTAAATAATCCTTTTTCAATTGCTTCTTCTTTTTTTATTGTTTTTATTTCTTTGAAGTCTACTATACCTCTTACTTTTTCTATTATGTCTTTATCTCTAGGAGAAACAATTTGTGAACCATCATTCCAGTAAACCTTATATCCGTTATATTTTGGAGGATTATGACTTGCTGTTATCATTATCCCTGCTGTTGCTTTTAATTCTCTTACTGCAAATGATAATTCTGGTACAGGCCTCAAATTTTCAAACAAATAAGTTTTTATTCCATTTGCATTTAAAATCAATGCTGTTTGAAGACTAAATTCGTCTGATTTTATTCTTGAGTCATAACTTATTACTACTCCTTTGTCTTGAGTTCCTTGTTCTAATATATAATTTGCTAAGCCTTGTGTAGCTTTCCCTACAGTATATTTATTCATTCTGTTAGTTCCCATTCCTATTATTCCACGTAAACCTGCTGTTCCAAATTCTAATTCTTTGTAAAATCTGTCTTTTATTTCTTTTTCGTCATCTTTTATTGACATTAATTCTTTTTTTGTTTCTTCATCAAATGCTGGATCTTCACACCATTTTTGATATTCTTCTAAATAATTCATATTTATCTTCCTTTCTTATTAAAAACAAATGACTGCTGAAAATTTTACCAGCAGTCATTTTATACCTATTTTAAATTATGAAGTTTGAGATATAGCTCTCTTGCTGTTTCTGGACTATCTGTTCCTGTTGCATTTTTTACAGGTGCAAATTCTTCTTCTCTTTTTACTCGTAAAATTGCCATATCATCTAATTCTCCAAAAGCATCAAACAAAAATGCTTCAAATTTATATGCATTTGGTCCATCTGGTACTATTTTGTTTCCATCTTTATCTATATATGTTGCTTTTTTGAAAGCTATGTGATATGGTAATGGTCTTTTTCCCATTCGTTCTACTGCATCTATGTTAAATAAATTACATAAAATATGTGATTCTCCATATACTAACTCTCCATTTTCATCTGTCATTTCAGACATTTCTTTAGGGATTTCTGTATATTCTACAACAGATGGTCTACCATTTTTCTTGCAAAATACTCCTACTTTTTCTTGTGGATTTGCTTTTACTACTGATTTACCAGCTGCTGTTACATTTTTAGAAATTGCAATTCCCATAAGAACTGGGTCAACCATTCTTACTAAACAATTGTCAACTCCTCCTATGAATATCCATTCAACTCCTAGTTCTCTCATCTTTTTTGTCATTCCACTTTTTACAAGTGCTTCATATATTCCACCATGTCCATCAGCTGCTTTCTTTACTAAGCCATCTTCTCCTATTAATATTTTTCCTTCTGTGTCTATCATTGGTAATTCGCCTTGCTTAAAAAAGAATATGTTTTTGTCTTTTTCATATCCAAAAAATCTATTTTTCTCGAAAAATTCAATTGTTTGTTCATTGTTTTCTCTACTTGTCATTATGAACCATGGTATTACTACTCCATATTTTTTCCCTTGTTCTTTTAAAGTATCACTCAATAGTTCAAATAATGATTTGTGTGAATCTAGACCTATATCATATGTTCCTTTTGGTCCATTATGCCCTAATCTTGTGCCTTGTCCTCCAGCCATTGTGACAGCAGCTAGTTTTCTATTTTTTATTGCTTTTTCTCCAATTGTCTTATATACATCATATTCATCATATAGTTTTTCTTTATCTAAATATTCTATTGGTGATATTTGTCCATTTGGCATTTCAGTTTCTTTTTTTATATTATTATATAGGCCATTTATTAATTGATAATCTATATTTTCTAATTGTTCTATTAATTGTTTCTTTTTTATTTCATCTAATTTTTCATATCCATTTAATAAATGTTCTTGTCCATATTTTTTTAAGTTTCTTTTTATTTCTTCTAGTTTTCCTTCCATTGACATTCATCCTTTCTTAGAGTTATACCTATATTTATATACTATTTCTTTTTTTTTTTCAATACCTTTACTAAATTTCTTTTTATTTTTAAGTATATACACTTTAACTGGATATAAATTTAAAGACAGTTTTTTAGTCTAAGCTTTCTTTTATTCCTAATGTGTTTAAACTCTTGTCATGCGTTTTGATTATTTCTATCATTTCTTCTTTTACTTCTTCAAAATCATAACAATCTACTATATTAATTTTATTAATATTCATTTCTTCTATGTTTTGGTTTATTTTTTTTATATAGTTTTTTGTTCCTATTATAATTATATTTGAATTGTTTTTTATATCGTTTATTTCGCTTTTGTTCCAGCTTAAATTTAATATTTTTTGTTTATTTTCTTCTTTTAAATTTACTTTTGAAATTAGTTCTTCTACTGTTTTTTCTAAATTTTTTTCTGTTGCTATAATTATATTTTCTTTTTCTTCTATTTTTTTATTTATGTATGGCATTAATATCATTTCTAAGTGAAATTCACTAACAAAAAAACTACAAAACTTTTCAGTTCTTTTATCTTCTACCAACATATAACTCATCCTTTCAATTCTTCTTTGGTTACTGGTAAATTTTACCATTATTTTTAAATGTTGTCAAGCACTTATTTAAAAATGTATAAATTATTAATTTTGGCTAATAATTATTTTAAAGATATTTTTTTACAAAAAAGGAATTATAATAGGAGGATAAATATGAAAATTTCAAAAAAATCAAAATTAAAAAATATAATTATACTTTTTGCTTTACTTTTTCTATATATATTTATTTCTGCTCAAAGCTACGTCACCGCAGTCTCTGTTGATTTGTCAACAGCTGTTTTTAGACTTCACATTTTAGCAAATAGTGACTCAAAAAACGATCAAAATTTAAAAATTAAAGTAAGAGATTCCTTACTTAATTACATGAATGATATTTGTGCAAACTGTACTTCAAAAGAAGAGGCAATAAAGCTCGCAAATGAACACAAAATGGATTTTCAAAAAGTTGCAGAAAACACCATTATAGAAAATGGATATAATTATTCTGTAAAAATTAATATTGATAATTTCTACTTCCCAACTAAAAATTATGGAGATATTTCTCTTCCTGCTGGTAATTATGACGCCTTACGTGTAGAAATTGGTAAAGCCAAAGGACAAAATTGGTGGTGTGTAATGTTTCCCTCCCTATGCTTTATTGACGTGAGTTCTGGTATAGTTGATAATGAAGCAAAAGAAAATCTCAAAGATAATCTTGATGACGAATCTTATAGCATAATTTCAAATCATAATTCAGAAGTAAAGTTTAAATTTAAGCTTATTGAGTTTTTTGCAAAAAGAAGTCTTTTTACAGCAAAAAAATAATAGGCTGAAAACTAAAAAAACAGTGTCAATGATTTTTGAAAATGTCCCAAAAAATTTTAAACATAAGCCCTAAAAATT
>CAUWAY010000016.1:0-34374 GCA_963556905.1 uncultured Clostridia bacterium | reverse complement strand
AATGTCGCTATTGCTACTCCTGCTAATATTAATAGTACTATTATTGTTACTACTAGTGCTATTAGTGTTACCCCTTTGTTATTTTTCTTATTCAATTTCACCTTTTTTCCTCCTCCATTTTCACTTGTATTTCTTAAATGTTTACTTTTGTACTATTCTCCTCCTTTCGGCTTTTTCTTATGTTTTTTATTTTATTGTAAACTCATTTTAAAATTATTATAGCATAATACTTATTATCTTGTTTTTTCATACCTTTAACACCATACAAGCTTTTTACTTTTTTATCCTTAATGTACATCAATTAAAGACATGGAGAAAAACCCAAACTATTGTAATTTAGAGCTTTTTTTGGTTTTTTATATTTATATTTTTATTATAAATTATATAAAAAATTTAATTTTATTTACTTTAAAAATATTGATTTTTATATTGTTTAATGATATATTAATTTCATAAATATTATCCTTAATTGATGTACATTAAGGATTTTTTTAGCAAAAATTTTTATTAAATCAATATCATTTTTTATGCTAAAATAATTTAACACTACTATCTTTTTTTCTAATTTTTTATAAAAAAATTAAATCAATAAACACTTTCTTTTTTTTTATAAAAGTGATATCATAAAACAAAAAAATAATAAGGAGAAATATATTTATGATATCAAGAGAAAAAAATCCAGAATACTTAAATTCATTTTTAGACTATTCTATAACAATATTAAACAAGTCTCCAAATTCAGTAAAAGAATATAATTATGATATATCTAATTTTTTAAAATTCATAATGATACGTTTTAAATTAACTAATGAAACTGATTTAAACATGATAGATATTCGTAATTTTAGCAAAAAAGACTTAGAAAAGATAACACTTGAAGACATACATGCATACATCTCACATTTAGCAATGGATAATCACAGTAAAGCATCTACGAGAGCAAGAAAAGTCTCAACAATTAGAATATTTTTTAAATACTTGTCAAATAAAGAAAAAATATTAAAAATAAATCCAGCCCAAAATTTAGAAACACCAAAATTAGAAAAAAGAATGCCCAAATATCTATCCTTAGAGCAAAGCCAAAAATTATTAGAAATTGCAAATAATGATGATAACAGAAACTATAAAAGAGATTTTGCAATAACAACTTTATTCCTTAATTGTGGACTTAGATTATCTGAATTAGTTGGAATTAATATAAATGATATAGATTTTAGTGAATGTAAAATGACAGTTATTGGTAAAGGAAACAAAGAAAGAACTATTTATTTGAATAAATCTTGCATAAATGCTATAAAAGACTATTTATCTTATCGCCCTGCCCCAGCACTTATAAAGCATGATACAAAAAATTCAGATAAAGCATTATTTTTAAGTGAGCAAAAACGTAGAATAAGCAATAGAACAGTTCAATACATAATAAACAAAGAACTAGCATTATCTGGCTTAGATACTCAAAAATTATCTGTACATAAGTTACGACATACTGCTGCTACTTTAATGTATCAATATGGGCAAGTTGATATTAGAGCTTTACAAGAATTACTAGGTCATCAAAGTATTTCCACTACAGAAATTTACACGCATGTAAGTAATGAACAAGTTAGAGAAGCTGTTGAAAAAAATCCATTAAATCAAAATTTATAAGAAAGGTACTAAATATGAAACCATTATTCAAAAATACTACAAAATATACAGAAAAAAATTATCAAAAATTCGTAAATTTCCATAATAAAAAATATAATTTTACTTATTTATTATATACATTTATAATGTCATTATTAATTTCATATTGTGTGATTTTAAATATTATTCAAAAAAATATTTTATTTGTTTTAATTTTTACTATTGCACTTGCAGGATTTTTATTTTGCAGATTATATATTCCATCTTTTAGATATAAAAAAACTTGTGAAACATACAAAAATGTAAAAGAAACTAAATTTACATTTATATTTTATAAGAATTTTTTCACAATTGGAAAAAACCGTTTTTATTATTTTAAATTGCACAAAGTTTTTGAAACTAAAGATTATTTTTATTTATATGTAGATGAAGATAATGCCGCATTAGTAAATAAAAATTCTTTTACACTTGGAAATGCAGTAGATTTTTCTAATTTTATAAAGAAAAAATGTTTATTTAAGTATAACAAACAAGATTAATATAAATAGCCAAAATTTCTGGACTTACTAGAAAATTTTGGCTATTTATAATTGTTTTTTGTATTTTTATTTTCTATATTCATAGCAAAATTGGCTGAATTTGTTCTCTATCTAAAGCAGATTCTATTGTTTTTATTAAATATGATGAGTCAAAAACTATTGATGAAGTCTTTCTATTTTTACTAATTTTTTTGATACTATGTATCAATGGCTTTTTGACATATTTTTTTTAATGCTATCACATTATTAATTGGTTCATTTAATATATTAGGTTTAGAAAATGCAAAATAAATGTACACATTTTTATTTTCATCTATTTCTATTTTATCAATTAAATTAAATATCATTAATTTTGAGATATTTTTAATAGATAAGAATTCATTTATTATATTACTTAATTCATTATCATCTTTCATTTTCTTTTCCGCTTCTAATATGTTATTTATATTGTCTGATAATTCTTTTTTCCTTTTTACTAATACATTTTTTTCCGCCAGTATTTTATTTGTGTATCTAAAATAATCCGATTCAGATATAATTTTATTAAGTTTATCAAAATATGTATTATCAATTTGCTCAGGAATAGTATTAATTTTATTGTTTATGTTTGATATTTCCTTTTTATATTTATCTATAATATTTTCAGTATCTATTTTAAATTTATCATATACTTCTTCTAGCCAAGCTTTTTGTACATATATTTTCAAAAAGTCTTGTAAATATTGTAATAATTGTGTTTCAAACTTTTTATAATTCATATGTTGAGGTGGACATTTTCCTTTTCTTGATTGAGAACAAGTGATGTATGGTATAGGTTTTTCGTTTGTTTTACTTCCAATAGATAATTTACAATGGCATGTATGGCATTTTAGTACTCCCCTAAATAAGTATTCATGTTTTGTTTTCTTGTTCATATCTCTATTAGACAAGTAAAATTGTATTTTTTTATATGTTTCATTATCTATTATGGGCTCGTGAGTATTTGGAATAATAATATGTTGCTCTTTTTTAGTTAATATTCTCTTTTTTGATTTATAAGACAACTTGGGCTTTTTATTTGAAACTGTATTTCCTATATATGTTTCACTTTTCATCATATTTAATATTGTCACATCATTCCATTTTTTCGGCTCTGATAAATTTTTTAAATATGTCATTGGTGATGGGACATTCTTTTTATTTAGATATTCTGCAATATATTTAGCTCCTTTTCCTTTTGAATATAAATTAAAAATTTCCACAACTATATTTTTTACATTTTCATCTATTATTAGATGATTTTTATTATTTGGATCTTTTTTATATCCATATGGTGCAAATGTACACATATATTCACCTTTCTTTTGTTTTTCCCTTACAACGCTTCTAATCTTTTTAGAAATATCTTTTGCGTACATATCATTCATAATTGCTTTAAAAGGTGTTATATCGTTTGTAGAGCTATCCACATATGTATCTATTCCATCTGTTATTGCTATATATCTAACCCCATGCTCTGGAAAATAGTTTTCTAAATAATAACCTGTTTTTATATAATCTCTTCCTAATCTTGATAAGTCTTTTGTTATTACCATATTAATATTTCCGTTTTTCTATATTTCTTATTAATCTATTAAATCCAGGTCTATCAAATGTTGTTCCAGATATTCCATCATCTACATATTCATCAACAAATTGTAATCCATTTTCTTTTATATATCTTTTTATTATATCCCTTTGATTTCCTATACTCTCACTTTCTTGTTTATCTCCGTCTTCTCTTGATAATCTTATGTATATAGCTGTTTTAAAGTTGTTATTTATTGCATTATTAGAAAACATTTATTCACTTCCTCTATTTCTTAGCAATTGCTTGCTAAGACTGTTTTAACAAATTATTTTTGAATGTCAAAGTTCATGGAATCCAAATATTCTTTAAATATTGTTTTCATTTTGTCTGATAATTGTTCGCTTTCATCATTAAATATACAATAATAGTTAATGCCCTTTTTTCTTTGTTTGTTTTTTAATTTGCTCTCTTTCATTTTCATTGATTTCCTCCATATTGTAAAGTTATTCATTTGAAACTATACTTATGCTAATTCTTCAATTCATTCAAAATCGCACTCAAATAAAGTTTGCTATGTAAAAACAAATTTTATCGAATGAACAGTTATTTACAAATTGGATAATTTATTTAGCTGTTTTTGCTTATATAAATTCGCAAAATTGAGCAAAATTTTTTACATATTTAATAATTTTTTATAATTTTTTGGGAATCCCATTTTGTTTAAAATTTGAATAAAATGAATTGATTTAATATTTTCTTTTAATTCTTCTAAATCATTTATTAAAATAATATAAAACTTTTTAAATTCAACTTCTTTTAGTAATATTGTTAAAATAATAATTATTGAAAATAAGTCTTTATATCCATTGCTATACTTTCCATCTTGCAAATCTAAATTATAGTTAAAATGAATGTCGTTCTTTATAATTGCGTTGTTTAATTTTAAATCGTATAACTTTTCATCATGAGCACAAATATTTCTAACTATTGCAATATTGTGTAAATATGTTTTTAGTGTTTTTTCTTTAACATTAAATTTTTTAGCTACAGCATTTTGATCTTTTTGTTTCATCAACTCATAAAACTTTGAAACTTCTCCTAAAGTCATTATCCTAATTAATACCCATAAAGGAATATACCCATATTTTTTCATATAATGATTTAGCATTTTATTTCCTATTTTTATTTGTTTAGCTGTATTTGTTCTTATCTCAGTAATAAGATTTGTTACTTTATAGTTGTTGTTTTTATTATTTTCAAAGTTGCTTTCTGTTAAATATTCTTTATTTCCATATATTTTTGAAAATTCATAAGCAATATATGTATCTAATTTTCTTTCAATTATTAAAATATATCTTAATAAATTTATTCTTAATTCACTATCAAATTTATATAGTGCATATATTTCTTCAAGACTTACATTTTCTTTATATTTTTCTGATTTACTACTATTATCTACAAATAGCTCTTTATAACCATTTATTAAATAATAGTAATTGTTTTCTGTAAGTATTTCTTTTGCCATGTCATCATTTATTACAATTCCTCGTGTTTTTAAAATTTCAATTTGTTCTTCTATTGTTTTAAAACCTTTTTCCATATGTTTCCTCCTTGTCATTTAAGCAAAAAAATAACCCCGGGCCTCGTAGGTTTCCGGAGTCTTGATCTACTATATAAAGTATACCATAATTCATGAATTCTTGTCAACACTTTATATTAATAAAATTTTATGCAATTTTATTAAATTTATTCGATATTTTCTAATACTTATTAAATGTTTGGACATATAAAAATCCAATTTTCGTAAAGACTAATGAGCGTGGCTTTGTAATCGGATTATCTTGCTTAAATGGTACAAAGTAATAATGTTTTCTGTTCAATAATTTCCCTATATTTTCTGCTGAACCAGAAAGTCCATTATTTGTTGATATTGCTATAACAACCGGTTTTTCTCGTCGTAAATGTGATTTTACAGCCATTGTTGCAGGGTCATCAATTATATCTAGTGCAAGTTTTGCCATTGTATTTCCACTTGCTGGCGCTACTACTAATATATCTAGCAAGTCTTTAGGTCCAATTGGTTCTACATCTTGTATTTTATGTAGAACTTTTTCATTTGTTATATTTTCTATTTCTTTTATAAAATCCTCAGCTTTTCCAAATTTAGTATCCATAGTATAACTATGTTCTGACATTATTGGAATAACTTTAGCATTATTATCAATTATCTTTTTTAATTGTTCAATCGTTTTTTTAAATGTACAAAATGAACCTGTAAAAACAAAACCTATTCTCTTTCCGTCTATTTTCACAAAAAAATTCCCCCTTTCTATTATTTAATAAATAGTATATAATCACTTTTGGCAATTATATGGCCATTTATATATAATATGAAAAAGAGAATTTTTTGTCGAATTTTTATTAAAATTTATTTTAACATTTCATCTGCAAGTTTCTCCATTTGTGTTAAATCACTAGATTTCATCGCTGATTTTATTGTTACTATTGTATCACATATTTTAATATCTTTCATTTTTGAAAATATTTCTTTCATCAATTTTCCTGAATTAGGTGCCCATGAGCCATTTTCAATAATTCCTACTTTTCTATTTTGATAGTTTTTTCCTAATAAGTATAACAAGAATTGTTGCATACATGGGAATATTTCCATGTTATATGTTGATGATGCTACTATAATTTTATCATATCTAAATGCATCTTCTATTGCCTCTGCTATGTCATCTTTCGCAAGGTCTGTTATAACTACTTTTTCTGCTCCCTTTTCTTCTAAAATTTCTTTCATTTTTTGAGCAGCTTTTTCAGTGTTACCATGTATTGAGGCATATGCTATTAGAATTCCAGAATCTTCTGGCTTGTAGCTGCTCCATATATCATATTTGTTTATATAATATTCTAAGTTTTTATTTAATATTGGTCCATGTAAAGGACAAATTGTTTGTACATCAAAAGAAGAAACTTTTTTTAATACAGTTTGTACATTTGCACCATATTTTCCAACTATATTAAAATAATATCTTCTTGCTTCACATGCCCAGTCTTCTTTTGTGTCTAATGTTCCAAATTTTCCAAATGCATCTGCACTAAATAACACTTTTTCTGTTTCTTCATAATTCATCATTACTTCTGGCCAATGCACCATAGGAGCCATTATAAAATGTAATTTGTGTTTTCCTAAATCTAATATATCTCCTTCTTTCATGCTTATTGCTTTATCACCTAAGTCTATTTCAAAAAATTGTGATATCATTTTAAAAATTTGTGTATTTCCAACTACTTTTATATTTGGATATTTTTTTAATAAGTTTAATATGTTGTCTGAATGGTCTGATTCCATATGTGATATTATTAAGTAATCAGGTTCTTTTTCTCCTAATACTTTTTCTATATTTTCAAACCATTTTTCTGTTTTTCTTTTGTCTACAGTGTCCATTATTGCTATTTTTTCGTCTAAAATTATATATGAGTTGTAAGATATTCCGTTTGGTGTTATATATTGGTTTTCAAATAGATTCATTTCTTTATCATCTACACCTATATATATTATTGATTCTGTTATTTTGTTTTCGTTCATTTAATACCTCCATTTTCATTTTTATTTTATCAAATAGTATTAATATTTGTCAATGTTATATTACATACATTAATACACATATTACATGTAATAAATTTCCTAAAAATACACATATATGAAATACAGAGTGTATATATTTATGCTTTTTTCCTATTCCATATAATATTGCTCCAATTGTGTAAATAATTCCTCCTGATAATAATAAAATGAATCCTGGCATTGTTAATAGTTCTGGCAATACATTGCCTTTTACTATTATGCACCACCCCATTACTAAATAACATATCATTGAGAACATTTTGTATTTTTTTAAGTCAATTGAATTTAAGGTTATTCCTAATATTGCAAATCCCCATATTATTCCAAATATTGTCCAACCTAGTACAGTTGAATATTCTCTTAATGTACATAGTGCAAATGGTGTATATGAGCCTGCAATTAATACGAATATTGCACAATGGTCTAATATTTGAAAGACTTTTTTTGATTTTAGTTTTGGACTTAGACCATGATATATACTTGACATTGTGTATAAGAATATCATTGATATTCCAAAAATTATTCCACTTATGATTCCATATGTGTTATGCCTGATTGCTCCGAATATACAGCATAGTACTATTGTGGCTATTCCAGCTACTCCTCCTACTATGTGTGATACCATATTAAATATTTCTTCACCTTTTGTATATGCTGGTAATGTTCTTTCAGATAGTTTTGTTCTTTTCATCTGTTTTCCTCCTGTTATTTATTGTTTAAAATAATAGCATCTAGTATTAAATACTAGGTGCTATTAATTATATTATATATTTTTTTCATTGTCTACTATTTTATTAAATTCTTCTATAATATTTTTTATAGAAATTTGTGTTTGTGTCTTTTCTTTCATATTTTTTACAGTTATGTTGTTTCTTGCAAGTTCATCTTCTCCTAATATAAATACATATGGAATGTTTTCTTCATTTGCATATTCTAATGATTTCTTCATTTTTCTGTTTTTCATTTCTATTTCAACTTTAAAGTTTGCTTTTCTTAATGTTTCAGCAATTTTTAAACTTTCTATTTCTGTTCCCATTGGTATAATGAATATATCTGTTAATGCTTTTTCTGCAAATTCTTCTCTATTTTTTAGTATTTCATATATAACGTTTAGTCCAAAACTTATTCCAACTGCTGGATATGTGTTTCCATTGTCTATGAAGTTTGTTATCATTTTATCATAACGCCCTCCTCCTCCAATGCTTGATGTTATACTTCCATCTTTTACATATACTTCAAATACTGTTCCTGTATAATATTCTTGTCCTCTTGCAAGTGATGGCAAAAATTGGACATATTCTGATAAATTAAGCGCTTTTATGTATTTGTTTAATGTGTTTAGTTCTTCTATTCCTTTTGTTAATTCTTCATTTTTGCTTTCTACTTTTATTAGTTCACTTGCTTCCATGTTTAAGTATGTGTATAGTTTTTCTATTTGCTCATTGCTTATACCGATTTTTCTAAATTCTTTTTCTAATTCTGGTTTTGTTAGTTTTTCAAATTTGTCTATTATTGTTATTGTTTCTGTAATATGTGTTTCTGGTATTCCTGATTCTATTATTATTCCTGATAAAAATTTTCTGTTGTTATATTTTATTATTATGTCTATTCCTAAGTTCTTATATGCTTCTACATATAGAGCTATAAATTCTGCTTCTACTAGCTGTCCTTCTATTCCTACACTGTCTACATCACATTGTATGAATTCTCTATCTCTTCCTAGTTTTACAGGACCATTTCTAAATACTTCTCCTATTTCATATCTTTTAAATGGTAATTTTATATTTTGATTCATTGCTATGTATTTTGCAAATGGTACTGTTAGGTCATATCTTAATGCTAAGTTTCTGCTTGCTTGGTCTGATACTTTATATATTTCTTTTAATATATCATTTTCTTCGTCGTATTTTAGTGCTAATAGGTCATAGTAACATAGTGTTGGTGTTTGTAATGGTTTAAATCCATATTTTTCAAATACTTTTTTTAGCGTGTCTGATATATAGTTTCTGATGTATTGCTCTCTTGGCGAATAGTCTGTAGTTCCTTTTACGTTTTTTAATTCTATTTTTTCCATTCGTTTTTCTCCTTTTTCTCTTTAAACTTCAACTATTATATCATTTTTTTTTTGATAAGTAAAGTTTTTTGGTTTATTTTTGATTTGCACTTAATTTGAGTTTGTTATAGAATAGTTATAGCCAAACAGGTCATTTGTATAATAAGTTTCTCAAATCCATCTTATTTGATATCCAATACTATTCTAAGTATATTCTATATACTTATATGTGTGTGTATTTTTATATGATTTGCAAAACATTTCCAAAGTTGGTCTTCCTATTGCATAATCTGCTATATGTCTTCAGCATTCAACAAAAATAGATTCAAACTAAAAATCTTAGTATGAATCTATTTTTATTTACTGTTTAATTATCAAATCATCTTCACTGCAATCTACAATAATTGTAGTATTAGGTAATATTTTTTGAGTTAAAATTCCTTTAGCAATCAATGTTTCTAATTTTTTCTGTACAAACCTTTTTAATGGTCTTGCACCATATATTTCATCATATCCATTATTTATCAAGTAATCTTTTGCTCCTTGAGTTAGTTCTAATTTAATATGTTTATCTTCTAATCTTTTTTCTAAGTCTTTTATCAATAATTCTAATATTTTTGAAATTTCATTTTTGCGAAGAGGTTTGTAAAATACTATTTCATCTAAACGGTTTAAAAATTCAGGTCTGAAACTTTGTTTCAATAACATACTAACTTTTTGCTTTGCATCTTCTGAAATTTCTCCATTTTCTTGTATTCCTTCTAATATATAGTCTGAACCCAAGTTTGAAGTCAATATTATTATTGTATTTTTAAAATCTACTGTTCTTCCTTGAGAGTCTGTAATACGACCATCATCTAATACTTGTAATAATATATTAAATACATCAGGATGAGCTTTTTCTATTTCATCAAATAGTACTACAGAATATGGTTTTCTTCTAACTGCTTCTGTCAATTGACCACCTTCTTCATATCCTACATATCCTGGAGGTGCACCTATTAATCTTGATACAGAATATTTTTCCATATATTCTGACATATCAATTCTTACAATATTGTGTTCATCATCAAATAAGCTTTCTGCAAGAGATTTTGCAAGTTCAGTTTTTCCTACTCCTGTTGGGCCTAAGAACATGAATGACCCTATAGGTTTACGAGGATCACCTATTCCTGCTCTTGAACGCATTATGGCTTCAGATACTTTTTCAACAGCTTCGCTTTGTCCAATTACTCTTTTATGAAGTATTTCATCTAAATGTAATATTTTTTCCCTTTCACCTTCCATAAGTTTTGTAACTGGTATTCCTGTCCACCTTGATATGATTTTTGCAATTTCATCTTCTGTTACTTTATTTCTTAATAAACCTTCTTCTTTACTTTTTTCAGAAAGTTCTTCTTCTGCTTGCAATTGTTTTTGTAATTCTGGTAATTTTCCATATCTTAATTCTGCTACTTTTCCTAAATCATATACTCTTTCTGCTTGTTCTATTTGTGAATTTACTTTTTCTATTTCTTCACGTAATTTTTGAACTTTTCCTATTGCTTCTTTTTCATTTTCCCATTTTGCTTTCATTCCATCAAATTTTGTTTTTAGTTCTGCTTTTTCTTTTTGTATATCTTCTAAACGTTGTTTTGATATTTCATCTTTTTCTTTACTTAATGCTGTTTCTTCTATTTCTAATTGCATTATCTTTCTAGATACTTCATCAAGTTCTGTTGGCATTGATTCCATTTCTGTTTTTATCATACTACATGCTTCATCTATTAAGTCTATTGCTTTGTCTGGTAAAAATCTATCTGATATATATCTATGTGATAATGTCGCAGCTGAAATTAATGCATTATCTGCAATTTTTACACCATGGTATACTTCATATCTTTCTTTTAGCCCTCTTAGTATTGAAATTGTGTCTTCTACTGTTGGCTCATCTACCATTACTGGTTGAAAACGTCTTTCAAGTGCTTGGTCTTTTTCTATATATTGTCTATATTCATTTAATGTTGTTGCACCTATGCAATGTAATTCACCTCTTGCTAACATTGGTTTTAGTAAATTTCCTGCATCCATAGCGCCATCTGTTTTTCCTGCTCCAACTATTGTATGAATTTCATCTATAAATAATATTATTTTTCCTTCACTTTTTTTGATTTCTTGTAATACTGCTTTTAATCTTTCTTCAAATTCTCCTCTATACTTCGCTCCTGCAACAAGTGAGCCCATATCAAGTGAAAATATTGTGCATTGTTTTAGCCCTTCTGGTACGTCTCCTCTTACAATTCTTAGTGCTAGCCCTTCTGCTATTGCTGTTTTTCCTACACCTGGTTCTCCTATTAAACATGGATTATTTTTTGTTTTTCTTGATAATATTCTTATTACATTTCTTATTTCATTATCTCTACCTATTACTGGGTCTAACTTTTGCTGTCTTGCCATTTCTACTAAGTCTTGCCCATATTTTTTTAAAGCATCATATGTCTCTTCAGGATTATCTGTTGTTACTCTTGTATTTCCTCTTACTTCTGATAACGCTTTTAGAAATTCGTTTTTATTTATATTAAATATTCTGAATAGTTCTTTTATTTCTCTATTTGCATTGTCAAATATTGATATCATTATATGTTCTACAGATACATATTCATCTTTCATTTTTTTGGCTATGGTTTCTGCACTTGCTAGTACTTGGTCTACATCTTGTGAAACATATATTCCGCTATCTGGACGCGCTCCCCCTGTCATTTTAGGTTTTCTTGCTATTTTATTTCTTACTTCTTCTTCAAAATTTGATGATGTCCCTATTTTTTTTAATAATTCTTTTATTAGACTGTTTTCTTGTTCTATTAATGCTAATAGTAGATGTTCCTGCTCTACTTGTGAATTTTGATTTTGTATTGCTATAGTTTGAGCATTTTGTAATGCTTCTAATGATTTTTGTGTGAATTTTTGGATATTCATATTTTTTACCCTCCTTTTGCAAATAAATTTGTTTAACTATAAAAATTATAGCTTAAAAGCACATACTTATATATAGAATGTGCTTTTTTTATTTGCTTATACAATTATAATACATTATTTTAGCAATGTCAATAGCAGAGTGCTAATTTCAAAAAAATTATTTTAATTCTCCTTTTGATAGTTCTAATGCTGTTTTTATTATTTTATCCATATCATAATATTTATAATTTCCAAGTCTTCCTCCAAATATTACATTTTCTTCTTTATCTGCTAATTTTTTGTATTTTTCAAATAATGAATTGTTTTTTTCATCATTTACAGGATAATATGCTTCATCTCCTAATTTCCAGTTTTGTGGGTATTCTTTTGTTATAACTGTTCCTTTACATTTGTTAAATTCAAAATGTTTGTGTTCAATTATTCTTGTATATTTCTCATTATGGCTTGTATAATTTACAACTGCATTTCCTTGATAATTGTCTTCATTTTCTAAAATCTCGTTTTCAAATTTTAAAGAACGCCATTCTAAGTTTCCATACTTATAATCAAAATATTCGTCTATCATACCTGTATATAAAATTTTTTCTGCTATATCTTTATATTTGTCTTTATTTTTTAAGTAATCAACTCCAAGTTCTACATCTACATTTTGAAGCATTTTCTCAATAATTATATTATATCCTTTAATAGGAATTCCTTGATATCTATCATTAAAATAATTATTATCATATGTAAATCTTACAGGTAATCTTTTTATTATAAATGCAGGTAAGTCTTTGCAATCTCTTCCCCATTGTTTCTCTGTATATTCTTTTACTAGTTTCAAATATATATCTTTTCCAACTAGTGATATAGCCTGTTCTTCTAAATTTTGTGGTTCATTAATATTATATTCCTTTTTCTGCTCTTCAATTTTTTCTTCCGCTTCTTTTGGTGTAACTACTCCCCATAATTTTGAAAAAGTATTCATATTAAATGGTAAATTATATATTTCTCCTTTATAATTTGCAATAGGTGAATTTATATAATTATTAAATTCTGTAAATTGGTTTACATATTCCCACACTTCTTTATCACTTGTATGAAATATATGTGCTCCATATTTATGTACATTTATATCATTTATTTTTTCACAATATATATTTCCACCTATGTGATTTCTTCTATCTATAACTAGACACTTTTTTCCTTTTTTACTTGCTTCATATGCAAATGTTGCTCCATATAATCCTGCACCTACAATCAAATAATCATACTTTTTCATATTTAAAATATCCTTTCTTAACATTTAATTTATATTTATTGATTTTTCTATTTTTTTTGCAGTAGCTTCCCATGAAAATTCATTTTTAACTTTTTCTTGTATGTTTTCTCCGATTTTTTTCATTTCTTCTCTATTTTTTAATAATTTTTCTATTTTTTCTTGTATTTCTTCTGTTTTGAAACCACATATATAACCAATTTCATTATTTTCTATAATTTCTCCTGTTCCCCCCATAGGTGTTGCTATTACTGCACATTTCATCATTCCCGCTTCTAAAATTGTTGTTGGTAATCCTTCTGGAAATGATGATGGATTTACAAATATATTAGTTTTTCCAAGAAGTTTCATTACTTCTTCATGTGTTATTTTTCCAAGTATTTTTATATTTTCATTGTCCTTATTTTCTTCTTTTATTTTTTCTAGTATTGGTCCTTCTCCTGCCAAATTAAGTTCTAGATTTTCATATTTTTTACTTAAGTTTTTAAAAATTTCAATTAATTTTAGTACACCTTTTTCTTCTATCATTCTTCCTGTATAAGTTATTACTGTTTTTTCTTCGCTTTTATTTATGTATTCTTTATATTGTTCTATTTCAGAAGTATCTACAGAATTATAAAATACTCCTTTTGCTTCAATTTTAAAATGTTTTAACCATTCTGTACATTTTTTTGAAACTCCATAATAGTCTTTTACATTTTTCTTTATTTTATTTGTTAGCATATGTTCATATATTTCACCAAATTTATCGAGTATTTTATTATTTACAGTAAAATGCGTACTTCCATGTTCTATTATACATGATGGTATATTGTTTTTTGCAATAAATTTTGATGCAATATATGACATTATCCAGAATCTTGTTTGAATTATTGCAGAATTTATCTTTTCTTTTTTTACCATTTCTAATAATTCTTTACATCTTTTATTTTGCTTATTTATTGGATATCTTGATACAAAAATTTTTCTTGTCGGTAATCTGTATATTTTAGCATACTCTGTTTGTTCTATTTCTTGTAAACTTTCATCATATCTTGACGTAATTATTATTACATTATATCCCATTTGTTTTAACTTTTTAGATAAATTATATGTATATCTTTCAACTCCACCTAAATGAGGAAAATAATATCCAGAAAATATTGCTATTGTTTTCATTTATTTTTTCCTTTCTTTCTACAAATTTTATATAATTAGAAATCTTATTTACTTTCTATTGTTTCTTTTTTTGTTTGCTTTTTTATACCTATTACTAAAAATATAGCTAATAAAGTACATAATATAAACATTATTGCTACATTTGCAATTACTGCTCCTGTCATTTGATATTTATCTACTAATATCTTAGGAAATATTAAAGAAATTATAGTTGTTATTATATAAACAATTGATATATAATTTTGTTTTCTTATTGTTCCTAGCATATTAAATAGTAAATTACATATTGCATAAAATAATCCTGATATTATTAATAACATTAATTGTAATTTATATTGACTTATATCTACTTTATAAAACCAATTTAATACCGGTATTCCTAAAATAAAACATCCTATTTCAATTATAAAGGTTGTCCCTACTAATGCTCCTATTATCTTCCATATTGCTGAAAATAATTTTTTATGTTCTCCATTATTCCAACAGTCTCCAAATAATTTTAAAAATGGTTTTATTATAAATATACTTATTAGATTTATTACAAATGTTGGCATATATATAATGTTAAAATATGTTTGCATTGAATAATCGCCTGTTGCATCAATTGCATATTTTACTGCATTTATTACATATACATTTAATATACTTGCTATTGCCATTGGAAAACAGTCTTTTACTATTTCTCTTGCACTTTTTAAACCAATTTTTATTTTTTCTTTATTGAATTTTTTTATAATTCTTACGTCATATATAATAAACACAAATAAATTTGCAAGTACCATAAATATAGATGCTAATATTATGTTTTTAGTAGTTAAATCTATAATAGCAAAAACAAGTATTGCTATACTATTTCTATAAACCATTGATTTTCCACCAATGTCTAATCTTTGGTTTATCTGAAATTCTGCTTGAAATGTTTCACTTAAATTATCTATAACTCTATATAATACTAAAAGAATACATATTGCTAATTTAGTTGAAGTATATCCACTAATAAAAACAAATGCAATACTAATTATTATCATTATTATTATTGATATTATTCTAGCTGAAAAGTACTCTGAAAATGTATATTTTCTGTTTGTATCTGTTACTTGATATATTCTAATTCCAAAGTCTCCTATTGCATTTAATATACATGAAGTTGCATATGTTATTGAAAATATTCCTGCTATTTCTAATCCATTTGCTCTAGTACATATTGCAAGTATAATAGCACTAAACATGGCATATACAAAGCTTCCTAACATATTCCATATAAATTCCGTCTTTTTTATCATTTATTATTTCATCCTTCTATATAGTTTTTTTAATTTAGTTTATCATTAAATATTGATTATATGGTCTTCTATCTATATTATATACAGGCATCTTTTGAGCTTTTAGCTCACTATGTTTTAATAACCATACATTAAACAATCTCTCAGACATAAAGCCAAATAGCCTTTTATTATAATTATCATATCCAGTTGTGTCTGTTCTTTTTTCTAATTCAAATAAAATATCAAATAGCCAATTATAATATTCGTCAAATATTTCTTTTCTTGCAATAAACATATTGCATATATATAAAAATCTGCTTTTTGAAAATTTATTAAATGCGTCTAAATAGTCTGGATATTTTTCACTTATTATTTTTCTACACTCGTCATAATCTTTTTTTACATGTGTTGCTTCCCAAGATTTTTCTGCATTATGTTTTATTATAAATGTTGAATTTGGTACAATTATATCTTTTTCTTTTAATATTTTTCTAATATCTTGTTCATCTAATACATTTATTAATTTATTTGATTTTCCCTTTTTAAAAAAGTATCTACGATAATGTGTTAATCCTACAATATCTGATTTATCATTTTTTAATATCCAATATGTAGCTGTTAATTCACAAAAGCTTTTGTTTTTTGTTGATATATTGTCTCCTGTATCATCTCTTACATAGCCAAAGTCATCATCATTTAATGCTGAACCGACTCTAATTGGTTGATATATAGAATTTGTTGGCATTTGCGCTTGTTTATGTGTTGCTACATATATTTTTATTTTTTCTTCCATTGTAATCTCCTTTTTAATTTTACTTTATTCCTTGTTAATTATTATTTATTTTTCTTATCTTCATACTCTTTTAATGCAATATAATGGTTTAAATCTTTTATTTTTTCATTTAATGCTGTTATATGTATATTATCTACAAATGTTTGTATTAATAAAAATGCTATCATTATAAAAAATACAAAGTTTACTGGTGATACAAATCCTAACAAGTTTGAAAGCCAACCAACTACATTTGAAAATATGCTCATTAATATTAAAAGTATACAACCTAACATCCAAGTTACAGAATTTTCTACTTTTAATTTAGATTGTTTTATTTTTGTTATACATAAGAAAAATGCTATAAAAGAACCTATTATTAATATTATACGTAATGTTATTGACATATTTATTTCCTCCTAAAATTTTTGGTGTTTTTATTTGTTTTTTCGTGTAACTGCTCTAATAAATATAATTGCTGAAACTGTGTTTATCATATACTTTGCTGATTTTATTGGTGTAAGGTAACTTTCTCCAAATTCTCTATCTTTCATTTCTACTTGCACTTCTTTTACTTTTAATCCTTTTTTCATCATATATACTAATGTATCAGGTTCTGGAGTTAAGCTTGCATTTCTATTAAATTCCCATATAGCTTTTTTATTGTAAGCTCTCATTCCTGATGTTGTATCTTTAATAGTTTTACCTGTTGTTATCTTTATGAAAAATGTTATTATTGCACTTCCTAACATTCTTAAAGTGCAAGGTTTCTTCTCTGTTACAAATCTTGAACCAATTGCTATATCTGCATTTTCTTTTTCTATTTCTTCTACTAAATTTTTTAGATATTTAGCTTGATGTTGTCCATCTCCATCAAATTGAATTGCTACATCATAGTTATTTTTATATGCATATTTCATCCCTAATTGAATTCCACTTGTTAATCCATAGTTTATTGGTAATGACAACATATTGAAATTGTTTTTTTCACATACTTCTTTTGTATTATCTTTTGAACAGTCATTTACTATAATATAATCATAGTTTGTATTTTCTGTAACATCTTTTACAGCTTTTTCTATATTTAAAGCTTCATTATATGCTGGTATTATTATTAAAACTTTCATTCTTTTATATTCCTTTCTGTAAAGTACAAAATTGGATAAATAATTTTTTTAACATTTCTATACTTTTATACTATTATTAATTGTATTAAACCTATTACAAGGAATAATCCTGAAATAGTTGCAATATTCATATTTCTATTTTCTGATTTTATACATTTTACTTTATTGTTTGATACACAACTTAATATTAGTGGTATTATTGGAAATATGTATCTTGCCTGATATCCTGCCACATATAATGCTCCAACTGGTGTAAATGTCAAATATAACACCGCACTTGAAAATCCAAATGCTAATAAAAATGCTAAAATTAGTATAATTTTTTCTTTTATTTTAAAATTATGATCATCTTCTGTAAGTGATACATATAATATAAATATCATCATTGTCAAAAATGTTGTATATTCTCCGTCTTGTGTAAAAAATTCGCTTTGATGTAAATGTGAATACCAATTAAAGTTAAGTAATGTATCTTCTACATGTTCAAAAGCAAGTTTTACATCAAATATAGGATGGAATAGTAATACATTTAATTGTTCTGATGCATTTATATCACTTCCTCCTCTTGTATCTGCTTCTGCATTTAATTTTTGATTTTTTAAATTAAGTAAGAAAAATGTTCCTAATATTACTAATATTACTGCACATGTTATCATTGCTGGTATATATTTTTTATTTTTCTTAATTGTCTTTCCTAGTGGTAACATAAATGCTAATACTATTATCATCATATATGCTATGCTTTTTCCTAAAAGCATAATTACATATACTAATGCTAAAAGTAAAAATTGTTTTAGTGTTATTGCTTCATTATCTTCATGCAATTTTAAACAATATGCTACAAAAATATATACAATTCCTAGACATATTCCGTCTGCTGAATATGATGCTGCTAATAAAAGCATAAATGGCATAAATGCTATTATATAAAATATATTTTTCTTATATGGTAATAGTTTTATTGCTATACATACAAGAATTGTATATATAATTAAATTCATAATTCTTCCACATATATACATATCTATAATACTTCCACCTAGTATTCTAGAAATTACAATTCCTATACCTGGAGCAATATATGTAATTACATTATAATCTGCTGGTGTTGATGGTATATCTTCTTTATCTACTTCTGTTGTTACATCTTGAACATAATCATCTTTTAAAAATTCACTAATACTTGTAAACTTTGATAATTGAGGTAATTCTTCTATTTTTTTATCTGTTATTGGATTTGTTGTATAGTCAAAATTTAAAAATGATACATTTAGTGCTGACATGAAATGCTTTTTTTCATCAATTGCATGATTGTAGCTTGTTGTAAATGTAAATATTATTCCAAAAGTACATGCTGTTATTATAACATTTTGTGTAGCATTATTCGAAATATATATTATAAATATTGTACTAAGAATAGCTAATATATTTACTATTGAGCCTGCTCTTATATACGCTATTCCTTTATTTATTGTGTATAGCCCAGTTAAACAAAATATTATTATTGATAAACCTATTACTATATAAGTTATTATTCTTTTATATTTACTTTTTATTGTTTCTAATGCTGTATTTATAAATCTATTTTTAAAAACAAAATATATTATAATAAATGCTAAATATAAAATTATTCTACACATCGAAAAATTATATGGTATTTTTTCATGATTAATTATTCCATTTATAAATTCTGTATTACAATATCCTATTTCAAAAGTTAGCATTGCTAAAAATAATGCTATTATTGTATAAATTGTAATGCTTTTTTTATTAAAGAATTTCATTTTTTCTCTCCCTTGGTTCATATCAACTTATTTTATCAGTTCTTACATTGTATTGTGCTGTATTTTTATCAAAGTTTATGTTAGAATATGGATCTCCTGCATCAAGAACTTTTCTCCATTTTGTTCTAAAATTATTTGATTCTCTTTCAAATCTTGCTTTTTTTTCTGGTGTGTCTTCATATCCTCTTGTTTTTGACTCATAATGTATAAATTCTATATATGGATTATATACTATCAAATATCCTGCTTGTCTTATTTTCAAACAAAAGTCTACATCATTAAATGCCACTGCAAAGTTTTCTTCATCCATAAATCCAACTTCTTCATATATTTGTCTTCTACAGAACAAACATGCTCCTGTAACTGCTGACAAATCTTGTGTTAAACATTCTCTTCCAAAATATGCATGATATCCGCTTGGTGTATTTGTAAGTAAATTTGCAGCTAAATCACATATTCCTATTCCTATTCCAGCATGTTGTATTGATTTATCTTCATAATATAATCTTGCTCCAACAGCTCCAACATCTTCTCTTTGTGCAAAACCAATAAATTTTTCTATCCAATTATTTGTTAAAACTTCTGTATCACTGTTTAATTGAACTATATAATCACTATCTGGACAATTTTTTACTCCAAAATTTATTATTCTTGAATAATTAAATCCTTTTTCTTCATATTTTATTACTCTAACATTTTGAATTTTTTGTATATTTTCATAATAATCAAATGTTTTTACAAGTTCACTATTGTTTTCTACTATTACAATTTCATAATTGTCATATGTAGTTAGTTTTAATATTGAGTTTACACAGTTTTTTAATAATTTTACACTATCTTTATTTGGAATTATTATTGATACTTTTGGATTTCCTTTTACTTCATATTCAACTTCATATACGCCTGGTATATCTCCTCCATGTGTTACTTTTGCCTTTAAATTTTGTCTTTCTAAATGGTCTTCTATTACTTTTATACCAGCTTCATAAGCGTATGGCTTTGCATCTGCAACCATTGCAGTAGAATTTGGGTGTACTCTCCAGTGGTATAAAATTTTTGGTATGTGTACAATATTTTTTGTATTTTCTGTTGCTCTTATTATTATGTCAAAATCTTGTGCTCCATTATATTTGTCTCTGAATCCACCTAATTTGTCCATTAATTCTTTTTTGAATACAGATAAATGTGTAATATAATTATTGGCTCTTAATGTGTCTATTGCGAAATCTGGTTTAAAATGTGGGTCACACCTTTTGTCTTTTGTTCTTTCAATTTTGTCTTCATCTGTATATATGAATTCTACTTTTGGATTTTCATTTATTGTTTTTGCAAGTTCATATAAACAAAATATTGGTAATAAGTCATCATGGTCAACTAATAATATGTAATCACCTGTTACTAATTTTAGTGCTTCATTTGTGTTTCCAGATATTCCTTTATTTTCATTTAAAAATTTGTATTTTATCCTTTCGTCACTTTTAATTATTGTGGCTAATTCTTCATTTTCATTTGGACTTCCATCAGCTAAACATAATTCCCAATTTTCATATGTTTGTTCTTTTAAGCAGTTTACAAGTTCTTCAAAGAAATTTACTGGTGTATTATACATAGGAACAACTATACTAAATTTAGGTTTTATTTTGAATTGAGGTTTTCTTTGTTTTTCTAGTTCCTCTTTATTTGGTTCATTGTTTTGAATCCAAACTTGATATTTTTCTTGTTCTCCTTGTGCTTTCGCATTTTCTTTTCTTCTAAAAATTTTAGTATATATCTTTGATAACACTTTTTTTATTGTCTTTTTCATTCCATATTTTTTTCTATAATATGTAACTTGATTTATTACATTACGTATTCTTGTCATAATTAAATTCTTCCTCCTATTTTTTCCTTTTAATGTCTTTTCCAAGCCATCTTACTACTTTGGTAAGTTTCCATGAAGTTGAGTTATAAATTTTTTCTTTTTCTGCTGTTAATTTTTCTACTTGTGTTTTTAATTGTTCTATTGTGTTTTTTTCACCTTCAATAATTGCTTGTTTGTCATCAATATTTTCTTTATTATACATCACCTTATATTCTTCAAATTCTTTCTGTAAATTTTTGTATAGATGTATTAATGTTTGACCAGTTTTTGTACTTGTATGTAAATTCCAAATTTCTTCATCTCTTATTTTTTCTTGAAGTTTTGCATCTAATTTTTGAAATATTTCTACATATTTTTCTAAACCTAGTTTTTTATACAATTCTTCGCTTTTTATGTATGAATGGGCTATTGGGAAATATGCTATTGCTCTATATATTATAAATTCTATTGGTACATTATAATCAAACCATTCTTGGTCATAAAAGTAAAGTACATTATTAATAAAAAATGTGTTATGAAAAATTAAATCCCATAAACCATATTTTACAAAATGTAATGTTTGAAGTACTCCATCTTTTTCTTCAATATTATTTTGAGTAAAAATATTATCATTTTTTATGTCTTCATATTTTACTTCTTCTAGTCTTTCTAACAAACTTTGTTTATATCTTTGGATACTTTCGAAAAATTCTTTTTGCTTTCCTTTAGATAAGAATTCAATAAGAATTTTATCATAACTTGGTGTATTTTCTACATATTTGCTTATTATTTTTCCATTTTCGTATTTATCTAATGTGTTTATTTTTTGGTTATTAAGAATTTCTATATTTTTTTTAACATTTTCTATGTGTTCTCTTGATTTTTCATTTACATATGTTTTTTCTACTCTATCTTTATATATAATTGTTTGTATTTTATATTTTTCTTTTCTTATATTTGTATATGAAACAAATCTAATTTCATTTTCTTCTAGTTTTGTTTTTCCAATTTCTATAAAGTAAGAATTTGCAAAAAATTTAAAACTTTGTGGGTTTTCTTTTAGTAGTTCTATATATGCTTCTGTTTGATTAAAATTTTCAAATTCTTCTTCTCCATATAAAAAATTTCTATTTATACTTTCTAAGTTTGGCAAAAATTCATCTGTAAAAATCACATTTGGAACCTTGTAATCTGGTAAAATATAATAATATTTGTAGTTATTCAAATTTTGGTCTTTTAAAACTTTTTCTATTAGTGTTTTACTTAATGCATATGTTTGATTACATATTATATTTTTTGTAGATTTTAAAGTTGTCCATGACTTCATTCCATATTTATTATCTACTATAAGTAATATTTTTCCTGTTTCTTTACAGCTTTTTTTTGCAAAGTCTAGTATTTTTTCTAATCTTTTATATGCTTTTTTTTCAATTTTATTTTCATACGTTTCTAATGTTCCTATTAATGTAACATAATCATATTGTTTATCTAAAGTTTGACTAAAGTCTTGTATTAGTTGTATTTCTAAATTTTCTATATTTAGTTTTTTCAAAATTTCTTGTTTTTCATTTTCATCTTCTAGCATTATTGTTAATTTGCTAGACTTTTCACATAGTTCTTCTATAAGTTCTTCTGGTATTTTTCCAATTTGTAAGATTTCACTTTCTTTGTTTATAGGATACCAATGAAAAATGTTTTTTCTTAATTTTCTATCTTTTATTAGGTCCATTTGTTTTTATATTCCTTTCTTCAAATTATTGAGAAAGTTCAAAATTGTCATTTTGGTTTAACTTATCTCCCTTTTATTTTCATTATAATTCTTACAAAGTAAGGCATATTTAGTATTAAAAAATTTTCTATATAATATTTTGGTGTCTCATTTTTATATAGTTTATGAAATGTTCTCCATTTTCTAAAATTAATATTTTTCTTTTGTTTTAACATTTTGTAATAATTATATGATTTTTCATTTTGCTCTTGTAATTTTTTAGGAAATATTTTTTTGTTTGCATTATATGTTTCAAATATTCCCAATTTTACATCTATAAAATGGTTTCTTATTTCATCTAATGTTTTGTATTTTGCAGTTGTGTGTTTTATTCCTACTTGGTTGTCTCCATGTTGCCTATATTTTATTAGTTGTTCTGGTAAATATGCAACTTTTCCTTTTATTGAAGTTACTAATGCTATCCAATGGTCATGAAAAATGTGTTTTGACTTTGTTGGTATTGGTAATATGTCTTTGATTTTTTCTCTTTTTGCCATTATTGTGCATCCTGTAACACAGTTATATAAGTAAACAAGTTCATATGTGTTTTGAGTTTTTTCTATTTTTTTTGATAACTTCATTAATTTGTTAAATGATTCACTTATTACTTTTTTGTCATTATCTACTACTGTTAAATCTGTAAATACTAAATCTGCGTTTTCTTCTTTTAGTTTCTTATATGTTTTTTCAACTTTTTCTGGTAGCCAATAATCATCTTGGTCTGATAACATGTATATTTCATTTTCTACTTTTGTAAGTAAAAATTCAAAATTTTTTACATATCCTAAGTTCTTTTCTTGAAAATATACTAGTATTCTATTATCTTTTTCTGCGTATTGTTTTATTATTTCTCGTGTTTTGTCTTTTGAACAGTCATCTGATATTATTAGTCTAAAATTTGGGTATGTTTGATCTAATATACTTTCTATTTGCTCTTTTAGATATTTTTCTCCATTGTAGGTTGCCATTAAAATATCTATTTGTTCCATGTACTCCTCCCTTACTTCTTGCAGGTATAGTTTTATGTGAATTATTTTTTTATTATTTTTATTTGAGTGTCTAGTTTAACCATTCCAACGCTATCTTTGCTAGATATTATTTCTATAAGTAATGCTTCATATTTTCTGTTAAGTACTTCTAGTTCTCCATTTGCATCAATATGTGTACAACTAAATGATAATGTATATTTATTTGGTGCTAATGGCAATTTTTGTTTAAATTCTACTTCTACTATATCTCCTTTTTGAAATTTTCCAGGATATATTTTTTCTATCATTGTATTTGTTCCTGCAACTTCTAATCCATTAAAATCTTTTACTGTTAATGTGAATATCGGATTGTCTACTTCTTCATTAAATTTTATTTTTGATTTTAATATAACTGTTTTTTCATTATCTATTACATTTAGGTATTTATAGTTTTCATCAAATATTCCATAATCTATTACTTCTGCTTTTAAGTTTCCATATTCTATTAGATTAGGATTTTCGTTAAAATGTGACCTCCACGTTTCTTTTTCTACATTTTCATTAATTTTATTTTCTTTTATTTGTTTTTCTTTTATGTTTTTATCTTCTTTTTCTTCCTTAGGTGCATTTCCTGTTATTATTTTTTTATATAGTTCTACTCCGTCTTTTACTCCTCCATCAAAAATTTTGCTTCCTTCTTGAAGAATTATTGTTCTTGTACAGTTTTTTAGTATGTCTGTTATGCTATGTGTTACAAATAGTATTGTTTTTCCTTTTTCTTTAAATTGTTGAAATTTTTTAAAGCATTTTAATTGAAATGCCATGTCTCCTACAGATAACACTTCATCTACTATTAAAATGTCTGGGTCTACATTTATTGCACATGCAAATGCTAGTCTTGCAAACATTCCTGAAGAATATGTTTTTACTGGTTGATATAGGTGATCTCCTATATCTGCAAAATCTATTATATCTTGTTTGGTTTTTTCAATTTCTTCTCTTGTTAATCCCATTACTTGTCCATGTTGATATATGTTTTCTTCTCCTGTTAGTTCTGAATTAAATGCTGTTCCTAGTTCTAAAAGTGAGCTTATTTTTCCTTTTACTTCTAGAGTTCCTGATGTTGGTACAACTACTCCTGTTATCATTTTTAATAGTGTTGATTTTCCTGCCCCATTTCTTCCAAGTATTCCTACAATTTCTCCTTTTTTTATGTTTAAGTTTAAATTGTTCATTGCTAAAAAGTCTGTATGTCTACTTACTTTTGGAAATATTGCTTCTACTAATCTGTCTTTTTTTCTATTATACATTTTGTATTTTTTTACTAAGTCTTTTATTTCTATGACTATTTCTTCTTGTTTATCTTTACTCATTTATAAGTGTTGTTGGTTTTTTGCCAACTCTCCTTTCCCATTTTTATAAAACATCTGCAAAGTCTTTTTTGGTTCTTTTGAATACTGCATTTCCCCATATGAACATTATTATTGTTATTGCCCAAAATACTATTGTATATATTCCATGGTCTGCAAATACTATATTTTCACCAATAAATACTTGTCTAAATGCTGTTACTAAATATGAAAATGGTATGCATTTCATTATTTTTAATATTGTTTGATGTTCTGCAAGCATTCCTAAGTTCCATATTACTGGTGTAAACCAAAAGAATAATTGCATTGCAATACCTAGGAAATTAGAAAAGTCTGGTACTACTGTTGTTATTGCTGATGTAAATCTTGTAAATGCTATTACAAAGGCATATGCTGCTATTATTACATATATTAATAATAATATATTTGGCATATATCCATATATAATACAAATTCCTGTTGCTATTAATATTAAAAATATTCCTACAAAGCTTGATGCTACAATTGAAATTGTTGGTATTATATCTACTGGAAAAACTACTTTTTTTACTAAGTAGCTATATGTTCTTATTGAATTACTTGCTGACATTATTATGTCATTTATCCATTGCCACATTGCCATTCCCGGAAAGAACCATACTGCATATGGATATTCTCCACTACTTCCTGTTTTTAGTATAAATTGAAATACTATTGCATATGTTATCATAAATATAAATGGCTGTAAAAAACCCCATATTGCTCCTAAACTTGTATTTGCAAATCTATTTTTAAAATCGTTTTTTCCAAGTTGCCATATTAATTTTCTGTTTTGTATCGTTTGTTTTATGAATTCCATTTTTTCCTCCGTTTTATTCTATTGTAATTTTATATGGATTTTAGTTTGATTCCATATTTTCTCATTTTTTGTTATTCTACTATATTGGTTAATAAAAATCAATATTATTTACAATTATAATGTTCTTAAGATTTTGATGATTTTTATTTTTTTATAGTACAAAATTTTAAATATGCAATAATTGGAAAATGAAATAACATCACTTCTCTAATCATTTTTTTCCCTTGATTTTTTCCAGCTAATATTTTTATATATTTATTTATTTGCATATTTATTGTTTTTGTTTTTAATATATTTGAATAATATTCTTTTGCTTTTTCTATAAATTCTTTATTTTTTTCTGCTTGTACATATTTATTGCACATTTTAATTCCATCTGCATATGCTTTTGTTATTACATCTTTTCTATATTCTAAGAAACTTTTATATCCACCACCATTTTCTTTTTTCCATCTATTTATATTTTGTGATAGACTTCTTCCTCCAAATACATTTGCATTATGTAATCTATAATCAAATAGTGGTTCTTTTATATAGCTTATTCCTTTTCCTTCATTTGCTATAAATGCTGCTAACCAGTCATGTGCTATTGTCCACTTTTTAAAAGGTATCATTTTATTTCTCACATCTTTTGTTATTATTTGTGAACATCCTATTCCTACACATCTTGATATTGCTATTTTGCTTTTTCCATTTACAAGTGGTACATTTTTATATTTAAAGTAATCATCTTTTAATACTATTCCATCTTCATCTACTTGTCTACAATTACAATATACTAAATCTACATTTTTTTCTTTTATTTTTTGTAAGCTTTTTTCTACTTTGTCTACATTCCATACATCATCATGGTCTGAAAACATTATATAATTTGCTTTAGATTTTTTTAATAAAAATTCAAAATTTTTGTTGTATCCTAAATTTATTGGTTGTATATATAGTTTTATTCTTTCATCTTTTTCTTCATATTCTTTTAATATTTTTTCTACATTTGGATCTGTTGATTTATCATCACTTATATAAATTTTTATATTTTGGTGTGTTTGTTTTAATATGCTTTCTATTTGTTTTCTTAAATATTTTTCATTTGAATTATATGTTGCTACTAATATATCAACTAATTCTTCCATATATTTTTCCTTTCTTTTTTATTTTGTCTAATTATATCATTGTTTTTTTAATATTTCATTACTTTTCATTAAATTTTCTTATTTTTTTGTTTTTTAATTTAGTTAAAATACAAATAAATTCATTATTTTGACATTTTGCATTTTTTTGTGTATAATAAGTTATGTATTGAGGCATGTCGTCTCAAAAAAATTCTTTTTTTATAAGAGAGGTATGTATAACATGAGAGAATCATATAGTGATAATTTTTGGTGGTTTTCTTCCGATACTTTTTCAAAGCAAAGAGAAAGGCTTTGGGAAGTCGAAAATGAAGCAGAGGAAATTCATGATGGTAAAAGAAATCAAAAGGCCGAAAAAACAGTCAATGTAAAAGTTCCATCTACATTGGAACAAACAAACTTTAAAGTTTCCCGAGTGGGAAAAGTCGGAAATTTGAATTATTATACTGCTCTTTGCCGCGAAATGTTTAACTGGAAATAACCAACTCTCATATTCACAATGTGGAAATTTTCCATATTGTAATAGCTAAAACAACGAGCCATGCTATTCTCAAAAATAGCATGGCTCGTTTATATTTTTTAATTTACGTTTATATTATATTATTTTTTATATATTTTTTGAAATTCTTTTGACATTTTTCTGTTTTGGGTGTATAATTAATTTAATCGGGAAAAGTTCCCGTACATTTGAACAAATAGCAACAAAGGAGAGGACATTATGGAAAAACTGTTTTGGGGAACAACGGATGACGAACATTCTAATGATGATTACATTGATTCTGTTAAGGTTAGGTTTCCGGATCGGCCTACTTCCAAAGAGTGGGCTCGGCATCTCGAAAAATTAACAGAGAAGCACAGAGCAGAAGGTTGGCCCCAGGTAGCTCCCCCGGAAGTTGTTAACCAGGTAATCGATCTTAAGATTACAAAACGTTAACCTTCCAAAGACCAGCAAATAGTTCACATGAACTTTGCTGGTCTTTCATATATCATATTCTTTTTCTAATTTTTCATTAAAATAAAGTTTTGTAATTAGTTTTAGTTCATTTAAAGATTCATCTTTTAAATTAAAAGAATATAATTTTTTTGCTGGTGCCATAACAATATATTTAATAGCACTTGCTGTACTTTGTGACATCATTAAACAACTTTTATCTTGTTTTGAACAAGCCTCACATTTAAAACCATTGTCTCTTAAACTAAAATATATCAAATCACTTTTTTCTTTACAGTTTACACATTGTTCTATTCGCGGAGTAAAACCTAAAAAACATAATATTTTAAGTTTAAAAATACTTAGTATTAGTTCTGGGTCTTTATCTGTTTCAGATAGTGTATACAATGTATTTAAAAACAATTGTAATATTTTATAACAATTTTCATTTTCATCTGTTACATCTCTGATAATTTTAGTTATTTCTACTGCATAATTTAATTTATCTAAGTCTGTACGTAATTTATAAAAAACTTCTATTGTCTCACAAGAGTTTATATTATATGTATTTGCACCTTTATACATTAAATATTCACCAAAACATAAAAATTGTGTGCCAGCAAGTAAGGCACTTCTTTGCCTCCTTGCTCCTTTTGCCACACATGATATTTTTCCTAAACCGCGGGGTTAACATTGTTAACATTTTATCATAATCTCCTAAATTATTTTCAGAAATTATTATTCCATTTAATTTTATCGTTCCCATTTTGATCCACCTTTTGCTTAAAACCATAATTCAATGTTGGATTTATTGTTTCATTATCATTATAATTTATATTTTGCTCTATTTTCACGTTTTTTTCTTGTATCTTTTCTTCTACATCTTGTATTTGTTTTAGTTCTAAAAATGTATTTATATCACCCGTATTCTTAAAGGCATTCCATGCTATTTTTTTTATCATATGCTCACTTCCTTTAATTATATCTTTTGCATTTTTGTTTTTATTTATTCAATAAGTTAAAATATGCCTATTGTAACTTAAATTTTTTTACAATTGCTGTATCATCTTGCCAGTCTTCTTTTACTTTAACCCATGTTTTTAAGTTTACTTTTGTTCCGAAATTTCTTTCCATATCTATTCTAGCAGATTGGCCTATCTGTTTTAACATATTTCCATTTTTTCCAATAATTATTCCCTTATGTGATTCTCTTAAACAGTAAATTGTAGCTTCTATGTTGTATATATCTTCATTTTTTTGAGTCTTCCTAAGTTTCATTTTTTCAATTTCAACATATATTCCATGTGGTACTTCATCTTGTAAATATTTTAATGCTTTTTCTCTTATTGTTTCTTCTGCCAGCTGTCTCATTGTTTGATCTGTATATTCATCTGTATTATAATATGCAGGTCCTGGTTTTAAGTTCTTCTCTATTTCGTCTAAAATTGTATTTCTGTATTTTTCTTTTATAGATGAAATTGGAATAACTGCTTGAAAATTGTATTCTTTTTGGTATATATCAATTAATTGTAATAGTTTTTCTTTTTTTACTAAATCTATTTTATTTATTATTAAAATTGTTTTTTTATTAGATTCTTTTATTTTTTCAAGAATTTTCATGTCTCCTCTACCTATTTCGTTGCTTGTTGCTTCTATTACAAACAATATTAAATCTATATCATTAATTACTCCAAATGATGTTTCTACCATTGTTTCATTTAATTTTGTTTTTGGTTTATGTATCCCTGGAGTATCTATAAACACTATTTGTGAGTTTTCTCTATTTACAATTCCTTTAATTGCTGTTCTTGTGGTTTGTACTTTATTGGCTGTTGCTGAAACTTTTTCTCCAACTAATAAATTCATTAAAGTAGATTTTCCTACATTAGTTCTACCTAGCATTGCTACAAAGCCTGATTTGAATTCTGCCATTTTTGATTCCTTTCTTTTTTAATTTTCTTCTATTTGTTTTACTGTATATTCTAAAATATTAATTGTTTTTACTATTAGTTTTGAAGAAATTTCTTCGCTTTCTAATTTTCCTATTTTTATTGTTTTTTTAGAGTCTAATTTTATGTCTGTATCTGAAAGTTTTACAATTAATCTTGTATCTTTGTCCATTCCAGTTGGTAATGTGTTATTTTGATTATTATAATACACACAATTTGAAAATGCTATTGCATTTGTTCCTTTTTGTAAATTTATTTTATATAAATTGATTTTACTGTTTTCTGTTTTATTAATTGCATTTTCTACTTCAGCTTCTGAACTTAAATTAAATACATTTACTTTGTTTGCATCTATTGTTTGGTCTTCTTCTGTCCACATATATACAGATATATCTTGACTTAAAGTACATTTTTTTAATGCTTCATTTATTTTCCATATTGCTTGATTTAATGCAACTTTATAATCTACTGCTTTTGTGGTTTTAGATATTTTTAAAATTGAATATTTATTTTTTGGTTGTTCCCTATGTGATTTATTTGCTAATTTTTTTATTTTTCTTGTATCTTCTTCTAGTTCTCCAAAAATATCTATAACTTCTTCTTCTGTTATATCTTTTTCATTTTTTAAATCTGATTTTATTTCTTTTAAGTATTTATCTATTTCTTTAGTTTCAAATTGTTCTGTTTTCATTTTGTTTATTATTTCTAGTTGATTTGTTGTAGCTAAATAAATACTGTCTAATTCTTCTTTATTTAGTTTTTCTTTTTGTATTTTGTCAATTGTAGTTGCAAAATCTTCAAAGTCTTCTTCAAAGTCAAATATGTTTGAATGAGGCTTTACATTTACAATTTCTTCTTCTCCTTCTGCTAATGCTTGTACTTCATCTTTGTTACTATATTTCCAAAATTCAAATATGCTTTTTTTATGACTGTCTATTTCTTCTATAAATGCTGTTGCGTTTTCTATTTTCTTTGTTAAATTTACCTTTTTTAGTTTTATTGCATTTATATCCATTTTGGTGTTTTTTAGCTCATTTTCTTTTTCATTTGCTTTTTTACCTTTCCCTAATAGTTCATCTAGTGTATATTGTTTTTTTATGGCTTCTTCTACTGGTTCTAAAATTTCTTGTTTTTCTTCTTTTGTGGTTTCTTGTTCATTTTTTATATTTTTTTCTTCTTTTCTTTTTGATTTTTTTCCACTATATTTGAAAAAATATTTTACTTTTCCGAAAAAGCTTTTTTTGCATTCAAGAAATGTTGAAATTTGTTTTTCTTTACTTAAATATTCTACTTCTAGTTCTTCTGTTTCTTTTTTTAATTTTTTTAATTTTTCTACTAATTCTGCATTTTCTCTTATTGCTTTTTTTTCTGTTTCTATTAAGTCTTTATATTGTTCATTTACCCAGTCACTTAATTCATCATATTTTAACTGTTTGTTTTGATAATAAAATTCTAATTCTCCTTGTTTATCTACTTGGGTTTCAAATTTATAGTAATTTGGTATTCCTGTTTGCAATATAAATAGTGCTTTTACTAATTTGAAAAATTTGCTTGCTTCTATTTTGCTTGATAATTTGACTTTGTATTCTGATTTTATTTTTCCAAATACTTCTGTTTGTCCTATTATTTGTAGTGTTATTTTGTCATTTTTGTCATATACTTCATATATTGATGGCCAGTCATTTGTAAATAACCATAAATAGTTTTCTATACTTTGAATTTCTGTTTTATTTAATAATTCTTTTGAATAATCACTATTACTTATTGGTACAAATATTTTTCCTGCTTTTTTCTTTTCAAGGATTTTTTTTAGTACGAAAAAAAATGTTGAATAGTCTTTATCTTCTGTTGGTACTATCATAAAATATTTGTCTTTGGCTTGTGAATAATATATTTGCCATAAATAGTTTCCTGAATATCTTATTTTGAATGGTAATTTTTTGTTTAATTGTTGTTGTTCTTCTTCAACTTTTTCTATTTCTTCTATTTTTACTTCTTTTAGCATTCTTAAAAATATTTCTTTTTTTTCTATTTCTTCTTCTGTTTGTGGAATTAAATATGTTACCAGTGGACTTGCTTTTTCATATTTTTGCTTTATATCATTTAATCTGTTTGTTGGTGATAATAATATTTCTATTTCTTTTGGTGATATATATTTATATTGTCTATATTTTTTTTCGTCTATTCCTACATTTGGCTTAAATTCTAAATCTTCCACTAATTTTAATGTTTCTGGTATTTTTTCTAAATCTAATCCTATATATTCTAGTTTTTTTGATATTTCTTGCTCTACTTTTTTCTTTTCCAAAACTAGATTCTCCTTTCGCATTTTGTTTTATATTTGTTTTATTTATTTGTTTATTTATTTACATATATATTTTACTATTCAAAGCAAAAAATAGCAAGTTTTTTCTTACTATTTTTGAAATTTTGTATGTCTTTTATTTACAAAAAAATCTTATAATAGTATAATTATTTATATAATAATTGTGAAAGGATTTTTTATGAAAAATAAAATTGTGTTTATTTTAATTTTTTTGGCAGTTTTAATTGTATGTGTCTCTATTATATTATGGAAATATTCTGTTTTAAATATTATGGGCAAAAAATATATTGAAAGTATAAAAAGTCCGAATTTTTATTTTTCTTTTGATGATGGCAATTCTAAAATAGATTTTTGGAAAAAAGATAATGTTTTAAAAGAAGTTGTTAAACCTAATTTTGGAACTGATAGCTTAACATTTTGGTTTGATGCAATAAATAATTCAGGTATAACTTTGTATAATTCTACAAAAAAATATTCTCTTAATGTTAATGGTATGACTTATACTCCTCCAAAGAGTAATATTTATAGTGACAATAAAATTGCTATGTTGGCAATTAATCCATTTTGCTTTATAACTGTAAAAAATTATAATAATATTCCTTGTTATTATATTAAGTTTAAAAATATTGAAGAATTTATTTCTAAAGATACTGGAATTGTGTTATATAGTAAGTTTAATGATAAAATATCAAAAGTATTTTTTTCTCTTAATTCTGTTACTGATTTTGATGTTGAAAATCCTAATTTGTCTAATTATAAAAATGTATGGGATTAATATTTTGTTTAGCAAAAGGAGGGGATATTCTATCCCCTCCTTTTGTAGTTTTTCCGATAACACTGATGTTTGTTTTATGCAGTTTTATGCATTTTCAATTCGTGCAGATCCATAAAATACAGAAGTATCACCATCAGACCTAATAAAATAAAATTTATGCACTCCTTTCTCAACAGTCATCTTTCCTGTGCTAAAGTAATACTTTTCACCATTACCTTTGGCGTACAAAGTTCTAACCACACCACTCGGAGTTGTCCAAGCAACATAATATGTCTTATCAAAGTCTTCGACAGGTCTTGCAACAACTTGAACGCAAACACGTGCAGAAGTGTTTTTTGCCCTCAAGTCAATGCTCAGTTCTCCCGACCCATATATGTCTCCTTGATTAGCTCCTTGAGCTCCATAAGTACTCATTTCAGAAGTCTTACTATAAATTCTGTTATGTTCTTCTGTAGTTGCAAAAGCACCAACAGACATAGAAGTAAGAATAATCGAGTGTGTAAAACTTTTTATGTTTTAAATTACTTTATATAGAGTACAACACGAAAACCGACGTTGAGGTTAGTTCCTCCAGCCGTACTTTCGCCAAGGCGATTAGAAGTCGCATTGAGACTTCCGTAGTGGATGAAACTACCACCACGAAGCACAGCAAACGTATATTCGGGTGTTATGCTGCCATTTGCATCTACTCTCGTTCTTGTCTCTGCTGTCCATTCCCACATATTTCCTGCAAAGTCATATATATTATTTGCTTTATTTCTT
>CAUWAY010000015.1:0-35557 GCA_963556905.1 uncultured Clostridia bacterium | reverse complement strand
TATGTTAGTTGCACTAATAATCCTATTTATCTGCTGCTAAGTCTTCTTGTAAATTTGCAATTGCATCTCCTTTACATGCAATATATGCTGCTGTAAATGGTGCTCCTGCTGCTGATTGTGGATATACATCAACCCCATGGTCTGTATAATATGCTCCTAACCCTGCTGCTTCAATTTCTTCTATTGATGCATTTTTTGTTAATTGATGAACTATTGCTCCTACCATTTCAAGATGTGCTAATTCTTCAGTCCCATGATGTTATCAATTATAAAAATTTGTGGTTATTGTCTGTAAATTGTTAAAAAGTTCACTCGGTGAACTGAAGTACACTAAGTGAAACTTAATTTTATTTATTACTATTTTCATCTAAATATTTTTGATACATTTCATCCATACTAGAAATATATTCCATATCTTGTTTTACTTTGAACTTTTCATATTCATTTTCAGCTTTTTCAATTGCTTCTTTATGTGATATAGAACCTGCATTATCTAGAATTTTCTTTCTTCTAAATTTTAATAAATCATCTGTTGCATTAATCCAATCTTGCATTGTCATTATATGTCTTTCCTTGGCTTCATCCTCTGCAAATACTATGAAAAAATTAGTTAAATCATTTAATCTCTTTAATTCTTCTTCATTCAAATAATTTTTAGCTATAGAAACATCATATTTATATATTAAACCATTAGGACTATTTTTCCAATTTGTAAGTCCCATATGTTCTTTATTTGAATCAACTCTATTATAAATAAGTTCTGCTGCTGTATAACCTGAAATTGCATAATGCAATTTATTTTGAACTATTTTAAAGAAAGTATAGGCTTCTTCTGATTTTGGATTATAGTCAACTGCTGTTGCTATAAATAAATCTGTTATTTTTTGATAAGCCATTCTTTCACTTGTACGAATTACTTTTATTCTTTCTAATAATTCATCAAAATATTGAGCATTTACCTTACCACCTTTTAAAAATCTGTCATCATCTAACGCAAATCCCTTTATAAGATATTCTTTTATAATTTTATTTGCCCATGTTCTAAATTTTATAGCTGGTTTTGAGTTTATTCTAAACCCAACTGAAATTATCATATCTAAATTATAATAGTTTGTAAAATATTGTTGTTTCCCATTGTTACCCATATGTGCAATTTTTACACATGTGCTATTTTCTTCTAATTCTTCATCTCTATAAATATTATTTATATGTCTTGTAATTCCCGTCCTATCTATTTTAAATAATTTAGTTAAAGAATCTATATTAAGCCAAACATTTTCATTTTGTAAAATAACTTCGACTTTAACATTATCTTCTTTATCAGTATAGAATATAATATTATTTTCATCTCCAATTAATCTATTATCCATATAATATCAACCTCATTTCGTATTTGCTATATATTATCAAACATTAGTTCCTTTGTCAATTATTTTGTAAATAACAATATAAAAATATTAATTCACTTATTTTGTCTAATATATTATTATCATTTAATGTTAGCATAGAAAAATACGAACTTGCTCAAGATAAGCCTGTCTTAGGTATTTTTTTATGCTTTTCTCATAAATTTAAAAGAGGCGATTTATATGATATTAGAAGAATACATTTTAGAAAATACAAAAATAAAATTTTATGATAATTGCATTGCAGAAAATATTTCTAATCAAAAAGAATACATAGATAATGTTATCATTAATTTAATAAGAAAAGTAAATCCTTCCTTGTTGTAATTTGTTTCAATTACAAATATAATAAAGACAAATTACAAGGAAAGGGGGAAATGTGCAAAATGGCACATATGCAATATATTTAAGAAAATCAAGAGAAGATATAGAATCTGAAAAATATGGTGAAGGAGAAACTTTAGCAAGACATGAGAAAATTTTGACTACTTTAGCTGAAAAGCGAAATCTAGCTATTGGCAAAATTTATAGAGAAGTTGTAAGTGCTGAAACAATTAGTGAAAGAAAAGAAATGCAAAAACTTCTTAAAGATGTTGAAAATGAGAAATGGACTGGTGTTTTAGTAGTTGAAGTAGAAAGACTTGCTCGTGGTGATACTGCTGATCAAGGTAGAGTTTCTAAAGCTTTTAAATATTCTCATACAAAAATTATTACACCTGTTAAAACTTATGACCCAGATAATGAATTTGATGAAGAATATTTTGAGTTTGGCTTATTTATGTCTAGGAGAGAATATAAAACTATTAATAGGCGTTTGCAAAGAGGTCGTGAAATCTCTGTTTCAGAAGGGAAATTCGTTGGAAATATTACACCTTTTGGATATGATAGAGTAAAGTTAAAAGATGCAAAAGGTTATACCTTATCTATTAATCAAGAAGAAGCACCTATTGTTAAAGAAATTTTTAGATTATATACTTTTGAAAGTAATACTATAAATTCAGTTGTAAACAAGTTAAATGATATGAATTTAAAACCTAGAATTTCTAATGAGTGGACTATTTCTTCTGTGAAAGATATTCTTTCTAATCCAACATATATAGGCAAAATTGTTTGGAATAGAAGACAACAAAAAAAGAAAACAAAAAATGGACATATTATAATTTCTAGACCTCGTAATCAAGATTATCTAATTTATGATGGATTACATGAACCTATTATTGATAATAAAACTTGGGAATTAGTTCAAGAAAAAAGAAAACAAAATACTCCAAAAGTTAAACATAGCAATATTATTCAAAATCCATTAGTAGGTCTAGTATTTTGTGAAAAGTGTGGTAAACCTATGCAAAGACGACCTTATAATAAAGTTGATAAACCTGCAACTATTATATGTTCTAATTCTAAATGTGATAATGTAAGTTCTAAACTTTATATTGTAGAAAATAAAATTATTGAAGCTTTAAAAATATGGCTTGAAAATTATAAGGTAGATTATAAAATAAAGGACAATTCAAGTAGAGACAATAATAAGATATTAGAACAGTCTATTTCAGCTACACAAAAAAAATTAGAAAAAGAAAATGCTAAACTTGATAAAATTTATGAGTTTTTAGAAAATGGTATTTATAACAAAAATGAGTTTTTAAATCGTTCAAAAGCTATTAAAAATAATATTGAAACTTTAGAAAGTAAATTAGAAGAATACAGTTTTCTATTACTAAAAAATATAAAAATACAAAATGAAAAAGAAACTATGATACCTAAACTAAAAAATGTAATTGATTTATATAATAAATTAGACAATGCCAAAGATAAAAATATTTTGCTAAAAAGCATTATTGCTAAAGTTACATATTTAAAAACAGAAAAAGCTATAAAAAAAGATTCTGATCCTACTAATTTTGAATTACATATATATCCAAAAATTTCTAAAACATAAAAAAATGCCCCCACAGCTCTTTTAGAGAAGTGGAGGCTATTGATAACATCATGGAACCTATTCTTCAGTTCCAATGTCATTCAAAATAGCTTTTGCTTTTTGGTCAGGCATACCAAATCTTTGAGACAAATATCTAAGAGAAGCTGCAAGTTCTCCATCTGGACCTCCATATTGACTAATAATTACTTTTGCAAGACGAGGATCTGTACATTTTATATTAACAGGATATTCTAATACTTTATTATAAGTCCACATTAAAAATTCCCCCTTTCCCAAGGCCATGGATCTTCAATCCATCTCCATTTATTACAAGGAAAATGAATAGTCAAAGGTCCATAAACTTTTTGATATTTATCTGTTAATTCTCTATATTCTTTGCAATACTTTCTATGCAAGCAAATTGCTTTTTCATCATCAATGTGAGTATCTAAATATAGTCCAAGCTCAATTATAGCAAAATTCAAGCATTTAATTCTACCAATCATTTCTTCTCTAGTTTGGTTAAATTCATTACATTCACAATTAGACATATTGTTATTTTGATATGCAGAAACATTCATATTCATCATATTACAATTGCACTTATTAATATTGTTCATTGCACAAGAACAGTCTCTTCTTTCTTCTTCTAGCATTTGTTACACCCCTCTCCAATTTTATTCGTTGCCTCTATAAATTCATTTGTTCTCATAGATTGACATGGCATATATGGGCTAACCAATTCTGGAAAAATTGTTCCCATTTTCAAGCCAGCACATGGTTTAAAAGTCTTATCCATAAATTGCCAAGGAACATAACTTTGTGCAAGCATAGGATTTTCTGGAAATACTCCCATTTCATATTCTTCATCAAATCCACATTCACACAAATTATCTTCATTACATTTTTCATAAGCACATTGACATACATCATTACATTTATCTTCTATTACACTTTTGTTATTCCACTCGTTGCTGTTATTCATACAATAGCACTTTTTGTATTTTTTTCTAAACATGACTTTCCTCCTTTAATTTTTTATAATATATCATACGCAAAATTCTAATAAATGTGACAACAAAAAGCAACATAGAACTTAAAAAGAAGTTCTATGTTGCTTTTTTATTTTTGTTCATATTTTCCTTTATAATTATTGTAAATCTCATTCCATTTACTATATCTTTCATCTTGTCTGTGATCTTCTAAAATATTTTTACTTTTTAAATATTTTCCCATATATTCTGTTACTTTTACTGCACCATGATGGTTTAAATGATCTCCCTTATCTCTAGTATCTTTTTCCCAGTCTATTTGTATTTCATCATTAAGCATATTCAAATCAAGGAATTCGATATTCTCTCTTTCTGCAAATCTTTTAATTCCATTATGATTTTTATGAGTCCAGTTTACTGTACTTGGTGTACTTACTATTATCAATTGAGCATTGTTTCTTTTACAATATTCATTCAACATTTTTACATATAACTGATTAGATTTTGGCATTTTATTAACTTTATCAGATTTTGATGTTGATACATAGTTTTTGTCTTCTGCTTCGTTTGCTGTTGTCGTATAATTATATCCCTTAAAATCATCTGACCAATTATATTCTACATTTTGAAAAAAGTCCTCTTTATTCAATTTTTTCCATCTATTATGATATTTAATAATTGGAACCATTTCTTCAATAACTTTTGTAAAAGGTTTTGATAATTTTTCTCTATCAAATAAATTATCTGCTTCTAGTATTACTATTTTAGGATTTTGCTTTTGCATTGCTTTATATACAAACATACAAGAATCTGGTAAAGTTTGTCCAGATGTACCACATATATAAGTTGTGTATCCATAATCACCCCATATTTTTAGTGGTACTACTGATGTATATGATTCACTATTTCCTACAATTAGCACATCTATTGTGTTTTCTTTCTCTCCTAATATTCCATTTGCTGTTTGATTTTCCATTCCAAATTTTTCTAAATTCTTTTTTGGAATCACTATATATGATAATATTATTAGAATAATCACAAGTATCACTATGAAATTAATACATCTTAATATTTTTTGTTTCATTCTAATTTCCTCCTAAAATTGTGCATACATTGGGTCTACTGGTAAATATCCTATTCCATAAGCTCCAAATATAAGTATTGATAAAATAAGTGCATAATATATTGTCCATCTTATTACAATGTTTTTCTTTGCTATTTCTTGTCTTACGTTAATTCCTTTTTCTTTTAATATGCTTATTATAAATATAACAATTGTTGTAATTCCTATTATTAAGAAGTCTGCTTTGTCCATTCCTAATTTTAATATTGTACCATCTTTTATTAAATCTAGTGAGAAGTTAGTTATCATTTCTACAAACATTCCTATTCCAACTTTTAGTCCATTTGCTCTAAAGAATAATTCTCCTATAAATACTAGGAATGTAGTTTTAATTATTCGTACACATGTATATATAAAGCTTTTGTTATTTATATGTAATTTTTTATTTATTTTGTCAACAAGTGGTTCTATCATTCTTCCTGAAAATATTAATATAAAATGGTACATTCCAAAAAATATATAATTCCATGCTGAGCCATGCCAAATTCCATTACATATCCATACACAAAATAGTGCTATTGAACTTGTTAATAGTGGTCCATAATAATTTCCTATTTTTTTTCTTGCTGATGTTGTTAACTTTTTACATTTATCTGTTAGTGATATTGGATAATATATATAGTCTCTAAACCATGCTCCTAATGTTATATGCCATCTTGTCCAAAATTCAGATATTGTTTTAGAGAAAAATGGTTGCCTAAAGTTTTCTGGCATTTTTACTCCAAAAATTTCACCTATTCCTATTACCATGTCCATCGTTCCAGAGAAATCCATATATAATTGTAGTGTATAAAGAATCATTCCTACTGCTACAATACCTCCATCATATTTTGTATATGCATCAAAAATATTTGCAATAAAGGTATTTAGTCTATCTGCAATTATCATCTTTTTCATCATTCCAAATGCTACTCTTTGCAAGCCAAATGTTAATCTTTCATAAGTAATTTTCTCACATTTCCATAATTGTTCTGCTGTTTGTGAATATCTACATATTGGGCCTTCCATAATTTGAGGAAAAAAACTTATAAATAATGCTAACCTTCCTAAGTTTTTGTCTGCTTTTATTGTTCCTCTATATACGTCAATAATATATGATATTGCTTGTAATGTATAAAATGATATTCCTATTGGTAATATATAATTGCTTATTCTAAATCTTATTGGTATTTTCACTAATTCTAATAGTGAATTTATGTTAGTACGTAAAAATGCTGAATATTTTAATATTATTAATGTTCCTAACATTATTATAATTGTAAATAGTAATACTTTTCTTTGTTTTTTTAAATATTTAGCCTTAACTTCTTTTTTCTTTTCTTTTTCTGTTTCTTTTAATATTGCATCTCTTTCATTTTGTATTGATGTTATCCATAATCCAAAATAGTGCATTAAAAGAGTTGTTGCTAATAGATATATTAATAGTTTTCCACTTATTGACCAGAAAAATATGTAACTTGCTACTAATAATACTTTCCACCTATGTTTTTGTGGTAATACATTATATATAATAATTGTTAATGGTAAAAATAAGCACATAAATGTTATATCACAGTAAGTCATCTTTTATCCTTCTTCCTGCAAACGAACTATTAAATCCCATATTGCTTGTAATGAATTGAAATTTGATGGTATTATTTCTACTGTTGGTATTTGTACATCAAATTCGTCTTCTATTTCTGCAACTAATGATAGTATTGAAAGTGAGTCTAAATATCCATCATCAATTAATGTTGTGCAGTTTTCGTAATCTACTCCTGCTTCTATTTCTTCTAAAATTTCTTTTAATCTTTCCATTTTTTCTTTTAGATGCTAGCTATTACTAACATCTTCTCCTTTCTTTTTATATATTATTTTTAATATTAATAACTTTTACATGTTAAATTTATATGTTGGTATATTTTCTCTAATTAATTCTAATGTGTTATCTTCTTTTATTTTTATTACTTGTGGTAATTCTCTACTTAAAAATAACGAAATTCCTTCTGTCATACAGTAAGCTCCTGTATTTTCAAATATAAATATATCTCCTACTTTTAAATTGCTTACAGGAAATTGTTTTACTAATATGTCATTTATTGTACAAAGTGATCCACATAAATTCCATTTTTCATCACCTGTGTTTTCTCTATATGGATATATTTCACATTTTGGTATTTTCATTGCCATTGATTGTCCATAATATACTATGTGGTGTATACCTCCATCTAGTATTGCATATTTTTGTTCTTTATTTATTTTTAAATCTACAACTTTAGTTATGTAATTTCCACAACTAGCAGATATACTTCGTCCTAATTCTAATATTATTTTTCCATTGAATTTCATATTTTCTATTATTTCTGAAAATTCTTTTAAAAATGTTTCTTCATCAAATTCAGTGTTTTTAAAATAATATACTGGGAATCCTGGTCCAAATTCAATTTCCTTAACCGTAAATTTGTATTTTTCATACATTTTTATAGCAAATTCATCAATATATTCTATTTCTTTTTTTAGAAGTTTTATTGAATTTTTCTGTGTTCCCGCAAAATATTGAATTCCTATTATTTCTAAGTTTTCATATTTAGCATTTTCTTTTATTATTTGCTCTGCTTCACTTTCATTTATTCCAAATTGATTTCCACTAGTTATTCTTATCATTATTTTTATTTTGTGATTTTTGCTTAGTTCTTTTAATAATTCAAATTGTTCTATTGATTCTATTGTATAACAATTTATTTTTTCTTCTTTTGAAATCATTTTTTTTATTACTTCTGGTGTTTTATATACTCCAGATATCAATATTTTTTCTGGTTCTATTTCCATATTTTTGCATATTTCATATTCTCCAGGTGAACATACTTCAAATCTGTCTATATTTTTTTCTATATCTTTTATTATAAATGTATTTGCTTTTATTGCATAACATAATTGTACATTTTGAGGTAATTGTTCTCTTAAGTATTTTATTCTTTTTTGAGCTTTATTTATATCAAAAATATATGCTGGTGTATTATATTTTTCTATTATTTGTTTTATGTGTTCTTCTTTCAATTTATTGTTCTCCTTTCTTATGTATTTGATTGTTTTTAGTTTTTTCCTTTCTCAGTTATAAATAGTTTTAATTGCTTTCTGTCTATTTTTCCATTTTTCGTAACAGGCATTTCTTCTAATTTTGTCAGAACATTTGGTAACATATAAATTGGTAATGTTTCTTTTAGTTTGTCATGAAGTTCTATTTTTGTTATTTCTCCTATATAAAATCCGTAAATTTTGCTTTTTTCTTCTCTATAAATGCAACATGCTCTTTCTACTTTTTCTATTTTTTCCATTGCTCTTTCTATTTCTTCTAATTCTATTCTATGTCCCATATGCTTTATTTGAAAGTCTTTTCTTCCGCAAAAATATAGGTCTCCTGTTTCATCAAAATATCCTAGGTCTCCTGTTTTGTATATTAAGTCATTGTATTTTTCATTTGCTGGATTTTGTATAAATTTTTCTCTTGTTTGCTTTAAGTCATTATAATATCCTAAAGCTAGTGCTGTTCCTTTTACACATATTTCGCCTATTTCTTTAGCTTTAGTTATTTGTTGATTTTTTTCGTCTAGAAGAAATACTTGCTCATTGTCAAATGACTTTCCTGCTGGAATTTGTTTTTCATATTCAGTATTTTTATTTATTATGTGGTATGTGCAATTACAAGTTATTTCTGTTGGTCCATATAAGTTTACATACATTGCTTCTGGTAAATGTTTTATCCATTCTTTTAAGTGTTTTATCGGCATTACTTCTCCACTGAATAATATTTTATTTATTGTTGTTGGTACTTTATAGTCTAAACCGTGAAATGTTGTTATTAAACATAATGCTGATACTGCCCAAATTAGAGTTGTTGCTTTATTTTCACATATATAGTCTAATAATTTTGATGGCATTGAAAATAGTTTTCTTGGTATTATTAAAAGTGTTGCTCCTGTTTTTATACTAGAGTATATGTCTTTAACAGATACATCAAAGTCAAATGGAGCTTGATTTCCTATTATGTCATTTTCATTTATTTTGAATTTATCTGTGAATATATCTATAAAGTCTATTACAGATTTATGACTTATGAGTACTCCTTTTGGTGTTCCTGTTGAGCCAGATGTAAAGTTTGCATATAGTGGGTCTACATCTAGGGCTTGATTTCTAATTTGTTGTAATTTTTCTTTATTTATTTCTTTGTTTTTTAGTTCTTCTATTTTTAATATTTTTCTATTTTCTGCAATTTCTTGTGCAAGTTCATAGTTGTTTTCGTCAGTTACTATAATATCTGCTTCTAGTACTTCTAATATTTTTTGAAGTCTTTGTTTTGGAAGTTCTGGATTTAGTAATACATAAAATCCTCCTGAATATATTGTTCCAAAAAATGCGTAGATTCCATTTATTCCTTTTTCCATTAATATTGGTACTGGTTTTCTTGGTGTTATGTATTTTGATATTTCGCTTCCTACTTTTTGGCTGTTTTCTAATAATTCAGAATAACTGCATGTTTTGTCTTCTTCTATTATTGCTGTTTTATTTCCAGTTTTTAGTGTTGTTTTTTCTAAGTATTCTAATACATTTTTCATATAATTCCTCCTTGAAGTTAAGCTTAATTTAACTTCAATTCTTTCATGTATTATTATAATAATTGTTTTTTTATTTGTCAATGAAATTATGGTATTTAATTATTAATTAATAAATAAACACTGGCACTTTTATTTAGTGTCAGTGTTTTTTGTTTATCCTATTATTTTTTTGATTTCTTCTTGTCTTTTTACTTTTTTGGTTGTTGTTTTTATAAGTTCTTCGTCTGTTACTATTAAATTTTTAATATATTTATATGGCGGAAGTGTTTTGTTTATTTCTTTTATTTTTTCCCATATTATTTGGTGTAATTCTTCTTTTGTTACATTTGGGTATTTTTCATTTACTGTTTCTTTATTATATACAACTTTTACAGATGGTTTTATGTCGTTTTTGTCTTTTTCGTCTGGCATTCCATATACTATACATTCTTCAACTAAATCTAGTCTGTTTATTAGTGTTTCAATTTCTTCTGGAAATACTTTTTTGCCGTTTTTTAAAACTATCATGTCTTTTTGTCTTCCTGTTAAGAATATATATCCGTCTTTATCAATATAGGCTAAGTCTCCTGTATAGAACCATCCATCTCTTATTACTTTTTTTGTTTGTTCTTCATTTTCATAGTATCCTAACATTACATTTGGTCCTTTTACACGGATTTCTCCTATTCCGTTTTCGTCTTTGTTTACTATTTCTAGTTCTACATTTTCCATTGGAAATCCTATAGAACCATATCTTTTCTTTTTAAAGTTTTCTGCTGCAATTACTGGTGATGTTTCTGTTAATCCATATCCTTGAACTACTTCTATTCCAAGTTCATTAAATCCTTGTGCTACTTTTCTGTCTAGTGGTGCTCCTCCTGATATTACTGTTCTCATATTTCCACCTAGTGCATCTATTATTTCTTTGAATAGTTTTCTTCTTATATCTATATGTAGTTTTAATAAACAGTTACTTATTTTTTTACCTTTTTCTACTGTTTTTGTTTTTCCTGATTTTGCTACTTCTTTTTCTATATTTTTGTATATTGCTTCAACTAATAGTGGTACTCCTACAAATATAGATACTTTATATTCTTTCAAATTTTGTGCTACATATCTTAGTCCATCTGGAAATGCTGTTTGAACTCCCGCAGCTAGCATAACAATTATACATGTTGAACCAAATATGTGATGAAATGGTAAAAACGCTAAGTTATGGTCTCCTTTTCTAATGTCTTCAACTAGTAACATTGAGTATACATTTGATGCTATGTTTTTGTTTGAAAGCATTACTGCTTTTGATTTTGATGTTGTTCCTGATGTGAATAATAGTATTGCCATTTTGTTTTCGTCTATTTTTGCATTTATAAAGTCTTGATTTCCATTTTCTATTAGTTTTTTTCCTTCTTTTGTTAAATCCCAAAAGTTATTATACCCTTCTTTTTCTGACATACATATATATTCTTTTACATTTGTTTTTCCTCTTGATTTTATTTTTTCTATATTTTCTATATATTTTTCGTCAAATACAACTACATCTGCTTTGCTTCTTTCTAGGCAACTTTCTAATTCATTTACTTGTAATTCTTTATCTAGCGGTACTGATACAATTCCTCCTAATAAGTTTGCTAAATGTGCTACAACCCATTCGTATCTATTTCTTCCTACTATTGCTATTCTTTTGTCTTTTAGTCCTAAATTATATAATTTTGTTCCAAATGAGTTTATGTCTTCTAATAATTTTTTATATGTTTTGTTTTCATATGAAATTTCTTTGTCTTTTTTTTGTTTTATTACAAATGCTATATTTTCTCCAAATTCTTTTGCCGAATTGTACATAATTTCTTTTATGTTTTTACAGTTTACTGATTTGAAATACTTTTCTCTTTCCATTTATTTATTTCCTTTCGTATTATAGATAAAGTTATCTAGTTTTTGATACTAGATTATCATATTCGCAAAATCTTGTCAATATACTGACCGTACTTTCTAACAAATTTAATCTCAAAATTTGACACTTTTTTATATAATTATATGGAGTATTATTGTGTTGTATAAAAAAATCCAATTGTAGAGTGCTCAATATTTTTATTAAACTTTTTGTCTAATATATTGTTTTCACTTTACAATTGGTTTTTAAAATATCTCTTTTATTATGACTTCATTTTTCTCAATAAATCCTACTAGATTTATTGAACTATTTATATTATATTCTTTATAAATGTTATCTGCTATATCATCATATGCTTTTATTGAAACTTTTGCGTTTTCTTTATATGTATTTATTAAAAATTTAACAATTGATACATGTTTTTTACTATTATAAAAAAATTTAAAGTCTATTTCAGATATAATTTTTCCCATTAAAAAACATATATTTATATTTTCTTGCATTAGTGTTCCTTTCAAATTTTATAAACTACTGTATCTTGGCTTTTGGCTACTAATACCTCGTTTATGATACATTTTTACCAGTTAAGGAAGGAATAAGTTTCCTTTAATATCTAATACTCATTGTATGAATTCCTTGAAATCCATAATCTAGAAAAATATTAGAGCACGACACGAAAACCGATGTTGATGTTAGTATTGCCAGTCGTATTGTTGCCATTGCGATTAGATGCTGCGTTGTCACTTCCGTTGTTGTTTAAGCTACCACCACGAAGCACAGCAACTCTCCTGTTATAAACTTATCCCTATTCTTCTTTAGCAAATAAATTATTTGTTAAAGAATATGCATTTGCATATTTTATGTATCCAAAATGTCCACATAAGTACATTTTGGCTTCTTTTGATGTCATTTCTGTATTTTTTATTTTATTTTTTAAATATTTTATTTTTTTCTTTAGTTTTCTTTTTCCTCTGTCTCTTAATTTTAGTCTATATTCATTTATTTTATATCCGCAAAAATTAACTCCTTGCTTACTTTTAAATATATTTGTTTTTCTATTAAACTCTAATTTCAATTCATTTTTTATATAATCTTCTATTTTTTGTTTTACTTCTTTTATTTCTTCTTTTGAATGCATTAAAATAATGCTATCATCCATATATCTATAATAATATCTAACTTTTAATTTGTGTTTTATATATTGGTCTGCTTCATTATAATATATATTCGCAAACATCTGGCTTGTAAGGTTTCCTATCGGAATTCCTTTTTCTTGTTTATGAGAATATAAAATTTTTTCTAGTATCCACATTATGTCTTTATCTTTTATTTTTCTTTTTAATATTTTATTTAATATTTTTTTGTCTATATTTGAAAAATATTTAGCAATATCCATTTTTAAAATATAATATTCTCCATATTTTTTCTTACATTCCTTCATTCCTTTTTGAACGTCTAATGCGGCTTTATGCATGCCTTTTCCTTTTAAGCACGCATAACTTGTCGGAATAAATTGGGGGACAAATGTATTTTCTAGAAAATTGTCGAAACACCATCTATGAACAATTCTGTCTATATATGATGAGGCTTCTACTTTTCTTACTTTAGGCTCTGTTACGTAAAATGATGTATATTCTCCATGACTATATGTTTTACTTTTAAGTTTTTCATATAACCAGTCTATGTATTCTTCTTTTTTTAAATTGAATCTTATAACATTTTTTCTGGAAATTTTACCTTCCTGACATTTTAAATGTGCTTGCATTAATTTTTCATATGTTAATGCTTCTTGGAATTTATTTCTTATTGTCTTTGGCATAATATTTTATTAACCCTCCAAGAATTGCTCCTATTTCTTTTATTTGTGTATGCATTATGTAGTCAAATTTTTTGTTATCTATCCACTTGTTTTTTTGCATTATTCTTAGAAAAACTCTTTGTATATTTAAGTCTGCATCTATTTTATTCAAATATCCTAATCTTGAACTTTTTGGCAACTTATCTATATACATTATATTTTCAAATGCTTGGTACATTATTGTTTTGTACTCATTTCCTATACTAAATTTTTCTGTTCTAGGTAGTTTGATGAGTATTATTTCTAGCATATATTCCATATATTTTTCATATTTTGGTATTAATGTTAATTCATTTTTTTCATACATTATTTTATTTTTTCCTTTTAATGATAGTTGGATAGTGTATAATCAAGTGGTGTAAATTTTAGAATAAGTTCTAATGTGCTTTTGTTTTGGTGCATATTTTCAACGATATTATTTTAGTTAAGCTTTTTCGACCATCAGTGGTCAGCGCTACTTTATGTAAAGCACGACACGAAAACCGACGCTGATGTCAGTACCGCCAGTCGTATTGTAGCCATCGCGACTAGACGCTGCGTTGCCACTTACGTAGTTGCTGAAGCTACCACCACGACGCACAGCAAACGTATATTCGGGTGTTATGCTACCATTTTCTTCTACTCTTGTTCCTGTTCTCGTTTCTGTTGTCCATTCCCACATATTTCCTGCAAAGTCATATATATTATTTGCTTTATTTCTTTCTGATGAGCCTGTTGCTATTTCAAATCTGTCCCCATTCTTTTTATTATATGTTCCTTTACTCCATGTATATGCTGGATACCATCTCCATGTATTTGTTGAATCTTGTCTATATTCATGTTTTGCATATAATCCATTTATTTCATATTCTGAATTATAATAATTTCCCCATGAGGTACTATTTGTTACATTATAACTTGAATTTGATAGCCATTCTGTTATTGTATCATATGCATAACTATCTATTAGTTGGCTTGTTACTCCTTTTTCTTCTCCATACATTTTACTTGATACTTCTTTTGCATTTATTTGGTTAATGTAGTTCCAGCTTGGGGTATTTTTCTTACTTACTGGTTTATATGTTGTTACATTTTTATCTTTATATGTGTTTGCATAACTTCCTTCTGTTAATGAGTTTTTTCCGAAGTCATCGTTTGAATAAGATCGTTGCCAATATGTTGAACCATCTTTATCTGAATAAAATGGGGCTTCTTTTGGAATTCCTGCTTCATATCTTCCTACATAAAATCCTTTATTTTGAGCTACACTTTCTGCTTTTCCATTTGTATCTTCCCACTCGTTCATATAATGTCTATATTGATATGTTTTCCAATTTCCATTTCCTGTGTCTTCTTCATATCTTTCATGGTCATCTACATTTGGCTCTGCATATTTATGTTGTTCATATTTTAGAGTATCTCCGTCTACTGGTATCCATACAAATTGGTTTCCGCCTTTGCTGTTTTCCATATCATCATTTTCTACATCTGATATTACTAATCCTTTTGATATTGGGTCTGTTCCTATTACTACACAAAATCCTTTTGGTATTATTGCTATTTTCCCTTCTGTATCTTTATATTCTCTATTTTCTACCATTATTTCTCCTTGTTTTGGATTTTGCTCATTTTCTTCTGCTCTTGTTGGTTCTTTTGTATATGTTACTCCTGTTGTACTTAAATTTATTACTCCTTTTATGTTTGCATATAAGTTATTTTTAGCTACACTTCCTGCTTTTAATGCAAATTTATTGTCTCCATATAATATTGTTATTGTTGTTCCTCCCTCTTGGTAGTATACATGATATTTTCCGTCTGTTACTACTTCTGGAACTTCTTCTTTTTGTACTTCTACTCCTAGTTCTTTTGCTGCTACTTGTGACAGCTCTTCTATGTGTTCTACTGGCTTATATCCTACCTCTGTTGACATTTTTATTGTTGATTCTGTTTTTAATGAACTATATGCTAAGTTCATTCTATCTATCACTTCTGCTTCTATTGTTGCTACTTGGGCTTTTTGTGCATTTGTTATTATTCCGTCTTCTCCTGTTAATGTCGCTATTCCTACTCCTGCTAATATTAATAGTACTATTATTGTTACTACTAATGATATTAGTGTTACTCCTCTTTCTTTTCTTTTTGACCATTCATTTTTTCTTCTGTTTTCTTCTTCTTTTACTTTTTGCTTTTTTCTTTGTTTTTCATAAAACATCTTTTTTTCCTCCTACCTTCTTTTGCTTTTGTTTGCCTTTGCAAAGTCAGTGATTCTAACCATTTGCATTTTATTCTATCTTTAATGAATATAATTAAAGATTAATTTTATAATAACAATATATCATTAAGTAGTAGTAAAGTCAATAGGTTTAATAAAAATAATTTGCTAGATTTTAATCTAAAATATAATAAAAAACAAAAAAATATATAAAAAGAAATCCTAGAACCATAATAAGTTCAGGATTTTTTTGATGTCTTTAATATATTCATTAAGGACATTTTTATATCTAATTATTTACTTACTTTTTCCGCAAAAATATTATTTACCACTTTATCAAAAGGTGCCTTTTTGTCAAGTTCACCCGCTTCTGTCATAATTAATTGCAATTTATCAAAAGCATCCTGTTTTAGAATAGGATTATCTTTCCAAGCATCAATATCTTTATATTTTTGAACAGAATTTTCTAAAGATTCTAAAGTTGTATTTGGAAAAAAATCTTGAATTTTTTCAGCAACTTCTCTTGCTGTATGTTCTTTCACCCATTGTTCACCATTATAAATAGCATTTGTAAATTTTTCAATAATATCTTGATTTTTTTCTATATAGCTTTTTTTAGCACAAAACGCCGTATAAGGAACTTCACCTGCTTCTTCTCCAACAGATGCTACAATATAACCTTTACCTGCATCTTGTGTCATAGAAGCTGTTGGTTCAAATAAAGTTACATATTCTGCATTACCTCCTGAAAAAGCTCCCGCCATTAAATCAAATTGTATGCTATCATCTAATATTAAATCTGTTTTAGGATTTATTCCATTCTGTTTTAAAACATATTCTAATGTCATATATGGAACTCCACCTCTTCTGCCAGGAATAACAGTTTTCCCGATTAAGTCTTTCCAAGAAAAGTTTTCTGTTGCTTCTTTGCTTACTAAAAAAGAACCATCTTTTTGAGTTAATTGAGCAAATACTTCTACATAGTCCTCTTTTCCCTCATTATAAACATATATTGCAGCTTCTGGTCCACAAAGACCAATATCACTTTGACCAGATAAAATTGAAGTCATTACTTTGTCAGCACCCTGTCCTGTTGTTATTTCTATTTCTAATCCTTCATCTTTAAAAAATCCATTTGAAATTGCAACATATTGTGGTGCATAAAATACAGACCTTGTAACTTCATTTAATTGAATTGTAATTAATTCTGATGTTTTTGTATTTTTACTATTCACCTTGTATATAGCAAATACTGCAATTACAATAATTAATACTGTTGTAATTCTAATTATTACTTTTTTCATAAAACCTCCTAAAATTTTATATAGATAATCTCTATATTGTAATTACTTTACGAAAATTTTTTCAAGTAAAACTATACTTTGGTACATTAGAGCTGCTACAACTGCAAGAATAATTACACTTGTCATAACCAAATCTAGTTGGAATACCTGACCACCATATACTATTAAATATCCAAGTCCTCCTTTTGATACTAAAAATTCTCCTGATATTACGCCAACTAAAGATAATCCTATATTTACTTTTAATGTGTTAAAAAATGTTGGTATGTTTGCTGGTATTATTATTTTAGTAAGTATTTGAGTTTTGTTTGCATTAAAAGTTTTTGCCATTTTTATTTTTTCTTTATCTGTATGCAAAAAGCCATTTAATATTTCTAAAATTGTTACTATTAATGAAATTGCTAATGCCATAACAATTATTGCTGGCATTCCTGCCCCTACCCAAATTATTATTACTGGTCCTAATGCTGTTTTAGGTAAACTGTTTAATATAACTAAAAATGGTTCTGATACTTTTGAAATAAACGGTGACCACCACAATATAATGGCTATGCCTATTCCTAAAAATGTTCCAAGTAAAAAGCCTAATAATGTTTCTAAACATGTTATTTTCAGATGTTCTAATAAATTATTTGATGATAAATTCATAAATGTTTTTACTATTCTTGATGGTTGACTTGCTATAAAACTATCGATTATTCCTTTTTGTGCAAGAACTTCCCATAATACAATAAAAGCTATTACTATAGATATTTGTGCTAATAAAATTTCTATTTTTTTTAGTTTAACTTTTCTTAGATATTTTTTCCTGTCTTTTGAAATGTTTTCTTCTTTCTTCATTTTTAATCTCCTTTCAGAATAAATCTTAATGCAACTCTAATATATTTTATGTAAAACCAACTTTTATGTGAAAATTATTGTTGTTTGATTTCTAAGTGTTTTTCTAAATATTAATTAAATGCAATTAAAGTTAGAAGAAAACTATTAATTTCTTTCTTCTAACTCTTTCCACATCATATTAAAATATTTACTAAATTTAGGCTTTTCTCTGCAATTCAGCGGTGTTCTGTTTTCCATTTCAAAATCTATTTTATATATTTTTTTAACATTTGCTGGTCTATGTGTAAGTACAATAACTCTATCTGACATACTTATTGCTTCTGGTTTATTCCAAATTAGATTAATTTGATTTATCAATTTACTTAAAATTAAAATATATATCAACTTGTTTATCTTGATGTATTTTAATTTTGTTTATTATTACTCTCATTATTTCTGGAGTTGGTTCTTTTAATTCTAGAAATTGTTCTATTGTTCTTTTTATACTTTGACTCTCATCTTGTTTTGAATTATTCTGTATCTCTTGTATTTCTATATGTTCTTTTTCTTTTTGTTTCACTTCATCTATTAATTTTTTATATAATCTTTCATACATCTCTTTACTTATTTTTCTATTCAATTTGTCAATATACATTTTATCAAGATTTTCATTTATCAGCTTTACTTCTGCTTCTACTTTTTTTAACTTTTTTTCATAGTCATAATTTGTTCTGCTTTTTTTTATGTCTAATTCTATTTTCTCTCTATCAATGTTTTTAAATAATTTTTTTATACAATTTAGAACCATTTCTTCTAGATTTTGATAACTAAAACCATGTGAAGTACAAAGATTTAGTTTCGAATTTCTACGGTAATTATTACATACCATGTAGTAATATTCCTTTTTCTTTCCTCTTACTCCTATTTTGTGATTACATTCATAACAAAAAAGTAATCCATCTAATAAAAATTTATTCTTCTTTTCATTCCTATTATAGTTTTGAACTATTATCATTTTTTGAACTTTTTCAAAAATTTTTTTATCTATTATTGGAGAATGTGTATTTTCAACAATATTCCACTGTTCCTTTGGGTTTTGTCTAACTTTTCTATTTTTATAACTTATCCTACTTCTTTTATTTTGTTCTGTTATTCCGATATATACCTTATTTTTTAATATATTTTTTATTGTTTTGTTTTCCCAAAAAGTGATTTTGTTATATCTTAACTGATTTGTTGTTGGAATATTGTTTGCATTTAAATAATCTCTTATAGTTCCAATTTGATTTCCTTCTACTGCCATATTAAAAATAGTTTTCACTATTTCAGCTTCTTTTTCACATATAATTAATCTATTTTTATCTTTTGGGTCTTTCATATATCCTATTGCAGTCTTTCCTCCAACCCATTTTCCTTGTTTTTGCATAGTATGTAAAGCTGTTTTTATTTTTTTTGACAAATCTTTAGAATACATATCATTTAGTATTGATTTAAAGGGTGCAATATCGTTATTTCCATTCATTGTTTCAAATGTATCTATTCCATCTGTTACAGATACATATCTAATATTGTTTTCAGGGAACCATTTTTCTATATATTCTCCTGTTTCAATATAATCACGACCTAAACGAGATAGGTCTTTAGTTATAACCATATTTATTTTTCTATCTTTTATGTCTTTTATCATTCTTTTAAAATCTGGTCTGTTAAAGTTTGTTCCTGTAAATCCTTGATCTATGTATATATCTATAAGATTATATTCAGGACCTAATTTTTCTACATATTGTGTTAATAATGTTCTTTGGTTTTTTATGCTTTCACTTTCATCATATCCTCTATCTATGTCTTCTTTTGATAGTCTTATATAAATTGCTATATTATATGATATTTTTTCTATTTGTTCAATCATTGTTTCTCCTTTTTATCCAATATGTTAATTATTAAGTTTTCAATTAAATCTTCTAGTTTTTCTCCTTTTTCATCAAAATTCAAATTAATTTTAAATTTTTCGTTCATATTTTTTTATTCTCCTATACATTTTTATTTAATTACTTATTTTATGTATATGTTTAAATATTAGAAAAATTCTTATTGATTCTATATGTTTATTAAAATATATTTATCATATAGAAAAATTGATTTTCTTATAAAAAAAGCTCTGCAAAGGCAGAGCAAAAAGCAATTCGCTTTTTATTAAAAACTATTATCTAATTACAATTAACGGAACAGTATAAGGCACTCCTCTTTTGCAGGAATATACTAATCTTAAAAAAATATGCGCCGGAGAATATGTGTAATTTTCTTCAGTTGATCCCCCAACAATTTTGGGTTCTCCATCTTTCCATTCTATCATACGGTAAAATCTTAAAGTATCTGGTTTGTTACAAATATTGTCCCAGCTTTCGCCATTGCTAAGCCTTTGAGCCCATTCTAAGGCTTGCTCAATCCAGTCAGCCATTTTTCCTCCAGTATAAATTGCATATTCTCTTAACTCTTTTTCGTTCTTTATTTCGTTGTAATCCCATATTTTCTTTGGAACCAATGTGCAAAAAGGAGTTAAATATTGGGTTGGGTTTTGCTCTGCTTTACGAAATGCTTCATTTATGGTTCTTCTTACAAATTCTTCCGAATTTACCTTTCTCTGTTCTTCAAATAGCTTTTTATTGATGCTTAATGGTTCAATTCTGAAGAGCTTTCCTTCTTCAGGTTTTCTTGAAAATTCATGTTCTTTCTCCTGATCAATTTTTCGAAATGATTTCACTCCTTCTAAAATTTGCTTCCGGCCATCTTCAAAAAACACTTCAATTTTCATAATGCCTATTCTCCTTGTTTTCTAAGTTTTGAGCTATTTGCCCTCTTTTTTTATTATACTATAGTTTTACATTATATTCAACTTTTTGTAATAAATTATTTTTTTATTTTGGGTGTCTATTTTAAAATATTCCTTCTGCTATGTCATGTGTTACCATTAATGCTGTAATATTTTCATTTTTCAAAATTTTATATATGTCTTCTGTTACCATTAATCTAGTTTGATAATCTAGTGCTGAAAAAGCTTCGTCTAATAATAATATATTAGGTTTTATTGCTAATGTTCTTATTAATGCTACTCTTTGTCTCATTCCTCCAGATAGTTGTGTTGGATATTTATCTTTAAATTCATATAATCCATATTTTTTTAATAATTTTTCAGCATATTTCTTGTTTTCAATTGTATTTACTTTTTGAATTTCTAAACCTAATAATATATTTTTATATATTGTTCTCCATTCAAGTAAATTATCTTTTTGTAACATATATCCTATTTTACCATCTATATGAATTTCTCCTGAAGTTTTAGTTTCTAGTCCTGCTATTATTGATAATAATGTTGATTTTCCACATCCACTTGGTCCTATTATACTTATAAATTCTCCCTTATTTACATCAAAATTTACATCTTTTAAAGATTCTATTTCACCATTTTCTGCTTGATATGTTTTACATATATTTTTTACTTCTAATACTTTTTCCATTGATATCCCCCCAAATTTTGTTTAATATATTTTATGTATAAAAAGTAAATATGCTACACCACAAACATAAAAAGTGTCCTAAAATAGGACACTCTCTACAAAGTTTTTATTCAATTTCTTTTTTCCACAAACCATGTTTATTACAATATGCATATAAAATTGCTCCTTTATGATAACAAAATCTTGCTGTTGCTTCTTCTCCTGGTTTAAAGTATATAGTTTTTTCTTTATTTCCATTTACCATTGTTATCCATTCAATATAATGTTCATCTTCCATAACATGATTTACTTTAACTATTATCTTTCCTTCTTGTACTTCATATGTTGGTATGTGTTTTTCAATCGCTGCATCAACTGAATTTGGTACTAATGTTTTCATTTCTTCTCCACAACATTTTATTTCATATTTATCGTCACAATTTCCTATAACTTTTATTAGTGCTCCACAATGTTGGCATTTTTTTATTATTAATTCATTCATTTTAATTCCTCCTTTTTATTTATTTTAACCTTTATGGTTTACTATTATGAAATTGTATCATTAATTTTTATTTTTTACAAGCATAAATTATTTTCTTCCTATATAATAATTTTTCTTTCCTCTTTTTATGATTATATATGTATCATCAATAAACATATCTTCTGTAACAATTGTTGAAATATCTGTTATTTTTTGACCGTTTACTGATACAGCTCCATTTGATATAAATTCTTTTGCCTCTCTTTTACTAGATGCAGAACCTACATTAACTAGCATGTCTGTTAAATTTATATTTGCTTCTACATCTTTCATGTCTTGCTTGTCAAATAAATCTGAAATGTCTTGTTTCGTTAAATCATCAAATTTATTATTAAATAAATTTTGAGCAAGTTTTTCAGCTCTTTCATATTCTTCTTTACCATGTAAAAATGTTATTATTTCACGTGCTAATGCTTTGTGTGCTTCTCTTAATTCTGGATGTTCTTTGTTTTTCTTTTCAAGTTCCTCTATTTGTTCTTTTGATAAGAATGTGTAAATTTTTAAATAATCTATAACCATAGAGTCTTCTACATTTACAAAGAATTGGTATAGTTTATAACTTGACGTTTTATTTTTGTCTAACCATAATGCATTTCCTTCGCTTTTTCCAAATTTCTTTCCTTGTGAATCTGTAACTAATGGCATTGTAAATCCATATACTTCATCTCCTGTTGATTTTCTTATTAAGTCTATTCCTGCTGTTATATTTCCCCATTGGTCAGAACCAGCACATTGTAAGTCTACTCCTTTGTGTTCATGTAAGTATTTGAAATCTATTGATTGTAATATCATATATGAAAATTCAGTATATGTAATTCCTGTTTCTAATCTTCTTCTGATTATATCTTTGTCTATCATATAATTTACATTAAAGTATTTTCCATAATCTCTTAGAAAGTCTATCATATTTACATCTTTATACCAGTCATTATTGTTGACTACTTCAAATCCAAACATTTCTTCTACTTGTTTTTTTAAACAATTAAAATTGTGTTCTACTTGTTCTTTACTTATCATTGCTCTTTCAGTTGTAGGTCTTGGGTCTCCAATCATCCCTGTTCCTCCACCTACTAATAATATAGGATGATGTCCTGCTTCTTTTAATCTTTTTGAAATTAAAAAACTTGATAAGTGTCCTACATGTAAACTGTCTGCTGTAGGGTCTGTTCCTATATAAAAGCTCATTCCACCTTTATTTAATTTTTCTTCTAATTCTGGACTTGATATATCTTTTATTAGTCCTCTCCATTTTAATTCTTCTACTAATGTCATTTTTATCCTCCTTTATTTTTTTATATTTTAGTCTCGTTCTTCTTCAAATGTTTTATTTGTTTTTTTAGTATCTTCTAATATGTTTTTATAATTTATTGGTTGTTGGTCTATATTTTCCTTTATTTTATCTTTAAATTCTTGCTTTTTACTTTTGGTTATAGCTACTTGAGTTACTTGCTTTGGTATTCTATTATTTCTACTTTCTTTTTCTGGATTTTTTCTTAAAAATTTTTGTTTAAGTTTTTTTATCATTTTTTTCAATTTACTTTCTTTTTTTGAAGTTGTTGATAAAATATTATTTTTTTCTTTTATTTCTTCAAATTCTTGTAAAAATCTTTCTGATACATATTCTAAATTTGGTTCACTATATTTTCTATGATGTAAAATTCCACTTAATTTGCTATATTTTTTAAATAACTTTTCTGGCATATTGCCTTTTACATTAAATATGTGAAATTGTTTTTTAAAATAATATTCAAAAATTATGCTTTCTACTCTAGCAATGGCATCTTCATGCCTTTTTTCATCTTCATCTTTTTTTATTTCATAATATGAATTTCCATATTTTTCACTATTTAGCATTATTGTTTCTTCTAAATTATAAACTTCATCTACACAACTTAAAAAAGCGTAAGCATATTCTTTAGGTAATTTTAATATTTGTGGAATATTTATTTGGATATCTCCCTTTCCTAATTTCATTACTCTTTTTTCTCCTAAAGTCAATTCTAATTGTTTTACAAAATTGGTTAGTTCTTCATAATATAAGTTTGGATATCCTGCCTTTTCACATATCCAATTTGTTAATCCTTCATTTAATCCTCTTCCGATTTCTAATCCGTTTTTTAATTCTTCTAGCATACCTGTTCCATTGTTTATTTTATATGCTCTTTTTTCTTGGTCTGTTCTATTAAAAATTGCATGTATTGATTCATGCAAAATTAAAGATAAAGTTTCTTCTTTTGTGTCAAGAGCTTTAGGAGTTAATTTTGGTTCATTTCTATTTTTGGTACAAATTGTAATAGATTTATCATTATAATTATAATACCCTATGTAAAAATCATTATATTCATTTGTATATACTTTTTTTAAATTTATATCTAGTCTTTTTTTGGCATATCCTTTTCCAAATACTTTTGTGAATAGTTCACATTCTTCTAATGTTTCTGAAACAAATTTTATTAAATATTCTCTTACTTCTGCATTTTCTATTTTTTCCATATTGTCATCCTTTAAAAATATATTATTGGGCTTGGTTTTATTTCATAATTTTCTTTAAAATAGCTTAATAATTGCTTATCCTCAACTTTTGTTATTCTTTTTTCTTCTATTTTATAATATATATATGAAATTTCTTTTTTACTAAAATTTATTGCTTTTATATAACTTTTATCTTGATAGTTTATTTCTCTTATATATTGTGATTTTTCTTTTTTTAATTTTTTTTCTATTTCTTTTCTTGTCATATAAAAGTCTCCTTCTTAAAAGTATAAATCTTTACAATTTTAAGTTTTTATTTTTCACTCTTTAGAATTATAATATATTTATGTTCTTTTTGCAAGTTTTTAATAGAAAAAATAGCAGTAATCTACTGCTATTTCAATTCTTTTAAAGCTTCTTCTGTAACTTTGTCTTTATCAAAAATTTTAATTATTAAAAGTACAACTATTGTTATTGCAAATGTTATTCCATATACACCAAGGCTTACTTTCCAATTTCCTTCTGAAAAGTGTTCACCTGCTATTGTAGATGATATTATAGATGGTAATCTAAAAAATGTAGATATCATTATAAATCTAATAGGTTTTATTGGTAAGAGTGCTCCTATATAAACAAGAATGTCTTTAGGTGCTCCTGTTATTGCAAAACATATCGCTAAAATGTACTCTATTTTCTTAGGATTTTGAAATATCTTGCTATTTTCTATTTTATCAATTTTTTCTTTATCAAAAGATTCATAAATAAATTTTTTTCCAAACTTTCTTACTAAGAAAAATACTATACTTGTTGAAAGTGCAACGGAAAATAATATAAATAATGTTCCTCCAACAGTTCCATAACACATTCCTGCTAATATTTCTAATGGCTCTCCTGGTAATATTACTAGAAATATTTGAGCAAATTGTAATCCTAATAGTACTAAAAATCCATATATACCAGACTGTTCAACTTTTTGTTTAAATTCTATTTGTCCTTCATGTGTAGCTAAATTTTTCATTACTGGAAATAAATATGACATTAGTCCTATAAGTGCAATTATTGTAATTATTAATGTTATTATTTTTATAATTTTTATTTTATTAGTCTTTTCCATTTTATATACCTTCTTCTATTTCTTTTATAATTCCTTTTGCTATTGCTTTAGCATAATTTTCTACATTGTTATCTAATAATTCATTGTCCTTACTATCTGTAATAAATCCTAATTCGATTAGACAACTAGGCATATGAGTATTAGTTAAAACATAGTAATCTGTATTTTCCCCTTTTATTGTACCATATTTTATTCCTCTATTGTTTTGTATTTTTGTTTTTTCTAAATTATTTAATATTGAATTTGCTAATTTAATATCTTTACTCTCTTTTTTACTGTTTACCCAAATTTCAATACCATTTCCTGTTGTAGCACTGTTTCTATGTATAGATATAAATAAATCTGCTTTTTTCTTATTAGCTATTTTACATCTTTCATATAATGTAACATTTACATCTTTTTCTCTTGTCATTATCACTCTTATATTTTGCTCTTCTAAATACTGTTTTACTAATTTTGCAATATTTAATGTATCATCTTTTTCATGCCTATTTTCGAGAACAGCTCCAACATCTGAACCTCCATGTCCTGCATCTAAACATATGACTATTTTATCATCTTTTTTTACTAAATTAGTTGATATTATAATTAATATTATTGATATTATAATTATTACTAAAGCTATTACTCTTTTCTTCATACATTAATCCTTTCGATTATTTAGTGTAGATTTAATTTTGTTTTTTATCATCTTCAATTATTTCAAATTCAAGTTGAACTTTAAATAAGTCACCATCAAGTTTTAGATTAAATTCTCCATTTTGTAATTCTGTTAGGTTTTGTGCTATTGAAATACCAAGTCCGCTTCCTTCAGTTGTTCTTGATTTATCTCCTCTAACAAATCTTTGCATTAATTCTTCTGCTGATATATTTAATCTGTCTTTTGAAACATTTTTTATTTCAATTATAACATTTTTATTAAATATTTTTATATCTATATATACTCTTGAATTTTCTAATGCATATTTTGAAATATTACTAAATAAATTTTCTATAACTCTATACATATATCTACTATCTGCCATAATGTTAATTTCATTTATATTATTATCTGAAATTACTTGTAAACCTTTTTCTTTAAACTTGTCCTCGAATTCTCCAGAAGCTTGTTTTATCAGTTCTACTATATTTATTTTTTCTAATTTTAAAGATATGTTCCCTGTTGAAACTTTTGATGCTTCTATTAGATCTTCTGTGAGTTTTTTTAGTCTTTGTGATTTATTATCTAATATTTCAATATATTCTTTTGCCTTATCATTTTCAATGTTTTCTTGTTTTAGCAAATCTACATAGTTTATTATAGATGTTAATGGTGTTTTTATGTCATGTGACACATTTGTAATTAATTCAGCTTTCATTCTTTCACTTTTCATTCTGTCTTGAATTGCATTTTCAAATCCATTTGAAATATTGTTTAAATATTCTACTGCTTTTTGAAATTCCAACATAAATTCTGACTTTTTTAATTCTCCTGAATTATTTCCATTGTACATTTCTTTTAATTTACTTTCTATTTGTGAAAATTCTTTTAATGTTCTTACTACTTTATAGATTACTGCTCCAATTAAAATAATTGTTACTAAAAATGTTATAAAACTGTCTTTAAATATAGCAAAAGCAATTAATTCTATTGTTAATATTTTTATACAGTAAATAAATATTCTCATTGTAATATTTGTTGAATAAAATAAAGTATTCCAATATTTTTTTAATTGATTGTAAACTTTTTTAAAACACTTTTCTATCAACATTGCAATTTTGCCAATTATTGTTGTTTTTACTAATGTTTTTGATTTTATTCTTTTTACAGTTGTGTTTAATAATATTACACATAATATATAAATTATTAATCCTCCTGTTATTATAAATGACATTATTGCATTATAATCTTCACTTATTTCAAAAACAGGAACAATTGCTATACAACCAATTCCTATTGCTATTATTAATAAAATTTCTAATGGGATTTTATCGAAATCATTTATATCAATTCCGTCTACTCCTTTTTTATATCCTATTGAAATTATTAAATATACTATAATTAATAAAAGTAATGTTGAACTTGCAGGAATTATAAAATAACTATATTCTTTAATAGGTTCAAATTTTTCTACTATTTCATTCATTATAGCAAATCTTGAGTTTTCTGCAAATTCTTCTACATATGAACTATAAATTTGAATATCTTTTATTGTTGCTGTTTTATATTCTCTATATTCTTTATTTGTCTCTGTGTTTGTCTCTAAAGTATAATAAGTTCTATTAAAACTATTTAGATATTTTATTCCTATATTTTGTATTATTTCTGATTCTGAATTTATATTACCATTTATTATATTTACTTGTTTTGCATTTTCATTTTTTTGTATATATTGTTTTATTTTTTCTATTGAATTTGTTTGTGATGTTAACTCAACATTTGTTAATGCTTTATTTTTATATATTATCAAATAATAATTATTTTTTGCTTCATTATAACTTTTGATTTCATTTATAGAATAATGTATTTCCGTTTCTCCATCTTGTAAAGTATTATACATATTGGTATTGTGTATCAAATGATATGTATTATTTGCAAGGTTTGTAATATATTCATAAACAAAATCTTCTGAATTAAAGTATTTTTCTTTATCATAATATGAATTATCTTCTAATATTATTGAAAATACAGATAATCCTAGTGCAACTATTAATATTGGCATTATTATATAACTTATTGCTTTTAATGTTCTACTCTTTTTCATAGTTATTTCTCCTTTTCTGATAATATATAAATTATTTGTTTTTTTAATTTATTTTTTCTACTTTATATCCTACTCCCCATATTACTTTTAAATATTTGGGTTCTCTTGGATTTATTTCAATTTTTTCTCTAATATGTCTTATGTGTACTGCTATTACATTTTCTGCTGCATAATATTCTCCATCCCATACATTTCCATAGATTTCTTCTATTGAAAATACTTTTCCTTTGTTTTCTGTTAGAAATTTTAAAATATTATATTCTGTTGGAGTTAATTTTATATTTTTTCCTTCTACTGTTACTTTTTTTAGTTCATCATCTATTACTAACTCTCCATTTTTTATTATTCCTTGTTTTTCTTCTATTGAACCAAATTTTGTATATCTTCTTATTAATGCATTTACTCTTGCTATTAATTCTACTGGGTTAAATGGTTTTGTTACATAATCATCTGCTCCGACAATTTAATCCATTTATTTTATCTATGTCTTCTGATTTTGCAGATAACATTATTACGGGAATGTTTTTATTTTTTCTTATTTCTTCTAATGTTTCTACTCCATCTTTATTTGGCATCATTATGTCTAATATTATTAAGTGTATATTATTTTCTTTTATTTGTTTTAATGCTTCTTCTCCATCATATGCTTTGTAAATTTTGTAATTTTCTTTTCCTAAATATATTTCTATTGCTTTTACTATTTCTTTGTCATCATCTACTACTAATATATTATACATTTTTTACTCCTTTTGCTTTTCGTTTTATATATCTTATTATACCAGATTTTTTCTTAAGAAAAAATAGAGGAAATATTAAGAATTCATTAATTTGACTGTAAGGAACTCTATTAAGAGCTCCTTTAGGTCTTATATATTGTCATTTCTTATAGTTTCTATTATGTTTTGTTTATTAATTTTATTTAAAGAATATTTCATTATTATTCCTACAATTATTGCTATAAATATAATTGAAATAATTATAGCTTTAATAGGAAATATGAATTTTAATCCACTTGTTGCTTCTGCTCCAACTATTACATCATATATCCAATATGATATTCCTGTTCCTAAAATTATTCCTATAATTAGAGATTTTACTCCATAAAATATACTTTCCAAATTAATCATTTTATTAAATTCTTTTTTTGTCATTCCTATTGATTTTAGCATAGCAAATTCTTTACTTCTTAAGTTCATATTTGTTGTTATTGTGTTAAATATATTAGTTACACCTATTAATGTAATTACAATTATAAATCCATATAGAAATATTGAAATAAGTAACACTATTTTTTTATCTTCATCTGCTTGTTCTTGATAATTATTAATATGTATACTAATTTTATTTTCATCTGGTAGTTTTTCATGTTCTTCTTGTATGTTTTTACATAATTCATTTGGATTTTTTGAATTGATTTTCATTGATGCACAATAGTAATTTCCTATTTTGTCCATTAATTCATCACTAATTACAAATGATCCATATTCTGAATAATTGCCTTCTTTTGGAAGTATGTCTGTTATTTTTAATATTTTTAGGTTTATGTTTTTTTCACTTTCTTTTGCTATTCCTGTTATCTCATCATTTACTTTAATATCCAAAGGTTTTATTTCTTCTCTTTTTTCACCATAATATATGTTAGAATAATTACTATAAATTATACCATCTTTATAGTCTTCATATTTTCCACCAATTTCTTTTATATATTCTTTATATGCTTTTTCTCCTATTGAAATAATTGGAATTATCGTTTCATCGAAATTTTCATCATTTTTATCATATAATTCAATATATTCTTTTGTAATTTTATCTTTTAAATTTGCATCTACATTTATATATCTTATAATTGTATAATCTTCAATTGAATGTTTTTTTACCATTTCTTGTAAATATTGATAAACTTCCTTTTCATTTTCTAGTTTTGAATTTTTATGATATGCAGATAAAGATATATTATAATCCATTTGTTTATAATATATTCCAGATATACCAAATGCATAATTCATAAATGTTGTAAGTGAAATAAATACAGTTATACTTACGACAAGTGATATTACGGTTGTTCTATATTTCTTTTTGTTTCTTTTTAAATTTTTATATGCTATTTCTCCACCCATTCCAAATATTTTTTTAATGATTTTTGGAGATTTTATTTTTTTTGATTTTATTTTTATATCTTCATTACTTCTTATTGTATTTATTGGAGATATTTTACTTGCTTTTCTTGCTGAAAATATACATGATAAATATATTGTTATAAATCCAAGTATTACACTTATTAATATTGCAAAAGGTGGTATATTAAATACGAATTCTATTTTTTCTGAGAATACTACATCTCCCACTAATAAAGTTGATATTTTTATTAGTACGAATGTTGCTAATATTCCACAAAGAATTCCTACTGGTATGGATATAAGCCCAAGTATCATTCCTTCAAATAATACATTTTTTCTTATTTGTTTTTTTGTTGCTCCAATGCTTGAAAACATTCCATATTGTTTCATTTTTTCTGTTATTGAAATTGCAAAACTATTTCTTATTACAAATACACTTGAAATTATTATTATTCCTATTACTATTCCTGCTAATGTATATAACATAGTTATTGTTTCTTCTGACCTTGTTACTCCTGACCATCTTAATAGTTCTGAATTTGTGTTGTAATTATATTTTGATACCCACCTTTCTGGGTCTGTAGAATAATTTTTTGTTTTGTCTTCTGCAATTTCTTTTGTTATTTTGTATGTATCTTTAATGTTATTAAATTTTACTGCTATATTTGCATTTTCTTTTATTTCTCCTAGTGTTGTAATTACTGTATAACCTGGGGCTGAATAATCTTCTATTTCCATATTAGGTCTTTGAATTATTCCTACTATCGTAAATTCTCTTGTCTGCGTTTCTTTTAGTTCTTCACCGATATGTCCTTTTTCTTCTTTATCTTTTGGATTATTGTATGGATTATTTTGATTTAAAGTTTCTCCATCTGAAATTCTTTCTCCTATTTTTAATGTTATTTTGTCTCCAACTTTAAATTTTACTCCTCCATTTTGTACTATATGTTGTGAAATTATTAGTTCTTCTGAATTTTCTGGAAATCTTCCTTCTACTAATTTTAATCCAAATTTTTTTAATGCCTTTTGATCAAATTCCATTAAATACAAATATGGTTTATATTCATTTATACTATTATTTAGTTTAGAATATCCTACTCCTTGAGTTACAAAATAATCTTTTACATTTCTATTTTCTAATATATATTTTTGCTCATCTTTTGGTATATTAAAAAATATTGTATGATAATCTCCATCTGATGTTATTGCATGTTCAATTAGTGTTTGTTGAAAACTTGAAAATACACCTGCTACTGCACATATTAGCGCTGTTGACAATATTATTCCTATACATGTTGCCGTTGTTCTTTTGGCATTTAATTTCAAACTTCTTAGTGTAAATTTATTTAATATGTTTTTCATTTCTTACCTCCTCGTAGCTTTTATTTAATTTTTTTCATCTTTTATTATTTTTCCATCATCTATTGTAATAACTCTATCTGCTTCTAGTGCAATTTTTTCATCATGTGTTATTATTATTACTGTTTGGTTATATTTTTTGTTTGAAAGTCTTAATAATGAGATTATTTCTTCTGATGATTTACTGTCTAAATTTCCTGTTGGTTCATCTGCTAACATTATTGCGGGACTGTTTATTATTGCTCTTCCTATTGATACTCTTTGTTGTTGTCCTCCTGATAATTCATTTGGTAAATGTTTTTTTCTGTTTTCTAGTTTTAGTGTTTTTAATAATTCATCTAGTTTGTTTTTGTCAACTTCTTTTCCGTCTAAGTTGCATGGAAGTGTTATATTTTCTTCTACATTTAGTATTGGTATTAAATTGTAGAATTGATATATTAGTCCTACTTGTCTTCTTCTAAATATTGCTAAATTGTCATCATTTAATGTGTATATGTCTTGGCCATCTATAAATACTTTTCCACTTGTTGGCCTATCTACTCCTCCTAGTAGATGTAGTAATGTTGATTTTCCACTTCCACTTGCTCCTACAATTGCAACAAATTCTCCTTTTTTTACTGAAAATGATACATTGTCTACTGCTTTTACTTGGTTTTCTCCTTTCCCATATATTTTGCTTAAGTTTTCTACTTTTAATATTTCCATATGCATTTTCCTTTCTATTATGGCTTATTTTAATAATTGTTTGTTTTTGTGTTTCGCCATTAAATTTTATTATATATTATTTCTTTAATGTGACTTTAAAGTGACTTTATAAATTTGTTATTATATAAAAATAGAGAAAATTTAGATAATTTTTTATCTATTTTTTCTCTAAATGTTATATAAATCTAACTTTTTTTCTATGTAACATATCTTGTACTTCGTTAATGTTTAAATATTTTTTCTTTTTGTATTTTTTTAATAGTCCTTGGTATTCTAAATTTATTCCTTTTAGTTTTTTAAAGTCTTCTGGTTTGATTAGTTCTGGCAATGCATTTACTTCTGTTATTCCAGATGATTTTAATATATGTTTTACAAATTCTGCACAATAAAATGTATTTTTTCTCTTTATTTTTTTATGGATACTTACACATGCAAGTCCTATAAAGTTAAATCTATATTTTTGCTTGTTTTCATTGAAATATTCAATAATTCTTTGTGCTCTTTTGTATTGTTCTTCTGAGACTTCTAATGAATATATTTCTGTTTTTGTTTTTCTGAATCTTTTGAATGTTCCTTTATTTATTCCTTCATGTACAAAGCTTCCCCAAAATGGGTTATATGGGTTTAATCTTCCAAAACTGTACATTTCTTTTAGTTCACTATCTAATGATATTGAAACATGTGCAAATTCGTCTTTAGTATAATATTTTATTAGTCTTGATAGTGCTGTTCCTGTAAATGTTAATATTATGTATATTTTTTTCATTTTCGTTTTCTCCTTATAATGTATATTATATCACATATATTTTAATTATAACTTACATTTTTGTAATATTAATATTTTTTTAATATTTATTGTTGTTCTTGCAAATATTCTACATATTCTTCTAAACACATATTTAATTCATTCATTTTTTTTGCATGTTCTTCTCCTACATATCTCCAATGCCATGATTCATATTCAATTTTTGTTATGTTTTCTTTGTCTTTGGGATATCTTAAAATGAATCCATAATTTTCGGCATTTTCTAGTAACCACTTATATCCTTTTAGTTCTTCAAAACTATTGTCAACATTGTTAAAGTCTACTGCAAGCCCTAAGTTGTGGTCACTTGAACCTGGTTTGTTGATATATTCGTTTGTTAGTTTTTCTGCTTCTTCTTGAGTTTTTCCTTGTTTTAAGTATTTTTCTATGCTGTTTTCATATAGTTCTTTTTGTCTTTCTATACTTCTATAAGCTGATTGTACCCATATATTAGTTATTCCGTCTTTCCTCATGTCATTCATCATTTGTTTAAGGTATTTTATTGCTCTTGAGTCAAATTGCCTGTTTTCGTCTATATTTGCAACTTCTACTGTGAAGTCTTCTGGAAGTATATTTTCTGAATTTGCTAATACTATTCTCCAGTCCGTTAATTCTTTTTTTAGTTTTGGTTGCTCTTCTTGTATAGTATTTACTATTTGAGGTGTGTTTTCAGCTGAAGTTTTTGTTGCTTTGTTTTTTCTTGTTGATACAATTATTATTGTTATTGTTAAAATTGGGATTATGATACATATTGTTACTTTTTTCTTGTTTAATTTTCTTGTTTTATTTTTTCTTGTTTTTATATTTCCTTTTTTCATTTTTATAACTTCTTTCTTTATAGAATGTTACTGTTCTTTCTTGTTTTGTTTTTTTATTAAAAAATAGACTCATACTAAAGTTTTAGTATGAGTTTATCTTAACATATATTTACATAATTTTCAAGTGATTTTTTTGTGAATTTTTTCTTGCATATGCTGCCTAGTTTTTACACATAATTCTAAAAATTTCTAACTATAATAAAAAAATCTTCCTTTTCAATATAATAAATTTGGACTCCAACCGCAAATTAAATTAGAAAAAATTATTTTTTTATGATTTGTATTCCTGTATGAATTATATAAATCAAAAAAATAATAGGTAGTATAAAACTACCTATTATTTTACTATTCTATAGTTTCCTGTACTTGGATTTTTTTCTATTTTCAGTCCTGCTTTTAGACATACTATTGGTCGAATTCCTGTGGCGTTATAAATATTTACACGACTTGTACCTACTTTACCAGTATATTCTATCGATGTTAGAAAAGAATTCATATAAGCAGATGGTGAAGCTAAAAATACTCCTTCTGCTTTTGATTTGCTTGGCTTTACATAAATATCATTGAATTCATTTGTAGGAACTCCAAACGTTTGAAAATAATATTTACTATCTCCGCTCTGTACTCCATTTTACTTGATATCCTCCTCCATCCATTTGCTCTTTTATACTTGCACATTGTAAATATTTACTCGGATGTGTATCTTTATATGACTTACAATACATTTCCAATGTAGGTCCACCTATTACATAATCTACTATACTCTCATATCCTGTTTTGTATTTATCATTCCATATTGCTTTATCTAACATATATGCAACTCCCAAAATACTGTCTTGTGTTGAATTCGAATAGCTTTTCCAATATATTGATAACCATTTACTTCCAAATGAGCTATCTATGTCTGCTGCACCAGAATATTGTCCAGCAACTCTGGTAAAATTAGATGTATATGGATAAGCCATTTGTCCTAATGTTTCTCCATTTTTTGGAGGTGCATAATCACTATGCATATAATCATCAGCTATCAAATATATATTACTTTCATCAGCCATAAATATTCTCCATGTCGTTCCATTATTATCATATTTTGCATTATATCCCTCTACTATTTGTCCATAATATGATGTTGAATTGCTTTCAATTTCTGATGAGCTTACTCTTTTTATTTTCCATACTGCATATAATGTTATATTTGCATCTTGAGAGTAGGTTGATCCTGCTTGGTATTCTCCTGTTTCTGTTTGAGATATATTTGTTGACCAACCACTAAATGTATATCCTTCTCTTATTGGTTCTAATTCACTTAATTTTA
>CAUWAY010000014.1:0-35584 GCA_963556905.1 uncultured Clostridia bacterium | reverse complement strand
ATATAACATTATATGCAAAATGGAGAGAATTACCAAAATATACAATAACATATAATAAAAATACAACAAGTGCAGTATCAAATATGCCAGGAAATCAAACAAAAATCCATGGAACAAGTATAAAGTTAAGTAGTACAATACCATCAAGAAATGGGTACACATTCCAAGGTTGGTCAGCAAATTCAGCACAAACAGGAACAGGAGAATACCAACCAGGAGCAACATATACTAGAGATGCAAACATAACATTATATGCAGTATGGAAAGAAAAACCAATAGAAATAGCAACAAGTTATGTTGGATATTATGCAGACGTAAATGGAGATAAAAAACCAGATGGAATAATATATGCAGATTTAGGAGTAGGAGGAAGTGGAACATGGAATAATGACGGTTGGAGTAACTATAAATATTCAAAAGTAACAGGACTAAAGAGTTATTATGTAAGCAGTGAAAGCTATACAGGATTTAACGGAAAATGGACACAACCAGTAATAACAACAGTACAAGGAAGTACAGGAGCAAATAGATTTTATGTAATGGCACTAGAAGACATAAATCCAGGTTCAACTTATTATTGGTATTACAATTCAAGAGGAAAACTAGACAATACAGTAAGTAATACAACTAATGATTTTGGACAAGGAAAAACATATACAAAAACGATGATATCAAAATGGAATAATAGTGCATATGGTTCAAAGAATAATAATGATATGTGGGGAGTAATTCAATCAAAAGTAGGAGATATAAACAATCCGACATGGTTTATACCTTCAAAGACAGAATGGGCAGCATTTGGGGATATGGTATATAGTAAATTGAAAGTTACAGCAAGTAATTATACTCAATATAATTTTAAAGATTACTATTGGACATCTACTCAGCTTTATGAAGGTCACACATATCGTGCATGCTTCAAAAATGGAGGAGAAATCGGATATACTTATGTATATCGTGACCATGCTGTACGCTTAAGTACAATGTTTTAATGAAATGTAAAAAAATTTTTGTTAACCCCCAAATACATTTAATGATATAATATAAAATATATCAAGTGAAGTTAACCCAAATTATTAGACAGATAGTTTAATAATTTGGGTTTGTTTTATGTGTAAATATTTAAATGAATTAAAATTATAAGTAATAAATATTTTATAGAAGAATGTCATACAGTAGCCTAAGCTAAGAGAAATCTAAATATTAAATAAATTTAAAAAAGAATTAAAATTAAGATTAAAATGTTTCATAAGAGTATAAAAATATAAACACATAAATGTTAAGTAGAAAAAATTATGATGACAAAGAATGTGGAAAGTTATAAATTAAATAAAAAAATATCTTTAATGTTTATACTAAAAGAGATAAAAAACTTAAATGTTTTGTAACTCTAAGATTTTATTTATTTTATATTTTGAATTTTACTATATTTTTGCAAGTTTTTTTATATTATTTTTTTTAATATATTGATTTAACTATTGTTTAATGATATATTTATTAAAAAAATTATTCGTAATTATGAACATTAAAGCTACAGAAGTTACATTAAAGAATACAAGAGAAAAAGGGAGGATGGAATAATTGAGTAAAGGAAAAAAATCAAATTACAAAGAGGAAAAAAACAAAGGAATAACATTAATAACATTAGTAATAACAATAATAGTACTAATAATACTAGCAACAGTAAGTATAGGAATATTAGGAGGAGAAAATGGAATAATAAAAAAATCGAAATATGCAAAAGACCAAACAGAAATATCAGAAGAAATAGATATATTAAAACTATGCACAGCATTGGCAATGGGAGAAGACCCAAACGGAAATGTAACAGAAAGTAACTTAAGAAATGAATTAGATAAAAACATAAAAAACTATACAATAGAATCAAAAGTAGACAAGTTTAAAGTAACATTTGAAAGTGGAAGAGCATACATAGTAGATGTAAATGGAAATGTATCAGAAAATGCAGAAGGTTGGGATGATATACAAGTAGCAAATCCAAAAGTAACATATAATTATAATGGAGCAACAAGTGGAAACGCAGAAACAGAAAAACAATTAACATATGGTTCAACATATGGAATATTACCAAAGCCAGGGAAAACAATAACAGTAACATATGAATATAATGGAGCAACAGGAGGAAATGCTCAAAGGGTAGATACATCAACATTTACATTTGGAGGATGGTATAAAGAAAATAATTTTAAAAATCAAGTAATAGAAAGCACTCAAGTAACAACAACAAGTAATCATACATTATATGCGAAATGGACAGGAGGAGGAATAACACTACCAACACCAACAAAAAATGGATATACATTTGAGTGCTGGTGTACAGATTCAGGCTTAAGCAATAGTGTAGGAACAGGAGAATCAATATATAATGCTAATTCAAATATAACACTATATGCAAAGTGGACACAAAACCCAATAATAACATATACAGTAACATATAATAAAAATACGCAAGATGTAGTAGAAAATATGCCTTCAAATCAAGTAAAAACACAAGGAGTAAACTTAAAATTAAGTGAATTAGAACCAATAAGAGAAGGATATACATTTAGTGGTTGGTCTACAAATATATCTCAAACAGGAACAGGAGAATACCAAGCAGGATCAACCTACTCTCAAGATGCAAACATAACATTATATGCAATTTGGAATAAAATAGTACCTATTACAGAACACTTTGGACCTTTAGTGCTTGGAAAAGATGCAACAGGACCTTTTCAAGGAGAATATTATAAAAGTGAAAATAAAGAAGTAAATTTATGGTTTATTAATAGTAGTATTGGACCTAATAATGGATTCATAGATTTTTATTGTTCAAACAATAGGGCATGGGACCAAAGCACAATAACAATATATGTTTATGGAGTAAGTAGTAGTGGAAGTGAAACACTCCTTTGGACTAAGTCAGGTACGAGACCAAAAGAAGGAGGAGTAAATTTGAGTGGAAGTTTTCAAATTGAAGCATATTATCCAAAATTTAAAATTAACTTTAAAAGTACAGATAAAGAAAGAAAATTTCGACTATCTGCTGATTTCAGTAAATAAAAGATGTAAAATTAGTAAAGACGTAAAAAATAATAAAAAGGAACTCCAAAGAAGAGAGTTCCTTTTTTGAATAAATGACATTCATACTATGACAGTAGTAACAGAGACTTTAGATTTATAGCAAAACTAATTCCTTTTTATTATAATATCAATGTGCTTCACAGTATATTATACTTAATAAGATTAAAAAAATATTATTATATTTAACACGAATAATTTCTGAAAATAATTAAAAACAATTGACAAACCTCTAAAAAATATGATATGATAATATGCGTATAAATTTGCAAAAAAGGTAATTTGTAACAAAAATTAAAATCTAAAAAAACAAATTACAAAAAATTAATTCAAAAAGGATAAAAATTCAGAGAAATAAGAATTAAAATATACCCAAATAAAGAAGAAAAAGTTGTAAAAGCAGACAACAATTGAAACTTTAAAGAAGTATATATTAAGAAGAGATTTTTCTAGAGAAAAAATATTTATCTCGCATATATAAAAACTTAGAAAATATGCGATATCTAAACAAACTGCTTAATAATTTATAAGGAGTGATTTATTTGGAAATCAAAGAAGTTAAATTCGGAAGAACAACCCGTAAAGATTTCTCAAAAGTTGGAGACTACATTGAAATGCCAAACCTAATCAAAGTACAAAAAGACTCATATGATTGGTTTGTAGAAGAAGGACTAGGAGAAGTACTAAAAGACATATCACCAATAGTAGACTACACAGGAAATCTAGTACTTGAATTTTTTGACTATTACATGGAAGAAAAAACAAAATACACAGAAGAAGAAGCAAAAGAAAGAGACGCAACATACTCAACAAGGTTACATGTAAAAGTAAGACTAATAAATCGTGAAACAGGAGAAATAAAAGAACAAGAAATATATTTAGGAGACTTTCCACTAATGACAGAAAGTGGAACATTCATAATAAATGGAGCAGAAAGAGTAGTAGTAAGCCAATTAGTACGTTCACCAGGATGTTATTATGATGAAATATTTGACACAAAAACAGGAAAGAAAACATACACATCAACAATCATGCCATTAAGAGGAGCATGGTTAGAATATGAAACAGACGGAAACGACATGTTCTGGGTACGTGTAGACAGAACAAGAAAAATACCAATAACAACACTATTAAGAGCAATAGGACTAGTATCAGATGACCAAATAAGAGCACTATTTGGAGAAGAACCATTAATAGAAACAACAATACAAAAAGACCCAATAAAAACAGGAGAAGAAGCACTAATAGAAATATACAAAAAATTAAGACCAGGAGAATTACCAACAGTAGAAGCAGCAAAAAGTTTATTCAATGGGTTATTTTTTGACAACAGAAGATATGACTTAGCAAAAGTAGGAAGATACAAATTCAACCAAAAACTAAGCATAGCAAACAGAATAAAAAATCAAGTAGCATATGAAGACATAATGGACAAAGAAACAGGAGAAGTATTTGTTACAGCAGGAGAAACAATAACACCAGAAGTAGCAGAAGCAATACAAAATGCAGGAATAAATATAGTAGACATAAAACTGTTTGACAAAAAAATAAGAATAATAGGAAATGGAATAGTAAACATCCATGAAGTCCTACCAAATGTAGACCTAAGTAAATTACATATAAAAGAATACGTAAATTATGAAGTATTAAAAAACATAATTGAAAACACAAGTGAAGAAGACTTAGAAAAAACAATAAAAGAAAGAATTGATGAACTAATACCAAAATACATTACAACAGAAGACATGATAGCATCAATAAACTACCTATTAAACATGTACCGTGGATATGGAAAAGCAGACGACATAGACCACTTAGCAAACCGTAGAATAAGATGTGTAGGAGAACTATTACAAAACCAATTCAGAATAGGACTAACAAGACTTGAAAGAGTAGTACGTGAAAGAATGACAATACAAGACTTAGACGTTATAACACCACAAACACTAATAAACACAAAACCAATAACATCATCAATAAGAGAATTCTTTGGAAGTTCACAACTATCACAATTCATGGACCAAACAAACCCACTTTCAGAACTAACACATAAAAGAAGAATATCAGCATTAGGGCCAGGAGGATTATCAAGAGAAAGAGCAGGATTTGAAGTACGTGACATTCACTACACACACTATGGAAGACTATGTCCAATAGAATCACCAGAAGGACCAAACATAGGACTAATCTCAGCACTATCTTCATTTGCAAACATAAACGAATATGGATTTATAGAAACACCATACAGAAAAATAGATTCAAAAACACATAGAGTAACAGACATAGTAGAATACATGAGTGCAGATGTAGAAGACAATTACATAATAGCACAAGCATCAGAACCAATGGACGAAAATGGAGAATTCAAAAATAAACGTATACGTGTAAGACACAAAAACGAAATAGTAGAAGTAGATAAAGAATTAGTACAATATATAGACGTATCACCAAAACAATTAGTATCAATAGCAGCAGCCATGATACCATTCCTAGAAAATGATGACGCAAAACGTTCACTAATGGGATCAAACATGCAACGTCAAGCAGTACCATTAATGACAACAGAAGCACCAATTGTTGCAACAGGAATAGAATATAGAGCAGCAAAAGACTCTGGAATACTAATATTAGCAGAAGATGATGGAATTGTAGAAAAAGTTACAGGTGACAGTATAACAATGAAATACAACAATGGAAAAACAGTTATACACAAACTACGTAAATTTAAAAGAACAAATGGTGGAACATGTATAAACCAAAAACCAATAGTTTCAAAAGGAGAAAAAATAAAAAAAGGTGATGCAATAGCAGATGGACCATCAACAAAAAATGGAGAAATGTCATTAGGAAAAAATGTACTTGTAGCATTTTCAACATGGGAAGGATATAACTATGAAGACGCTATATTGTTAAATGAAAGGTTAGTACAAGAAGATGTATTTACATCAATACATATAGAAGAATATGACTGTGAATGTCGTGATACAAAACTAGGAGCAGAAGAAATAACAAAAGACATACCAAATGTTGGAGATGACGCATTAAAAGACCTAGACGAAAATGGAATAATCAGAATAGGAGCAGAAGTAAGACCAGGAGACATATTAGTTGGAAAAGTAACACCAAAAGGAGAAACAGAACTAACAGCAGAAGAAAGATTATTACGAGCAATCTTTGGAGAAAAAGCTAGAGAAGTAAGAGACACATCACTTCGTGTACCACATGGAGAAGCAGGAACAATAGTAGATGTAAAAATCTTCACAAGAGACAATTCAGAAGAATTAGGACCAGGAGTAAACCAAGTAATAAGATGTTATATAGCAACAAAAAGAAAAATTTCAGTAGGAGACAAAATGGCAGGACGCCATGGAAACAAAGGTGTAATATCAAGAATATTACCAGCAGAAGACATGCCATTCTTACCAGATGGAACACCAATAGACATATTATTAAACCCACTAGGTATACCATCACGTATGAACTTAGGACAAATACTAGAAGTCCATTTAGGAGCAGCAGCAAGAGAACTTGGTTGGAAAGTATCTACACCAGTATTTGATGGAGCATCAGACAAAGAAATAGAAAAACTATTACAAGAGGCAGGACTATCAACAGACGGAAAACAAACACTATATGATGGAAGAACAGGAGAACCATTTGCAAGTCCAATTACAGTTGGAGTAATGTATATGTTAAAACTACACCACTTAGTAGATGACAAAATACATGCACGTTCAACAGGACCATATTCATTAGTAACACAACAACCACTTGGAGGAAAAGCACAATTTGGAGGACAACGTTTTGGAGAGATGGAAGTTTGGGCACTTGAAGCATATGGAGCAGCATATACACTACAAGAAATATTAACAATAAAATCAGATGATGTTGTAGGACGTGTAAAAGCATATGAAGCAATAGTAAAAGGAGAAAATATCCCAGAACCAGGAGTTCCAGAAAGCTTCAAAGTATTAGTAAAAGAATTACAAGCATTAGGATTAGACATAAAACTATTTACAGAAGATAATCAAGAACTTGAACTAAAAGAACATATAGAAGACGGAATAGACTATGAAGAAATAGAAAAAGATAGAACATTAACAGAAGATGACGTCTTAATAAATGAAGAACTAGAAGACGGATATTCTGAAGAAGATGAAATGCTTGATGATGAAGAAAGTGATGAACTATTTGATGATGACAACCTAGATGATGATGAAAGCATATATGATAGTGACTTAGCAAATGATAACATTGATAATGACGATGATATTATAGAATAAATAATTAATTAAATAAATTTCAAAAAGTCTTGGTGCGACATAAAATATGCAAGAGCGGTGGTTAGACACCAAGAACTGTTTTGAAATTACCCAAAATATTAAAGAAGGGGGACATCTAATAAAGATGGATGATGAATTAGAGATATTCAACAAATTAAAAATAGGAATTGCATCAGATGAAAAAATAAGAGAATGGTCAAAAGGTGAAGTAAAAAAACCTGAAACAATAAATTATAGAACATTAAAACCAGAAAAAGATGGACTATTTTGTGAAAAAATATTTGGACCAACAAAAGACTGGGAATGTCATTGTGGAAAATATAAAAGAGTAAGATATAAAGGAATAGTCTGTGACAGATGTGGAGTAGAAGTAACAAAATCTAAAGTAAGAAGAGAAAGAATGGGACATATAGAGCTTGCAGCACCAGTTGCACATATTTGGTATTTTAAAGGAATTCCAAGTAGAATAGCACTAATGTTAGACATATCTCCTAGAAACTTAGAAAAAATAATATATTTTGCATCATATGTAGTTACAGACAAAGGAACATCAGGACTAGAAAAATGTCAAGTATTAACAGAAAAAGAATATCATGAGGCAGAAGAAAAATATGGAAAAAAATCATTTAAAGCTGAAATGGGAGCAGAAGCAATAAGAAAATTACTTGAAGAAATAGACCTAGAAAAACTAACAAAATCAATAGAAAAAGAAATAGAAAAAGCAAGTGAACAAAGAAAAGCAAAACTAATAAAAAGACTTGACACAGTAGAATCATTTAGATTATCAGGAAACAGACCTGAATGGATGGTAATGAATGTTGTACCAGTAATTCCACCAGACTTAAGACCAATGGTACAATTAGATGGTGGTAGATTTGCAACATCAGACTTAAATGACTTATATAGAAGAGTAATAAACAGAAATAATAGACTAAAAAGATTACTTGAGCTTGGAGCACCAGAAATCATTGTGAGAAACGAAAAAAGGATGTTACAAGAATCTGTAGATGCGTTAATAGATAACTCAAGAAGAGGAAGACCTGTTACAGGAGCTGGAAACAGACCACTTAAATCATTATCAGATTTATTAAAAGGAAAACAAGGAAGATTCCGTCAAAACTTATTAGGAAAAAGAGTTGACTATTCAGGACGTTCAGTAATTGTAGTAGGACCAGAATTAAAAATATATCAATGTGGACTTCCAAAAGAAATGGCAGTAGAATTATTCAAACCATTTGTAATGAAAGAACTTGTTGAAAGACATTTAGCACATAACATAAAAAGTGCAAAAAGAATGGTAGAAAGATTAAGTCCAGAAGTATGGGGAATATTAGAAGAAGTAATAAAAGACCACCCTGTAATGTTAAACCGTGCTCCTACATTACATAGACTAGGAATACAAGCATTTGAACCAGTTTTAGTAGAAGGTAGAGCAATAAAGCTACATGCATTAGTATGTGAAGCATTTAATGCAGACTTTGACGGAGACCAAATGGCAGTTCACTTACCACTAACACCAGAAGCACAAGCAGAAGCAAGATATTTAATGCTTGCAACAAATAACTTATTAAAACCACAAGATGGTAAACCAGTAGCAGTACCAAGACTAGACATGATTTTAGGAAGTTATTATTTAACAATGACATTAGACGGAGAACTAGGAGAAGGAAAATACTTTAAAGACCCTGAAGAAGCGATAATGGCATTTCAAAATAATGCAGTATCAATACATGCAAAAATCTTTGTAAGAGTAAGCAAAGAAATTAATGGAGAAATCAAATCTAAAAAAATAGAAACAAGTGTAGGTAGAATAATTTTCAATGATGGAATACCACAAGATTTAGGATTTATAAATAGAAATGAAGACCCATTCCAATATGAAATTAATTTCCCAGTAATGAAAAAATCAATGGGAACAATAATTGAAAGAACAATTGACAGACATGGATTAGTAGAATCAGCAGAAGTAATAGACTATATAAAAGAACTAGGATTCAAATATTCAACACTAGCTGGAATAACATTCTCAGTTGCAGATGTTAAAGTTCCAGAAGCTAAAAAAGATATATTAGCAGAAGCAGACAGACAAGTAGAACAAGTTAGAAAACAATATAGAAGAGGTTTAATAACAGATGATGAAAGATATCAATCAGTTGTTAAAATATGGGATAAAGCAACAAATGATGTAAGTAAAGCAATGGAAGAAAACTTTGACGACTTAAACCCAATATATATGATGGTAAAATCAGGAGCCCGTGGTAATATGAACCAATTAAGACAAATCGCAGGTATGCGTGGACTTATGGCAAGTACATCAGGAAAAGCTGTTGAAATACCAATTAAATCATGTTTCCGTGAAGGACTAGATGCTCTAGAATACTTTATATCTTCACATGGTGCTCGTAAAGGACTTTCAGATACAGCTTTAAGAACAGCAGACTCTGGATATTTAACAAGAAGACTTGTTGACGTATCTCAAGATATAATTGTAAGAGAGCATGATTGTGGAACAACAGAAGGATTAACAATAGAGGATATAAAAGATGGAAATCAAATAGTTGAAAGTCTAGAAGAAAGACTTGAAGGAAGATATCCTTTAAAAACAATAGTAAATCCAGAAACAAACGAAGTTATTGTTACTTCTGACACAATGATAGATAAAGCAATAGCAAAACAAATAGTAGATGCAGGAATTACAAAGGTAGAAGTACGTTCAGTAATTGCATGTAGAGGAAAACATGGAGTATGTCAAAAATGCTATGGTATGGGACTTGCAAGAAGAGATTTAGTTTCAATAGGAGAATCAGTAGGAATTATAGCAGCACAATCAATAGGAGAACCAGGAACACAGTTAACCATGAGAACAATTCACTCTGGTGGTGTTGCAGGTGTTGCAGACATAACACAAGGTCTTCCAAGAGTTGAAGAAATCTTTGAAGCTAGAAAGCCAAAGGGAGTTGCAGTAATTACAGAAATTGACGGTAAAGTTAAAATATCAGAATCAAAGAGAAAACTAGAAGTAATAGTTACATCAAAAGAGGACTCTAGAACATATGTAATACCATTTGGTTCAAAACTAAAAGTTAAAGATGGAGACGAAGTAAAAGCTGCACAACCACTTATAGAAGGTTCAATAAACCCATCTGAAATATTAGCAATAAAAGGACCAGAAGGGGTATATGAATATGTAATTTCCGAAATACAAAAAGCATATAGAAACCAAGGTGTTGACATAAATGATAAGCATATAGAAGTAATTGCAAGACAAATGCTTAGAAAAGTTAGAGTTGATGACGGAGGAGACACAGACATGTTCCCGGGTTCATTAGTTGACATGTATGAATTTGAAGACAAAAACAAAGCAGTAGTTGCAGAAGGAAAACGTCCAGCAGTTGGAAAAAGAGCATTACTTGGTATTACTAAAGCATCACTTGCTACAGACAGTTTCTTATCAGCAGCATCATTCCAAGAAACAACAAGAGTTTTAACAGAAGCAGCTATAAAAGGAAAAGAAGACAACTTAATAGGACTAAAAGAAAATGTAATAATAGGTAAACTTATTCCAGCTGGAACAGGTATGAAAAGATACCAAGATGTTGAAATTAAAGTTGAAGGACAAGAAGACGAAGAAGTAGTAGAGGAAAAACAAGAAACAGTAAATGAATAACCCAAAAAGGAAATAAAACTAAATATAACAAAAATATTGAATTAGAAAAAGCATTTTCTAATTCAATATTTTTATTTATAAACGATCTTAAAATTCCTGTATACCTTGACAAAAAGCCGATTTAGAAGTATACTAAAATAGTATAAATATATAAAAAAGTATATATTTAATCAAAAATTGAAGGGAGGAATTGTTAGTAAAAACTAACAAAAACCAATAATGTCGGAAACAAATAATAGAAAAGTATTTGACAATTTAGTATCAAGAACAAAAGTATATTTAATAATAATATTAATACTATTAATATTATTATCTATATTTAAAGTGCAAATGATAATACCATCAATTATAGCATATATCTTAATATTATGTTACACATATTTTGCAAACAATAAAAGAAAAAGTGAAATTTCAGAACAATTACAAGACTTAACATTAACAGTAGACTCAGCAGCAAAAAGTAGTTTAATAAATGCACCATATCCACTAATAATACTAGAAACAGACGGAAACATTGTATGGAAAAGCTCAAAATTCATAACCGAATTTGCAAATATAGACATAAACAACTATTTAGATGACTTAACAGTAGACATCAAAGACGAAATATCAAAAAGTGAAGAACCGAGAAAAAAGACAGTAGTCAGAGAAATAGAAATAGGTAAAAAAATATATAAAGTACAAGGCGAATTTGCAAAGCCAAAGAAGAATGACAGAAGAAGACCCACAGAATACATGATGATATTATACTTTATAGATGAAACAGAAAAGTATGAACTAGAACAAGAAAATGAAAATAAAAAAACATGTGTAGGAATAATAATGATAGACAACTATGAAGAAGTAATGCAAAGAATAGACACAGAACAAAAAGCACAAATTATGGCAAAAGTAGAAAGTACAATATATGACTGGGTAAATGAAACAAATGGAATTTTAGTAAAAGCAGACAGAGACACATATGTATATATATTTGAACAAAGAAATCTAGAAAAAATTGTAGAAAATAAATTTGCAATATTAGATTCAATAAAAGACATTGTAAGAAAAGATAAAATCCAATTAACACTTAGTATAGCAATTTCAAATGAAGGAAAAACAGATAGAGAAGTATATAAATCAGCAAGTGCAGCAATGGATGTAATACTAGGAAGAGGAGGAGACCAAGCGGTATTAAGACAAGGAGGAAAATATCAATTCTTTGGAGGAAAAGTTGAAGAAATTGAAAAAAGAACAAAAGTAAAAGCAAGAATTGTAGCACATGCACTAGAAGAATTAATGTCAGAATGTAAAAAAGTAATAATAATGGGACACACAAATCCAGACATAGATGCAATGGGGTCAGCATTAGGAATTTATAGAATGGCAACAAATTTAGGAAAAGAGGCAAAAATAGTAGCAAATATACAAGCACCATCAATAAAACCATTTATAGAAAGTATATATGACGAATATAAAGAAACATTTATAGATAAAGAAATAGCACAAGAACAGGTAGATTCTGAAACATTATTAGTAGTTGTAGATACACATAAAAAAACATATGTAGAAGTACCAGAATTATTAGAGAAAACAAGCAAAATTGTAGTAATAGACCATCATAGAAGAAGTGCAGACTTTATAGAACAAAGCATTTTAACATTTCAAGAAGTATATGCTTCATCAGCAGCGGAACTTGTTACAGAAATAGTGCAATATACACAAAACGAAATTGAATTATCAACAATAGAAGCAGAAGCATTATATGCCGGAATAATGATGGACACAAAAAACTTTACATTTAAAACAGGTGTAAGAACCTTTGAAGCGGCAGCATATTTACGTAGATGTGGAGTAGATATAATAAAAGTAAAAAAATGGTTTCAAAGTGATTTAGACAGTTATAATAAAATTGCAGAAATAGTAAAAAATGCAGAAATAATAAAAGAAACAATAGGAATATCAACATATGGAATACAAGAAAAAGACACTAGCTTAATTTGTGCAAAAGCAGCAGATGAACTATTAACAATAGGAAATATTACAGCATCATTTGTACTTGGAATGATGGAAGATGGAAAAGTAAGTATAAGTGGACGTTCAATAGGAGATATAAATGTACAAATGATCCTTGAAAAACTTGGTGGAGGAGGACACATCACTCTAGCAGGAGCCCAATTAGCAAATAAAACAATAGAAGAAGCAAAACAAGAGTTAATTACAAAGATTGAAGAATATTTCTTAGAAAAAGAATAGCCCAAATTTTGATTACGAAAGGAATGTAAAAAAATGAAAGTAATTTTAAAAGCAGATATAAAAGGAGTAGGCAAAAAAAATGAAGTAATAAATGCATCAGATGGATATGCACGTAACTTTTTATTTCCAAAAAATTTAGCAGTAGAAGCAAATACAGAAAATATGAGTAAATTACAAGCTCAAAAAGAAGCAAATCAATTTAAAAAAGACACAGAAAAAGAAGAAGCAAAAAAATTAGCAGAAAAAATGAATAAAATAATGTTAAAAATTCAAGTTAAAGCAGGAGAAAATGGAAAAATATTTGGAGGAGTATCAGCAAAAGATATAGCAGAAGCTTTTGAAAAACAACATAATATCAAAATAGACAAGAAAAAAGTAGATTTAAAAGAAACAATAAAAACACTAGGTCTTCACACAATATCAATAAAATTATATGAAGGAGTTATCGGAAAAATAAAAGTAGATGTAATAGGATAAAAATTTACAGAAAGGAGAAACAATGGAACTAGGTAAAGTACCACCACATGATGATGATGCGGAACAAGCAGTATTAGGAAGTATGATAACAGATAAAGATGCTGTAATGGCAGCTGTTGAAACACTAAAAGAAAATGACTTTTATAGAGATGATAATAAAACAATATATCAAGCTGCAATAAATTTATACAGTAAATCAGAACCAATAGATATAATCACATTAAAAGATGAGCTAGAGTCAATGGATAAGTTTGAACAAATTGGTGGATTTGAATATTTAGCAAGTTTACCAGATAAAGTACCAACAACTGCAAATGTGCAAAAATATATAAAAATAGTAGAAGAAAAATCAATACTAAGAAAATTAATAAAAACATCAAATGAAATAGAAGAATTAGCTTATAATCCAACAGAAGAAGTTGAAGACATAATGGATGGAGCTGAAAAGAAAATTTTTGACATAATGCAAAGTAAAAACACAAAAAGCTATACACCAATTAAAGATGTATTAGTAAAAAGTTTTACAAATCTTGAGAAATTATACAACCAAAAACAACATGTAACTGGAGTTCCAACACAATTTTATGAATTAGATGACAAAACAGCAGGATTACATGGGTCAGAATTAATTCTAATAGCAGCAAGACCAGCAATGGGAAAAACAGCATTTGCATTAAATATAGCAACAAATGCTGCTTTAAAATCAAATATACCAGTAGCTATATTTAGTCTTGAAATGTCTGAAGACCAATTAGTAAATAGAATGTTATGTAGTGAAGCAATGGTTGACAGTAATAAAGTTAGAACAGGAAAACTTGATGAAGAAGACTGGGTAAAACTTGCTGGAGCAATAGGACCATTGTCAGAAGCAGGAGTTTATATAGATGACACACCAGGTATTTCGGTAATGGAGATAAGAACTAAATGTAGAAAACTAAAAATGGAAAAAAATATTGGACTAGTAGTAATAGACTATTTACAACTTGTGCAAGGAAATAGCAAGAAATCAAATAGTAGAGAACAAGAAATAGCAGAAATAAGTAGGTCTTTAAAAATATTAGCAAAAGAATTAGATGTACCAGTAATAGCATTATCACAATTATCAAGAGCAGTAGAACAAAGACCTGATCATAGGCCAATGCTTTCAGATTTACGTGAATCTGGTTCAATAGAGCAAGATGCCGACATAGTAATGTTTTTATATAGAGATGATTATTATAATGAAGACAGTCCAGAAAAAAATATTGCAGAAGTAATAATAGCAAAGCAAAGAGGAGGCTCTACAGGAACTGTTAAACTATATTGGATGGGAAACTTTACAAAGTTTGTTAACTTAGAAAAAAGATTTGATGATTAAATCATATAAAATGTAGAAAACAATATAAAAACAAAAAATTATAGAATAAGAACAAGGAATAAGTAAATAAAAAACGTAAAGAATGTAGATATCAACTTGAAATAATTGTTAAACTGTGATATAATCAAAATAAGTTCGTTTTTGAAAAGGAGGATATTCAGCATGGAAAAGACAAAAAAGAATGAACTTCGTGAAAAGGAAATTTCTAGTCCAGTTTTGGGTATAGAATGCTTTCCTAGGCTTTTGGAAGGAAGGGATGAGCTTCTGGAGGAACTGCAGAAGATGATGCGTGAGCATCTCAATTTGCAGGAATCAATGAAATACTGGTCTAAGCTGAATAAGTCTGATTGGTATTACATTGTAGGCTGGACAAAGTCTGCAATAAATGAGATGTTTGAACGTCTTTCCTTGGGAAGTGCCCTGTACTTTTTGTCGGGATATGACAAAAAGATGTTATTCGATACCATTTCGTATTGGTACGAAATGGCCACATGGGAAGAAAAGGCTAATTTTGAGAGGGGCTTCTATGCACCTAAGTCCTATGAACCACATGGAGGTCGAGTACACATAAGAAGTAAATTCTAATAAAGCCTAACCGTCCTTGCTCGTCAGCGAGGGCGGTTATTTTATATATATAAAGCCACTTTTCTTGGCTAAAAAGAGAGGAGAAAAGTCAAAAAGTAAATGGAACAAAAAGTATTAGAAACTATAAAAAAATATAAATTAATAGAAGATGGAGACAAAATAATATTAGGAGTATCTGGAGGTCCAGACTCAATTTCAATGTTAGACATATTAAGAAAAATACAACAAGAAGGAGATATAAAATTTGAAATAATTGTAGCACATATTAATCACATGATAAGAGAAGAAGCAGAAGAAGAAGAAAAATATGTAAAAAAATATTGCGAAAAACATAAAATAAAATTTTATGCAAAAAAAATTAATATAATACAAATAGCCAAAAACAATAAAATAGGAACAGAAGAATGTGGAAGAAAAGCAAGATATGATTTTTTTGAAGAAATATTACAAAAAAATGGAGCAAATAAAATAGGAATAGCACATAATGAAAATGATAAAGTAGAAACAATAATAATGAATCTACTTAGGGGAAGTGGAGTTACAGGACTAAAAGGAATAGAACCAAAAAGAGAAAACAAATACATTAGACCATTAATAGAATGTAAAAGAAGTGAAATAGAGCAATATTGCGAAGAAAATAACTTAAACCCTTGTATAGACAAAACCAACTTTGAAAATGAATATACAAGAAATAAAATCAGAAACATTATAATTCCGTATATAAAGAAAGAATTCAATCCTAATATAATAGAAACAATAACAAGACTATCTGAAATAATATCAGAAGAAAATGACTATTTAGAAAAAATAACGCAAGAAAACTATAAAAAGCTATTAATAGTAGAGCAAAAAGGAAAAATAGAATTAAAATTAAGAAATTTCAATGAATTAGATAAAGTAATAAAAAATAGAATAATATTATACACAATAAAAAAGCTATTAGGCTCAACACAAGGAATTGAAAGAATACATATAAAAGACATCATAAAATTATGTGAAAAAAACATAGGAAACAAATATTTAACTCCAAACAAAAAAATAAAAATATTAATTAAAGACAAAAAAATATTTTTTATAGAACAATAAACAAAAACCAGCAATCAAAATCAAGAAACCGTAGAAAAAATGGAAAATTGTAACAAAAAGGACACAAAAAAATCACGAAAAACCTATTGAAAAAAGCAAAAAGGTATGTTATAGTTGCAAAGTAGATACATAAAGGAAGGATGAGGAGAAATTTGAAAAAAGGAATAAAAACATTAGCCATGTGGCTAATCATAGGAGTAATAGTAATAGTCTTGTTATCATCAATAATGGAAAATAGCAGTTCTAAAATGACATATTCAGAACTAATAACAAGCATAGAAAATCAGGAAGTTGAAAACATAAAAATATCATCAGACGGGAATAATGCAAGAATAAAATTAAAAAATACAAAAATAGAAAAAGAAGTAAGCATACCAAGTTTAGATAGTTTCATGTCATATACTGAAGAATTCTTAAAAACAGGAGAATTCACATTAGAAGAAGAAAAAGAATCGATATGGATAACAATATTTAGTCTAATAACACCATTTGGACTATTAATAATATTTTTTATATTCTGGTTTATAATGATGAGTGGAAGCAACCAAGGTGGAACAAAAACAATGTCATTTGGAAAAAGCAAAGCAAGAATGGTAAATGCAGGAGAAAAGAATAGAGTAACATTTGAAGATGTAGCTGGAGTAGATGAAGAAAAAGAAGAACTACAAGAAATAGTAGAATTCCTAAAAAATCCAAAGAAATTTACGGACATGGGAGCCAGAATACCAAAAGGAGTATTACTTGTAGGTCAACCAGGAACAGGAAAAACATTATTAGCAAAAGCAGTAGCAGGAGAAGCAGGAGTACCATTTTATATAATAAGTGGATCAGACTTTGTAGAAATGTTTGTAGGAGTTGGAGCATCAAGAGTAAGAGACCTATTTGAACAAGCAAAGAAAAATGCACCATGTATAATATTCATAGACGAAATAGATGCTGTAGGAAGGCAAAGAGGAGCAGGACTAGGAGGAGGACATGACGAAAGAGAACAAACACTAAATCAACTATTAGTAGAAATGGATGGATTCTCAGACAACGAAGGAGTAATTATTTTAGCAGCAACAAATAGACCAGATGTCTTAGACAAAGCACTATTAAGAGCAGGAAGATTTGATAGACAAATAGTAGTAGGAAGTCCAGATGTAAAAGCAAGAGAGCAAATATTAGAAGTACATGCACGTAAAAAGAGACTATCAGAAGATGTAGACTTAAAAATAATAGCAAAAAACACATCAGGATTTGCAGGAGCAGACCTTGAAAACATATTAAATGAAGCAGCACTATTAGCAGCAAGAAGAAATTATAAAGAAATAGGAATGAAAGAAATAGAAGATGCTATGGTAAAAGTAACAATGGGACCAGAAAAGAAGACAAGAGTAAGAAGTGAAAAAGAAAACAAATTAGTTGCATACCATGAAGCAGGGCATGCAGTAGTAAGTAGATATTTACCAACACAAGACCCTGTACATCAAATATCAATAGTACCAAGAGGAATGGCTGGCGGATATACAATGTATAGACCAACAGAAGACAAATCATTCATGTCAAAAACAGAAATGGAAGAAAACATAGTATCATTACTTGGAGGTAGAGTTGCAGAAGCAATAATATTAAATGATATATCAACAGGAGCAAGTAATGATATAGAAAGAGCATCACAAATAGCAAGAAACATGGTTACAAAATATGGAATGAGCAGTAGAGTAGGACCAATTATGTTCGGTGGAGGACAAGGAGAAGTATTTTTAGGAAGAGACTTTGCACAAACAAAAGACTATTCAGAAGAGACAGCAGGACTAATAGATGAAGAAGTTAAACAAATAGTTCAAAAAGCATATGATAGAGCACAAAATATATTAACAGAACACATTGATAAACTTCATGCTGTTGCAGGAATATTACTAGAAAAAGAAAAAGTAGACGGAGAAGAATTTGATGCAATATTTCAAAACAATTAAAAAAAGATAATCAAATTATTAAAAACTTTAAAATCCCGAAAAACTTTAAAATTCGGGATTTTAAAGTTTCAATTAAAATATCAAGTCAAGTTACAAAAAAATAAATTTTTTTCAATAACTTAAAAATATTGATATTTTTTTTTAATTAGTGTAAAATTTAATTGTATAGAGGAAAATGTAGGAGGAAGATAATATGAAAAAACAAAAAGGAGTAACATTAATTTCATTAGTAATTATAGTAATTGTATTAGGAATATTAGCAACAGTAACTATATATTATGGGAGAAGTCTAATAAAAGAAGCAAAACTACAGGATTTTAAGACAAATATGCTATTAATAGAAGCATCAACAAAAGAATATGTAGAACAAGTAAACTTTGAAAAACAAAGTATAAACAATGGAGAGACATTAGAAAATTTAAAAAGTAAATATTTAAAAGGCACAAAATTAGCAGGTTCCGCAGTTGAAGGACTTGTATCAGGGCTAATAGATAATTCAAAAATTGATGAATATTATTATTTTACAACAGAACAATTAAATGAAATTGGAATAAAAGATGTGAAAAGTGATAATGAAAATGGATATTACATAGTAAGATATATAATAGATGAAGATATAAGTGATAACTCATATGGAGCAGAAGTTGAAATAATACATACACAAGGATTTGACGGAAAACATACATTAGAACAAATAAAATCAATGTAAATAAAAAATAAAAGAGTAGGAATTAAAAATGAAAGAAAAAGAAGAACAAAGAATAATAACACTAAAGGAACATGAAAAAAATTTAAGAGAAAAAGGATTTAAGTTCATATGTGGAATAGATGAAGCAGGAAGAGGACCATTAGCTGGTCCTGTTGTTGTTGCAAGTGTAATTATGCCAGAAAATTCAATGATAGAAGGTATAAATGATTCAAAGAAAATTTCAGAAAAAAAGAGAGAAAAATTATATGATTTAATTTTGCAAGAAGCAATTAGCTATGGAGTTGGAATCATAGGACAAGACGAAATTGATGAAATAAACATATTAAATGCTACTAAAAAAGGACTAAATATGTCTTTACAAGAACTAACAACAAAACCAGATATAATAATAGTAGATGCATTAAATCATATAAACACATTAGGAATACCATATGAATCAATAATAAAAGGAGATGCTAAATGTTACTCAATATCTGTAGCATCTATAATTGCTAAAGTTACCAGAGACAGAATAATGAGGCAATGGGATGAAATATATCCACAATATGGGTTTGCCAAACATAAAGGGTATGGAACAGCTAGCCATATATCAGCAATAAAAGAATATGGACAATGTCCACTACATAGAAAAACATTTATAAAAAACTTTATTTAAAAATAAGAATATATAATACAAACATATATATTATAGAAAGGAACTATTAAGATGAATATATTAGATATAATTGCCAAAAAAAGAGATTCAAAAGAACTAAGCAAACAAGAAATTGAATATTTTGTAAATGGATATACAAAAGGCGAAATAGCAGATTATCAAGCAGCAGCATTAATAATGGCAATATATATTAATGGAATGAATGATAAAGAAATAACAAATTTAACAATAGCAATGGCATATTCAGGAGAAGTATTAGATTTATCAAGATTTGGAGCAAATGTAGTAGACAAACACAGTACAGGAGGAGTTGGAGATAAAGTATCAATAATTTTATTACCACTAATTGCATCATTAGGAATACCAGTAGCCAAAATGTCTGGAAGAGGTCTTGGATTTACAGGAGGAACAGTAGACAAAATGGAGTCAATCCCAGGATATAAGACAAATGTAGGAATAGATGAATTCATAGCAAATGTAGAAAAAATTGGAATAAGCATGATAGGGCAAACAATGAATCTAGCTCCAGCAGACAAAAAAATATATGAATTAAGAGACTCAATATCATGTGTAGAAAACATACCATTAATAGCATCAAGTATAATGAGTAAAAAAATTGCAAGTGGTGCAAACAAAATAGTAATAGATGTTACAGTTGGAAAAGGAGCATTTATGAAAACCAAAGAAGATGCACAAAAATTAGCAGAGCAAATGGTAAGAATAGGAAATTTAGCCCAAAAAGAAGTAAGATGCATATTAACACCAATGGACCAACCATTAGGAAATGCTATTGGAAATTCACTAGAAGTAATAGAAGCAATAAACTTTTTAAAAGGAGACATGCCAAAAGATCTAAAAGAAGTAGTACTTGAATTAGGAGCAAATATGATTCAACTTGCAGGCAGAGGTAATAATATAGAAGAAAACAGAATAAAACTTTTAGAAAACATAAAAAATGGAAAAGCATATCAAAAATTAGTAGAAATGGTTGAAAACCAAGGAGGAGATACAAGCTATCTAGAAGATACAACTAAATTTAAAAAATCTCAATATATTTCAGCAGTAGTAACAAAAGAAATAGGAACTGTCAAAGAAATAGATGCTGAAGAAATTGGAAAATTAGCTTGTTACTTAGGAGCAGGAAGAATAAAAAAAGAAGACAAAATAGACCAAACAGTAGGAATAATATTAAATAAAAAAATTGGAGATAATGTCCAAGAGCAAGATTTTTTAGCATATATATGTTCAAATGACAAGCAAAAACTTATAGAAGCAGAAAACAGGATATTAAAAATCTACAAAATAGAGTAAGAAAAATAAAATTAGAATTTTTTGTATATTGAAAAAATAAATTTTTGTGTTATAATAAATTATGTAGAATAATAATTGAAAGGAATGAAAAATAATGAAAAATAATGAAACAAAAATAAAAAATAAGGAAAAAGTAAAAACAGATAAAAGAGAAATACTAACAAGGATAATGGCAGGAGTATTACTTTCAATGATGGTAGTTGCAGCATGCTCAACATGTATATATTACATTGTAGCAAATGTATAGAGGAGATGAACAAATGAATAACATAGGAGAAATAATAAACAAACTTTATGAAGAAAATATACTAGCATATGTGCAAAGTCTGCAACAATATCCTATAAAATTAGTATCATTAATATTAGATGTTGGATTAGTAATATTTTTAGGATATGAGTTATTAAAAATAGTAAAAGATTCACGTGCATGGCAATTAGTAAAAGGAATTGCATTTTTAATAGTAGCAACAGCATTAAGTAAAGTACTAAACTTATATATACTAAATTTTGTATTATCAACAATTATGGACTGGGGAGTAATACTTGTCATAATAGTATTTCAACCGGAAATAAGAAGAGCACTAGAACAATTGGGTGGAACGAACAGATTCACCAGATTTTTTGGATTTGACAAAGACATAATAACAAAAACAAAAGAAGATATATATAAAATAGTAATTGCTGTATATGAACTAGCAAAAACTCATACAGGAGCACTAATAGTAATAGAAAGAGACATAAAAATAAAAGATATAATATCAACAGGAATACTTATGAATTCAGAAGTATCACCACAATTATTAGTAAATATATTTGTACCAAATACGCCATTACATGATGGAGCAGTAGTAATTAGTGAAAACAAAATAGCAGCAGCAGCATGTATGTTACCACTTGCAAGTGACCAAGATATTGCAAAAGAATTAGGAACACGTCATAGAGCAGGAATAGGAATATCTAAAGAATCTGACAGTTTAGCAATAATAGTATCAGAAGAAACAGGTAAAGTTTCTATAGCAAAAGACGGAACACTCATTGCAGATGTAAGACAAGATGTTTTGAAAAAAATATTAATAAATAATATTGTAACAAAAAGATTAAATGAAGCAAAAGGAGTAACAAAAAATAAAACAAAAATAGTAGACAAAGTGAAAAAAGTATTTACAAAAAAAGAAAAAATAAACAAATAATTTGAGTAGCTGTAATATGGCTGTACAGTTATTAAAATTACAAAAATAAAGTAGAAAATGAAAAATTATAAAAACGAACGGAGAGTAATGATTGAGAAACATTAAACTAACAATAGAATATGACGGTAAAGACTTTAATGGTTGGCAAAAACAGCCAACAAAACTAAATATACAAGGAACAATTGAACAAGCAATAAAAAATATTACAGGAGAAGATGTTGAACTAAACGCTTCAGGAAGAACTGATGCAGGAGTACATGCACTTGGTCAAGTAGCAAATTTTAAAACAAATTCGAAAATTCCTATAGAAAAATTTGCAATAGCAATAAATTCTAAATTAAAAAAATCAATAATAATAAAAAATGCAGAAGAAGTAGATGAAAACTTTCACAGTAGGCTTACATGTAAAAGAAAAACATATAGATATATAATAAACAATTCGCAAGAAGGAACGGCAATTTATAGAAATCTAGAAACACATATTCCACAAAAATTAAATTTAGAAAAAATGCAAGAAGCGGTAAAATACTTCGAAGGAGAACATGATTTCAAAGCATTTAAAGCTAGTGGAACAAGTAGCAAAAGTAGCATAAGAACAATATATGAAGGAAAAGTATATAATAAAGAAGAAAGAATATACATAGAACTAACTGGAAATGGTTTTTTATATAATATGGTTAGAATTATAGCAGGAACACTTGTAGAAGTAGGGCTAGAAAAAATTGAACCATGTAAAGTTAAAGAAATTTTAAAAAATGGAAAAAGAGAGGACGCTGGAAAAACATTACCACCAAATGGATTATATTTATTAAAAGTAATGTATGAATAAAAATATAAAGTAACAGAAAAGTAAGTAAATCATAAAATATATCAAAAACATAAAGGAGATATATAATTATGAATTTACTTATATTTTTTGCTGTACTATTTGCTACAATAGTATTAGCAGTCGTATTACAAAGGATTATACACTGTCCGATATTAGTTGGATTTGCATTTTTTTCAATATTTTTAGTAATTGCAGTAATATTATCAAATACAACTTTAGTAATATTTTCCATAATACTTGGAATAATAGCTTTTTTATCAGCATTTTTTGATTGTTTATTTTTACGATCAGGTTTTTTCAGAAATAATAACTGTTTAAACTGTAATAATAATAATTGTAACAATACATGTAAAAGCAAATGTAACTGCGAAAGTCTTGAAAATGACCAAAGACTCACAATATTAAATAGTAATGGTGAAATTGTGGCAAAAATAAATGGAGATTCAGTAACATGTACATCAAATTCTAATATATCAGTAGGAAATAATTCTTCATGTGACTACTACAATAGATATAGATGAAATAAATAATAAAAAATTGCGAATTAGAATTCGCAATTTTTTGGTGTTCTTGGAAAAGGAATGACATCTCTAATATTTTGCATACCAGTTAAATACATCATTGCTCTTTCAAAACCAAGTCCAAAACCTGCATGATTAACACTACCATATTTTCTAAGGTTAAGATACCAATCATAACAAGGAATGTCCATATTAAGTTCTTTCATTCTAGCAAGTAATTTATCATAATTTTCTTCTCTTTGACTACCACCAATAATTTCTCCGATACCAGGAGCTAATAAATCAGCAGCAGCAACAGTTTTTCCGTCAGGATTTTGTTTCATATAAAAAGCTTTTATCTCAATTGGATAATCTGTAACAAAAACAGGTTTTCCAAAAACTTTTTCACATAAATATCTTTCATGCTCTGTTTGAAGGTCAACACCCCAAGAAACTTTATATTCAAATTGATCATTTACTTTTTTTAATTCTTTAATAGCATCTGTATATGTTATTCTTCCAAAATCAGAGTTTATGACATTGTGCAATCTATCAAGAAGATTTTTATCAACAAAATTATTAAAAAATTCCATTTCTTCAGGGCAATTTTCTAGTACATATGAAAAAATATATTTAATCATATCTTCTGCTAAATCCATATCATCACTTAAATCGGCAAAACAAATTTCAGGTTCTATCATCCAAAATTCAGCTGCATGTTTTACAGTATTTGAATTTTCTGCTCTAAAAGTAGGTCCAAATGTATAAACATTTCTAAAAGCAGTTGCATAAGTTTCGGCATTTAATTGACCACTAACTGTTAAATGAGCAGGTTTACCAAAGAAATCTTTTGAAAAATCAACTTTACCGTCTTCTGTTAAAGGAACATTTGCTAAATCAAAAGAATTTAAGTTAAACATTTCTCCTGCACCTTCTGCATCACTTGATGTAATAATAGGAGTATGAACATAAACAAATCCACGTTCTTGGAAAAATTTATGTATAGCATAACTTAACACACTTCTTACTCTAAAAACAGCACTAAAAGTATTTGTTCTTGGACGTAAATAAGATATAGTTCTTAAATATTCAAAAGAATGTCTTTTCTTTTGAAGAGGATAGTCTGAAGGACATAAATTAATAGTATCAACAGATGTTGCTTGTATTTCAAAAGGCTGTTTTGCATTTTCTGTTATAATAACTGTACCTCTAACTTTAATAGAAGAGCTAATAGTAAGTTTTACTACTTCATTAAAATTTGATAATTTGTCTGTAACTACTATTTGGACATTATTAAAAAATGAACCATCATTTAATTCAATAAAACCAAAAGTTTTTGAATCTCTAACTGTTCTAACCCACCCTTCAAGTGAAACTTCTTTACCAGCATATTCTGAAATATTTTTAAATAAATCTTTTATTGTTAAATCTGTCATAAAAATTCCTTCTTTCTTATAGTAAATATTATGTCAAAATTATATAATATTATAGCCAAAAAAACAAGAAAAAATAAGAAAAATATTAAATACATACAAATTTTATTCCAATTTTATCTATTGACAAAAAAAACAAAATGTAGTAAGTATACTATGAGGGGAAATTTTTTTCTATATAAATGATAGAATAAAAAGTGAGGAACACATATGAAAATACAAGAATTAGCAATAATTTTTATAATAATAATATTACCAATAACGATAGTCCTGTCTGTATATACGCAATTACAAATAAAAACAGTAGAAATGCAAACAGCATATGATACAAAACTTACTTCAGCAACAGTAGATGCATTAAAAGCGTTCCAAATAAACACATCAAACAGTACAATATCAGATATTTCAAATTCAAAAATTAGAGACCTAGAAGCTTCAATAAAAACATTCAAAGGTTCTTTAAAATCAACATTTGGATTAAATGGATATACAGAAGAGGAAATGAATCAATATATACCAGCACTAGTATACACAATGTATGACGGATTTTACATATATTCACCATTTTTAAACCAAAATGGATATGAAATTAATAATGACAATAAAAACATATATGGGCTAAAACCATATATATCATATAGTGCTAGATACATAACAAACTCAGTAGATGTAGTAATAACATACACTTTAGATAATTACATAACAATTCAAGGAAAAATAAATAACAAATACATAAATACATCAGGATATCTAATAGACGGAATACAAGCAACTTATGATGACAACGGAAATTTAATTCAAATAAAATACAATGGAATAGAAATAAAAAAAGAAGAAAACCTAAAAGAATTTGTAAACGGAATAGAATATCCATATATAAGAGTAAATGGAACAAAATATTACTATGACGAAACAAAAAAAGTTGTATTTTATATATCAAATGGAACAGCAACAAAACAATATGAAGGAGAAGTTGCAAAACAATATTATGAAAATACAATAAAAAATAATACGATGGCAATACAATATTATGAAGAGGCATATAAATTCAAGCAAAAACTTATAAATGAATATCCAGCAATACTAGAACTCGAATATGAAGACTGTTATGATGTTGTATATAATGAAGAAAATCAACAATATGAATTAAAACAACTATGGACAGGTTCAGACAAAAATACAAAAATTTTTGAATTTAACAAAACAAATGAATATGCAGAAAATATAGAATGCGAAAAATCCCAATTTAATCAACATAGGTTAGAAATAATAAGAAAAAAAATAGCTTCTAACTTATCTGTTGCAATAGCAAATTATAATAATTATTCATCAGTTGGAATTGAATTCCAAATGCCAGAACTAAAAGAAGAAGAATGGGAACATGTAATGAACAATATATCATTAATAAGTTTTGTACAAGGATTAGACATAGGAGGAAAAATTTACAATGGATATACAATTGTAAATAATTCAGAAAGTAAAGAAGTTGTAAGAGAAGAAAAAATATACATATTAGGAACAGACAATTTTTATCACAAAATAAGTGAAAAAAATTTAGAGGATATAGTAAGGACAGACATACCAGCAGGCAGACTTAATTTAGACTTTGAAAGAGCATCATTAAAAAATGGAACACAAGTAGTATATTATTATACATTAAAACAATATGCTTCATATAACAGTATAACAACACAAAATGAAGCTGAAACATATGATGACATTTATGTATATGTTAATAACTTGAATAGTACTAAATTAAAAGAAACATTTTTTACAGCATTAGGGCGAGAAAGAAAAGGAGCATATAAAAATGAAAATTTAGTTACATAATATAATATTTATAATAAAGAAGGGGACGAATAAAATGAATTATGCAGATATAAAAATAGCAGATGTAGCAAATGGAAAAGGAGTCAGAGTATCATTATTTGTAAGTGGATGTACTCACCATTGTAAAGGATGCTTTAATGCACAAGCATGGGACTTCAATTATGGAAAAAAATTCACAGAAGAAGTAGTAGAAAAAATAATAAAAGAATTAGATCACCCTTATATAGAAGGACTATCAATCTTAGGAGGAGAACCACTGGAATATCAAAATCAACAAGGACTTTTGCCATTACTAAAAGAAGTAAAAGAAAGACTACCAGATAAAGATATATGGTGTTATACAGGATACACATTTGACAAAGATGTTATAGGACACATGTTTGAAAATTGGTCAGAAACAAAAGAATTAATGTCATATATAGATGTATTAGTTGATGGCAAATTTGAAGAAAATAAAAAAGATTTAAACCTAAAATTTAGAGGATCTTCAAACCAAAGAATTATAGATGTGCAAAAATCTTTAAAAGTACATAAAGTTATACCATATGATGACATTTAGTAGAAGCTATATGTGTACTGGAAAAAATATCATAAAATACTTGACAACCCATACCTAAATAATGTATAATTATTAGCGTATATAGGATGAAATCCCACATACAGTGTTCTAAACGCCGGAAGGAGGGGAATATTTAATGTCAGAAATAAAAGTTAATGGAAATATAGAAGAAGCGCTAAAGAAATTTAAAAGACAATGCGCAAGAAATGGGGTTCTTCAAGAAGTTCGTAAAAGAGAATGCTATGAAAAACCAAGTGTAAGAAGAAAGAAAAAATCAGAGGCAGCTAGAAAGAGAAAATTTTAGAAAAAACAAGAAAAGAATCGGATAAAGCCGATTCTTTTCTTTTGAACTACTTGAATAATAAATAGAAAATGTATTATACTAAGGCATAGTAAGAAAACTAATAAAATGGAGGTAAAAAAATGAAATATAATGAAAAAGAAATCAAAAAAGGAATAAAATTACATTTAATACAAACAGACAAATTCAAAACAAATTTAATAGCCATATTTTTAAGTATGCCAATAACAAGAGAAAATGTAACAAAAAACGCATTGTTATCAGCAGTGTTAAGACGAGGAAGTAAAAACATGCCAAGCCTATTACAAATAAGTCAAGAACTAGAAGAAATGTATGGGGCAAGTTTTGACAATGGAATAGACAAAACAGGAGATAATCATATACTAAAATTTTATTTAGAAACTATAAATGACAAATTTCTTCCACAAAAAGGAGAAGACATATTAAAAACAGGGATAGAAAAACTATTAGAAATAGTATTTAATCCACTTATAGAAAGTGAAAAATTTAAAGAAGAATATGTAGAACAAGAAAAACAAAATATAAAAAGAATAATAGAAGGAAAACCAGATAATAAGGCAAGATATGCATTTGATAGATGTATAGAAGAAATATACAAAGATAAGCCATATGGACTATATAAATATGGATATATAGAAGACTTAGAAAAAATCAATGCAAAAAACTTATATGAATATTATCAAAAAATGATATCAGAATGTAAAATAGATATATTTATTTCTGGAAATATAGAAAGAGAAACTATACAAATAGTTGAAAAAAATGAAAACATACAAAGAATTCAAGAAAGAGAGCCAAAATACATTATAAATACAATAGAAGAAAAGCCTAAAGTACAAGAAAAAGAAATCATAGAAGAAATGGATGTAACACAAGGAAAAATAGTAATAGGACTAGACCTAAAACTTGAAAATGAAGAGCAAAAATATGATGCATTATTATATAATACAATATTAGGAGGAACTGCAAACTCAAAGATGTTTCAAGAAGTAAGAGAAAAAGCAAGTTTAGCATACACAGCAGGCTCAAATTATATAAGATATAAAAGCAATATTTTTCTAAAATGTGGAATAGAAATAAAAAATTATGAAAAAGCATTAAAAATAATAAAAGAACAACTAGAAGACATGAAAATAGGAAACTTTACAGAAGAAGACATTAATAATGCCAAAAAGGGAATAATATCAAATATAAAAGGGATTGATGATGAGCAAGATACAGAAATAACTTATTTCTTTGGACAAGAATTAACAAACAACAAAATTTCATTAGACGAATATATACAAAAAATAGAAAAAATAACAAAAGAAGATATTATAAAAATTGCAAATTCAATAACAATTAATACAATATATTTTTTAAGAGACAAAATTAATAAATAATTTTTACGAATAAATATAAAAAGAGAAAGGAATGCGAGAAAATGCAGATAATAGAGAACTCTAAAGTAAAAGAAAAATTATATGTAGAAAAACTAAAAAATGGTTTAACAGTAATGATTATTCCTAAAAAAGGAATTCAAAAAAAGTATGTTATATGGGGAACAAATTACGGCTCAAATGATAGTAAATTTGTAGTACCAGGTGAAGATAAAGAAACAGAAGTACCAAAAGGAGTTGCACACTTTTTAGAACACAAAATGTTCGAACAAGAAAGTGGAATAAACAGTTTAGATACACTAACAGCATTAGGAGTTGATGCAAATGCATACACAACAAATGATCATACAGCATATTTATTTGAATGTACTGAAAACTTTTATCCAGCATTAGATGAATTAATGGATTATGTGCAACATCCATATTTTACAGATGAAAATGTAGAAAAAGAAAAAGGAATAATTGGACAAGAAATTATGATGTATGATGATTATCCAGAATGGAAAGTATATCTAAATACATTAGAAGCAATGTACCATGAACATCCTGTAAAATTAGATATTACAGGAACAATTGAAACAATAAACCATATAGATAAAGAAATCTTATACAAATGTTATAATACATTTTATAATCCATCAAATATGGTAATGGTAGTATGTGGAGACTTTGAACCAGAAGAATTATTAAAAGAAATCAAGAAAAGATTAATAGACAAAAAAGCAAATGGAGAAATAAAAAGGACCTATCCAAAAGAGAATGAAGAAATTGTCAAAGAAAAAATTGAACAAACAATGGATGTAAGTGAACCATTATTCACAATTGGAATAAAAGATAAATTAGCAAATACAAAAGAAAGAGTAAAAAAACATATTGCAATAGAAATATTATTAAATATAATTTTAGGAAAAAGCTCAAAATTATACCAAAAACTATATAATGAAGGAATACTTTTTGTTACACCAAGTTTAGATTATGAATATGCTAGAGGATATGCACATGTTCTTATAACAGGGCAATCAAAAGAGCCAGAAAAAGTATACCAAAGTTTTAAACAAACAGTTGCAAGTATGAAAAAAAGTGGTATAGACCTTAAAGAGTTTGAAAGAATCAAAAAAAGAATATATGGAGAATATGTTAAAGAATATAATGACACTGCTGATATAGCAAGGATGTTTTTAGCAGATTTCTTTAAAGAGATAAATAGTTTTGATTATTTAGAAGAAATTACGACAATAAATGAACAATATGTAGAGCAAATACTTAAAGAGGTATTTAATGAGAATAAAATGGTACTTTCTGTAATAAAAAAAGAGGAATGTAATTAAAAAGTCATAGAAACGTAATATGTTTTTTATCAATTTATGAAATATATAGTAGAAGAATGTCAAAAAAAATTGAAATATGTAAAAATAGGTCATACGAAAAGTAAAAAAATTGAAATATTTTTATTGACGGAAATGTAAAAATATGTTAATTTATAAATATACAGATAAATAATTGTAAAAAAGGAGAGAGGCTGTATGTTAAATGAAGAAATTTGTAAATTAAGAGATAAATTAAATGAAAGTATTGTCAGTGGACAAGATTATAGTATTATATATCAATTAAGTATCGAGTTAGATGAATTAATTGCACAATATTACAGAAATTATAAAAAAAGAGTTTAGCTTAATAGTTAAACTCTTTTTGGCTATTCAACAATAATTGCTTGTGAAAATAACATATTATTTATATCAAATGCACTAATTAAAAGTAATGGTGCACCAGGAGGAATTCGAATCCCCGACCTCTCGGTTCGTAGCCGAGTGCTCTATCCAGCTAAGCTACTGGTGCATAAACTATTTTAATTAATTTTGTAGAATAACATTGACTATATTATTATACTTCGTTTTTTATAAAAATTCAAGTATTTTTTTAATATTATTCCAAAACAATGATTTTAAGAATATTTTTTCTAATCTATGGAAAAATAACATTTAAAGTGATATACTAAAATTACATTAAAAAGAAAGGAAAGATATGAAGATGGAAGAAAATTTAAAAGAAAAACTTTTTAATAAGAAAGAAATAGGATGGAAAAATTTAGAAGCAAACGAGAAAGAAGAAATATTCTCATTTTGTAACACATACATGGACTATTTAAACAAATCAAAAATAGAAAGAGAAGCAGTAAGTAGCTCAAAGGAAATAGCAGAAGCTAATGGTTTTAGGGATTTATCAACATATGATACTTTAAAACCAGGAGACAAAGTATATTTTATAAATAGAGAAAAAAGCATGTATTTAGCAGTTATTGGAACTGAAAAATTAGAAAAAGGACTTCAAATTATAGGTTCACACATAGACTCTCCAAGATTAGACTTAAAACCAAATCCGCTATATGAAGACAATGGATTTGCCTATTTTAAAACACATTATTATGGAGGAATAAAAAAATACCAATGGACAACAATTCCTTTAAGTATACATGGAGTTATAGTAAAAGCAAATGGAGAAAAAATTAATATAAACATAGGAGAAGATGAAAATGACCCTATTTTTGTAATAACAGACTTATTACCACATTTAGCTCAAGAACAAATGGAGAAAAAATTAAAAAATGGAATTGACGGAGAAGCATTAAACTTATTACTTGGAAGTATTCCATATGGAGATGGAAAAGAATCAGAATCAATCAAATTAAATATTTTGAATATATTAAACCAAAAATATGATATAACAGAAAAGGACCTACTAAGTTCTGAACTTGAAGTTGTTCCTGCATTTAAAGCACGTTCACTAGGATTTGATGCTAGTATGGTTGCAGCATATGGTCAAGATGACAAAATATGTGCATACACATCTCTTTTGGCAATGATGTCATTAGAAAATATAAAAACAACAGCAGTATGTATACTTTCAGACAAAGAAGAAATTGGAAGTATGGGAAACACTGGAATGGAATCACATATGTTTGACTATTTTGTATCAGAACTATTAAATAAAACAGGAGAAAATAGACCAAATTTATTAGATAAAGTATTTTGCTATTCTAGAATGCTTTCAGCAGATGTTGATGCTGGATTTGATCCTTTATATGCATCAGTTTCAGATACAACAAATGCTGGATTTCTTGGTAGGGGAATAGGACTAAACAAATATACAGGAGCACGTGGAAAGTCTGGAGCATCTGACGCTAATGCAGAATATGTAGCTTGGATTAGAAATGTCTTAGAAAAAAATAATATTAAATATCAAATTTGTGAACTTGGTAAAGTTGATGTAGGAGGAGGAGGAACAATTGCATATATATTAGCAAATAAAGGAGTAGATGTAATTGACTGTGGGGTTCCTGTTCTTTCAATGCATGCACCTTACGAAGTAACAAGCAAATATGATGTTTATACTGCATATAGAGCATATAAAGCATTTTGGGAAGAATAAATTATAAAAGAGTTGAAATAATGGTTATAAAAACAAATATTTCCTTTATGTGAAAAGTATAGAGTGATTTTTATGATATGATAGCAATTTATAGTAATTTATTAAATAGAAAGAGAAAAAATAAAAAATGAAAAATAAAACAAATAAAAAATATGATATAGTAATGATTATATGGGGATTATTATTAGGTTTGATAGAGTTTTTATTTATATTTTCTGGGTTTTTAGAAAATACAAATATTTCATTTATAAAAGCACCATATGCAAAAAATTTATTAATTTTCGCAATTATTTCTTTATGCTTCAGAATAATAACTTATATAATTCAATTACCTTATAAACAAAAATTTGAAAATAAAAATGAAATAATGAAAAATAGGCACTTAGCATTTATTTGTGGCATAATAAGTATAACAATAATGTTTTTTATGATGTGGAGTATAGAAATGAGTGGAGACCCAGAAAGTTCTTTGTTTACGATAATATTTTTAACAGTAGAATTTGTTTCAGTTCAGATTCCATTTTTATTACCGATTTTTTAATTATATACATTTACAAATTTTAAATTACTTTATACAAAAGTATAGAGTAATTTTTCTTTTTATGATAATATAGCAATATATAGTAATTTGTCTCGCAGATTGTAAGTTTAAATTTAAATAAAATGAGTAAATAAATGTGTAAGATTTAGAGTGAGTAGATTAATTTTGATATGCTCATTTTTAATTAAAGCTACTATGGCTATTGATAAAGGTATTCCAGTAGAACAAGTACAAAAGTTACTTGGATATATTAAAATAGACACAACAATGGAATATGCTATCTTAAATCAAAATAATGTGAAAAGCTCATATAGAAAATATATAACATAAATTCAACTAAAAATGTTGACACTGCAATTATTTTATCATAAAATACAAACAATAGTTTACATATAAAAGGAGAAAATTAAGAAATAATGAATTATATTGATATTAATGACAAAATAGGCGCAACTAAAATATTAGTAGAGGAGAATGGAAGATTTGAATAATATAGAAAATTTGAAAGATTTAATTATATACCAAAGTCAAAATAATGAAAATATATCTGTTGAAGTTTTATATAATGAAGAAGATTTTTGGCTAACTCAAAAGTCAATGTCAAAATTATTTAATGTGGCAGAAAATAATATAACATACCATTTACAAAATATATTTAAAACAGGAGAATTAGAGCAAGATTCAGTTACTCAAAAAATTAGAGTAACTGCTTCAGATGGAAAAAAATATAATACAAATTTTTATAGTTTAGATGCAATTATAGCTGTAGGATATAGAGTAAATTCAAAAAAAGCAACAGATTTTAGAATTTGGGCAACAAAAACGTTAAAAGAATATATAAAAAAAGGATTTGTTGTTAATAGTGAAATGTTAAAAAATGGACCTAAATTTGGAAAAGACTATTTTGATGAATTATTAGTTAAGATAAAAGAAATCAGAGCAAGTGAAAGAAGATTTTATCAAAAAATAACTGATATCTATAAAGAATGTAGTTTTGATTATGATAAAAATAGTGAAACAACACAAGAATTTTATAAAAATGTTCAAAATAAGCTGCACTTTGCTATTACTGGTATGACAGCTCCTGAAATAATTTATAATAGAGTAGATAGTAAAAAAGAAAATATGGGACTAAAAACTTGGAAAAATGCACCTGATGGCAAAATACTAGAAACAGATGTTACAATTGCTAAAAACTATTTATCACAAGAAGAAATAACCGAATTAAATAATTTAGTATCAATGTACCTTGATTATGCAGAAAGACAAGTTAAATTAGGTAAAATCATTTCAATGAAAGAATGGAAAGAAAAATTAGAAGTATTCTTAAAAATAAATGAATATAACATTCTAAAAGATAATGGAAAAATAAAGAGAGAAATAGCAGATAAATTTGCTTTAGATGAATATAAAAAGTATAGAGTTATACAAGATAAAAATTATATTTCAGACTTTGATGAGTTAGTAATTGAAACCAAAAAATTAAACAATATCTAAGCGATAACTTACAATTTTAAATTACTTTATACAAAAGTATAGAGTAATTTTTCAACAGCAAGTATAGAAAATTTATTGTTTAATAATTCAAGTTTAAGAAATAGTATCTTTCAAGAAAATAAAGTTAAGAAAATAAAATTTAAACAAGCAGATTTAACGCAAGTACAATTCTTTAAAACAAATTTAAAAGAAATTGACTTTTCAGATAGCACAATAGAAGGAATGGCAGTATCTATTGAAGACATAAAAGGGGCAATAATAAATCAATTTCAAGCAGTAGATTTATTGTATTTGTTAGGTGTAAAAGTAAAAGAGTAAACGACCAATTAAAAGTTTTATTATCTGTATTTCAGAGATTATCCTTTATTTTGGGAAGGGATGACTCTTTTTTTACAATAAAAAAATCAACCATTTCTGATTGATTTTTTATTCATCTGTTCTAAAAGTTCAAACAGATATGCCATTGGTGGGCCAAAAGAGATTCGAACTCCCGACCCCACGCTTAGAAGGCGTGTGCTCTATCCAACTGAGCTATTGACCCATGTGTCTTAACACTTAATTATAATAACATAGATAAGGAAAAAAGTCAATAGATTTAAAAAAAATTTCTAAAATTTTGATGTAGGTTAGTCAATCATATGTCACACTTTTTTGAAAAATATATACTTTGAACA
>CAUWAY010000013.1:0-39005 GCA_963556905.1 uncultured Clostridia bacterium | reverse complement strand
ACCCAATATCAAAAGGATTAGTAATATCAGATGTAGAAAATGACGATATGGAAAATACAAAAGGTGGAAACCAATTTGTATGGGTACCAGTAGATGGTGAAAATCTAAAATATGAGCAACATAAATATGTAGATCCGAATGCAGATGATCATAAAGATTATCTAGAAGATACGGGAAATGAAAATTGGAAAACATTTCAATATAGACATTACATGAACGAGTGGACAGATACAAATGGAAATGCAGAAAGTGTAGCAAAAAATAAAGGATTTTATGTAGGAAGATATGAAGCAGGAATTCCAAAAGAAGCACCATTTTATTCAGATGAAGATGGATCAACATATTGGCAACAATATTATTCAAACGATGACTTTGGAAAAAATTCATTAACAGAAGGAAGCTATGTAAATACATATAAAGATAAAAATGTAACAACATATAAACCTGTAAGCAAGAAAAATACACCAAGTTGGACTTTTATTGACCAAATGAATGCAAAAGAAGTATCAAGAAAAATGTATGGAGAAGAAAAAGGAGTAAGAAGCCAACTAATAGATAGTTATGCATATGATACCATATCACAATGGCTATCAAATTCAAGTTATAATGTAATAAATAGTACATTATTGGGAAATTATATTAATTCAGAATATGAAATCAATGGATTATATGCAAAACACGAATTTAAAACAGATATAATAGGAAAAGTAAATAGATGGTATCCAGCATATAAATGGAGTAAAGGAACATATAATAAAAAGGATGGAGACAGATTTGAAATACCAACAGGGTCATCAGAAAGAAATAAAGCAAATAATATATATGATTTTGCAGGAAATATGTGGGAATGGACAACGGAAACAAGAACAGGAACAAGAATAAATGGAGATGGTAGTATATCACCAGAATATACGTTTGCTGTGCTTCGTGGTGGTAGCTTCTGTGACAGCGGAAGTGGATATGCAGCATCTGTTCGCAAAGGCCACGATACGACTGGCGATATTAATGTCGACTATGGTTTTCGAATTATACTTTACATAAAGTAGCGCTGGCCACTGATGGTCGAAAAAGCTTAACTAAAATAATATCGTTGAAAATATGGACCAAAACAAAAGCATACTATTATAAATTGTAAAAAACTAATCAAAAACTCTCAAATAAAATGGAGTAAATTTGATTAGTTTTTGCTTGGAATAAATTTTGAAAAAAAGAAAAAAATAATTCATAAAAATATAATATAGAATTATGCAAATGTATTAAAAAGTTAAATGAAATAATTATTATAAAATGTAAATTTTTAAACTGATATAATCTTTAATGAATATAATTAAAGATTAATTTTATAACAACAATATATCATTAAGTAGTAGTAAAATCAATAGATTTAAGCAAAATAATTTGCTAGATTTTAAGCTAAAATATAATAAACAAATAAGAAAATATATAAAAAGAAATCCTAGAACCATAATAAGTTCAGGATTTTTTTGATGTCTTTAATTATATTCATTAAGGAAAGAAAAAAACGTAAATACTTGTACCTATTGACGTTAAAAAAATACATATTTGAAATGCCTAAAAATGCCAAAAAAGGAAATGCAAAAAGTATTGCAAAAGAATAATATTAAATGATATAATTATTTTGTAGTACGTTTACAATAAAATAATATAAAAAACATAAGAAAAAGCCGAGAGGAGGGAAAATATACAAAAGTAAACGTTAAAAAAATACAAGTGAAAATGGAGGAGGAAAACAATGAAATTAAATAATAAAGGAGTAACGCTAATAGCATTAGTAGTAACAATAATAGTACTATTAATATTAGCAGGAGTAGGAATAGCCACATTAACAGGAGAAGACGGAATAATAACAAATGCACAAAAAGCACAAGTAGCAACAGTAGAGGCAGAAGTATTAGATAGAATGAACTTAGCATATAGTTCATTAAAAACAGAAGCAACAATAAAAATGTCAACAGAGGCAGGATATAAACCAGTAGAACATATAGAAGAACTAGCACAAGTAGTAGCAAAAGAACTAGGAGTAAAAGCACAAAAAGAAGAAGTTCCAGAAGTAGTAACAAACGGAAAATATCATGTATACTACCAAGATGGAGGAACAACAATAACAATGCTATATGGAGACAATAGATTTTCATTAAAAGCAGGAAGTGTATCAAAAAATAATTTATATGCAAATATAAGAGGAGTAATAAACCTAAGTACAACAGGAGTAACATATACAAAAGAACCAACAAGAGCAGAAGAAAATGCACAAAATCCAAGTCAAGGAGAAATAATGGTAGAAAATAGAGAATATAAAGACTCAGAAGGAAAAATAGCAATAATACCAAAAGGATTTTGTGTAGTAAAAGGAACAGACCCAATATCAAAAGGATTAGTAATATCAGATGTAGAAAATGATGATATGGAAAACACAAAAGGTGGAAACCAATTTGTATGGATACCAGTAGATGGAGAAAATCTAAAATATGAACAACATAAATATGTAGAGCCAAATGCAGATGACCATAAAAATCCTCTAGAAGATACGGGAAATGGAAACTGGAAAACATGGCAATACAGAAATTATACAGGTTGGAAAGATATAGATGGAAATGCAGAAAGTGTAGCCCAAAATAAAGGATTTTATGTAGGAAGATATGAAGCAGGAATCCCAAAAGAAGCCCCATTTTATTCAGACGGAGATGGTTCAACATATTGGCAACAATATTATTCAAATGATGAATTAGGAAAAAATTCATTAACAGAAGGAAGTTATGCAAATACATATAAAAATAAAAATTTAACAACATATGTACCAGTAAGTAAGAAAAATACACCAAGTTGGAATTGGATAAGTCAAATAAATGCAAAAGAAATATCAAGTAAAATGTATGGAGAAGAAAAAGGAGTAACAAGCCAACTAATAGATAGTTATGCATATGATACAATAACAGAATGGCTATCAAATTCAAGTTATAATGTAACAAATAGTACCTCATGGGGAAATTATTATAATTCAGAATATGAAATAAATGGATTATATGCAAAACATGAATATAGACAAGATTCAACAAATACATGGAGATGGTATCCAGCATATACATGGAGTAAAGGAACATATAATAAAAAGAATGGGGACAGATTTGAAATAGCAACAGGCTCATCAGAAAGAAATAAAGCAAATAATATATATGACTTTGCAGGAAATATGTGGGAATGGACAACAGAGACAAGAACAGGAACAATAATAGATGAAAATGGTAATATATCACCAGAAGGTACGTTTGTTGTGCTTCGTGGTGGTTGTTTAAGTAACTACGGAAATGAACGTGCAGTGTCTAATCGACATGGCAACGTTACGACCGGTACTATTGACTTAAACTTTGGTTTTCGTGTTGTACTCTACATAAAATAACATTGATTGTTAATGGACAAAAAAAGCTAAAATACGGGAAAAGATACAAAAGTAAACGTTAAAAAAATACAAGTGAAAATGGAGGAGGAAAACAATGAAATTAAATAATAAAGGAGTAACGCTAATAGCATTAGTAGTAACAATAATAGTACTATTAATATTAGCAGGAGTAGGAATAGCCACATTAACAGGAGAAGACGGAATAATAACAAATGCACAAAAAGCACAAGTAGCAACAGTAGAGGCAGAAGTAGTAGATAGAATGAATTTAGCGTATAGTTCATTAAAAACAGAAGCAACAATAAAAATGTCAACAGAAGCAGGATATAAACCAGTAGAACATATAGAGGAACTAGCCCAAGTAGTAGCAAAAGAATTAGGAGTAAAAGCACAAAAAGAAGAAGTAGCAGAAGTAGTAACAGACGGGAAATATCATGTATACTACCAAGAAGGTGGAACAACGATAACAATGTTATATGGAGACAATAGATTTTCATTAAAAGCAGGAAGTGTATCAAAAAATAATTTATATGCAAATATAAGAGGAGTAATAAACCTAAGTACAACAGGAGTAACATATACAAAAGAACCAACAAGAGCAGAAGAAAATGCACAAAATCCAAGTCAAGGAGAAATAATGGTAGAAAATAGAGAATATAAAGACTCAGAAGGAAAAATAGCAATAATACCAAAAGGATTTTGTGTAGTAAAAGGAACAGACCCAATATCAAAAGGATTAGTAATATCAGATGTAGAAAATGATGATATGGAAAACAGCAAAGGCGGAAACCAATTTGTATGGATACCAGTAGATGGAGATACTTTAAAATATGAGCAACATAAATATGTAGAGCCAAATACAGATGACCATAAAGGATATGTAGAAGACACAGGAAATGGAAAATGGAAAACATCTCAATATAGGCATTATGCAGAACAATGGACAGACACAGATGGGAATGCAGAAAGTGTAGCAAAAAATAAAGGATTTTATGTAGGAAGATATGAAGCAGGAATTCCAAAAGAAGCCCCATTTTATTCAGATGAAGATGGTTCAACATATTGGCAACAAGATTACAAAAATGATGATTTAGGAAAAAACTCATTAACAGTTGGAAATTATGCAGACACATATCAAAATAAAAATGTAACAACATATAAACCAGTAAGTAAGAAAAATACACCAAGTTGGAACTATATTGATCAAATAAGTGCAAAAGAAGTATCAAGTAAGATGTATGGAGATGAAAAAGGAGTAACAAGCCAATTAATTGACAGTTATGCATATGATACAATAGTACAATGGTTATCAAATTCAAGTTATAATGTAACAAATAGTACCTCATGGGGGAATTATAATACTTCAGAATATGAAATAAATGGATTATATGCGAAACATGAAATTAGATTAGATATAGCAGCAAAAATAAATAGGTATTATCCAGCATATACATGGAGTAAAGGTTCATATAATAAAAAGAGTGGAGAGAGGTTTGAAATAGCAACAGGTTCTGCAGAAAAAAATAAAGCAAATAATATATATGATTTAGCAGGAAATATGTGGGAATGGACAACAGAAACAAGAACAGGAACAAGAAAAGATTGGAATAGTATAAGCAAAGAAGATACAGAAACTGAAAAACAAACATTTGCTGTTTTTCGTGGTGGAAGTTTCGACGGTTATGGTAATGGCAACGCGGTTTCTGATCGAGATGGTTTTGCTAAAAATATAGATATAGCACGTTATGTAAGTTTTCGTACAGTATTATACATTAAATAGAATTAATTGTTTTATTTTATAAAAAGCATTTAATTGAATAATGGACTAATAAATCCTTTAAATATATCTTATATAACAACAATAATTATATTATTCAGAAAACATTAAAAAATATAAAAACTAAAAAAACGTGAAAAATAGCAAGAAAATCTTGCTATTTTTTTATATAAATAGTAAAATGTAAATATTAGAAAAGGTTTATAGGTAAAACCTAAATAATAAAAACCTAAATACATAAGGCAAGGAAAAAATGAAATGGGAAACATAGTATTATTGGATGACTTAACAATAAACAAAATAGCAGCAGGAGAAGTAATAGAAAGACCAGCATCAGTAATAAAAGAAATGATAGAAAACTCAATAGACGCAGGAGCAACAAGCATAACAGTAGAAATAAAAAATGGAGGAATATCATATATAAGAGTAACAGACAATGGAAAAGGAATACCAGAAGACGACTTAGAAATAGCATTTGAAAGACACGCAACAAGCAAAATAAGATCAGCAGACGATTTAACAAAAGTAATGTCAATGGGATTTAGAGGAGAAGCATTAGCAAGTATAGCAGCAATAGCAAAAGTAGAAATGGTATCAAAAACAGAAGCACAACCAAATGGATATAAAATCATAGTAGAAGGTGGAAAGACAATAGGAAAAACAGAAATAGGTTGTAGTAATGGAACATCGATAACAGTAACAAACTTATTCTATAATACACCAGTAAGATACAAATTTTTAAGAAAAGACTTCACAGAAGCAGGATATATAGAAGATGCAATTGCAAGAATAGCACTAATACATCCAGAAGTAGCTATAAAATTAATAAATACAGGAAAAACAGTAATTCAAACAAATGGAAACGGAGACCTAAAAACAGTAATATACAGTATATACGGAAAAGATGTAGCAGAAAATATTCTAGAAACAGACTACACATATGAAGATATACGTATAAGTGGAGTAATAGGAAAACCAGAAATAGCACGTTCAAACAGAGCAAACCAATTATTCTTTGTAAACAAAAGATACATAAAAGATAAAACACTATCATCAGCAACAGAAAAAGCATATAAAGGATTAATACCAATTGGAAAATTCAGTTTTTTAGTATTAAACATAGAAATGAACCCAAGTAAAGTAGATGTAAATGTACATCCAGCAAAATTAGAAGTAAGATTTGAAGATGAAAATATAATATTTAAAGCAATATATCATGCAATAAAAGAAACTTTACAAAAAAACAACTTAACAGAAAATAGTATAAAATCAGCAACAAATCCTTTTGAAAAGTTAGAAACGCCTATAGCGAGTATCATGCAAATTCCAAACACAAAACTAGAAAGCATAGAAAAATTAGAAGAAACAAAAAGTGAATCAAAAAATATAAATATTGCAAAAATCCCAAATATAAATAACAATGAAACAATAATAGAGCAAATATTTAGACAAAGACAAGAAAAAAGTAATATAGACAAAAAAGAAAATTATCAAATAGAAAATAATAAAGAAGAATTCCAAAAATCAGCAGAAAATAGCGAAAAGGAAAAAATACAACAAAATTTACAAGAAAATAGAATAGAAGAAACAACATTAGAAAAAAGTCAAGAAATTTTAAGACAACTACAAGAAATGAAAGAAAAAATGTTACAAGAAAATAAAATAAAAACAGATGTAACAAATAATATAGAAAACACAGAACAAATGCAACAAAATAAACAAATAAGTGAAAATAAAAATGAAATAAAATACGATACAAAAGAAAATGAAGACGAAGGAATAACAGCAAAAGAAGGAGAAGAAAAATATAAACTACAATATGACAAAACAGAAGAAATAAAACCAAATAATGAAGAACCAAAAGAAGAAATAAAATACCAAGAACAAAAAGAAATAACAAAAATAGAAACAGAAAATGAAATAAAACAAGAAAAAGTAGAAGAACAAAAAACACAAGACTTTGATCAAATGTACCAAAAAATGTTTGGAACAAAACCATTAAGCATAGAAACAAAAGAAGAAAAAACAGAAAATCAAATGGAAGACATAGTAACATTAGGAAACACATCAATATTTGATAAAATAGAAGAATATCAAAAAATAAATTACAAACTTGTAGGAATAACATTTGAAACATTTATAATATTAGAAATAGAAAAAGAAATGTACATAGTAGACCAACACTCAGCAAATGAAAAAATCTTATATGAAAAAATAAAAAGAAACTATTATAATAATAATGTAAAAGACTCACAATTGTTACTATTGCCAGATATAATAACACTTTCACACAAAGAAATGGCAATAGCAAAAGACAATTTAACAATGTTTAGAAAAGCAGGATTCATGCTAGAAGAATTTGGAGAAAATACAATAAAATTATCAGGAGTACCAGAAATGTGTATAGACTTAGAAACAGATAAAATGTTTGTAGAAATATTAAATGAAATAAATTCTGTAGCCAGAACAGAAAAACAAGAAATAGAAGAAAAATTTATATGGACAATTGCAAACAAAGTTGCTGAAAAATTTAAAATAGCAGAAACTAGAGAAGAAGTAGAAAATTTAATAGACAACTTATTAATAACTCAAGACCCATTTACAGGTGAGCAAGGAAAACCAATTGCAATAAAAATGTCTAAATATGATATAGAAAGAAAATTTGCTAGAAAATAAAGCAAAACCTAAAAGAAAGGAATAAAAAATGGGATTACTAATAATCATAGTTTCAACAATATTATTCATTGTACTAATAAAATTAACATGGAATAGACTAAATAACGTAGAAGCAAAACAAAAAATAATAATATGTGCATTAGGAATAACAGTAAGTTTAATAATAACAAGTATAATATTTTTTATATCATCAATAGGAATTGAATACAAAAGCCAAGCAGGAAAACAAGCTATAATGAGAATAATATTATTAATATTTACACCTATAAATGGAATGTCATATATGCCATATTTTGCCAAAGTACTTGGAAATGCAAAAAACAAAAAAGCGGGAAAAGAAAAGTCAACATCAAAATTAACAAAATGTATGATAATAGCACTAATAATATTTATAATAGAAATTATTTATTTAAAAAACATGCAAAATGGTATTATAGAATATGCAAATCAAATGAGACCATGAGACAAACATATATATAGAAAAGATAGGAGCTGAAAGCATGGAAAAACCAAAAATAATAGTAATATGTGGACCAACAGCATCAGGAAAAACGGCATTATCGATAGAACTTGCAAAAAAAACAGATGGAGAAATTATTTCAAGTGATTCCATGCAAATATATAAACACATGGACATAGGAACCGCAAAACCAACAAAACAAGAAATGCAAGGAATAAAACATTATTTGTTAGACTTTGTTGAACCAAATAAAAGATATAGTGTAGCAGAGTTTAAAAAAGATGCAGAAAATGCAATAAAAGAAATATTATCAAAAGGTAAAATGCCTATAATTGTAGGAGGAACGGGACTATATATAGACAGTCTAATTTACGAAATAGAATATCCAAACATTGAAATAGATGAAAAATATAGAGAATACTTAGAAGAAATAGTTAAGCAACAAGGCTTAGAACAACTTTACCAAAAAGCAAAAAAAATAGATCCACAAGCAATGGAAAAAATAAGTCAAAATGACAAAAAAAGAATATTAAGAGTACTTGAAATATATCATGCAACAGGAAAAACAAAAACAGAACAAGAAAAAGAATCAAAAAAGAATGAAGTAAAATATGACTATAGAGTATTTGCAATAAATATGGAACGAGAAAAATTATATGAAAGAATAAATAAAAGAGTAGACATTATGATAGAAAAAGGTTTAATACAAGAAGTAGAAAACTTACTAAAAAAATATAGTGAATTCCCAACAGCAATGCAAGGACTTGGATATAAAGAAGTTGTAGAATATTTACAAGGAACATTAACAAAAGAAGAAATGATAGAAAAAATAAAACAAGAATCTAGAAGATATGCAAAAAGGCAAATCACGTGGTTTAGAAAAAATAAGCAAACAATTTGGCTAGACGGATTAGAAACAAAAGAAAAAAATTTAGAAATCTTGTTACAATAATAAAAATTCTTCGCAAAGGTAGGAGATGAAAAGATTGAAAAAACATCAAAAAATAATAACAATAATATTAGCAATCATAGTATTAATCTATGTAGTTTATGCTATGTGCTTATTAATTGCAAATCCAACAGATATATACATATTAACACAAGGAACACTATCTGAAGAAGATGAAACAGTAGGATATATAATAAGAGATGAACAAGTAATAAAAGATGAAAACCATGAAAATGGGATATATGCATTAATTCCAGAAGGACAAAGAGTAGCAAAAAATGAATACATATTTAGATATTATAGTGAAGAAGAAAAAGAGACAAAACAAAAAATAAATGAATTAAATTATCAAATACAGGAAAAATTAGAACAAGAAAAAGTAAAACCAAGTGTAAAAGTAATAGAAAATCAAATAGAGGAAAAAATAGAAAATATAAACAAACTTACAAATTACCAAGAAATAATAGAATATAAAAATTATATAGATAGTTTAATATCAAAAAAAATAAATTATATAGGAGAAATTACAGAAAATAAAGAAATAAAACAATTAATAAAAGAAAGAAAACAATTAGAAGAGCAACTAACAAATGGTGCAGAATACAAAACAGCACCAATAAGTGGAATAGTATCATATAGAGTAGATGGATTAGAAGAACAATTATCTGTAAATAACCTTTCAGAAATAAACTCTGAAAAATTAGAAAACATAGAAATAAGAACAGGACAAATAATAGCAAGTAGTAATGAATATGGAAAAGTAATAGATAATTTTAAATGCTATATAGTTGCAGTAATGGATTCAGAAATGGCAAAACAAGCAGAAGTAGGAAAGACTGTAACAATTAGAACATCAAGTGGTGAAGAATGTAATGCAAAAATAATACAAATAAATGAAGAAAGTGGAAAAAGAACAATAATATTTCAAATAAACAAAATGACAGAAGAATTAATAAATCATAGAAAAATAGCAATAGAAGTTATATGGTGGAACAAATCTGGATATAAAGTACCAAATCAAGTATTAATTGAAGAAGAAGGACTATACTATATAATGAAGAAAAAATCTGGGACAGAAACAAAAATGCTTGTAAAAATAGAAGAAAAAACAGAAAAATTTTCAATAATATCATCATATTCTGCAAAAGAACTACAAGAATTAGGATACAATGAAAATCAAATAAGGAACTATAAGAAAATAAATAATTATGACGAAATAATAATAAATCCTAAAAAATAGAAAAGAAATATTACAAAAATATTACAGAAATATTAATTTTTTATAACAGACCAAAAAACTATTGACAAAATAAAAAAAAAGATAGATACTATATGCAAAGCTTAGAATTACAAAAGTGTAAAATATTAGGAGGTTTAAAAAATGGCAGGAGCTATAATGGACAAAGTATGGGAATTAATTGGAATGAATCAACCAGAACCAGAAAATACAGAAGAGGAAGAAGATTATGAATTAGATGAAAATAAAGGTGTTGATTATGATGATGAAGAAGAAAACAAAAAATTCTTCGGAAAAAGAGGAAAAGTAGTTCCTATAACGCAAAATCAATCTATAAGAATGGTAATATCACAACCAACTACATTTGAACAATCACAAGAAATATGTAGTTTATTAAAAGAGAAAAAATCTGTAATATTTAACTTGGAATATGTTAATAAAGATGTTGCAAGAAGAATAGTAGATTTCATTAGTGGTGGAGTTTATGCACTAGATGGTCATATACAAAAAATATCTAATTCAATATTTTTGATAGCACCAACGAACTATGAAATTACAAATGAAATGGCAAGAGAAGAAATAAAAAATAAATTATCTGTTTCATGGTTAAAAAATAATAATATAGATTAAACCTTTCAAACAGAAGCGGAGGAAACTAATATGATTACACCATTAGATATAGAAAACAAAAAATTTAGTAAACAAATGATGAACGGATATAATGTTGAAGATGTAGATGAGTTCTTAGATGAATTAGTAGAAGATTATGGAAAAAACTATAAAGAACTAGCAGAATCAAATGATAAGATAGAAAAATTAACAAGTGATTTAGAACACTATAGAAATATAGAATCAACTTTACAAAACACTTTAGTAATGGCACAACAAACAGCTGATGAAGTAAAAAATGTAGCAAAACAACAAGCAGAACAAATATTAAATGAAGCAAAAGCACAAGCAGATGAAACAATTAAAAATGCTAAAGATGTAGCTCAAAGAAGTTTAGATGAAATAGAACAACAAATAAGAGAAAAAGAAAAAAGGATGGAAGATGTAAAAAAACAGTTTGATGTATATAAAGCCAAAATGGAATCATTGTTAATATCTCAATCCGAACTAATAAAAGAAATAAACAAAGATGATGAATAATAAAAAAGAGACTAGCATTTCTGACATTTATTGTCAAAATTGCTAGTCTCATTCGTACAAAACAGCTAAAACAAGCACTTTTTCTGTTACAAATGTTACAAAAATGTTAAATGTATATTACAATTTTATTAATAGTATTGACAATATAAAAAAAATAAGTAAAATAGAAGTATATGGAAAATAAAAACTATAAAAGGTAGAAAGGCAAAAGTTAGAAGATAACCAACAAAAATTAAAATGAGGATAATTAGTGGAATAGCAAGAGGAACTAAATTATATACATTAGAAGGAATAGAAACAAGACCAACACTAGACAGAGTAAAAGAATCAATATTTAATATAATACAAACAGAAATAGTAGAAAGTACAATATTAGACTTATTTTCTGGAAGTGGTGCAATAGGACTAGAAATGTTAAGTAGAGGAGCACAAAAGGCAGTATTATGTGACAATTCAAAAAAAGCAATAGAAATAATAAAAAAAAATGTAGAAAAAACACATATGCAAAACAAAGTTGAAATATATAATTTAGACTTTGAAAAATGCCTTGAAAAATTAAAAAAGCAAAAATTTGATATAATATATATAGACCCACCTTATGCAACAAACTATATAGAAAAATCACTAAAAAAAATAATAGAATTAGAATTAGTAACAAAAGAAACAAACATAATAATAGAAACAGATGACGAAAAAAGAATATTAAAAGAAATAGAAAATATAAAAGTAGAAATAAAAGATAAAAGACAATATGGAAGAGCAACAATAATATTCTTAAAAGCAAAGTAATACTATATACAACAAAAGGAATTATACCTAGAAAGGGGTAACAGATGGAAATATTTACATTATTAGAAACATTAGAGGATATATTAGAAAATAGTAAAGGTCTACCATTTACAAGTAAATCAATGGTAGATAAAGAAGAGATGCTTGAAATAATAAAAGAAATAAGAATAAAATTACCAGATGAACTAAAACAAGCAAAATGGGTAAAAGAAGAAAGACAAAGAATATTAGCTGAAGCTCAAAAAGAAGCTGATGGAATAGTAAAAGAAGCTGAAAATAGAATAATTGCAATGATAGATGAACATGAAATTACAAGAAAAGCATATGAACAAAAAGCAGAAATAATAGAAACAGCAAATGAAATGTCAAGAGAAATATCGCAGGGAACAAAAGAATATGCAAATAATTTATTAAATTCAACGGAAACAGTATTAAAAGACTCACTTGCAAAACTAGAAAAAGATATAAGCGAAGTTGCTAATTTAATGCAAATGTCATTAGAAGATACAATAAAAACAATACAGAACAGTAAAAAAGAATTACAATAGTAGGAATATGGGGACAGTTGGGGACACCCCTTATGGTTTACCATAAGGGTGTCCTTATTAATTTGAAAGGGATGAAAAAATAATGGCAAAAAGAAAAACAAAAAGAAAATATACTAAAAAGAAAAAAACACAAGATTTTGGAGTAATAATAACAATAATATTAAGTATACTATTAGCAGGTTTAATATATACAGAATCAGGATATATAGGAATAGCATTAAGTGACTTCTTTGGAGGAATGTTTGGATTTTTAAAATACATACTACCAATAGGAGCATTTATAGTATCAATAAAGATGGCGTGTAAAGATGACGATGGTTATTTATCATCGAAAATATTACAATACACGTTATTATTAGTATTTATAGCAGGAATATTAAGTGTATACCAAATATACAATGGCTCAATAAATATAAAACAAGAAATTTCAGAAATAGTAAAAGATGCATATCAATTAGGAGAAAATAATATTGGAGGAGGAGCACTAGGAACGCTTGTAGCAGTGCCACTATTCAAATTATTTGGAAAAGTAGGAACAATAATATTAAGTGTAGGAATAGCATTAATATTATTTGCAACCACATTTGGAATTGATATATCAGAAATAATGAAAAACTTTATACAAACAGGTGTAGACAAAACAAAAGAAAAACATGAAGAAAAAATGCAAGAAAGAGAAGAAAGAAGAATTGAAAGAAAAGAACAAATAGAACTTGAAGCAGAAAACAGAAAACAGAGAAGATTAAAAATAAAAGAAGAAAATAAAAAAGCATTTATAGAATTAGATGATGACAATTCAAAAGAAGAACAACAAATAAAAATAAACTTAAACGGAAGAACAATAGAAGAAGAAAGAAATAATAAAAAAGAAAGAAAAAAATACAAATACGGAAAAAATGATTTAATGCCAATAGGGATAGAAGAAGAAAAATTACCAGCAATAGCACAAAAAGGAGAATTGCTAGAAAAATCTGGAGAAAATGATTTATTTAAACAAGAAGAAGAAAAGAAAGAAGATAAAGTAAAACAAGTATTACAATTAGAACATGCAATAGCAGTTGAAGATGAAAATTATCAATATCCTCCAATTGACTTATTAAGTAAAGGGACAAAAAAAGCAATAAAAGGTGGTGCAAAAGCCTTAACAGATGTAGCAAACAAATTGCAAAAAACATTATACAGTTTTGGAGTTCAAGCAAAAGTAGAAAATGTAACAGTAGGTCCAGCTATAACAAGATATGAATTAAAACCAGCTGAGGGAGTACGTGTAAGCAAAATTGCAAATTTAGCTGATGATATAGCATTAAATTTAGCAGCTGAAACATTAAGAATAGAAGCTCCAATTCCAGGAAAACAAGCTGTAGGAATAGAAGTACCAAATACAGAAAAAGAAACAGTAAATTTAAGAGAAGTATTAGAAAGTGATGAATTCAACGCAAGTAAATCAAAATTAAGTGTAGCACTTGGAAAAGATGTTGCTGGATGTGTAGAAATAGCGGATATGGCCAAAATGCCACATACATTAATTGCAGGTTCAACAGGTTCTGGAAAAAGTGTATGTATAAATACAATAATCACAAGTATAATATATAAAGCAAAACCAAGTGAAGTAAAACTTTTAATGATAGATCCAAAAGTAGTTGAATTATCAGTATACAATGGAATACCACATTTATTAATACCAGTAGTAACTGATCCAAAAAAAGCAGCAGGAGCATTAGCTTGGGCAGTACAAGAAATGGACAATAGATATAACTTATTTGCTCAAAAAGGAGTAAGAGACCTAAAAGGATTTAATGCACTTGTAGAAAAAGAAGATGGTGTTGGAAAATTGCCACAAATATTAATAATTATAGATGAGTTAGCAGACTTAATGATGGTAGCAGCAAAAGAAGTAGAAGACTCAATTTGTAGACTAGCGCAAAAAGCAAGAGCAGCAGGAATGCACTTAATAATAGCAACACAACGTCCTTCTGTTGACGTTATTACAGGAATAATAAAAGCAAATATACCATCAAGAATAGCATTTGCAGTATCATCACAAGTAGATTCAAGAACAATACTAGATCAAGCTGGTGCAGAAAAATTATTAGGAAAAGGAGATATGCTATATTATCCAACAGGTTCAGCAAAACCAACAAGAATTCAAGGAGCATTTGTATCAGATGAAGAAGTTGAAAAAATAGTAGAATTTGTAAAATCAAATGGAGAAGCAACATATAGTGATGATATAATAAATTCAATAGAAAACAATGGAAAAGAAAAAGAAATTCAAGAAGTAACATCAAAAGATACTGATGATAATACTGATGAACATCTAGCAGAAGCAATTGAGTTAGTTATAGAAACAGGACAAGCTTCAACATCATTTATACAAAGAAAATTTAATGTAGGATATGCAAGAGCAGGAAGAATAATAGACCAAATGGAAGAAAGAGGAATAATTTCTGGATACCAAGGAAGTAAACCAAGACAAGTACTTATGTCAAAAGAAAGATGGGAAGAACTAAAAATGGGAGCTAGTTCTGAAACATAAGAATAATAAATATAAAATAAGAAAGGAGAAGATATGATAGAAAAACTAATAAAAAAAGATAAAAATGAGCAACTAGAAAGTGTTTTAGAAAAGAAGAATATTGATGAAACAACTAAAAATCTTCTCCAAGGAATTCTCTATAAAATAGAAATATCATATAAAGATTATAAAAAAGCAAAAGTAACACAGCAAAGCGAGAAGCAATATGTGCAAGAAATAATAGAAAATATACAAAATAAATGTAGTGAAGTAAAAACAGTAAAATTTAGTGAAAAAATTGAAGATGGAAATATAAAAAAGGCATTAGAAAGTAAAAAACTTTATATAGATGCAGAAAAAATAATAAGTTATCCAATAGAAGAAAAAATATTATATGCAATTGTAAAAAAAGCAAGTAAAAGGAAAATTGTAAACAATAAATATGGAGAACTTACAATGCCACTATCAAATCTAATAAATACAGGAGCAAGTATAGAAAAAGTAGAAGTATTAAGAGATTTTAATGGTTGGTCATGGACAACAGTAAAAAAAGAAATAGAAAGCATAAAAGCAAATTTACTTTATCAAACACTTCAAATATTATTAGGTGAAGAATTCCTAAAAGGCTGGCAAAAAGATGTAGATGGAATAATTGACTACTATCAAAGATTAGAAGAAAATATAACAAAAGAATATGGAACAAAATCAGCAGAAGAATTGAAAAAAATAATAAATAAAATTGCAATAATAAATGAAGCAGAAGAAAATGAAGAATATAAAGAAGAATTAGCCCAAAAGTTGAAAAAAATAAAAGAAAAAGAAAAAAAATTTGAAAATGTGCAACAATATGTACAAGAAATTACAGAAGATAAAAAGATTATGACAAAAAAAATAAAAGAAATAGAAAAAATATTAAGTCAAGAAACAAGAATAAAAGAAGAATATAAAAAACGTAATGAAGAAGCGCCACTTGAAAAGAAAATATTTAGTATAAGAGTACTAAAGAAACAGCTAAAAGACCAAAAACAAAAATTAATAGAAAAATTAGAACAAGACAATTATCTTTTGAATCCTAATAACTATTTAGAAATAAAAAAGCAAATAGAACAAGAAAAAGAAATGCTTGAATTAATTAGCTATACAGAAGATGAAAAAGATGAAATTTTAATAAAACTTGTAGAACTATTTTTGAAAATCTTCAAAATGAAAATAAGTTCAAAATCAAAGCCAGAAGAAACATTAAAATTAATATACAAATTTAGATATTATATATTAATGCCATTTAACACAAAAAAAGACATAAAAGATATAAAACAATTAAAAACACAGATAAATGATATAGAAGAAAAATTAACAAAACTTGCAAAAGAACAAAAAATAATTTCACAAGAAGTACCATTTGAAGTAATGAAACATGTTTACAAAACAAGAATAATTGATTTAGAAGAATTATATTATAAAATATTGATGGAAAATAATAAAAAATATATACAAATATTTGATGAAAATGTAACAGAAGAAAAATTTGAAATAAATTCTACAGATAAAAGTAAAAAAGATAAGAAAGTTAAGATATTTATATAATGACAAACTTTTGAATCTTAAGAAAGGATACAAATAATATGAAAATAACATTTTTAGGAGCAACAAAAATGGTAACAGGCTCAAACTTTTTAGTAGAGGCTTCAGGAAAAAAATTTTTAGTTGACTGTGGGATGTACCAAGGAAGAGATGAGATAGAAGAAGAAAATTATAGAGATTTTGATTATAATCCAGCAGAAATAGATTTTATGCTATTAACACATGCACACATAGACCATTCTGGAAGAATTCCAAAACTTTATAATGATGGTTTTAAAGGACCTGTATATGCACATAAAGCTACATGTGATTTGTGTGGAATAATGTTACCAGACAGTGGTCATATTCAAGAAATGGAGGCTCAGTGGAAAAATAAGAAAAGACAAAGAAAAGGACAAGAAGAGAGAGAGCCACTTTACACTGCACAAGATGCATTAAATTGCTTAGAAATTTTTGTTGCAGTAAAATATGATGAAATTATACAAGTGACTGAAAATATTTATGTAAGATTTAATAATGCAGGGCATATGTTAGGTTCAAGCATAATAGAAGTTTGGGCAAAAGAAAATGGGAAAGAGACAAAAGCAGTATTTTCAGGGGATTTAGGAAATAATGATCTTCCATTGTTAGATTCACCAACAATGATAGAAAATTGTGATTATTTGATTATGGAATCAACATATGGAAGTAGAATTCATATGCAAAATAACCAAAAAGCAGAAATGTTTTTAGACATAGTATCAGAAACAATAGAAAAAGGAGGAACTGTTGTAATACCATCATTTGCTGTAGGAAGAACACAAGAAATATTGTATGAATTAGACAAAATTAAAGATAAAACAGTAGATGAAGAATTTAAAAGAAAATATAAAACTTTAATGAAAGTACCAGTATATGTAGATAGTCCACTTGCAATTTCAGCAACAGAAATATTTAGAGAAAATACAGATTTATTTGAAGATGAAGTAAAGGAAAAAATGGAAAGAGGAGATAACCCATTAGAATTTCCAGGACTTAAGTTTACACAAACAGCAGATGAATCAAAAGCATTAAATGAAAAACAAGAGTCATCAATAATAATTTCTGCAAGTGGAATGTGTGATGTAGGAAGAATAAAACATCACTTAAAACATAACCTTTGGAATCCCAAAAGTACAATTCTATTTGTAGGATATCAAGCTCCTGGAACTCTTGGTTATTCAATAGTAAACGGAGCCAAAACAGTAACAATATTTGGAGAAGAAATTGCAGTAAACGCAAGAATTGAATATATAGAAGGATACTCTGGGCATGCAGATCAAGAGTGGCTAATGAATTTTGTATATTCATTTATTTCAAAACCAAAACACATATTTTTAGTACATGGAGAAGAAGAATCTCAAGAAGTGTTGAAAAATAAAATTTTAGAAGAAACAGGAATAGGAGTTTCTATCCCAGAATATGGTGAAACATATGAGCTTGATGATGAATTAAGAATAGTAAATAAACTAAAAAACAAAAAAGTTAATACATTAAAACAAGAAATTTTAAATAGACTTAATAAAGTAGAAGATGAGATAAAAGATATGGAAATAGCAGTAAAACAAGATGTTGCAGATTTTGATTTAAGTGATAAAGACATGTTCAGAATAAATGAAAAAATAAAAGATTTAGAAAGACAAATTTTAAATATAATAGAAGGATAAAATTATAAAGTTTTAAAGAAAGGAAAAAACAAATGGAGAGATACTTAAATGAGGCAATAATAGGAAATAAAAGCATGTTAGCAACATTTTCAGGTAAAGGAGAAATGTTAAGATTATCATATCCCAATAGAGATAATAGACAATACTTAAAATTTTTTCATACTGGAGTAAAAATAAATGATTCTGATTTAATATATCTACACCAAGATATAAATAATACATATCTACAATATTATGATACAGATACCAATATATTAAATACAGAAATAACAAATACATATTTTAATTTAAAAATTTTACAAACAGACTTTGCAGCAATAAAAGAAGATATATTAGTAAAAAAATATTTATTTATAAATGAAAGTAACATAGAATTAGATATAAACTTTTTAATACATTCAGAATTATTAACAGATCAAAATAACTTTGTAGGAGCAAAAAAAATAGATAATGGGATGATACAATATGCACATGACTTTTCAGTAGCAACATTTGCAAAAGGAACAAATTTACTAAGATATCAAATAAACGGAAGTGAAAATAATATTTATTCAGGAGTAATTGGAGGAAAAGACTACATAGGAATGTCAAGAAACTCAAGTATAAGCTTTGATATAGGAAAAATTTGGCCAGGTGAAAAAAAAGAACTTGAAATTTGTATATATATAGATGAAAGCAAAAAGCCTATGCAAGCATTTGAAGACGAAATAGATAGAATTGGTAAAATAGATTTAAACAAAGAATATTCAGAAGTAAAAACATATTGGAGAAAATATGTAAAAGAACACAATGGATTAAATTTAAAGGAAGCAGAAAACAGTTATGAAGAAAAAATTCAACAAATATATAGGAGAAGCATATTATTATTTCCATTACTAACAAACCAAAAAACAGGAGGAATAATAGCAGCACCTGAAGTTGATGAAGAATTAACACAATGTGGAAGATATGCATATTGTTGGCCAAGAGATGCAATATTTATTACAAAAGCATTAGATATATTAAATATGGAACAAGATACAGAAAAATTCTATAATAATTTTTGCAAAATAACTCAAAGCAAAAATGGAATGTGGGAGCAACGCTTTTATACTGATGGAAAATTAGCACCTTGTTGGGGATATCAAATAGACGAAACAGCAAGTGTTGTATATGGATTATACTCACATTTTGAATACACAAAAGACGTAGAATTTTTGAAAAAAAATTTACATATGTGTGAAAAAGCAATAGACTTTTTGAAAAGATATATAAGAGATTTAATAGATGGCACATGTATATTTCATGTAAGTTATGACTTATGGGAAATGTATGAAGGAATACATTTATATTCTTTAGCAAGTATATTTGCAGCATTTGAATCAATGATAAAAATATATAATGCTTTAGGAAACAATGTTTCAGACTTTGAAAATAATAGATTAAAAGAAGAAAAAATAAATAAAAATATAGAAGAGATATCTAAACTTCAAGTAGAAATAAAAAAATATATAGAAGAAAACTTATATGATGAAAATAGAAAATCTTATGTAAGAAATACTGAAGACAAAAGAATTGACATAAGTTTATTAGGTGCAATTGTGCCATTTAAAATGTTTAGTCCTAAAGAAAAAAGAGTTTTAAACACTATAGAAAATATAAATTTAACAATTAGAACATATACAGGTGGATATCAACGATTTGAATATGACCACTATAGAAATGGTGCACCTTGGTCAATTGCAAATTTATGGATGACATTATACTATTTAGAAAATGGAGAAAAGAAAAGAGCAAAAGAAACATTTGACTTTGTTTTAAAAACAGCGGGAAAACATGGATTTTTAGGAGAACAGATTGATAACAATACATTAAAACCAAACTGGGTAATTGGATTAGGCTGGGCACATGCAATGTTTTTGATAGTCTTAGAAAAAATGTATAAATAAAACCAATTATAGATTTTGAAAGGATTTTTGTAAACAATGGAAGAAAGCAAATGGATGATAGTAAGAAGAGAAACTACATTAGAAAAAATAAAGAAAAAAGTTAAAAATTTTATTTTCAATTTGTTTGGTATGGAAGAAATAAAGAAATCTGATTTAAAAAATACAACAAAACAAAAGAAAAATAGTGATAAAAAAGCCAACAAAGAAATTACAATAGAATTAAAATGGTAATAATACAAAAAAGTGATGACTAATTTTGTAATGAACCCAAAAAATTGGACATTTTTGGAGTTTAGTACATTTTTTAGCATCACTTTTTTGTTGAAAAATTTAAAAATTTATAGTAAAATAAAATATACTAAAAAGAGAGGAGAAAATTAGTTGAAAAACTAAAAAAATAATAAAATGAAAATATTACATTTAGCAGATATGCATTTAGGTAAAATACTTCAAGAACAATCCTTATTAGAAGACCAAGAATATATACTAAAACAAATAATTGAAAAAATCAAAAAAGAAAATGTAGAAATAATACTAATATCAGGAGACATATATGATAGAAGTGTGCCACCTACAGAAGCAATAAACTTATTAGATAATTTTTTAAATACACTAATAAAAAAATTACAAAAGAAAGTATTTATAATATCTGGAAATCATGATTCAAAAGAAAGACTAGGATTTGGAAGTAAAATCTTTGAAGATGATGGATTATATATAGAAAGCAAATACACGGGAACATTAAAAAAAGTTCAGTTAGAAGATGAATATGGAAAAATAAATATATATATGTTACCATTTACAAAGCCTGCTGAAGTAAGAAAATATTTTGAAAACTCTGAAGAAGAAATCATAAGTTATAATGAGGCAATACATGAAGTTATACAAAAAGAAAAAATAAACGAAAAAGAAAGAAACATAATACTAGTACATCAATTTGTAACAGCAGGAGCAAATATTCCAGAAAGAACAGAATCAGAAGTAATATCATTAGGAGGAATAGATAATGTCGATATATCAAATTTTGACAAATTTGACTATGTAGCAATAGGACATGTACATAGACCTCAAAAAATAGGACGAGAAACAGCAAGATATGCAGGAACAATGTTAAAATACTCATTTTCAGAAATAAATCACAAGAAAACTATGCCAATATTAGAATTTAAAGAAAAAGGAAATATAAATACACAATTATTAGAACTAATACCACTAAGAGATATGAGAGAAATAAAAGGACCAATAGAAGAATTAATCAAAAAAGAAAATTATGAAAAAACAAATACAGATGACTATATGAAAGTAACAATAACAAATGAAGAGCCAATTTATGATGCAATAGGACAAATAAGAAAAATATATCCTAATACTTTAAAACTAGAAATAAAAAATAGTAAAACAGCTCTAAACCAAGAAGAACAAATTACAGATTTAGAAAAAATAAAAAATAGAAATGAAATAGAATTATTTAATGAATTTTATAAAATGCAAAATAATAATGAATTAAATAAAAAGCAAAAAGAAATTTTAGAAAAAATAGTAAAAGAAATAAAAGAATAAATTTGCAAGGAGTGAAAATAATTGAAACCAATAAAAATCAAAATAAGTGCGTTCGGACCATATAAAAATGAAATAGAAATAGACTTTACTAAACTTGGAGAAAACGGAATATTTTTAATAACAGGAGACACTGGAGCTGGAAAAACAACAATTTTTGATGCAATATCATTTGCACTATTTGGAGAAGTAAGTGGTTCAAATAGACCAGTAGCATCAATAAGAAGCGACTTTTCAGAGCAAGATATAGAAACATTTGTTGAATTAGAATTTACTCACAAAAAACAAAATTTTAAAATTAGAAGAAACCCTACATATCAAAGACCAAAGAAAAGAGGAGATGGTGTTACAACAACATCAGCAGATGCAAGCCTAGAATATGGTGAACAAATAATAACAGGAACAAAAAATGTAGACACAAAAATAGAAGAAGTGCTTGGAATAAATGCAAAACAATTTAAGCAAATATCAATGCTTGCACAAGGAGAATTTTTTAAAATTTTATTTGCTGAAAGTAAAGAAAGAACAGAAATTTTTAGAAAAATTTTTGATACAGACATATATAATTTAATAACCAAAAAATTAGGAGAAAAAACAAAAATAGCAAAAGAAGAACTGCAACAACTAAAAGACTTTTTTGTTGTAAATACAGCAAATATAATTTGGCAAGAAAAAAGCGTACAAATAAATTCTAAAGAACTAAATGAACTAATAGTACAAAACATTTTAGAAGAACTAGAAAACGAAATAAAAATTAACACAAATATATGTAAAAATATAGAAAAAGACATTGTAAATCAAGAAGAAACTACAAACAAATTAGAAGAACAATTAAGAATACAAATACAAAAAAATGAAAAAATAGACACATATAATCTACTAAAACAAAAAAGAGAAGAACTAAATAAAAAAAGAGAAACAATAGAAAAAACAAAAGAGAAAATACAAAAAAGTCAAGAAATAGTAAGTGTTGTAAAGCCAAAAGAAGAAAAATTATTAGAAAGCCAAAAAGAAATAGAAAAAGTAAAACAAGAATTAAAAAAAATAGAAACACAAATTGCAAATAAAGAGATAGAAGGACAATTTCAAAAATTAAAAATTGTATCAGAATATGAGCAAAAACTAAAAGAATATGAAAAAATAAATATAGAATATATAGAAAAAGAAGATGAATTTTTTAGAGAACAAGCAGGGATATTAGCAAAAAAGCTAGAAAAAAATAAACCATGTCCTGTATGTGGAAGCTTAGAGCATCCACATATTGCACAAAAAAGTGAAACTGTATTGACAAAAGAAGAACTAGATAAACTAAAAAATAAACTAGAAGCAAACCATAAAAAATTATTACAAATAAGGGAAAACATAGAAAAAGAAAGAGAAGAATTAATAAAAAATATAACCTTAAAAGAAGAAAAAGAAAAACAGTTAAAAGAAAAAGAAGAAAAACAAAAAACAGTAAAAGAAGAATATGAAGAAACATATAAAAAATTAGGATTTGATACAGAAAAGCAATATAAAATAGCAACATTAAATAAAGAACAAATAGACAAATTAACAAAAGAGATAGAACAATATAATAAAGATGTAACAATAAATGATACCAAAATAAAAGAAATAGAAAAAGAAGTAAAAGACTTAAAAAAAGAAGACTTAACAGAAAAAACATTAGAACTAAGAAAACAAAAAAATAAACTTGATGAATTAAGAAAAATTCAAACAAAACAAAAAGGAATATATGAAAATAATAATAGAATATTACAATTATTAAACAAAAATGGAAAAAAATTAAGCAAAAAAATTGAAGAACTTAATTTAATTGAAGAACTGTATAAAACGTCAAGTGGAACACTTTATGGGAAAAAAAGGATAGAATTTGAGCAATATGTTCAAACAACATATTTTGACATGATAATAGCAGAAGCAAATAAAAGACTTTTAAACATGACAGAAAATAGATTTCAATTAATTAGAAAAGAAGCATCAGAAAAAGTATCAGATAGACTAGGACTAGAACTAGAAGTAATAGATAATTACAATGGAAAGAAAAGAGATGTAAAATCTTTATCTGGAGGAGAAGCATTTAAAGCAGCATTATCTTTAGCTTTAGGCTTATCAGATATAATTCAAAGCTATTCAGGAGGGATTGTAATAGATACAATGTTTATTGATGAAGGATTTGGGTCACTTGACACAGAATCAAGAGAACAAGCAATAAACACACTAAGTCAGCTAATAGGAAGCAATAAACTTATAGGAATCATTAGTCATGTCACAGAATTAAAAGAAAGAATAGATAAGAAAATTATCATAACAAAAACAAATAATGGAAGCAAAGTAAAAATAGAAGTTTAGAAATACATAAAACAATGAAAGGAAAATAAAATGTTAGAAAAAATAAATTCACCAGAAGATGTAAAAGAACTAACACTAAAAGAAAAAGAAAACCTTGCAAAAGAAATAAGAGAATATATATTAGAAGTAATATCTGAAAATGGAGGACATTTAGCATCAAACCTAGGCGTAGTAGAACTAACACTTGCACTGCATTCTGTATTTGATGTTCCAAAAGACAAAATAATTTGGGATGTAGGTCACCAAAGTTATGTACACAAAATTATAACAGGTAGAAGAGAAGAATTAAAAAATATTAGAAAATTAAATGGAATAGCAGGTTTCCCTAAAACAAAAGAATCAGAAACAGACTGTTTTAATACAGGTCATAGTAGTACATCAATATCAGCAGCACTTGGAATGGCAAGAGCAAGAGACTTACAAGGAAAAAGCAATTCAGTAATTGCAATAATAGGTGATGGAGCTTTAACTGGTGGAATGGCACTAGAAGCATTAAATGATGCAGGTTATAGTAAATGCGATATGACAGTAATTTTAAATGACAATGAAATGAGTATTTCTCCAAATAGAGGAGGACTAAATAAGTTTTTAAACAAATTGAGAACAAAAAAATTATATACGAAAACAAATAATTTAGTAAAAAGAAGATTAAACTCAATACCATTAATAGGAAAAAAAAGTGTAAGAATTATTCAAAGATTAAAACGTTCTATAAAACAATTAGTACTACATGGGATGTTTTTCGAAGACATAGGATTTACATATTTAGGACCTGTTGATGGGCACAATATAGAACAATTAGAAAGCATATTAAAATTAAGCAAACAAGTCAAAGGACCTGTATTAATACATGTATTAACTAAAAAAGGAAAAGGATATAAAATTGCTGAAAAAAATCCAGACAGATTCCATGCAACATCAGCTTTTAATATAGAAACAGGAGAACCAAAAAAATCAAAAAAAACAGATTACTCAAAAGTTTTTGGAAATAAATTAGTAGAACTTGCAAGGACAAATGAAAAAATAGTTGCAATAACAGCATCAATGAAAGACGGAACGGGACTAGGAAATTTCCAAAAAGAATTTCCAAAAAGATTTTTTGACATAGGAATTGCAGAACAGCACGCAATTACTATGGCTGCTGGAATGGCAAAAGAAGGAATGATACCAGTTGTTCCAATATATTCATCATTTTATCAAAGAGCATATGACCAAGTAATACATGATGTAGCAATTCAAAATCTACCTGTTATAATGTGTGTTGATAGGGCTGGTATAGTTGGAGCTGATGGAGAAACACATCAAGGAACATTAGATATGGCATTTTTTAGACTTGTGCCAAATCTAACAATAATGGCACCAAAAGATTTTAAAGAATTAGAAGATATGTTAGAATTGGCAGTAAAACTAAAAAAACCTGTTGTAATAAGATATCCAAGAGGTGGAGAAGACACAAATATAAAATTTGAAAAACATGAAAAAATAGAATTTGGAAAAGCAGAAATTCTAAAAGAAATTGAAAAAACATGTGAAAAAAAATTAGTAATAATATCAATTGGAAAAATGGTATCAAAAGCAATGAAAATTGCAAATATACTAGAAAAAGATGAGAAAATTCAAGTCGAAGTTATAAATGCTAGATTTTTAAAACCATTAGATAAAGATAAAATAAAATCAAGTATTGAAAAAAACAAAAATGTAATAACAATCGAAGATGGAACATGTATAAATGGGCTAGGAACAGCTATTAAAGAACTAATAGTAGAAAATAATTTGAAAAATATTAAAATGCAAGCATATTCGTATCCAGACGAATTTATACAACACGGAAGTGTTGAAGAACTAGAAAAAATATATGGACTAGCTGAAATACATAAAAAAGTTGAAGAAATGTTAAAAAAAGATTAAGAATAAACCACTAAAAATAGAAAGAAATTTCTTGCTATTTTTAGTCTTTTATAGTAAAATATAGTTGCATAAAAGAATATTTGCAAAGAGAATATTCTAGGAAGGAAAGTGATTAAATGCCAACAGTAGCAATTATAGGAAAACCAAATGTAGGAAAATCAACATTTTTTAATTATATAGTTGGAAGTAGAATATCAATAGTAGAAGATACACCAGGAGTTACAAGAGATAGAATATATGCAGAATCAAATTGGAGAGGAAGAACTTTTACTGTAGTAGATACAGCTGGAATAGAACCAGAATCAGATGATATAATAGTATCACAAATGAGACAACAAGCTCAAATAGCAATAGACATATCTGATGTAATTGTATTTTTAACAGATGTAAAACAAGGAGTAACAGCAGCAGATGAAGAAATTGCACATATGTTAAGAAAATCAAAAAAGCCAGTAGTATTAGTATGTAACAAAGCAGATAACATGAGTAGAGACAAAAATGACATATATGAATTTTACAATTTAGGAGTAGGAGAACCATATCCTGTATCAGCAGCAAATGCATTAGGAATAGGAGATGTATTAGATGCTATATATGAAAAACTTCCAGAAAAAAGTCAAGACGAAGAAAATGAAGAAAGAATAAAAGTAGCAGTTATAGGAAAGCCAAATGTAGGAAAATCATCATTAATAAATAAAATCTTAGGAGAAAATAGAAGCATAGTAAGTTCAATAGCAGGAACAACAAGAGATGCAATAGATACGCAATATGAAAATGAATATGGAAAATATGTACTAATAGATACAGCGGGAATAAGAAGAAAAAGTAAAGTAACAGAATCAATAGAAAAATTTAGCATAATGAGAACACTACTAGCCATAGAAAGAGCAGATGTGTGCTTAATGATGATAGATGCAACAGAAGGAGTAACAGATCAAGATGCAAAAATAGCAGGAGAAGCACATGAAGCTGGAAAAGGAATTATTATAGTAGTAAATAAATGGGATGAATATGAAAAAGAAACAGGAACACTTGAAAAATACAAAAAAGAAATATACAATAAACTATCATATTTATCATATGCACCTGTAATATTTATATCAGCCAAAACAGGACAAAGAGTAGAAAAATTATTTACAATGATAAATAATGTTGCAAAACAAAATTCAATGAGAATATCAACAGCAATGTTAAATCAAGTAATAAATGAAGCAATAGCAATAGTTCAGCCACCAACAGATAAAGGAAAAAGACTAAAAATATTATATGGAACACAAGTAACTACAAAACCACCAACATTTGTTATATTTGTAAATAATAAAGAATTATTTCATTTCTCATATGAAAGATATTTAGTAAATCAAATAAGAAAGGAATTTGGACTAGAAGGAACACCAGTCAGAATGATAGCAAGAGAAAAACATGAAAAAGGTGAAAAAGACTAATGAAAAATAAAAATCAAAAATAAAGGAGGAATTAAAAATGGCAGCATATATAATAATGGGAATAATAGCATACTTATTAGGAAGCATAAGCTTTTCAGTAATAATCAGTAAAAAAATGGCAGGATTTGATGTAAGAGAAAAGGGAAGTGGAAATGCAGGAGCAACAAACATGCTACGTTCAGTAGGAAAAAAAGCAGCAGCATTAACATTATTAGGTGATGCATTAAAAGGTGTTGTAGCAATAGCAATATCAATAGTTATAGGAAACATAGCAACAAACTCAGATAAAGCACTGCTAGTTCAAATAGCGGGAATATTTGTTGTAATAGGACATACATTCCCAATATTCTTTGGATTTAAAGGTGGAAAAGGAGTTGCAACAGCATTAGGAGTAGTACTAATGACAAATTGGCAAATTGGTTTAATATGTTTAGTATTTGCACTTATTTTAATGGCAGTAACAAAAATGGTATCAATGGGGTCAGTAGGAGCTGCAATACTATTTCCAGTACTTATATTATTTATCCACACAAATTATACAGTATCAGAAGGAAGTGGATATTTAGTATATAGTATAATACTTGCTTTAATTGTAGCATTTAATCATAGAACAAATATACAAAGAATATTAAATGGAACAGAAAACAAAATAAGCTTAAAAAAATAGGCATATAATTAAGGGGGATGATATTAGAATTTATAAAATTTTTGTCATGCCCCTGTATTTATATAAATAAAAAAGAAAAGAGGAAAAAATATGAAAAACATAGCAATAATAGGAAGCGGAAGCTGGGGAGTAGCACTTTCAATTCATTTAGCAAAATTAGGAAATAAAGTAAAAATATGGTCATTTGCAGAAGAGGAAAAAGACTTAATAAATAATGAAAAAAAGTGTAAATTTTTGCCAAACATTGAATTACCAGAAGGAATCGAATGTATGACATCATATGAAGAAGTAATAAAAGGAACAGATTTTATAATACATGTAACACCATCAAAATTCACAAGAAATATAGTAAAAGAGTATAAAAAATATGTAACAAATCAACCAATAGTAATATGTTCAAAAGGATTTGAAGCAGATACACTATTAACACTAGATGAAGTAATCAAAGAAGAAATTCCAAATGCAAAAATTGCAGTACTTTCAGGTCCTAGCCATGCAGAAGAAGTATCTGTTTCAATACCAACAGTATTAGTTGTAGCATCAAAATATGATTCTGTTTTAAAACTAGTACAAGATACATTTATGAGTGATAAAATGAGAATATATACGTCAAGAGATGTAAAAGGAGTCGAACTAGGAGGAGCACTAAAAAATATTATAGCATTTTGTGCAGGAGTTGCTGCCGGAATAGGATTAGGAGATAATACATTTGCGGCACTAATAACAAGAGGACTGGCAGAACTTTCAAGACTAGGAGTAGCACTTGGTGGGGAAAAAGACACTATTTATGGACTAAGTGGACTTGGAGATTTAATAGTTACATGTTTAAGTGAACATAGCAGAAACAGAAGGGCAGGAAAATTAATAGGTCAAGGAAAAACTTTAGAAGAAACGAAACAAGAAGTTGGAATGACAATAGAAAGTATTGATAATATTTTAGTTGCACACGAATTAGGAAAGATACATAATATAGAAATGCCAATAGTTGAAGCAGTTTATGGAATATTATATGAAAATCTAAACCCAAAAGAAGCAGTAAATATGTTAATGACTAGAGCAAGAAAATCAGAATAAAATTTTAATATACAAACAAAAGAATAGAAAAAAATAAAAAGTAAATAATAAAAAGGGAGGAATAAATATGGGATTTTTTGATAATATTGGAAAAAAGGCTAGTGCTGCGTATGATGCTACAGCAGAAAAAACAGGAAAAATTGCAAAAGAAGCAAAATTAAAAATGAAAATAAATGAAAATAAGTCAGATATAAATGATTTATATAAAGAAATTGGAAAAAAAGTATATGAAAAACATGTAAGAGAAGAAGATATTGAAATAAAAACAGAATTAGAAGAGGAATGTACAAAAATTGACGTTCTTTCAGCTGAGATAGAAACATGTTTAAAATCTATACTAGAACTAAAAGACAAGAAAAAATGTATAAGTTGCAGTTCAGAAATAGAAAAAGAAGATGCATTTTGTCCCAAATGTGGAAAAAAGCAACCTAACATTGAAGTAAAAGAAGACTTAGAAAATGTAGATATTAAACCAGAAAATGAAATTGTTGAGGCACAAGTTTTAGGAGAAAACCATATTGAAAACACAGTTGAAAAAGTAACAGAAGTACACGCAATCGAAGTGCAAGAAGAAGCAAAAGAAGAATTAAATGAAAAACAAGAAAATAATTCAGAGAATAATTAATTAATAGGAGAAATAAACAGTGAAACTGGTAGTACAAAGAGTAAAAAAAGCAAGTGTAAAAGTAGATGAAAAAATAGTAGGACAAATAGAACAAGGTTTTTTAGTGTTAATAGGAATAAAAACTGGGGATACAAAAAAGGAAGCAGACTATCTTGTGAAAAAATTATGTAACTTAAGAATATTTTCAGATGAAAATGATAAAATGAATTTATCTATAAAGAATATAAATGGAAAACTACTTATAGTATCACAATTTACTTTATATGGAGACTGTAATTCTGGAAATAGACCTAGCTTTACATCTTCTGCTAAGCCAGAAGATGCAATTCCATTATATGAATATTTTTGCGAAGAATGCTCTAAAAACAATATAGAAATTCAGAAAGGAATATTTGGAGCAGATATGGAAGTTGAACTTTTAAATGATGGACCTGTGACAATAATAATTGAAAAGTAAAATTAATATAAATCAATAAGGATATCTTTCGAATAAGTATTTAATAACCATATTGGCATTTGAAGAAGATATTTTAACAAAAACATCTTTATCAAGAGATATCCACATATCTATCCCTAAAAAATTAATATTATCAACAAAAGCTGCAATAACTTCTGAAATATCAACAGGATTAGAAAAATCTTTTTTCCAAAATAAAGAGTTTTCTAGTCCTAAATTTTTGGTATAAAACTTACTTAAAAACTCATTAATAATACCATTTCTTCGACTAAACAAAATTACTTTGGCATTCATAGTAAGACTCCTTAAAATATATTGAGATATATAAATATTATATGAAAAATGTCGAAAAATATACTTTGGATAAAATAAAAAATAAAGGATAAAATAAAAAAAAGCAATTTCTAAAATAATAAAAATAATCTTTTTAGAAATTTCTTATAATTTCATTTGAATTAGGAGGAAAACTTTATGGAGGAAAATCAAAAAATAAATTGTACGGTAGAAAGTTGCATATATCAAGATGAGCAAACCAAAAGATGTACACTACAAACAATAAATGTAATGCCAACAAATAGTTGTAACACATGTAAAACAGATGAATCAATGTGTGGAAGTTATGAACATGCAAAATATGAGGTACAAAGATAAAACTCAAAATAAATAATAAAGAGAGCAAATAAAGAAAAGTTTGATTTTTGATATTTGTTCTCATTAAATATATTGACAAAAAAGTGAAATAGAAATAAAATGGAAATATAAAATTACATAAAAAAAGTAAATTTTATAAGTAAAAAGGAGTGATTTATATGCCATTAGTAACAACAAAGGCAATGTTTGAAAAATCAATAAAAGAAGGATTTGCAATAGGGGCATTCAATGTAAATAATATGGAATTAATACAAGCAATAGTAGATGCTGCTGGAGAACAAAATTCACCTGTAATATTACAAGCTTCATCAAGTGCTATAAAATATGCAAGAATTAATTATTTAATGAAAATGGTAGAAGCAGCAATCGAGGAACATCCAAATATTCCGGTTGCAATACACTTAGACCATGGACCAGATTTTGAAACTTGTAAAATGTGTGTAGATGCAGGATTTACATCAGTAATGTTTGACGGTTCAAAATATGAATTTGAAGAAAATATTAGACTTACAAAAGAAGTAGTAGATTATGCACATAGCAAAGGAGTTGTAGTAGAAGCTGAATTAGGAAAATTAGCAGGAATAGAAGATGAAGTAAATGTATCAAGTTCAGATGCAATGTATACAGATCCAGCACAAGCAGAGGAGTTTGTAAAAAGAACTGGATGTGATTCATTAGCAATAGCTATTGGAACAAGTCATGGTGCATACAAATTCAAAGGTGAAGCAAAACTTAGATTTGATATTTTAAAAGAAATTAAAGAAAGAATACCAAATACACCAATAGTATTACATGGTGCGTCAACAGTAATTCCAGAATTAGTAAACATGTGTAATGAATATGGTGGAAATATACCAGGAGCAAAAGGAGTTCCAGATGAAATATTACATGAAGCAAGTATATCAGGAGTTTCAAAAATAAATGTTGATACAGATTTAAGACTTGCAATGACAGGAGCAATAAGAAAAGTATTTGTAGAGGATCCTAGTGTATTTGATCCAAGAAAATATTTAGTACCAGCAAGAGAACTAGTAAAACAAACAGTAACACACAAAATAAAAGATGTATTTGGTTCATCAAATAAAGCATAAAAAGACTCACATTTTAATGTGAGTTTTTTTACATTTTTTGGCTAGCTCTTAAAGCTTTTTTCATTCTAAGTTCAGCATCTTTTTTTGCAATATCTTGACGTTTATCATATAATTTTTTACCTTTGCCTAATCCAAGCTCAAGCTTTACAAAACTACCTTTAAAATATAAATTAATAGGAACTAAACTATAACCGTCTTGTTTAACTTTAGAAAAAAGTTTAGTTAATTCTTTTTTATTTAAAAGTAATTTTCTATCACGTAAAGGATCTTTATTGTAAATATTGCCATGTTCATATGGACTAATATGCATTGAATAAATATAACATTCACCATTTTTAAAACCAGCATAACTATCTTTTAAATTAACTTTTCCAGCACGAATTGATTTTATTTCAGTTCCAGAAAGTACTATTCCTGCTTCATATTTATCTTCTATATTAAAGTTGTGATATGCAACTGGATTTTTGGCAATTAATTTTGTTTCCATAGTAACCTCTTTCATATTTTGTAAATTTATTTTTATTTTAAGCTGAAAATAAGTATTTGTCAATAGTATATGCTTTAATGTAAAATAAGAAATTAAAATAAAAATAGAACTAAATATCGAAAATTGTCATAATATATACTAGTACTGGAGGTGCTAAATATTATGGAACCACAAGTAGAAATATATTGTAAAAAAGAAAACAAAAGAAAAGACTGTTCTTGTTTATGGCTTATATTAGCAATAATAGTTGTAGCATTAGGATTTTTTGTAGGAGCAATAGTTGCGACACTAACAGGATTTGTAGGTGTATTAGGAATAGGAGCGGTTGCAGTTTTAATAATAGCATTAATATTATTAGCAATAATATCTATAATTTCATTAATATGTTGTAAAAAGAATAATCATAATAAAAAATGTTGTTACTAATAAAAAATTAATATAATAAAAAAGTATAAGCCAAATGAAAATTTGGCTTATAACATTTAATTACACAAAAACTATAATATAATACAAATTAAGCCACCACTACCTTCATTTACAATTCGTTCCAAAGTTTCTTGTAATTTCATTTGAGCTTCTTCTGGCATCTTTGCAAGTTTTGTTTGAAGTCCTTCATTTACAAGTTCATGTAAACTTTTTCCAAATATATTAGATTCCCATATACTTGTAGGGTCACTTTCAAAACCGGAAAGAAGATAATTAACCAATTCTTCTGATTGTTTTTCAGAGCCAACAATAGGTGAGACTTCGGTTTCAATATTTGCACGAATTAAATGAATAGAAGGAGCTGTTGCACGGAGTTTAACCCCAAAGCGAGATCCCTGTTTTACTAACTCAGGTTCTTCAAGAACAAGTTCATCAATAGAAGGAGTAACAATACCATAACCTTTATTTTTAACTTCCTCTAAAGCATAAGCAATTTTATCATACTTCTTTTTAGTGTTTGCTAAATCAGTCATAATTGAAAACAAATCACCTTCATTTACGATTTCTATTCCAGTCATTTGAGAAAGAACACTATAAAATAGGTGGTCTTGCAAATAAATAGAAATACAAACCTTTCCAGTTCCAAGCATAATATTATCTACAACTGTTTTTGAAATAATATCAGTATTTTCAATTGCAGAGACACAATTAGAAATATCTTTTAAAGCAGAAACATTAGTAAAAGCATTTTTTACTTGTTCAAATAATTTGGCTTTTAAGGGATGAGAAAAATCCAAGCCATCAACCCATTTTGGAAAACTAATTTTAATTTCATCAACAGGAAATTCGTAAAGTAAATTAGCAAACATAGAATTTATAGTTTCTGTAGTAAGTTCTTCACAATTTATAGGCATAACTTTTGTATTATATTTATCAGATAATTGAACTGCCAACTCTCTTGTTTCAGGAGAAGAGGGATTTGCAGAATTTAGTAAAATAATAAAAGGTTTATTAAGTGCACGAAGTTCAGAAACTACACGCTCTTCAGCAGAAACGTAATCTTCACGAGGAATATCTGTAACAGAGCCATCAGTTGTTATTAAAATCCCAATAGTAGAATGCTCTTCAATAACTTTTTTTGTACCAATTTCAGCAGCAGTCTCAAAAGGAATTTCTTCATCAGACCAAGGGGTTTTAACCATTCTTGGCATATCATCTTCTAAATAACCAATAGCATTATCAACTAAATATCCAACACAATCAACTAAGCGAGTTTTTAATTTTAAATTTTTATCAATTGTAATTTCTACAGCTTCATTAGGAACAAATTTTGGCTCAGTAGTCATAATGGTGCGACCACCAGCACTTTGAGGGAGTTCATCTTTGGCTCTTTCCTTTTTATATTCATTATCTATATTAGGAATAACCAATAAATCCATAAACTTTTTAATAAAAGTAGATTTTCCAGTTCTTACAGGACCTACTACTCCAATATAAATATCTCCATCAGTTCGTTTGGCTATATCCTGATACAAGCCTACATTTTCCATTTATAATACCTCCTTTAAAAATGCGCAATATGCAATTTTAATTTAGTTTTAAAACTGCACAATGTGCAATTTGATTTAAGACAAACTAAACTTTTACTAATATATATGGATTAATTCTTAATAATATTACAAGTAGTTGCAAAAAAAATATATATGTGATAGAATATCAATATTAAATGCATATATTATAAAAGGAGATTAAAATGGATAAGAAAAAAGACACAATAGAAATTTTAAAAAAATATAATCAAGAGCATATAATAAAATTACTTGAAAAATTAGATAGAACAAAGCAAAATGAATTAATAGAACAAATACAAAAAATAGATTTAAACCAAATAATGGAATTATATAATAACACAAAAAAAGAAATAGAATATAAAGAAAGCAAAATAGAACCACTAAAATATTTAGATAAAGCAAAACTTACTGAAGCCCAAAAAAGTAAGTTTGATAAACTTGGAGAAGAAATTATAAAAAACAACCAATATGCAGTAGTAACAATGGCAGGAGGTCAAGGAACAAGACTTGGACACACAGGACCAAAAGGAACATTTAAACTAGATGTATATGGAAAAGGAAAATATCTTTTTGAAATATTAGTAGAAGATTTAAAACTAGCAAATCAAAAATATGGAGTTACAATACCATGGTATATAATGACAAGTAGAGAAAATAATAAAGAAACTGTAGATTTTCTAGAGAAACATCACTACTTTGGATATGATGCAAAATTTGTGAAAATATTTATGCAAAGTGAACTTCCAATAGTTGATGAACAAGGAAAATTACTTGTATCAAAAGACTTAAAAATAAAAGAAGCATCAGATGGAAATGGAGGAACATATTCTTCATTAAGAGCAAGTGGATGTTTAGCAGACATGAAAGAAAAAGGAATAAAGTGGATATTTATAGGAGGAGTAGATAATGCATTATTAAAAATGGCAGATGTAACACTAATAGGAATAGCGATTTCTGAAAATGTGCAAATTGCATCAAAATCCATAGTAAAGAATAATCCATTTGAAAAAGTAGGCGTATTTGGAAGAATGAATGGACATCCAAAAGTAATAGAATATAGTGAAATGCCGGAAGAAATGGCAAAAGAAGTAGACCAAAACGGAGAACTAAAATATGGTGAAGCACATATAATGTGCAATTTATATACAATTGAAGCAATTGAAAAAATAAGCAAAGAAACATTAATATATCATAGTGCACATAAAAAAAATTCATATATAGATGAAAATGGAAAAGAGATAATACCAACAGAACCAAATTCTTACAAATTTGAAGCATTTATATTTGACGCGTTTGAATTTTTTGACAATATAGCAATTCTTCGTGGAAAAAGAGAAGATGATTTTGCACCTGTAAAAAATAAAGAAGGTGTTGATAGTCCCAAAACAGCAAAAGAACTATATGAAAAGTTTTGGAATAAATAAAAAAATTACAGTTTTAGAAAGGAGAATAGGCTTTCAATTTAAGAGACCTAAAAACTAATAATATGGAAGAATGTCAAATTAACAAATTATATAATTTAGATGAAACAATTGCAAAGGAGTTATTAAGTAAATATAAATATCCTTGGGAAGTATTGCCACAAATAGGAAAATTTATATTAGAAATAGGACCAAAATTAGATCCTGAAATTTATGAAAAAAAAGGAGAAAATATTTGGATTTCAAAATCAGCAAATGTAATGCCATCTGCATATATAAAAGGTCCAGCAATAATAGGAGAAGAAGCGGAAATAAGACATTGTGCATTTATTAGAGGAAATGCAATTGTAGGAAATAATGCAGTTGTTGGAAATTCAACAGAACTAAAAAATGTAATTTTATTTAATAAAGTACAAGTGCCACATTATAATTATGTAGGAGACTCTATTTTAGGATATAAAGCACATATGGGAGCAGGCTCAATAACATCAAATGTAAAATCAGACAAAAAATTAGTAGTTGTAAAAGATGGAGATAAAACTATAGAAACAGAGCTAAAAAAATTCGGGGCAATGATAGGAGACAATGTAGAAATAGGCTGTGGAAGTGTTCTAAATCCAGGAACTGTTGTTGGAAGAAACACAAATGTATATCCATTATCTTCTGTAAGAGGAGTACTACCAGAAAATAGAATATATAAAAATAAAAATGAAATAGTTGACAAAAAATAATATAAAGTAAAATTAAAGCGAGCAAAGATATGTACTATGTTCAGTACAATACTTTAGTTCGCTTTTTAAATGTTTAAAAATACCATAATAAATTTCACTACATTTGCTGATTTCCAGGGATAAAGTAATCTACTACACCATAAATTAAAGCACCTATTATTGCAGCCATCCAAGAAATTGAATAACCAGCAACAAAGAATTGAGTAACATATAATATAATAGCAGCTAAAGCAAATCCTACGAAACCTTTACCAAAAGGGCTAGCATGAAGACCTGTAAATTTAACAATTAAGTAATCCATAATAGTTAATACAATTGCTGCAATAGCTAAAGCCCAAATGTTATTTATAGAAAAACCAGGTGTAAAAAATGCAGTAATAGCTAAAACAATAGCAGCTGTAACTAATCTACCAACAATTTGCCAAATTGTAGAAGAATTACTAGAAGTATTACTTTGGGTATTTGACATATCAAAACCTCCTTAATAATTTTTTTATTTTAGTGAATTAATTTGAAAAATAAATTAATTCATTTTTTTTCAAGGTTACATGATTATTATTTACAACAAAAAAATAATTATACGAAAATTGCATAATTAATAAAAAAATGAAAAAAATAAAGACAATAATTATGCAAAATATTATAGGAGGAAAATAATGTTAATAACATTTTTTAGAGCGATAGTTTTATACATAATTGTATTAATAGTGATGAGATTAATGGGAAAACGTGAAATAGGTCAATTACAACCATTTGAACTTGCAATTTCAATAATGATAGCAGATCTTGCTGCAACGCCAATGTCAAAAACAGGAGTGCCAATTTCAAATGGAATAATGCCTATACTTGGTTTACTCGTAATGCATTTAGTAATATCAATTGCAAATATAAAAAGTACAAAAGCTAGAGAAATTATTTGTGGAAAACCTTCAATATTAATATTTAGAGGAAAAATAGACCAAAAAATTTTGAAAAAAGAAAGATTTACTATAAATGAACTTGAAGAAAGATTAAGAGATAATAACATATTCAATATTGGAGATGTAGAATATGCAATATTAGAAACAAGTGGGCAAGTTACTGTAATTCCTAAACCTAATAAGAGAACGACAACTCCTGAAGATTTTAATATAGAACCTAATTATGAGGGAATTACTTATGATTTAGTTGTAGATGGCAAAGTAATGTATAAGAATTTAGAAAAGATAGGAAAAAATTATGTTTGGCTTTGCAAGCAAACAGAAAAATTTGGGATAAAGCCAGAAGATGCTTTAATTGTAACAATAGATGGTAATAATCAATTCTTTTGTCAACCTTTAGAAAAGGAGGAAAAATAATGTTTAAAGAGATAGTTATTTGTGTAATAATTGTAGTTTCGATTTTTTCTGTTGATATGTATACACAAAATTATACTACTGATACAACTAATCAAATAACAAAAATTTTTTCAAAATTAAAGGAAGAAATTATAAATGAAGATAAAGTGAAAATAAAAAATATAATAAAAGAGTTAGACGAAATATGGAATGAAAAGCATCATAAATTGGCTTATTACATTGAACATGATGAACTTGAAAAAGTAGATGTTTCGATTATTAATATGAAAAGTTTTGTGGAAACAGAGGATTTTGCTTCTGCTATAGCAGAAGTAGATGAAGGTAAATTTATTTTAGAGCATATTAAAGATAAATATGAATTTACTTTGGAAAATGTGTTTTAGAGATTAAAACTTTTTCTTTGATATATTAATGAATAAACGTTTTTATCATACAAAGATCTATGTCAATGATTTTTGAAAATGTCCCAAAAAATTTTAAACATAAGCCCTAA
>CAUWAY010000012.1:0-41540 GCA_963556905.1 uncultured Clostridia bacterium | reverse complement strand
ATATATAATTTCATAAAAGGTAAAATCGATTTACACAAAAAGTTTTACACACTCAGAAAAACAATTAACATATGGTTCAACATATGGAATATTACCAAAGCCAGGGAAAACAATAACAGTAACATATGAATATAATGGAGCAACAGGAGGAAATGCTCAAAGGGTAGATACATCAACATTTACATTTGGAGGATGGTATAAAGAAAATAATTTTAAAAATCAAGTAATAGAAAGCACTCAAGTAACAACAACAAGTAATCATACATTATATGCGAAATGGACAGGAGGAGGAATAACACTACCAACACCAACAAAAAATGGATATACATTTGAGTGCTGGTGTACAGATTCAGGCTTAAGCAATAGTGTAGGAACAGGAGAATCAATATATAATGCTAATTCAAATATAACACTATATGCAAAGTGGACACAAAACCCAATAATAACATATACAGTAACATATAATAAAAATACGCAAGATGTAGTAGAAAATATGCCTTCGAACCAAATCAAAACACAAGGAGTAAACTTAAAACTAAGTGATTTAGTACCAACAAGAGCAGGATATACATTTAAAGGTTGGTCAACAAATATATCTCAAACAGAAACAGGAGAGTACCAAGCAGGAGCAACATATTCTCAAGATGCAAATTTAACATTATATGCGGTATGGAAAAAAGCAGGTTCAAGTTCAATAGAAATAGCACAAGACGCAAAAAATACATATGGACAAATAGTAGAAGGATATAATGCAAAATATGATGATAATGGAACAACATGGAGAATCTTTATGGCAGATGAAAATAATATATATTTAATAGCTGATGATTATATGCATTACAATTATGCACCAACATCAAATGGACAACAGTTAAAAAAAATTAGTAATTATAGATTGTCCTTTGGTCGTTATATAGTTTCAGAGTATATAGGAGCTGAAAATATAGATAGTGTATTTGGAAGTAAATGGTTATCAACATATTGGAAAAATGGAGGCTCAAGTTCAAAGCAAACAAACATACAAGCAGTAGCATATATGTTAGATAAAGAAATATGGAATAAAAAATATAAAACAGGATATGATTTTGTAGATTATGCAATAGGAGGACCAACCATAGAAATGTATTGTAAATCATATAAAGATATACACCAAAGTAAATATATAGAATGTGGAAGTGCAACAAGTTCAGGATATAAAGTAAAATGGAACAATGGTTCTTATAGTTCTTTTGTTACAGGAATATCACGAGATGAATTCAATAATATTTACATAAAATCAAGCACATCCAAGGCTTATGGAATGTGGATTGCATCTCCGGCTGATGATCCCGTAGTTGGATCTGTGATGGTTACAAACTACGAAGGTGCTGTTCTTAACGAATACTATGACGAATTCAGTGACAGATATGGTAATGGGTTCTGTCCACTAGTATGTCTACAATCTAATGTTAAAATTGAAAAGAATCTATCTACAGGAAACTATAGAATAATCTACTGATGTCAGGACAGAATTTGTTAAAACATTGAAAGTAGAGATGATAATATCATCAAAAAAACAGGATATAAAGAATTTAAACATCATAGAGGACAAAATCAAACATAAATAAAGTATATGTAAAATATACACCAGTACCATAATAACAAAATAAAAACATCGGAAGTTTTAAAACTTCCGATGTTTGGTATTTCAATAAAATAAATATTATCTTTTTGAAAATTGTGGTGCTTTTCTTGCTTTCTTTAAACCATATTTCTTTCTTTCTTTCATACGAGGGTCTCTTGTTAAGAAACCATTTGATTTAAGAACTGGTCTATATTCAGAATTAGCTTCATTTAAAGCTCTAGCAATACCATGTCTAATAGCTCCAGCTTGACCAGAAACTCCACCACCATAAACTGAACAAATTACATCATATTTTGCTAATGTATTTGTAACTGTAAGTGGTTGTCTAACAATAAATTTTAAAGTATCTAAATCGAAGAATTCTTCTAAATCTTTTCCATTAATTATTATTTTTCCTGTTCCTTCAACTAATCTAACTCTAGCTATTGAACTTTTTCTTCTACCTGTACCGTTGAATGATATTTTATTTGACTTAGCCATTATAGTTCCTCCTTATTAAAAATTCCAAATTTCTGGTTTTTGTGCTTGAAGATTATGTTCACTACCAGCGAATACTCTTAATTTTGTTGCCATTTTTCTTCCTAAAGAAGTATGTGGTAACATACCTTTGATAGCTAATGACATAGCTTTTTCAGGATTTTGTTCTAGCATTACTGCAGCTGAAGTTTCCTTCATTCCTCCAATATATCCTGAATGATGTCTGTAAAGTTTTGAATTTGTTTTATTTCCTGTTAAGATAGCATCTTTACAATTGATAACTATAACATTATCACCTGTATCAATGTGTGGTGTGAAAGTTGGTTTATGTTTTCCTCTTAATAATCTAGCAGCTTCAGTTGCAACTCTACCAAGTGGTTTATTAGCAGCATCAATTATATACCATTTTCTTTCAACATCAGATTTTTTTGCACTATATGTAACGTTATTCATGGTAATATATACCCTCCTATTTTTATATTCTAATTAATTTATATGAAACTTAAACTAAAACTACCGGGGAGAAGTTTTTATTTTAAGTCATATTTCTAAACATTATATTTATAATATATAATACTTATTAATTCTAATACAAAAAGAAGAATTTGTCAATAAAATTATTGAAAAAACTTGATAAATTTAACTTTTATGTATATAATTACATCAAAATTTTATTAAAATATAATAAAACAATATAAAAAACATACAATTAAATAGCTAAATAGAAAAAAATAAATATAAGTAAATACATACTTTTAATAGTCTATTTCATAAAACTATCAAAGTTGTACAGAAGGAGGAATGAAAAACAAACATGACTGAAGAAAAAAAAAGAAAAATAAAGAAAGAAAGTTTCATGCAAGGTGTAGTAACAATAATGTTCTCACAAATAGCAATAAAAATATTAGGTCTAATATACACATTATATTTGACTAATAGAGAAGGTTTTGGGGATGCAGGAAATGCAATATACGCAAGTGGATATCAAATATATGCATTGCTATTAACAATATCATCAATAGGAGTACCAAATGCAATATCAAAATTAGTATCAGAAAGATTAGCATTAGGAGACAACAGAGGAGCAAATAGAACATTCAAAGTAGCATTAGCCACATTTGGAATAATAGGTGCAATAGGAACAATGTTACTATTTTTTGGAGCACACACAATAGCATATAATCTTATCCAAATACCAGAGGCAGAGCTAACACTTATAGCATTATCACCAGCAATATTTTTCGTATCAATATCATCAGTATTTAGAGGATACTTCAATGGAAGAAGAACATTAAAAACAACAGCAAGAGCTCAAACATTAGAACAAATATTTAAGACAATATTAACAATAGTAATAGTAGAAATAGTAGCACATGTAACATCAACTTCAACAGAAATGATGGCAGCAGGAGCAAATGTAGCAACAACACTAGCAACATTTTCAAGCTTTGCATACTTATTTATATATTACAGAATAAAAAGAAAAGAAATAGGAAATGAAATAGAGCAAACAGTTAATTATAAATATGAAAATGTAAAAACAATAGTAAAAAGAATACTATTTGTATCTATTCCATTAACATTAAGTTCAATAATGACATCATTTAATAAAAACATAGATTCATTTACTGTAAAAAGAATTTTAAGCACATACATGGAATCTGATAGAGCAAAACAACTATATGGAATGCTAGCAGGAAAAGTTGATACAATTACAAACTTACCACTTGCAATAAATATAGCATTTGCAACAGCACTTGTACCTGCAATATCAGCAGCAAGGGCAAAAAATGACAAAGAAAGTGCTACAAAAAGAACATCATTTTCTCTATTAACCTCAATGCTAATAGGACTTCCATGTGTAGTTGGACTAATAATATTTGCACAACCAATATTAAATCTATTATATCCAAATGCAAATGAAGGAGCATTACTATTACAACTAATATCTGTATCAGTAATATTCTCAATATTAGATCAAACTATAAATGGAGCATTACAAGGATTTGGAAAAGTAATGGTACCAGCAGTAGCATTGGGAATAGGATGTATTGTAAAACTAATATTAAACTTAATATTATTGAGAATAGAACCATTAAATGTATATGGTGCAGCAATAGCTTCAATTGCATGCCATGCAATTGCATTTATAATAGTATTTAATGTACTAAAAAAATATGTAAAACTAGATTTACCATTTAAAAAATTCATATTAAAACCAGCAATAGCTACAACAATAATGGGAATATGCTCATATACACTATTTGAAATTTTAAACAATATAATTTTTGAGAAAAAAGCAATAATAATATCAATAATATTTGCAGCAATAATATATTTAGCAGCAGTAATTGCTTTAAAAATATATAACAAAGAAGACATACTTATGTTACCAAAAGGAGAAAAAATATATAGATTTCTAGAAAAAATTAAAATTTATTAGAAAAAAAGAAGGATTTTTAATTATTTTGGAGAATATGATAAACTGAAAGTACAAATATTGTTGAAATAGCAATATAAGTACATATTACAAAAAAATATAGGAGGTAATGTACAATGAACAAAGCTGAATTAGTAGCAGCAATTTCTGCAAAAACAGGAGATTCTAAAAAAGCAACAGAAGACGCAATAAATGCATTTGTTGCAGTTGTTTCAGAAGCTTTAAAAGGAGGAGACAAAGTTCAATTAGTTGGATTTGGTTCTTTTGAAGTAAGAAAAAGAGCAGCTAGAAAAGGTAGAAACCCTCAAACAAAAGAAGAAATAAAAATACCTGCATCTAAAGCTCCAGTATTCAAAGCTGGTAAAGCATTAAAAGATTTAGTAAACGGATAATTATAAAAAATATAAATATATGATAAGGGCTAGATATCTAGTCCTTTTTTAATTCTTTCGTAAAAATATAAATTTTCTATTGATTTTATAAAAAAATATTGATATATTAATAATAGAAGTAACATAACAAAAGAAATTTGTGAAAAAGTCTATTACAATGAACTTATTTTCACAAGAAAGGACTATAATAAAATGAAACAAAAAAATAATAAAGGTTATACAGGAATAGATGTTGCTGTAGCAGTAATGATATTAATGATATTTATTTCAACAATATCAGCACTATTTTATAATTTATCATATGCATCAAAAAGACTAGAAAGAAAAGCAATAGCAACAAATATGGCAGTAAATGTGATAGAAGCCATGAAGATAAGAGGATACAGCAATTTAACAGTTTCAAACAACTTAAGCTTAAGTGATATTGGCTTAAAAATGTCAATACCAAATGGATATAAAATAAAAAAAATATCAGTAGAAGATTATAAAAATCTAAATAAAATAAAAATAATATCAGTAGAAATAGGATATACATTAAAATCAAATGAACAAAGTATAAAAATAGAAACACTGGTTAGAAATGTATAATAAATAAAATGAAAAGAAGACTCAAAAAGGGTCTTCTTTTATATGTCTTAAGGGACTAGCAACATCCTCCTCTGTTACCACCGCAACAGCAACAAATTAAAAGTATAAGAATGATTATCCAGCAGCAGTCATCACCGAAACCGAATCCACATCCACATCCTCTATTTTCTGGCATATAAAACCCCCCTTTCAAAAAATAAATCTTAAACTTAAGTAAAACTTTTAAGTTTTTTTCTTTTGATAATATATAATATGGTAAAACAAAAAAAGTGTTACTTTAAAAATAAAAAATAAAAAAAGACTTTAATAAAATAAAAAAATTGTATATAATATAAAACAAAAAATAAAATTATTAATAAAAAGAAAGAATATGTAAAACACAAACATATTATGAGGACAAAATATTGAAAATAGCGATAAAAATAATAATAATAATTATATTAATAACATTATTATTAACAGGAATCAATATAATTGTAAACAAGATTTTATATAAAAAAGAATATTCAGAACATGTAAAAAAATATGCACAAAAGTATCAAATAGAAGAAGAATTAATATATGCTATAATAAAAGCAGAAAGTAACTTTAATCCAAAAGCAATTTCCAAAAGTAATGCTCAAGGTCTAATGCAATTAATGTACTCAACAGCAGAAGAAGTAGCAAAAGAGAATAACATAGAACTCACAAAAGAAAACATTTTAGAACCACAAATAAATACAGAAATAGGAACAATATATATATCAAAATTAATTAAAAAATATCAAAACTTAGAAGTTGCACTTTCAGCATATAACGCAGGAGTTGGAAAAGTTGACAAATGGATAAAAGATGGAATAATAAAAAAAGACGGATCAGATATAGAAAATGTACCATATAAAGAAACAAACACATATGTAAGAAAAATTTTAAGAGACTATAAAATTTACAAACAAATGAAATAATAAAAATATTATAGTTAGTGATTGACTTTTTTATGTGAAATATAGTAGAATGAAAGCAGAAAATAAAAAAACTAGACAAAGTTTATAGGTAACTTAAAAAAACCTAAATATATAAAAAACAAGGAGAAATGTTATAAAAATAACATGAGCTAAAAAAATGATATTATACCCCAAGGCATATTTTAAAAATGTAAGAGAAATAACAATAGAATTTCTCCAAAAAAACAATATAAAAGCACTGATTTTAGATGTTGACAATACACTAATAGATTACGACAGAAATTTATCAGAAGACACTATTATTTGGGCAAAAAACTTAAAAAATAAAAACATAAAATTATATATATTATCAAACACAAACCAAAAAGAAAAAGTAAGAAATGTAGCTAAAAAATTAGAAATAGAATATGAATATTTTGCAAAAAAACCATTTAAAACAGGATTTAAAAAAGTTCAAAAAAAATTAGAGGAAAAATCTGAAAACATAGCAGTAGTAGGAGATCAAATTTTTACAGATATATTAGGAAGTAATAGATGTAAAATGTTTTCTATATTAGTAGACCCAATTGCAGAAAAAGACATATGGATAACAATGTTAAAAAGACCACTTGAAAATTTTATAAAAGCAAAATATGAAAAAAATAAAAACCAAGGAGGAGCTATGGATATGACTAAAAGTCAAAACCATACAAAATAAAAATGTATATAAATGATACACATATAGGATTTTACATAATTGCAACAATATTAGGATTATTAGTTGGGCAATTTGTAGACTGGATGAATAAAAGATTGCCAGAATATAAAAAAGTATTTACAAAAGAAATTTTTAAAGAATATAAAATACAATTTAAGCCAAATTATATATTAATGTTTGCAGTTACAATAATCTATTTAGGATTAGTATATAGATATGGCATACAAAAAACATTAATAGAAAATTTGAACTTAATAAAATATGCAATATTAACACCAATGTTACTTTCAGCATTTTCAATAGACTATAAATTGCAAATAATACCAAACAGATTAAATCTAACAATGTTTGAAACAGGATTAATAATAGCATTTATATATGGTATGTCAAATGTAGCAATAACAATAGACATGTTATTTGGAATGTTAGCAGGAGCGGGAATATTTTTATTAATAACAATAATAGGAGGACTAATATATGGAAAAGAAGCTTTAGGCTTTGGAGATGTCAAATTAATGGGAGCACTAGGAATATATTTTGGACTTACAAATATTCTAGCAATATCAGCAATGGCATTTTTAATAGGAGCAATATTAGGAATATTATTACTTGTAACAAAAATAAAGAAAACAGATGAATATATACCATTTGGACCATTTATAGTAATAGCAACATTTATATGCATATTTGTACCATTTGATGTATTATCAAAAATATTAATTACAATATTTTCACTTGGAATGTATAAAGGCTAAAAAAGTTATAATACGATTTTGAAAGGAATTGAGTATAAAATGAATCGAAAAATGCAATGGTTAAGGAATAAATTACTAAGTTTAAATTTACAAGGAATGATAGTATCAAATCCAGTAAATATCAGATATTTAACAAATATACAAGCAGAAGGAATATTACTTGCAACAAGAAAAGAAAACATATTTATAACAGACGGAAGATATATAGAAGATGTGCACAATACATTAACACTATTTGATGAAATAGTAGTATATGAAGCAAGAGGACTATCAAAAGAAGATTATGAAAACTTTTTTCTATTTTGTGAAAATGTAGGATTTGAAGAAAATTATGTAACATATGCAAAATACAAAGAATATATGCGTAAATTCAAAATCAATAATTTAGTAGAAACAGAAAATATGATAGAAAAACAAAGAATGATAAAAGATGAAGAAGAAATAGAAAACATAAAAAAAGCTTGTGAAATTACAGATGAATGTTTTGAACATATAGTAAAATATATAAGACCAGGGATGACTGAAAAACAAATAGCAAGAGAAATAGATTACTACTATTATAAAAACGCAGAAGGAATAGCATTTGATACAATAGTCGCATCTGGAGAAAATTCATCAAAACCACATGCAAGACCAACTGACAGAAAAATAAAACAAACAGATATAATTACAATAGACATGGGATGTAAAATAAATGGATATTGTTCAGATATGACAAGAACAATTTTTGTAGGAGAAATACCAGAAAATATAAAAGAAGTGTATGAACTTGTACTAAAAAATCAAGAACAAGTTTTAAAAGATATGCACGAAAATTCAAATACAAAATTAATTGCTAAAATGGTAGACAATGACTTTAGACTTAGAAATTATGATTTAATACATGCATTAGGACATGGAGTAGGTTTAGATATACATGAAGAACCAATTTTAAGTATAAATACAGAAAATACATTAAAAGAAAATATGGTTGTTACAAATGAGCCAGGAATATATATTGCAGGCAAATTTGGAGTTAGAATAGAAGATACAGTAGTCATAAATAAAGGTAGCTGTGAAGCCTTAACAAAATCTTCAAAAAAATATATTATTATAAAATAAACAAAAATAATACTAATAATAAAAAAGTAAAGAAAACACTTGATTTTTAAGCCAAAATGTTGTAAAATAATTAGAGTTTGAAATTATGTAAAGATTAATAGAAGGGAGAATTAGCATGGCAGGAGTATACATGGCAGGAGATTTTAGAAATGGAACAACATTTGAGATGGATGGAGGAGTATTTAGAGTAGTAGAATTCCAACACGTAAAACCTGGAAAAGGAGCAGCATTTGTTAGAACAAAACTAAAAAATGTAATAACAGGAGCAGTATTAGAAAAAACATTTAACCCATCAGACAAATATCCAGGAGCAGAAATAGAAAAGAAAACAATGCAATATTTATATAATGATGGAGACCTATATTATTTTATGGATAATGCAACATATGACCAAATGCCATTAAACAAAGATGACATTGGAGACTGCTTAAAATACTTAAAAGAAAATATGGAAGTAACAATACTTTCATTTAAAGGAAAAGTGTTTGCGGTAGAACCACCAATATTTGTTGAATTAGAAGTAACATATACTGAACCAGGATTTGCAGGAAATACAACTACAACATCTGGAAAACCAGCAAAATTAGAAACAGGGTTAGAACTACAAGTACCTATGTTTGTAAACATTGGTGACATATTAAGAATAGATACACGTACATGTGAATATATGGAAAGAGTATAATTTTAAAAATAAAGCTAGTCAACTTTAACAAAAAAGACTAGCTATTTTTATAGGAGGGTAGATAAAAATGACAGAAAAAGAAATGATAGAAAAAATTGAACAATTAGAAAAAAGAATAAAAGAACTTGAAGAAGATGTATCAAATATAAAAGAAGATATTTATGTTTTTGCAGAAGATGAAGAAAGTTCTAGTTCAAGTTGTGGAGGACATTGTTCACAATGTGGAGGTTGTGGAGAATAAAATTATAATAACAAAAAATATAGACAAGAGTTTTTAACTCTTGTCTATATTTTTGATGTATTATTTTTTTATAAAAAAATGAACTCTTTTCTTTTTGGCCTTTTTTTCTTCAGGTATAGGAGAAAGTGACTCTATACTAGCTCCAGCTTTTTGTAATGCATCAACTACATCCCAGTGTTTATGATCTTTTGCCAAATTTATGGCTATGTTATCATTTGCTGTAACATCAGCTCCAGAAGCAATAAGAATTTTTACAATTTCTAAAAATCCTCTAAAAGCTGCAAACTTAATTGCCTCGTTGCTTTTTGCTTTTACATCAGCTCCGTTATTAATTAAAAATTCAACAATTTCTGTATGCCCCATGGAAGCTGCAAGTATAAGAGCTTCACCTTCATTTGCGTTTATATCAACACCGTATTTTACTAAAATCTTTAGGACATCTAAGTGTCCTAAATAAGCTGCGCTCCAAATAGCCTCATTATTATTAGAAGTTATATCAGCTCCTTTTAAAATTAATAGTTCAACAGATTTTGCATATCCTAAAGATGCAGCAGACCGAAGAAGACAATTGTTATTATAAGTAATGTCTCCACCTAATAAAATAAAAAGTTCAATCATTTCAACTGAATTTAACGTCTTTTTAGACAAGATTGAAATCAAGTCTTCTTGATTAAGTTTGCTTTTTATTTTATTTATCAGTTCAATAACTTTTTCGTTTTCCATAGAAATCCTCCATTTGTAAGATTTGAAAGTAATCTGACATCAAAAACAGATTTAAAACTATAAGGTTAAGACCTATAAAATAGATTATAACACAAAATTATGTAAAATACAATATAGAATAAATATGAAATGCGGTATATTTAAAATGACCTTTGAGTATAAAATTTTACTTGACATTAGATTAAAATAATAATATACTGAAAGAATAAAAAACAAAGCCAGTAAAAAGGTTTTATAAAACAAAAAGGAGGCTAAATTCAATGAACAATTTAATTGAAATTAGATGGCACGGAAGAGGTGGCCAAGGTGCAAAAACTGCTTCATTATTATTAGCAGATGCAGCATTTAACACAGGAAAATACATACAAGGATTTCCAGAATATGGACCAGAAAGAATGGGAGCACCAATAACAGCATACAATAGAATAAGTGATGAACCAATAACAATACATAGTAATATATATGAACCAGATTATGTAGTAGTAGTTGATGATACATTATTAGAATCAGTACCAGTAACAGCAGGGCTAAAAAAAGAAGGAGCAATAGTAATAAATACAACAAAATCACCAGAATATTTAAGAAAAATATTAAAAGGATATGAAGGAGCAATATATACAATAGATGCAAGAAAAGTATCTGAAGAAGCACTAGGAAAATATTTTCCTAATACACCAATGCTAGCAGCAATAATAAAGGTAACAGGAATAATGAAAGATGAAGAACTATTAGAAGACATGAAAAATTCATTTAAACACAAATTTGCAAAAAAACCAGAAGTAATAGAAGGAAACATGAAAGCATTAAAACTAGCATTAAAAGAAGTAAAAAAAATACAATAAAGCAAAGTAAAAAATAACAGGAAAGGAAGATAAAAAATGGCAGAAATAAATACAAAAACACCTATGGAAGATTTAACAATAGGTGGAAACATATATGATGCAGGAAATGCAAGAGAATTCAAAACAGGAGACTGGAGAAGTATGAAACCAGTTTGGATTGAAGAAAAATGTAAACAATGTGGACTATGCTTTCCAGTATGTCCAGATAATGCAATTCCAGTAGAAAAAGATTTAAAAAGAAGAGATTATAATTATGATTATTGCAAAGGATGTGGAGTATGTGCAAAAGTATGTCCATTCAAAGCAATAGAAATGAAAGAAGAAGGAAAAGATGAATAAAAATAGATATTTTATTCAATTTTAAGAAAGAGAGGAATTAAAATGAGTATAAGAGAAAGATTAAGCGGAAATGAAGCAACAGCAATTGCAATGAAACAAATAAACCCAGATGTAGTTGCAGCATTTCCAATAACACCATCAACAGAAATACCACAATACTTTTCAACATTTGTTGCAAATGGAGAAGTAGATACTGAATTTGTAGCAGTAGAAAGTGAACACAGTGCCATGTCAGCAACAATAGGAGCTGAAGCTGCTGGAGCAAGAGCAATGACAGCAACATCTGCAAATGGATTATCATTAATGTGGGAAATGATATATATAGCATCAAGTTTACGCTTACCAATAGTAATGGCATTAGTAAATAGAGCTGTATCAGGACCATTAAATATACATAATGATCATTCAGATGCAATGGGAGTAAGAGATGCTGGTTGGATAATGTTATTTTCTGAAAATAATCAAGAAGCATATGATAATATGTTAATGGCACACAAAATAGCAGAAAACAAAGATGTATTATTACCAGTAATGATATGTCAAGATGGCTTTATAACATCACATTCAATTGAAAATATACAATTAGAAACAGATGAAGAAGTAAAAAAATTCGTAGGAGAATATAAACCAGAACACTATTTGTTAAATGACAAAGAACCAATAGCAGTAGGACCACTAGATGTGCAAGCATATCTTTTTGAACATAAAGCTGCTCAAGCAGAAGCAATGAAAAGAGCAAAAAAAGTAATAAAAGAAGTAGCAGAAGAATTTGAAAAATGGACAGGAAGAAAATATGAATTTTTTGAAAAATATAAATTAGATGATGCAGAAATAGCAATTGTTTGTATGAACTCAACAGCAGGAACTACAAAAGCTGTAGTAGACAAACTAAGAGAAAAAGGAATAAAAGCAGGATTATTAAAAATAAGAATGTTCAGACCATTTCCAACAGAGGAAATTGCAGAAGAATTATCACATTTAAAAGCAGTAGCAATATTAGATAAAGCTGATTCATTAAATGGAGCAGGAGGAGCTCTATTTGAAGATGTAACATCTTCAATGTATGTAAATAAAAAATATGTACCAATGATAAATTATGTATATGGAATTGGAGGAAGAGATACAACTGAAAAACAATTAGAATCAGTATATCAAGACCTAGAGGAAATAGTAAAAAGTGGAAAAATAGAAAAAACATATAGATATTTAGGCTTAAGAAAGGAGGAAAAATAATATGGCATATGATATGAAAGACATAGTGGCAAATAAGCCATCAAGATTTACAGAAGGACATAGAATGTGTGCAGGATGTGGGGCACCAGTTGTTGCAAGAATGATAATGAGAGCATTAAAACCAGAAGACCATGCAGTTGTAACAACAGCAACAGGATGTATGGAAGTATCTACATTTATATATCCATATACAGCTTGGACAGATTCATTTATACATACTGCTTTTGAATGTGCAGGAGCAACATGTTCAGGAGCAGAAGCAGCATATAAATCATTAAAAAAACAAGGAAAATTACCAGAAGATAAACACACAAAATTTATAGCATTCGGTGGAGATGGAGGAACATATGATATAGGTTTACAAAGTTTATCTGGAGCAATGGAAAGAGGTCATGACATGTTATATGTATGTTATGACAATGGAGCATATATGAATACAGGAATACAACGTTCATCAGCAACACCAAAATTTGCAGATACAACGACATCTCCAGCAGGAAAAGAAATACCAGGAAAAATGCAAACAAGAAAAGACTTAGCTAAAATAATGGTAGGACATCATATTCCATATGTTGCACAAACACTTGCATATATGAATTTTAAAGATTTATATGAAAAGGCAGAAAAAGCAATATATACAGAAGGACCTACATTCTTAAATGTATTAGCACCATGTCCAAGAGGCTGGGGATATCCAACAGAAGATTTAATGACAATAAATAAGTTAGCAGTAGACACATGCTATTGGCCATTATATGAAGTAGTAAACGGAAAATATAAAATAACATATAAGCCAGCAAAAAAACTTCCAGTAGAGGAATTTTTACGTCCACAAAAACGTTTTAAACACATGTTTCAACCTGGAAATGAATGGATGATAGAAGAATTCCAAAAAGAAGTTGATAGTAGATGGCAAGAACTTCTTGATTTAGAAGAAATTACGAATAGAGAATAAACATAAGAAGGGCTGTAAGATAATATGGAAAAAGGATTAGTACCATATAAAAAAAATATATTTAGAAAAATAGTAGATTTAATAAAAGGTAAAAAAGATGCAAAAACACAAAAAGAAAGTTCACAGCACTTAGATACAGCAAATAGATTTAGAAATCAGATTAAAATTGCAGACAAATATTCTGAAGAAAGAAAATTAACAGATATGATATTAACAGAAAGTCAATTTCTAATGAATAAAACAGATAATGAATTAAATGAAATAGAAAATAAACTACTTAACTACTTATATGCATTGCAAGATAAAGCAAATGTAAATGAAAAAAAGTTCAATGATGCCAATAACGAAAAATAGAATAATCACTAAAATAACAATAGTAATAATATCAAAAAATAGCAAGAATAACTTGCTATTTTTTTAAAATTAGTGTAGGATAAAATAAAAAGAGGTGGTATTAAATGACAATTAAAGAAGCAATAACAAAAGGAATGATAATGTTGAAAAATAATAAAATAGAAAGTCCAAAATTAAAGGCAAGATTATTATTACAATATATATTAAATAAACCAAGACAATATTTAATAATATATGATAATCAAGAAATAGACAAAAAAGCACAATGGGAATATTTTATAAATATAGAAAAATTAACAAAAGGAATACCATTGCAACATATTACGCATAGACAAGAATTTATGAAAATGGACTTTTTCGTAGATGAGAATGTATTAATACCACGACCAGATACAGAAATATTAGTAGAAGAAGTAATAGAAATAGCAAAAAAAATAAATAACCCTAAAATACTAGACTTATGTACAGGAAGTGGAGCAATAGCAATATCACTTTCCAAAAATTTAGAAAATGCAGAAATATATGGTATAGATATAAGTGAAAAAGCATTAGAAATAGCACAAAAAAATGCAAAAAAATTAGAGTCAAATGTGAAATTTATAAAATCTAACTTATTTGAAAAAATGACTAAAATGAAATTTGATATAATAGTTTCAAACCCACCATATATAAGAAAAGAAGACATACAATATTTAAGTAAAGAAGTACGAGAAGAACCAGAAATAGCATTAAACGGAGGAGAAGATGGTTTAAACTTCTATAGAGAAATAGCAAATAAAGGAATAGAATATTTAAAATTAGGAAGTTATTTATGTTTCGAAATAGGATATGACCAAAAAAAAGATGTAATAGAAATAATTAAAAACGAACAAAAATATTCAAATACATATTGTAAAAAAGACTTATATGGAAATGATAGAATAATTGTAACTCAAGTAAAATGAAAGGTGGAAAAATAAATGTCTTTTTCTACGGAAGTAAAAAAGGAAATAAGTAAAATTGAAAACTTAGTAAATAAAGAAGCTGTTAAATATGAACTAGCAGGATATTTAATCAGTAGCAATGTAAGTGAAGAAAAAGAGAAAATAAAATTTTCAACAGAAAATGAATATAATATAAATAGATTTGCAAGACTCTTAAGCAATTCTGGAATAGAAGATTATCAAATAGCAGTACAGGGAAAATTATTTATAATAACAACAAATAAGCAGACTATAGAATTAGAAAATTTAAGTCAAGAACAAATGAAAAATGTAATAAGAGGTGTGTATTTAGGTGCAGGCTCAATAAATAATCCAGAAAATACATATCATTTAGAAATGAGTTTAAAAACCGAAGAAAATGCTAAAAAAATCATAGAAACATTGAAACAATTAGATATTAAAAGTAATATTCTAAAAAAGAAAACCGAATACATAATATATATAAAAGATGGAGAAGAAATTTCAAAGTTGTTAGCTTTACTAGGAGCAAATAAATCAGTTTTAGAATTTGAAGAAATAAGAGTACAAAGAGAAATGAGCAACAAAATAAATAGACTGGTAAATTGTGAAACAGCAAATATGAATAAAACAATGAATGCATCAATAGAACAAATAGAATCGATTAGAAGATTAAAAGAAAATGGAAAATTTGAGAAAATGGATGACTTATTAAAAGAAATGGCAGAAATACGTATAAATAATCCTAATGCGAGTCTAGTTGAATTAGGAAAAATGTTAAAAAAACCAGTAGGAAAATCGGGAGTTAATTACAGATTAAAAAAAATAATGGAATTTGATAAATAAATATTATAAAATCTAACTAGAGAAAGAGTGAATCTATGGAAAAAAAAGATATAGGAATATATATACATATTCCATTTTGCAAAAAGAAATGTGATTATTGTGATTTTATATCATATTGTGGTAAAGATAATATCATTCCTCAATATATAGAAGCGGTAAAAAAAGAAATTGATATACTTAATATAAAATCACAAATTACAACAATTTATATTGGGGGAGGAACTCCTTCATATATAGAAAGCAAGTATATTAAAGATATAATGGAAAAAATAAAAAATAAAAATATAGCAGAAAATGTAGAAATTACAATTGAAGTAAACCCAGGTACAGTGACAAAAGAAAAATTAAGAGAATACATAAAATGTGGGATAAACAGAATAAGTATTGGATTACAAAGCACACAAAATAATTTATTAAAAGAAATTGGAAGAATACATAATTTTGAACAATTCTTAGAAAGTTATAAATTAGCTAAAGAAGTAGGATTTAAAAATATAAATGTAGATTTAATGTTAGGACTACCAAATCAAAGGATAAAAGATTTAAAACAAAGCATTGAAAAAGTATTAGAATTAGAACCAGAGCATATATCTGTATATTCATTAATAGTAGAAGAAGGAACACCAATTGCTAAAAAAATAGAAAAACATGAATTAGTACTTCCAGATGAAGAATTAGAAAGAAATATGTACTGGTATGTAAAAAACACATTAGAACTAAATAATTATAAACATTATGAAATTTCAAATTTTGCTAAACAAGGATATGAATCAAAACATAATATGAATTGTTGGAAACAAAAAGAATATATTGGAATAGGTGTAGCAGCACATTCATATAGAGATATAACAAGATACTCAAATACAGAAAACTTAGAAGAATATTTAAAAAATATAAAATCAGGAAAGATTGAAAGAAACAGAATAATACATGAAATACAAAAAGAAGATGATATAAAAAAAGAATTTATGCTTTTAGGACTTAGACAAATTGATGGTATAAAAATTAGTGAATTTAAAAACAAATTTGGAGAAAATCCTATATATCTATATAGGAATCAATTAAATAAATTATCATCTCAAAAATTAATTATTATAGATGATGATAAAATAAGACTAACAAATAAAGGTATAGATTTAGCAAATTTAGTTTGGGAAGAATTTGTGTAAATATATTACAAAAAATGAGACAAAATGCTAAAAAAAGTTTGTTAATATTGACAAACTTTTTTTTATATATTATAATGTTAACCGTAACTAACATTGAAAATTACAAATTAAAAGGAGAAAAATATGATATCTAAATCATCAGAAGAATATTTGAAAACTATATATATTTTAAAAAAGCAAAATGGAAAAATAAGAGTAACAGATATTGCTCAAAAAATGAATTGTAGTAAACCAAGTGTAAATAAAGCAATTAATAATTTAAAAGAAGAAAATATATTAAACTATGAAACATATGGAACAATAGAATTAACGGAAAAAGGAGAAGACTTAGCAAAAAAAATTTTAGAAGCATATGATATAGTTTACCTATTTATGAAAGAAGTTTTAAATTTAGAAGAAGAAGAAGCAAAATGTGAAGCAGAAAAAATAAAATCAACAATAAGTGATAATACTATAAATAAATTAGCCAAATATGTTCATAAAGAGCTAGGCTTAAGTAATTTAAACTGTAATTATGACATAAATAATGAAATGTGTAGAAGTTGTATAAAACGAAAAAACAAAACTACTGTAAAATTATCATTATAGAGAAAGGAATAAAACAAAATGGATAACAAATTATTAGAAATAAAAGATTTACATGTAAATGCAGGAGAAAAAGAAATTTTAAAAGGAATAAACTTAAAAATAAATAAAGGAGAAATACATGTAATAATGGGGCCAAATGGTTCTGGAAAAACAACAACAGCAAATGCAATATTAAATAATCCAGAATATAAAAAAACAAGTGGAAAAATAGAATTTGAAGAACAAGATATAACAAATTTAAGGACAGATGAGATTGCCAAAAAAGGTATTTTTATGTCATTTCAATTACCAGAAGAGATACCAGGAATTTCAGTAACTAATTTTTTGAAATATGCTAAAAACAAAATCACAGAAAAACCTGTGAAAATATTTGAATTTAAAGATGAACTAAAAAAATATATGGAAGAATTAAATATGAATCCACAAAATATGGAAAGAAGTTTAAATGTTGGATTTTCAGGGGGCGAAAAAAAGAAAAATGAAATACTACAAATGCTTGTTTTAAACCCTAAACTTGCAATATTAGACGAAACAGATTCAGGCCTTGATGTTGATGCGATAAAAACAGTTTCTAAAGGAATAGAAATGTTTAAAAGCAACGAAAATGGAGTACTTATAATTACACATAATACTAAAATTTTGCATAGTTTAAAAGTAGACTATGTTCATGTATTAGTAAATGGAAAAATTGTAAAAACAGGAACACAAGAATTAGCAAAAGAAATAGAAGAAAATGGATATTCGAAATATAAACAATAAAAAACAAATAAAAAATTTAAGATTTATCTGCTATAGTAGAAAAGTAATACTTTGCTATTATACAAAAAGAACACCAATCTAATTATATAGACTGGTGTCGCAAGAGTTTAGTAAGGATTAAATCTGGTCTGTTTCTTCCGGACAATCTTCTTCTTCGTCGTCGTCTTTATCGAATAAACCTAAAAGATTTGCTACGAACATAAGTGCTAACAGCACTAAGACGAATACCAAAATTTCATTGTCTTCGATAAATGACAACAAATTTTCTTCAAAAGCAAACCACATATAATGTTCCTCCTGCATCAAAAAGTTGTTATTAAACGTACTATTAATTATAACACATTTATAATTAATATGCAAGTAAGAAAGGAAAAAATAAAAAATGCAAAAAACTAAAATAGAAGAAATAAATAGAAATATATATGACATAAAAAATAAAGATGAATATGAATTTAAAATAAAAAAAGGGCTTACACCTGAGATAATAGAAGAAATATCAAAACAAAAAAATGACCCAGAATGGATGAAAGAATTTAGATTAAAAGCATTAGAAGTATACAATAAATTAGAAATGCCAACATGGGGACCTAATTTATCAGAGCTAGATATGAAGGAAATAGCAACATATGTAAAACCAAAAAGTAAATTAAATAATTCGTGGGAAGAAGTTCCAGAAGATATAAAAAATACATTTGATAAACTAGGAATTCCAGAAGCAGAAAAAAAATCACTTGCAGGAGTTGGGGCTCAATATGATTCAGAAGTTGTATACCATAGTATAAAAGAAGACTTAATAAAACAAGGAGTAATATATACAGATATGGAAACAGCAGTAAGAGAATATCCAGAACTAGTAAAACAACATTTTATGAAATGTGTACCAATATATGATCACAAATTTGTGGCATTACATGGAGCAGTATGGTCTGGTGGGTCATTTGTATATGTTCCCAAAAATGTAAAAGTAGATATTCCATTACAATCATATTTTAGATTAAATTCACCAGAGGCAGGTCAATTTGAACATACATTAATAATTGTAGATGAAGGAGCTAGTTTACATTTTATAGAAGGATGTTCAGCACCAAAATATAACAAAGTAAATTTACATGCAGGATGTGTTGAACTATATGTAAAAGATGGAGCATATTTAAGATATTCAACAATAGAAAATTGGTCAAAAAACATGTTAAACTTAAATACAAAAAAAGCATTAGTAGGAAAAAATGCAAAAATGGAATGGGTATCTGGTTCATTTGGCTCTAAAATATCAATGTTATATCCTATGAGCATATTAAATGGAGAAAACGCAAAAACAGAATATACAGGAATCTCATTTGCAGGAAAAGGTCAAAACTTAGACAATGGATTTAAAGTTGTGCACAATGCACCAAACACATCAAGTTTAGTAAATGCAAAATCAATATCAAAAAATGGTGGAAAATGCACATATAGAAGTTTAGTTAGAATAAATGAAAATGCTAAAAATTCTAAATCATCAGTATCATGTGAATCATTGATGTTAGATGACTTTTCAGTATCTGATACAATTCCTGTGAATGATATAAAAACAGATGAAGTAGAATTTTCGCATGAAGCCAAAATAGGAAAAATTAGTGATAAAACCATATTTTATTTAATGAGTAGAGGATTATCAGAAGAAGATGCAAAAGCAATGATAGTTAGAGGATTTGCGTATCCAATATCTAAAGAATTACCAGTAGAGTATGCAGTTGAAATGAATAATCTTATCAATTTAGAATTAGAAGGAGCAATAGGATAGACAAGGGAGGAAAATGATGGAGAAATTAAAATTAAATGAAGCACCAGTAAGAACAGCGAGAAACTTTAATATAAATAACATAAAATTAGAAAATATTGAAATTCCCCAAAATATACAAGAATTTGAAAATGTTGAAATAACGGGAGAAACATCAAAAATAAATATAGAAAAAAATAATACTAATATTGAGTTAACTTATGGTTTAAATGAAAGTTTTACAAAACAAGTAAAAGAACACTCAAATAAAAGATTAAAATTAATAGTAAACGATAAATCAGAAAAAGAAACACAAATAAAATTTGAGTTTGATAACAAAAACATTCATCTAATTGATGATATAGAAATTATAGCAAAAGAAAATACAAAATCAACAATAATATTAAAATACATTGCAAATAAAGATATACAGGCATTTCATAATGGAATAATAAGAGTAAAAGCAGAGCAAAATTCAACAATAAATGTAATAATAGTAAATTTATTAAATACAATTTCTAATAATTTTATGAGTATTGAAAATACAATTGAAACAAACGCAAAAATAAACTACAATATAGTAGACTTTGGAGGAAAAAATAGTATAACAAATTATTATTCAAATTTATTAGGAGAAGCTTCAGACAATAATTTAAGTACAATATATTTAGGAAAAGAAAACCAATTATTTGATATAAACTATATAGGAGAATTAAGAGGAATAAAATCAAATATTAATATAGAAGTACAAGGAGCACTAAAAGATAACTCAACAAAACATTTTAAAGGAACAATTGACTTTAAAAAAGGGTGTAAAAAAGCAACTGGAAATGAAAATGAAGCATGTATGTTATTATCAAATAAAGCAAAATCATTATCATTACCAATGCTTCTATGCTCTGAAGAAGAAGTTGAAGGAAATCACAGTAGTTCTGCTGGTAAAATAGGAGAAAAAGAGCTATTTTACATTATGAGTAGAGGATTTGAACTAAAAGAAGCCATGAAACTTATGGTAAGGGCAAAATTTAATAAAATATTAGAAAATATACAAAATGAAGAATTAAAGCAACAAATATTAGATGAAATAGATAAAAGACTAGATTAATAAAAAATAAAATGGAGATATAGTATATGGAAAATTTAAAAAAAGACTTTCCAATTTTAGAAAATAGAAAAATAGCATACCTAGATAGTGGAGCAACAACCCAAAAACCAATACAAATAATACAAGCAATAGAAGAATATTATAAAAAAAATAATGCTAATCCACATAGAGGAGCATATTCATTGAGCATAGAAGCAACAGAACAATATGAACAAACAAGAAGAAAAGTAGCTGAATTTATAAATGCAAAATATAGTGAAGAAATAATATTTTCTAAAAATGCAACAGAAAGCTTAAACCTAATAGCATATTCATATGGAATGAATAATTTAAAAAGAGAAGATGAAGTTGTAATATCAATAATGGAACATCACTCAAATTTAGTACCATGGCAAAAAATAACAAAAGTAACAGAAAGCAAATTAAAATATATGTATATAAATGACGAATTTGAGTTACCAGATGAAGAAATAGAAAATAAAATTACTGAGAAAACAAAAATAGTAGGAATTACACATGTTTCAAATGTATTAGGAACAATAAATAATGTAAAAAAAATAATTGAATATGCACATAAAAAAGGAGCAATTGTAGTTGTAGATGGTTCACAAAGTATTCCGCATATGAAGATAGATGTTCAAGAATTAGATGCAGACTTTTTTGTATTTTCAGGTCATAAAATGCTTGCACCACTTGGAATAGGCGTATTATATGGAAAAAAAGAAATATTAGAAAAAATGTCTCCATTTATAATGGGTGGAGACATGATAGAATATGTATATGAACAAGAAACAACATTTGCACAATTACCAAATAAATTTGAAGCAGGAACACAAAATGTAGAAGGAGTAATTGGATTAGGTTCTGCAATTGACTATATTCAAAAAATTGGATATGATGAAATAGAAAAAATAGAAAAAGAAATAAATTCATATGCAATAAAAGAACTATCAAAACTTGAATTTCTAACATTATATATAACGCCAAATGAAAAAAAACATTCAAGTGTAATTTCATTTAACATAAAAGGAGTACACCCACATGATGTTGCGAGTATTTTAGATTCTGTAGGTGTTTGTGTACGTTCTGGAAATCATTGTGCACAACCACTTATGAGATTTTTAGGAATAGATTCTACATGTAGAGCAAGCTTTTATTTTTACAACACAAAAGAAGATGTTGATAAATTAGTAGAAGGATTAAAAAAAGCATATAAAATGTTTGAAAAATTCATAAAAAAGTAGAAAAATGAAGTAAGGAGAAAATATGGAAGACTTAAATGATATTTATAATGAACTAATAATGGAACATAGCATGAATTCATATAATAAAAAGAAATTAGAAAATGCAGATTATTCAGAAATAGGACATAATCCAAACTGTGGAGATGAAATAACATTAGAATTAAAATTAAAAGGGGATATAATCGAAGATATGGCATTTTCAGGGCATGGATGTGCAATTTCTCAAGCATCTACATCTATAATGATAGATACATTAAAAGGAAAAAATATAGAAGAAGCAAAAGAAATAATAAAAACTTTTATTGAAATGATAAAACGAGAAATAAAAAATGAAGAAGACTTAAAAAAATTAGAAGATGCAATAGCATTTAAAAATGTAGCAAATATGCCTGCCAGAGTAAAATGCGCTCTACTTGCTTGGCACACAATAGAAGACATGTTAAATAAAAAGGAATCAAAATAAAATGGAAAATAAAAAAGTATTAATAGGAATGAGTGGCGGAGTTGATAGTAGTGTATCAGCTGTACTATTACAAGAAAAAGGATATGAAGTAATAGGAATAACATTAGAATTATTTTCAGAAAATAACTGTTGCAAAACAAATTCCGATGCAAAAAAAATATGTGATTCAATCGGAATACCATATTTTACATATGACTGTAAACAGAAATTTGAAAATTATGTAATACAAAATTTTATAAATTGTTATTCTAATTGTAAAACACCAAATCCATGTATAGAATGTAACAAATATATGAAATTTGGAGTAATGTGGGAAAAAGCAAAAGAACTAAGTTGTAATTATATTGCAACAGGACATTATGCAAAAACAGAATATAGCCATAAATATGGAAGATGGGTGCTAAAAAAATCAAAAGCAGGAAAAAAAGATCAAAGCTATGTATTATGGAATATTCCTAAAGAATTAATAGAACACATATTATTTCCGCTTTCAGAATTTGAAAACAAAGAAGATATAAGAAAAATTGCAAACCAAAAACAATTAGAAGTTGCAAATAAGCCAGATAGTGAAGATATATGTTTTATTCCAGATGGAGATTATAAAAAATTCTTAGAAAAAAATTCAGAAATAAAGCCTAAATCTGGAAACATTGTAAATATGAAAGGTGAAATACTAGGAAAACACAATGGATTATATAATTACACAATAGGTCAAAGAAAAGGTATTGGAATATCATATAAAGTACCACTATTTGTTTTAGGATTTAATCCGAAGAATAATGAAGTAATAGTAGGAGAAGAAAAAGAATTATATAAAAAAGAAATAACAGTAAAAGATATAAATTTATTATTAATAGATGAAATTAAAGAACCTTTAGAAGTAGAAGTAAAAACAAGATATTCAGCAAAAGCTGCCAAAGCACAAATTGAACAAATAGAAAATGAAATAAAAGTAACATTTTATGAACCACAAAGAGCAATAACACCTGGTCAATCAGCAGTTTTTTATATTGACGATATAGTATTAGGTGGAGGAAAAATAAAATAAAAATAAAGGAGTAAAAAATGTCAAATCAATTTTCAAGAACAGAACTATTGATAGGAAAAGAAGGAATAGAAAAATTAAAAAAATCAAAAATAGCAATATTTGGAATTGGCGGAGTAGGTTCATTTGTTGTTGAAAGTTTAGCAAGAGTTGGAATAGAAAAATTTATATTAGTAGATAAAGATGAAGTTGATATAACAAACTTAAACAGACAAATAATAGCAACACATAAAACAATAGGAATGCCAAAAGTAGAAGTGGCAAAAAAAAGAATCTTAGAAATAAATCCAGAGGCAAAAGTAGAAACATATCAAGAATTTTTTATGCCAGATACAAAAGGAATAATAAATAGTAATATAGATTATATAATAGACTGTGTAGACACTGTAACTGCAAAGATTGAATTAGTAATAAGAGCAAATAACTTAAATATTCCAATAATATCATGTATGGGTACAGGAAATAAATTAGACCCAACAAAATTTGAAATAACAGACATTTTTAAAACTACTATATGTCCATTAGCAAAAGTAATGAGAAAAGAACTAAAAAATAGGGGAATAAAAAGTCTAAAAGTATTATATTCAAAAGAAGAGCCAATAAAACCAATTCAGAGTATTGAAAATAAAGAAAAAAATATTAACATATCTAAAGAAACAAAACAACAAAATAAAAAACAAATAGCTGGAAGTATATCATTTGTACCAGCTGTAGCAGGTTTAATAATTTCAGGAGAAGTTATTAAAGATCTATTAAAAAAATAAAAAATTAAGAAAAACTTCATTTACTTACAAAAAGATAAATGCTATAATAATATGCAAGAATAAATACATACATAATTAATTATGTATGTATTCAAATTTGAGAATAAAGGAGATATGTTAACAAAAAAGTTAGCAAATTATAAAATGAAAAACAAGAAAAAATTATTAAGAAATTTAGTGCTATTTTTAATATTGATATTATTGACATTTTTTGTGATTTTTAAAGACCAAAATCCAATACAAATATTGAAAGCATTAGTAAAAGCTCAAAAAGGATATATAATAGTCGCAATAGGCTTTATGTGTTTTTACTTAATATGTGAGGCAATAAACATAGGAAGAACATTAAAAGCATTAGGAGAAAAATCAAATTTTTTGCAAAATATAAAATATTCATTAATAGGATTTTTCTTTAGTTCAATAACACCAGCGGCAAGTGGAGGACAGCCAATGCAAATTTACTATATGCATAAAGATAAAATAACAGTTGCAAATTCAACTTTAGCATTATTAATAAATTTGACATGTATGCAAATAGTAACAATATCTTTAGCACTAGTAAGTTTTATATTTAATTATCAATATATGAATAAATTATTAATAGGATTTTTTATAATAGGAATTTTTCTTAATGCTAGTGCATTAACATTATTATTAATATCTATACTATCCAAAAGAGCAACAAACTGGCTAATTAATATGGTAATTAAAATTTTACGATTTTTCAAAATAAAAAATATAGAAAGTAAAAAAGAAAAAATTGAAAATGAATTAAGCAAATATCAAACAAGTTCAACATATATAAAAAATAATAAAATAGTAATATTAAAAACATTATTGATTTCATATATACAATTTTTAGCATATTATAGCATTTCATATTGGGTATATCGTTCATTCGGATTATCACAATATAATATTTTTGAAATAACATCAATGCAATCTGTATTATTTGCAACAGTTTCAGGAATACCATCACCAGGAGCAGTAGGAGTAAGTGAAGGAGGATTTTTAGCAATATATAAAAACATATATCCAGAAAAAATGATTAATGGAGCAATGTTATTAAACAGAGGAGTAAGTTTTTACTTATTTGTAATAATTAGTGCAGTAGTAGTAATAGTTAGCTCAATAAAAGACAAAAAAGAATTAAAGCAAGAAGAAAATAATGAACTAAAAGAAGAAAAAGAGGAATTGTGATAAGCATGGGAAATATTGTATTATTAGATGATTTAACAATAAACAAAATAGCAGCAGGAGAAGTAATAGAAAGACCATTAAATGTAGTAAAAGAAGTTGTAGAAAATTCAATAGATGCAGGAGCAAATAAAATAATAATAGAAGTACAAAAAGGTGGAAAAAAATTATTAAAAGTAATAGATAATGGAAAAGGCATAAAAAAAGATGATTTAGAACTTTCATTAGAAAGACATGCAACATCAAAAATTAGAAAAGTAGAAGATTTAGAACACACATATACAATGGGATTTAGAGGAGAAGCTTTGGCAAGTATTGCATCAGTTTCAAAATTAACTATCATATCAAAAACAAAAGACGATAATTTTGGAACAAAGCTTTTAGCAGAAGCAGGAAATATAATAGAAAAAGAAGAAATAGGAGCACAAATAGGAACAACAATATTAGTAGAAAATTTATTTTTCAATGTTCCAGTAAGATATAAATTTTTAAAACAAGATGCAACAGAATTACGTTATATTAAAGAATGGGTTCAAAAAGAAGCATTATCAAATCCAGAAGTTTCATTTAAACTAATAAATGAAGGAAAAACTTTATTCCAAACAAGTGGAAATGGAAAAATAGAAGACATAATATATTCGATTTATGGAAAAGAATTAAAAGAAAATATTGTAAAAGTAGATTATGAAGAAGAAGATATAAAAATAACAGGAGTTATCGGAAATACGACAATTGCAAGAGACAGTAGAAAAGACCAAATTATTTTTCTAAATAAAAGAAATATAAAAAATCAAGTATTGACAAATAGTGCAGACCAAGCATTTAAAGGAAGTACAGGAATTGGAAAATATGGATTTTTGATATTAAATTTAGAAATGCCAGCAAACTATTATGACATAAATGTACATCCAACAAAAATGGAAGTTAGATTTATTGATGAAAATAAAATTTATAAAATATTTTATCATGCAATAAAAAATGCAATACTTAGTAAACAATTTCTTGGAAATGCTGAAACAGAAAAAAATAATGAAAATTATATAGAAAATGAATACGAATTTTTAACAAACCATTTTGAAAATTCAAAAGAAAATAGTAAACAAAAACAAGAAGAAAGAATAACAGAAGAAATTCAAGAAAATTCAAATAATATTTCGGAAAATATTTGTAGAGAAGAAAAGAGAAAAGTAGAATACAAATATGTAGGAATTTTATTTAGAACATACATAATAGCAGAAATAGAAAATGAAATATATTTAATAGATCAACATGCAGCACATGAAAGACTTTTATATGAACAAATAAAAGAAAATTATAAAAGCAAACTAAGTAGTAATAGTCAAATGATGTTAGTACCAGAAGTATATAACTTAACACACAAAGAAATTCAATTTATAAAAAAGAATAAAGAACTTTTTCAAACATATGGATTTGACATTGAAATGTTTGGAGAAAATGCAGTAAAAGTAAATGGAGTTCCAGACATTGAATATAGGTCAAAAAGCAAAAATATATTTTTAGAAGTATTAGATGAAATGATTACAAATGAAAGAAGTTCACTAAAAGATGTTGAAGAAAGATTTGTAGCAACAGTTGCATGTAAAGCAGCAGTAAAAGCAAATATGGATTTAACACCACAAGAAGTAGACTATTTAATACAAAATTTATTAACACTAAAAAATCCATATACATGTCCACATGGAAGACCAACAACAGTTAAATTCAACAAAGAAGACTTTAGAACAAAATAAAATATAAAACAGCAAAATAGCAAGAATATCTTGCTATTTTTTAATAAATATAGTAAAATATTAATGTCAAAAAATACAACAATTGCATAATAATATGCAATTTCTAGAAAAAAGAAAGAGGAAAATTATGTATTTGATAGTAGGGCTAGGAAATCCAGAAGAAGAATATGGAGAAACAAGACATAATATGGGATTTAATGCAATAAATAAAATAGCAGAGCAATATAACATAAAAATAAATAAAAACAAATTTCAAGGAATATATGAAATAGCAAATATAGAAAATCATAAAACAATACTATTAAAACCTCAAACATATATGAACCTAAGTGGAAATAGTGTTAAAGAAATAGTAGATTTTTATAAAATAGAGAAAGAAAAAATAATAATAATATATGACGATATGGACATAGAACCAGGAAAAATAAAAATACGAAAAAAAGGAAGTGCAGGAGGACATAATGGAATGAAATCCATAATCCAAATGCTCGGAACAGATGAATTTGCAAGAATAAGAATAGGAATAGGAAGACCAAACAATAAAGGAAACGACATAAACTATGTAATAGGAAAAATACCAAAAGAAGAAATTACAAAATTAGAAGAAGGAATAGAAAAAGCAAAAGAAGCAACAATAGAAATACTAAAAAATAATATAGACACAGCGATGAACAAATTTAATTAGAAAAATATAAAACCAAAAAGGGGAAAACAACATGATACAAATAATAGTAGACAAACAAAAAGACAGTAAAACAACAGCAATAGTTGAAAATGGAAAATTAGTAGAAGTGTATGAAGAAAACAAAGAAAGTAAGCACACTAGAAATGAAGGAAATATATATTCAGGAATAGTAAAAGACATAATACCAGGAATGCAAGCAGCATTTATAGATATTGGAACAGAAAAAAATAGTTTTATACATGTAAAAGATGTTGTACCACAAATAGATGAAAAAATAGAAAAAAAAGTTGAACTAAAAATAAAAGATGTAGTAAAAAGCAACCAAAAATTATTAGTACAAGTTCAAAAAGACAGTAATGACAAAAAAGGAGCAAGAACAACAACACATATAAAACTAACGGGAAAATATATTATATTATTGCCAAAAACAAACATAATAACAATATCTCAAAAAATAGAAAAAGAAGAAGAAAAAGAAAGACTATTAAAAATAGTACACAAACAATTACCAGAAAATATGGGAGCAATAATAAGAACAATTGCAGAAAATCAAACAGAAGAAATAATAGAAAAAGACATAAAACAATTGCAAAAAAAATGGAAAAAAATATTAGAAAAATTCAATAAAACAGGAAATAAAGCAGAACTATTATATAAAAGCTTAAGTATAGTTGAAAAAATAATTATAGACTTACCACAAGAAAAAATAAATACAATAATTATAAACGATAAAAACGAATATAATCAAATAAAAGAAATACTTGAAGAAATGGAAATAACAAGTATAAAATTAGAACTAAAAGAAAAAGAAAATTTGTTAAAAATATATGAAATAGACAAACAAATAGAAAAAACAAAACAAAGAAAAATATGGCTAAATTGTGGAGGATTTATAACAATAGATTCAACAGAAGCATTAGTAGCAATAGATGTAAACTCAGCAAAATTCATAGGAAAGAATTCACTAGAAGAAACAGTGTATAAAGTAAATTATGAAGCAACAATCGAAATAGCAAAACAATTAAGACTAAGAGACATAGGAGGAATAATAATAATAGACTATATAGACATGCAAAAACAAGAAAACAAAGACAAAATAGAAAAACTACTAAAAGAAACCTTAAAACAAGACAGAGCCAAAACACAAGTAGAAGGATTTACAAAATTAAACTTAATGGAAATGACAAGAAAACATATATGCAGTCACAATAGTTAAAAAATAAAAGTAGAAAGTTGGGCAAAACAAAAACCTTGAGAAAGGAAAAAGTGATAATAATGAAAGTAGGATTTGTATCATTAGGCTGTAGTAAAAATTTAATAGACACAGAAATTACTATAGGACATTTTAAAAACAATAAATATAAAATAGTAAATAACCCAAAAGATGCAGAAATAATAGTAATAAATACATGTGGATTCATTGAAACAGCAAAAGAAGAAGCAATAAACACAATACTAGAAATGGCAGAATATAAAAAATACAAATGTAAATATTTAATAGTAATGGGATGTTTAGTACAAAGATATTATGATGAACTAATAAAACTATTACCAGAAGTAGATTTATTTATAAAGATAGATGAATACCAAAACATGTGGACAAAAATTGAAAAATTAATAAAAGAAAATAAAGTAGAAAAAAGTAAAACAAAAACGAACAAAAAAGTATCAGAAATAAAACAAATACCATTACCAATACAAAAAGAATTTAAAGAAAGAGTCATAACAACTGGTGAAAATTATGCTTATTTAAAAATAGGTGAAGGATGTAGCAATATGTGTACATATTGTGCAATACCATATATAAGAGGAAAATTCATAAGCAGAAAAAAAGAAGACATAATAGAAGAAGCAAAAACACTTGCTCAAAAAGGAATTAAAGAATTAATTATAATAGCTCAAGACACAACCAAATATGGAACAGATATATATGGAAAGCCACAACTAGCAGAATTATTACAAGAAATTTCACAAATTCCAGAAATAAAATGGATAAGATTTTTATATTCATATCCAGAAGGAATAACAGAAGAATTAATACAAACAGTAAAAAACAATAAAAAAATTTGCAAATATTTTGATATTCCGATACAACACATATCAAATGAAGTATTAAAAAAAATGAATAGAAAAACAAACAAAAAGCAAATTGAAGAATTAATTTTCAAAATCAGAAAAGAAATACCAAATGTAACATTAAGAACGAGCTTAATTGTAGGATTTCCAGGAGAAACAAAAGAAAACTTTAATGAATTATGTGAATTTGTCAAAAGTGCTCAATTTGACAAGCTAGGTGCATTTATGTACTCTAAAGAAGAAGGAACACCAGCATCAAGATTACCAGAACAAATACATGGAAATACTAAAAAATCAAGATATAAAAAAATAATGGAAATACAACAAGAAATATCTAATAAAAAATTAAAAGAAAAAATAGGTAAAGAAATAGAAGTAATAATAGAAAATTTTTCTTTTGACAAAAAATATCTAATAGGTAGAACAATGCAAGATGTACCAAAAGAAGATGGAATAATATACATAAAAAATGAAAAAAATCAAAATATAATTAATAAATTTGTTATGGTAAAAATAGTAGATTCAGAAGAGTATGACTTAATAGGAGAATTAATATAAAATAATTGGAGTGTAAGAAAATGGAAGATGAAAAATATAGCCAATATACATATAAACCAGAAGAAAAAGAAATAATGGAAATATTAAGAGCATTTGAAAGTGAAATACAATTAAAAATGCAAGAAACAAAAAGTGAAGTTGAAAAAATAATTTATTATGAAACATTTGTCATAAACGAGATGGACTTTAGAAATGTTTTTATAACAACAGAAAAAGATGTAGATGGAAATATAACATATCATTTGTACACAGGAGATTCTTCAAACGAAATAATATCAATAGGAAAAGATGGACAAGTAAAAATAAAAGAAGAATTACAATATATTTTTGAATATATAGATATTGAAGACATATTAGAAGAAAATAAAGAAAAAATAGTAGGAACATCACAAAGAGCAACTGTTGAAGAAGAAAAAGAATTTTTTAAAGAAAACGAAAAACAAGAAAGTCAAGAAGAAACAGAACAAATAAATAAAGAAATAGCTGAAACAGGAGAAGATTTAGAATTAGTAAATTATAGAAAGATTAAAGATCCACACCTTAAAGAAAGAATGCCAGAAATATTTGAGGATTCAGAAGAAAATGGATATGCATATTCAAACAAATTACATAAGCCTGTTTTAATTTCTACAATAAATGGAGAAAAAAAAATAAATGAAAAAGTAAAAGAAGCAAAAATGACATGGAAAACAATGATTAGTATAGGTGAAGATGGAAACTCAATAGAAAGAACAGTTCCAGATTATATAATGGAAACGGAAAATCCAGAGCAAGAAATTGCAATAATGATAGACCCAAATTATGGAACAATAGATTTAGAAACAATACAAGTATTGCCATGTCAAGAAAGAATTGCAAATAAACTAAGAATGCAAGGAGAAACACAAAACAAACAAACAAATCTTCAAACAGAACAATTTTTTAGAAATAGTGGAGAAGAACATGAATTAGCACATCAAGTCCAAACTATTGAAAAAAATAAAATAGAAAATGGAGAAAAAACACAAACTGAAATAACAGAAGAAACATTAGTGCCAAAGACTGAAATAACATGGGGAGAATTAATAGAAGCAACAGGAAAAAGTTTAATAGAACTTATTCAATTATATAATGAAGAAAATACAGAAGAAAGAAGACAAATATTTGAAGAAATGCCTGAAGCAATTGAAGAAGCTCATGAATATAATATACCAATTGTTTTTCTTTCAACATTATTAATAGAATCTCAAAAAGATAAAGTATCTATTAAAGAATTCATGAGTAAATTTAATTCAGCAGAAGGTTCAACATTAGAAGAAAAAATCGATGATGCACATGATAAAATAGCAGAAGATTATAGAGGAAAATCTTTATAATCTAAACTATAATAAAAAGCAAACAAAGTTTAAGAAAAGGACGAAAAAGATATGCTAATAGAAACATTAATTTTTACAACAATAGCTTTTGCAATATTTATATATACATTTTATTTATTGATAAAGAAAAATGATACAAAATTTGTTCCACTTTTAGCAATAGAAGCAATAGGAATTGCTATTGAATTTATACAAGTATATTTTAGAGAAGGAGAGCCAAACCTAGTAATAAAATTATTATCTTATACTCTATCTATAATAATACCTGTCACTGTATTTTTGCTAGAAAAAGCTGATAGTGATGTAAAAGAAGGAATATATATTACTTTAGCTAGAATATATCTAGTTTTTGGAAATAACAAAAAAGCCAAAAACATATTAATTGAATTATTAACCAAAAAGTCAGATTGTTATATTGCACATAAACTGTTAGCACAAATATATGAAAAAGAGGGAGGACAAAGAAAAGCAGTAGAAGAATATGCACAAGCAATAGAAATTAATAAAAAAGATTATGATTCATGCTATAAAATATCAAATTTATTAATAGATTTAGACAAAAAAGATGAAGCAATGCAAATACTAACAAATTTAATAATCAAAAAACCTGATTACATTGAAGCAACAATAGCATTAGGAGATTTACTTATAGAAAAAGAAGATTATAAAGAAGCTGCAAATATTTATACAGAAGCATTGAAATATAATCCAACAAGTTATGACCTAAATTATAACTTAGGAATAGTATTTACTATGCTAAATGACTTTTCTAGTGCAAAACTTTATTATGAAAAAGCAGCAGAGCTAAATACAATTATATATAACACAAAATATAGTTTAGCAGAAATTGCAATGATTTATAAAGAATTAGAAGAAGCGGAACAATACTTTTTAAAAGTAACAGAAGACGAAGAACTATGTGCAGATGCATATTTAGAATTAGCAAAAATTTATTTAATAAAAGGAGACAAAGATAAAGCAATACAATATGCAAATGTAGCAATTCAAGAAGAACCAAAAAGAATTGTAGAAAAAATAAATAGAGATTCAGTATTTGCAATAATAATAGCAAAATTATCAATACCATTTAATTTAGAAGTAGGAGAAGAAAAAATACATAAACTAACAGCCAAAGAAATAAAAGCGAAAGAACATCTTGAACAAATGGTGGAAATAACAAAAAAGATAGGATATAATGATATAAAAATGCAAAGAAAAGCAAATCCACTAATTCAAAATATTGAAGAAAAAGAAGAAAATCAAAAAGAAAGAGAAGAATAATTCATAAAAATCTCTAAAATAAATATAATAATAATATCAAATATTTTGGAGGTAATATGAAAATAGCTGTAATTGGTGGAGATTTAAGAATAGTTAAATTAGTAACTATGCTTGCAAAAGATGAAAACATTGTATATGTATATGGTTTAGAGAAAGCAGAAGACATAAAAAATATAAAAAATGTAATACAATGTGAAACAATAAAAAAAGCAATAGAGGAAGTTGAAGTAATAATTGGACCAATTCCACTTTCAAGTAATGGAAATACAGTAAATATGCCATTTAGTGATAAAGAAATAACAATAAGAGAAATGATGCACCATATAAATGCAAAAGTATTAATAGCAGGAAATATTTTGCCAGAAGTATATGAATTGGCAAATGATGAATATATAGAAATAGTAGATATAATAAAAAGAGAAGAACTTGCAGTATTAAATACTATTGCAACAGCAGAAGGAACAATTCAAGTTGCAATAGAGAATACTAATAAAATTTTACATGGAAGTGAAGTATTAATATTAGGTTTTGGAAGAATAGGAAAAGTACTTGCAAGAAAATTAGCAGGTCTATCTGTTAAAGTGACATGTGCAGCTAGAAAAGATGAAGACTTAGCATGGATACAAGCATATGGACATAAAGCTATAAATATAAACACAATAGGTGAAAACTTAAAAAAATATGATATAATTATAAATACAGTACCACATACCATTTTATCAGAAGAAAGACTACAATATGTAAAACAAGATGTTTTATTAATAGACTTAGCTTCAAATCCTGGTGGAATTGACAAAAAAGCAGTAAAAAATAAAAACTTAAAATTTGTTTGGGCACTTTCACTTCCAGGAAAAGTTGCACCAACAACATCAGCTGAATTTATTAAAGAAACAATAAATAATATATTAAAAGAAGTTATACAAAATAACAAATGAAAGGAATAAAATAAAAATGGAAATATATCAAGCAATAATTTTAGGAATAGTTCAAGGGCTAACAGAATTACTACCAGTTTCAAGTTCAGCCCACTTAAATTTAATACCATGGTTTTTTAGTTGGGAAATGCCAGAAAGTTTTGACGTAGCGCTACATTTAGGAACACTACTTGCAATAACAATATTTTTCTTTAAAGACTGGATTGGATTAATTAAAGGAGGATATCAGCAAGTTGTAAAAAAGAAGAAATCTACAGAAGGAAAAATCTTCTGGTACATAGTTGCAGTAACAATTCCAACAGGAATTGTAAGCTTAATTTTAGATAAAGTTTCAGATAAAATATGTGAAAAATTTGGAATAGAAATGATACTAATTGCAGTAGCTCTTATAGTACTTGGAATTGTTTTATATATAGTAGATAAAAAATCACCATCTGATGTAAAATATGAAGATATGACTTTTAAACAATCATTTTTAATAGGAATTTCACAGGCAATTGCGGCAGCATTTCCTGGAACTTCAAGATCAGGTATCACAATGACTGTTGCAAGAGCTTTACATATTGATAGAGAAAGTGCTGCAAAATATTCATTTTTGCTATCAACTCCAATAATTTTAGCAGCAGTTTTAGTAAGCATTGCAGATTTCCAATTTACTTTAGCATTTTTTATGGGAGTTTTATTTAGTTTCTTAGTTGGGGTTGTTGTTATAAAATTCTTATTGAATTATTTGAAAAAAGGTAGCTTTAAAATTTTTGCTATTTATAGAGTAATTTTAGGAATAATCGTAATTGCGTTTACTTTTATTAGATAATTTTTAATGCAAATATAATATTTTGATAAAAAATAGTCCTTAATGATATACATTAAGGATTTATTTTTATTCCAAATATTAAAGTTTAGAATTATATATTATCATTTTCTCTAAAATCTTGAATATTAAGGGTTCTAATATTATCATTTGAAGAATCTTTGTCAAATGAAATTTTTATATGATTTTTTGGTAAAGCTTCTTCTATTAATTCACCCCATTCAATAATACATATGCCAGATGAAAAATATTCTTCTCCACCAATAGCATAAAATTCTTCTACATCTTCTAAACGATAAACGTCAAAGTGATAAATTGTAATTTGTTCATTTTTATATTCATTAACTATTGTAAATGTAGGGCTAGAGATTTCTTTATCAAGATTAAAATATTTTAGGAACCCTTCTGTAAATTTGGTTTTTCCCGAACCTAATTCACCTGTTAAAACAATAACATCACCGATTTTTGAATTTTGAGCAAAGCTATATGCAAAATCAATAGTTTCATTTTCATTATGTGAAATAAATTTGTAATTATTCATATTAGTATCCTTTCTCAGATTAATTTACTATATTTTAAAACAAAATTTAGAATTTGTAAAGCAAGTTTTAAAATAGAATAAAAATAACCACCAAAATAGCAAGAAAAACTTGCTATTTTTTTTAAATAAGGATAAAATACAATAAAAGTAATATGCATAAAGAGAAAGGAAATAAAAAATGGAAAAATTAGTATTAATAGACGGAAACAGCATAATGAATAGAGCATTTTATGGAATAATGGGAAGTAAAATGTTAACAACCAAAGATGGAAAATACACAAATGCAATATATGGATTTCTAGCAATATTATTCAACATAATAGAAGACATAAAACCGCAATATTTAGCAGTTGCATTTGACATGAAAGGAAAACTAAAAAGAAAAGAAATATATGAACAATATAAAGCAAACAGACATGGAATGCCAGAAGAATTAGCAGAACAAATGCCAATAATAAAAGAAATATTAAAAGCAATGAATATAGACATAATAGAAAAAGAAGGATATGAAGGAGATGATATATTAGGAACACTTGCTAAATATGGAGAAAACCAAGGACTAGAAGTAACAATACTTTCAGGAGATAGAGACACATTTCAACTTGCAAGTGACAATATAACAATAAGAATACCAAGAACAAAAGGAGGAAAAACAGAAACAGAAAATTACACTAGAGCAAAAGTAATAGAAGAATATGGATTAGAGCCAAAACAACTAATAGAAGTAAAAGCATTACAAGGAGATACATCAGATAATATTCCAGGAGTGCCAGGAATAGGTCCTAAAACAGCAATAACACTAATTCAAAAGTATAACACAATAGAAGAATTATACAAAAAAATAGCTCAAGGAGAAGATGACTTAAAAGGAAAGCAAAAAGAAAACATAATAAACAACAAAGACATGGCAGAATTATCAAGAACTCTAGGAGAAATAAATACGCAAGTACCAATAGAAGATACATTAGAAAATTTAAAAATAGAAGAATGGGATAAGACCAAAGTACTAGAAATCTTTGAAGAACTACGATTTCAAAGATATATAGACAGATTTAATTTGAGAAACATAAATGATAATAACAACAATATCGAGAAAAAAGAAGAAAAATTAGAAATAATAAAAAGTGCAGAAATTCCTCAAATAGAAGAAAAATTATATTATTATTTAGAAACATTAGAAAATCAAAATGAAGAAAACATTATAAAAAAAGAAATAAAAGGAATAGGAATATACAATAAAAACAAAATTTACTATATAGAAGAAAATTCAGCTTTTAAAGAACAATTAAAGAAAATCTTCGAAGACGAAAAAATTGAAAAATATGGATATAATTTAGCAGAAGACTATATATTGTTAAAACAAATAGGAATAACAATGAAAAACATAACATATGATGCAAAAATAGCATCATATATTCTAGACCCAACAAGTAAATATGATATAGACATAATTGTAAGAGACTATTTAGAAATAAACAATGCAGAATATTTACAATTACAAGGAATTCAAGAAGAAAATGAAAAACAAACATCATTATTTGATGAGCCTAAAGAGGAAAAAACACAAAATGAAATAAACAAAATAAAGACATGTATGTATGCAAAAGAAATATATGAATTATCAGAAAAAACAATAAAAAAACTTGAAGAAATAGATGCAATAGAATTATTCAAAAAAATAGATATGCCAACAGTAGAAGTATTAGCAGAAATGCAATGGAATGGAATGAATATAGACTTAGAAGATTTAGAAAAATATGGACAAGAACTAAAAGAAAGAATAGAAATACTTGTAAAAGAAATATATGAATTATCTGGAGAAGAATTTAATATAAATTCACCAAAGCAACTAGGAGAAATTTTATTCGAGAAATTAAAATTACCAGTAATAAAGAAAACCAAAAGTGGATATTCAACAGATGTAGATGTATTAGAAAAATTAAAAGAAGAACATCCTGTAATTGAAAAACTATTAGAATATAGACAATTAATGAAATTAAACTCAACATATGTAGAAGGAATGAAACCATATATAAATTCAAAAACAAAGAGAATACATTCATTTTTTCATCAGACAATAACGGCAACAGGAAGAATAAGTTCAACAGAGCCAAACCTTCAAAATATTCCAACAAGATTTGAACTAGGAAAAAGACTAAGAAAAGTATTTAAACCTGCCGAAGGATGTATATATATAGATGCAGACTATTCACAAATAGAATTAAGAGTATTAGCACACATATCAAATGATGAGCACATGATAAACGCTTTTCAAAATGGAGAAGATATCCATACACAAGCAGCATCAAAAGTATTTAATATACCAATTGACAAAGTAACAAAAGAACAAAGAAGTAATGCAAAAGCAGTAAACTTTGGAATAGTATATGGAATAAGTGACTTTGGCTTAGCAGAACAATTAAGTATATCTCGAAAACAAGCAAAACAGTATATAGAGCAATATTTACAACTATATGCAGGAATAAAACAATTTATGACAGACATAGTAGAAAAAGCTAAAGAAACAGGATATGTAGAAACACAATTCAAAAGAAGAAGATATATACCAGAACTAAAATCAAACAATTACATGGTAAGACAATTTGGAAACAGAGTTGCAATGAATACACCAATACAAGGAACAGCAGCAGACATAATGAAAATAGCAATGATAAATGTATTAAAAGAACTAAAAAAAAGGAAAATGAAATCTAAAATTGTACTTCAAGTCCATGATGAAATGATGATAGAAGCACCATTAGAAGAAGCAGAAACAGTAAAAGAAATATTAAAAACTTGTATGGAAAATGCAGTAAAATTAAATGTTCCACTAATTGCAGAAGTTTCAGAAGCAACAAATTGGTATGACTGCAAATAACAAAAAAGAAAAAATGTTCGAAAAACCTATTGACAAAAAATGAAAAACAATATACAATAATTCCGAACAAATTTTTAGTAAAAACAACAAAGAAAAGAGGAATTATTATGATAACAAATTTACACATAAAAAATATAGGAATAATAGAAGACTTAGAAATAAATTTAAACAAAGGAATGAATGTATTAACAGGAGAAACAGGAGCTGGAAAAACATTAATAATAGATTCACTTGGAATAATATGTGGAGGCAGATTTTCAAAAGAAATGATAAGAAAAGAAGAAAATCACTCATATGTAGAAATATGTATATATGCACCAAATGATATAAACTCAATAGATGGAAATATAATAGTTGCAAGAGAAATCTATAGTAATGGAAGAAACACTTGCAAAATAAATGGAAGATTAGTAACAGTTGCAGAACTAAAAAACTTCATGAAAAACTATATAGAGATACATGGTCAAAATGCAAACCAACAACTATTAGACAATAGTACACATATAAAATATTTAGACAATTTCATAGGAGAAGAAATTGTAGAATTAAAACAAGAATACAGTAAAAAATATAATAGATATAATGAAATAAAAAAAGAATTAAGAAACAACTATGGAGATGAAAAAGAAAAGCAAAGAAAATTAGATTTATTAAAATATCAATTAAATGAAATACAAGAAGCAAATCTAAAAAGTGGAGAAGAAGAAAAATTAGAAGAAAAACACAAAATAATAACAAACTCAGAAAAAATTGCACAAAATTTATCAGAAGCGGAAAATACAGTAGGAGGAAACACAATAGATTCAATAGGAATAGCAATTAAAGCATTAGAAAAAATAGAAAACATAGATGAAAAATATTCAAAAACATTAGAAAACATAAAAAATGTATATTATGAACTAGAAGAAATATCAAGAGACATAAGAGAATATAATGAAGAAACAGAATTTGATGAACAAGAAAGAGAAAAAGTAGAAAAAAGATTAGACATAATATATGACTTAAAAAGAAAATATGGAAACAACATAGAAGAAATTCAAAAATATGCAAAAGAAGTAAATGAAGAAATAATAAAAATAGAAAATGTAGAACAATATAATAACAAATTACGAAAAGAGCAAATAAAAATAGAAAAAGAAATGAATGAAATAGCAGAAAAAATAAGCGAAAAAAGAAAAAAATATGCTAAAACAATAAATGAAAAAATAAACAAAGAACTAGTAGACTTAGAAATGAAAAATGCCCAAATAAATGTAAAAGTAGAATATAAACCAAATGAATATTTTGAAAATGGAAAAGATGAAGTAGAAATATTTGTAAAAACAAATATTGGAGAAAACGAAAATGAATTAGTAAAAATAGCATCAGGAGGAGAAATGTCAAGAATAATGTTAGCAATAAAAAAAGTATTAGCAGAAGTAGACAATATGCCAACACTAATATTTGATGAAATAGATACAGGAATAAGTGGAAAAGCAGCAAAATCAGTAGCAGACAAAATGAAAAAAATATCTAAAAATCATCAAGTAATATGTATATCACATTTACCAGCAATTGCAGCAACAGCAGACTACAATTACTATATAAGCAAAAAAGTTGAAAATGAAAGAACATCAACAAATGTAAAATTATTAAATGAACAAGAAGTACTACAAGAAATTGCGAGAATCTCAGCAGGAGAAATCAATGAAGTAACTCTAAAATATGCAACAGAATTAAGAAACAAAAAAGCCTCATAAAATAAGTTTATAGGTAAAACTAAAAAAACCTAAATATAAATAAACAAGGAATATATAGAAATGCCAGAAAGAATTGAAGTAACGCAAATGAAGCAAAATGCACATAACAGAGAATATGTTTTAGAAAATGTAAAAAAAGAAGGAGCACTATTAGATTATGCAGGAGAAGAAATGAAAGATGACAAAGAAATAGCATTATCAGCAATTCGTAATAATCCAGAAGCCCTTGAATATGTAAGTGACAGACTAAAAGCAGACAGAGAAACAGTATATGAATCTGTAAGTAAAGTAGGCTGGACATATTGTTATGCAAAAGAAAACCTATTAGAAGATAAACAATTATTAAAATCAGGACTAGAAAAAACTGGACAAATACTATATTTTGCAAGCCAAAAAATGAGAGATGACAAAGAAATAGTTATGCTTGCAGTAACAAATAAACCAATAATAATAAAATACGCAAGTAATAGACTAAGAGAAGACAAAGAAGTTGGGATAGCAGCAATGAAAACAAATACAAATTGTTATGAATTTTTAGGACCAAACCTAAAAAAAGATGAAGAGATATTGGAGATGCTCAATAAAAAATAGCATATATAAGATTTTTATTAAATATAGGTTTAAAATAGATATGTCACACGTAAATTGAAAATAAAATATTGA
>CAUWAY010000011.1:0-44679 GCA_963556905.1 uncultured Clostridia bacterium | reverse complement strand
GTGTTCAAAGTATATATTTTTCAAAAAAGTGTGACATATGATTGACTAACCTACAAAATATATATATGATATTTTGTATATAATATTGACAGTTTCATAAAAATTTGGTAAAATAAATCAGAAAATGTGGAAAAACCACTAATTTGATTTATGAAGTTTTATATACAGTAGAAATACTTGTATGTGAGGTCAATAGACCAAGCAAAGTAAAACTTCTTCCAAAAGAGCACAAAAATTTTGGTGCTTAAATACATAGAGCCCACTAGTCAACTAGGTATCTAGTTGACTAGTGGAGCTCTTCAATGAGTAGACATAATGGCATCCTGCCAAAAAATATAAATTTTTGGTCATGAGGTTAAAATCCTCATCAGAAAAATGTAGACATACATTTTTCTATGAGAAGGATGTGTTCTAGCCTTAAAAAATATAGGCAAATTGTCCACTCCTAGTGCTGTCCAAGAGGTCTTTAAAGGTTGTTGAAAAACAATACTAAAGACCTCTTGGACTATAATTTAAACTATTGAAATTTTTAAAAAAATATAGTAAAATATCAATATTAATAAAAAATAAAAAGAGAGGAAACTAATATGAAAACAGAAATACCAACTGAAAAAAATCCCAAAGAGCAAATTAGAATAAGAGTAGCAGGAATAATTCCACTTGAAGGAGGATATGCATTTATGCATAGAATAGGAGTAAAAAATCACCCAATAGGGAACTATTACACATTTGCAGGAGGAGGACTAGAAGAAAACGAAACATTAGAAGAAGGAACAAAAAGAGAAATAAAAGAAGAATTTGGAATTGAAGTAGAAGTAATAAAAAAAGTATATGAAATAGAAAGAATTAAACAAAAACAAAAAGAATATTTCTTTTTATGCAAATATGTAGGAGGAGAATTTGGAACTGGAATAGGACCTGAATTTTCAAACAACCCCAAATATGCATATAGAGGAAAATATAAGCCAGAAATAATAAAAAAAGAAGATTTACATAAAATACTTTTACTTCCAACAGAAATAAGAGACAAATTTATAGAAGACATAAATAAAAATACATTTTAAAAAAAGATAATAAAGAAAGGGGAAAAAATGCAAGAAATTTTAGAAATATTACAAGATACTATAATAGATAGTATAAAACTAATACCATTTTTATTTATAACATATCTAATAATGGAATATATAGAACACAAAACAAGTGAAAAAGTAAAAACAGCAATAAAAAAATCTGGAAAATTAGGACCAATATTAGGAGCAATTGTTGGAATATTTCCACAATGTGGATTCTCTGTATCAGCAACAAATCTTTATTCAGCAAGAGTAATAACACTTGGAACATTAATATCAGTATATTTAACAACATCTGATGAGATGCTTCCAATACTATTAACAGAAGCAGTACCAATTTCAACAATATTAACAATATTATTCATAAAATTAATAATAGGAATGTGTGCTGGATTTATAATTGACTTAATAATTAGAAAAAATAAAAAAGAACAAGAGCAAAAAATAGAAGAAATATGTGAACACGAACATTGTCACTGCGAAAAAGGAATAGTAAAATCAGCATTAAAGCATACAATAAATATATTAATATTTATATTTATAATAACACTAATAATAAATGGAGTAATAGAACTAATAGGAAAAGAAAATATAGCAAATTTTATAAGTCAGAATGTTATTTTGGGACCAGTTATAGCAGGATTAATAGGATTAATTCCAAATTGTGCATCATCAGTAATAATAACAGAACTATTTATAGAAAATATAATAACAATGCCAACACTGATTTCTGGAGTTGCAGTAAATGCAGGAGTAGGACTATTAGTATTATTTAAAACAAATAAAAACTTGAAAGAAAACTTGAAAATTTTAGGAATATTATATACAATAGGAGTAAGTTCAGGAATTATTTTAGAAATAATATTAAATATATGTAAATAAAATAAGGAAATTACTAAAAAAACTTGAAATTTTTTAAAATTTATAGGATAATATATATGTAGATTTATAAAATATAAAAAACATATATGATATGAAAATGAAAGGAAAGAAAGCATGAAATTAATAGATAAATTTTTGAAAAAATTAAATGCAAGTAGAAATACATTTGTAACATATGTATTAACATTAATTTCGCTTTATATATTAATAGACAGAATTGTAGAGATCCTATTTATGATATTTACAGGAGTATCAGTTTCATATTGGGGTCCATTCAAATATACATTAGCATTAGCTTGCCCAGTATTTGCTTTTCTGTTTTCAGGTTCATCAGAATTTGCATCATCTAAAAACACAAAAGTAACACTATTTTATACATATATAGTAACATTATATGTAATAGCAATATCAATGATAACACAATGGGTAAACCAATCTGTATGGCTACTTTTAATATCATTACCAGGATACACAGAATTAGTAACTAACTTTTCAGAACTAATAAAGCCAGCACTTACAGCAATAGCGTTATACTTCCCATTAACAACATTTTATGGAATATTCAAATTTATATACTTAGGAGTAAATGACAGTAAAGAATGGACAAAATCAATACAAGACTATAAAGGAATAAATTTATCAGACACAAAAGCAGCACATGGACCATTTGCATGTGACATGAATTTTGGAAATGATGCAGAAACAGGTAAAAAAATAGTATTCTCAGAAGCAAAAAGATTCCAATCCCTATTAGTATGTGGAGGTTCTGGAACAGGAAAAACATCATTAGTAATAGAACCAATGGTTGCAAAAGACTTAGAGAAAAAAGCATATTATATAGCAAATGCAAAAGAAATGGGGTATACAGCATTAAAAACAGGAATAGCAGTATTAAGCAAACCATATGATAACGAATATTTAAACAAAAACTTTAGCCTAAGCATGATAAAACCAGTAGCAGAAAAAGAATCTGTATATAAAGCATATATGAGCAAAATGATATTAGACACACTAGGAAGTGAATATTCATATAGAAATTTAGGAATAACAGCAATATCACCAGACTATGAATCAACATCTAAAATGATAAATATATGTAAAAACTTCCATATACCATATAATATAATAGACCCAGCAAATAGAGCATCAATAGGATTAAATCCATTCATATATAATGATGCATCTAAAATAGCAATAACAATATCATCAGCATTAAAAGCAATGTATGTAAACTCACATCCTGAAATTGAAGACACATATAGAGAAGAATACATAATACAAGCAATAGAAAATTTAGCATTAATGTTAAAAGAAATGTATCCTAGACTAAATGGAGGAGACTTACCAAATTTAGAAGACATGTTAAAAATGCTTACGAACTATGATATAGTAGAAAAAATGTGCGAAATAATGAGTAGAGATGAAGAATTAGCAGAAAAATATAGCCAACAAATAACATATTTCAAGAGAAACTTCTATAAAAATGGAAGTGGTCGAGAATTGACAGAAAAATATTTATATTTAGCAGTAGCACAATTGGATAACCTATTAAGATTGCCAGGAGTAAAATCAATATTATGCAATAGACATACAAATATAGATTTTGACAAAGCATTAGAAAATGGTGAAGTAACATTTGTATGTACTCGTAGAGGAGATTTAGGAAGAACAAGTCATAAAGCATTCGGACTGTTTTTCATATTATCAATGCAAAATGCAGTATTAAGAAGAACAGGAAATGAAAAAAGTAGAATACCACACTTTTTCTATATAGATGAATTTCCGGATTTTATATGTAAAGATACAGAAGCAATATTTACACTATATAGGAAGTATAAAGTTGCAACAACAATTACAGCTCAAAACCTTGCTCAACTTGAAGGAAATGCACCAAACTTAAAATATAAGGATACAATAATATCAAACTGTGCAAATAAAATATTCTTAGGAAATGCTGCAATGGAAGAGTTAGAATGGTGGGCAAAAGAAATGTATAAGAAAAGAACATGGACATATAGTAACAGTATGGACATGAACAAACTGGAATATGATTCAAAATATGGAAGCATAAAATATGACTGGGAAAATTATTGGCCAGCAAATAAATTAGGAACAATGGCATTTAAAAGTGCAGCTATAAAATTAAAAGGAGACAATGGAGCATATGTAATAAATGAAGGAAAACTAGATTTTATAGGAGCAAAATATAAAGAAGAACAACCAATAAAAGTATATAACTTTTCTAAATTTACAGCAGGTGTAGTCGATGAAACCCCAGATGAGAAAAATAGAAGAAGATTTGACCCAAAACACATAAACTTTACAGACGATAATGATGAAATAAATCCAATCCAAACAGATACAACAGATGCAAATTTCTTATTTGACAATGAAAATGCAATTGTTGTAAATCTAAAGAAAAACAAAAAAGAATAAAAGAAAATTAAAGAGCAACCTGTGTATATAGATTGCTCTTTATAATAAGAAAGGAGAATAATTGCCGATAAGGCAAGAAAAAAATGAAAGTAGAAGAATTCAATTATGAACTGCCAGAAAGATTAATAGCACAAGTGCCAATAGAAAAAAGAGATGAATCAAGATTAATGATACTAAATAGAGAAAAACAAACAATAGAGCACAAAGTATTTAAAGATATAATAGATTATTTAGAACCAGGAGACTGTATAGTAAGAAACAATACAAAAGTATTACCAGCAAGACTGTATGGAAAAAAAGAAACAGGAGCACATGTAGAATTCTTATTATTAAATAGAATTGAAGGAGACATATGGGAATGTATAGTAAGACCAGGAAATAAGCTACATATTGGAACAAAAGTATATTTTGGAGATGGAATATTACAAGCAGAAATTTTAGATGTCATGTCAGGAGGCACAAGAAAAGTAAAATTTATATATAAAGGAATATTTAATGAAATATTAGACCAAATAGGATTAATGCCATTACCACCATATATACATGAAGAATTAAAAGAAAATGACAGATATCAAACTGTATATGCAAAATATGAAGGATCAGCAGCAGCTCCAACAGCAGGATTACATTTTACAGATGAACTATTAAATAAAATAGAAGAAAAAGGTATAAAAATAGCAAATGTTACATTACATGTTGGAATAGGAACTTTCAGACCAGTTAAAGTGGAAAACATAGAAGAACATAATATGCATTCAGAACACTATTACATAAAAGAACAAGATGCTCAAAAAATAAATGAAACAAAAAAACAAGGTAAAAAAGTAATAGCAGTAGGAACAACATCATGTAGAGTATTAGAAACAATAGCTTCAAACAAAACAGGATTAGTAGAAGAAACAGAAGGAGACACGAATATTTTTATTTACCCAGGATATAAATTCAAATGTATAGATGGGTTAATAACAAATTTCCATTTGCCAGAATCAACTTTACTAATGCTAGTATCAGCACTAGCAGGAAAAGAATATATAATGAAAGCATATAATGAAGCAGTAGAAAAAGAATATAAATTCTTTAGCTTTGGAGATGCAATGCTTATAAAATAGGAGGAAAAATGAAACCAGCAGTAACATATGAACTATTACATACATGTAAACAAACAGGAGCAAGAAGAGGAGTAATACATACGCCACATGGAGATATACAAACACCAATATTTATGCCAGTAGGAACTCAAGCAACAGTAAAATCAATGACACCAGAAGAATTAAAAGAAGAAGTAAAAGCACAAATAATATTATCAAATACATATCATTTATATTTAAGACCAGGACAAAAAATAGTAAAAGAAGCAGGAGGGCTACATAAATTCATGAATTGGGATAGACCAATATTAACAGACAGTGGAGGATTTCAAGTATTTAGTTTAAGTAGTCTAAGAACAATAACAGAAGAAGGAGTAGAATTTCAATCACATTTAGATGGAAGCAAACACACATTCACACCAGAAAGTGTAATGAAGACAGAAGAAGATTTAGGAGCAGATATAATAATGGCATTTGACGAATGCTGTCCATATCCTTCAACATATGAATACACAAAAAAATCAATGGAAAGAACAACAAGATGGGCACAAAGATGTAAAAAAGCGCATACAACGGAAAATCAAGCATTATTTGGAATAATACAAGGAGGATTTTTTGAAGACTTAAGAAAAAAATCAGCAGAAGACTTAATAAAACTAGATTTGCCAGGATATGCAATAGGAGGAATAAGTGTAGGAGAACCAAAAGATGAATTCTTAAAAATGTTATATTACACAACGCCACTTATGCCAAAAGACAAGCCAAGATATTTAATGGGAGTAGGAACACCAGATTATTTAATAGAAGCAGCAACAGCAGGAATAGATATGTGTGACTGTGTATTACCCACGAGAATAGCAAGACATGGAACAGCACTAACATCAAAAGGAAAAATAGTAGTAAGAAATGCTACATATGAAAGGGATTGGACACCACTAGATGAAGAATGTGACTGTTACACATGCAGGAATTATACAAGAGCATATATAAGGCATTTAATAAAAGCAAATGAAATATTAGGAGTTAGATTAATTTCAATTCATAACCTAAGGTTCTTGACTAAATTAATGGAAAGAGTTAGAATAGAAATAGAAAATGATAATTTAGGAAATTTCAAAAATGAATTTTATAAAAAATATGGTTATATAAAATAAATATTAACTAATGAAAAATGAATTATAGGGGGAAACGCAATGGAATTTTATGTAGAAGAAGAAAATCAAAGAAAAAAAACTAAAACACCAGTAATATTATTAATTACAATTATATCACTTATATTTTTTACAGGATTAATTATATTTCTAATTTTTTATATAAATAGCCAAATATTAACAATAAATTTGGATGGTGCAAAAAGTGCAGAACTACAAAAAATATTAGATATAAGAGAAACAGAACAAGGAAAAGTGGTATATATACCTATAAGAAAAATAGCCCAATATTTAGGATATGAAGATTACAGTGGAGACTATCAAAACAAATCAGAAGACAAAACAAAATGCTATGTTAAAACAGAAGATGAAATAGCAATTTTTACACTAGGTTCAAAACAAATAATAAAAACAAGAGGAAATTCAGACTATGAATATGTAGAATTAGATTTACCTGTATTTGAACAAGAAGGAGAACTATATACAACAATAGAAGGAACAGAAAAAGCATTTAATGTAGAAATTTCATATGATGCCGAGCAAAATTCAATAAACATATATACAATGGACTTTTTAGTAACAACTTTAGCTCAAAAATTTAATATAAATAAATATTCAGAAGAATTTTATGATAAAAAAGCTATATTTGAAAACATGCTAGTAGTACAAGTTGAATCAACAAAAAAATATGGAGTATTAAATTTAGAAACAAACAAATATGCATTAGAGTGCAAATATGATTTTATACAATATTTACCATATACAAAAGATTTTTTAGTAAAAAGCAATGGGAAATATGGAATAATATCAAAAGAAGCAAAAATAAAGGTAAAAATAGCATATGACAGTATAGAAATATTAGACAATGAAAAAGGTCTATACTTAGTAAAAGAAGATAATCTTTATGGAGTAATAACAACAGAAGGAAAAACAATAATAAATTCAAATTATCAACAAATAGGAATTAATGATAAAGATTTTGCACAAAATGGTATAGACAGTAAATATATACTTTTAGATACACTAATACCAGTAAAAAGAAATAATTTATGGGGCTTCTTTGATATACAAGGAAAACAAATAACAGAAATAAAATATAGTGGAGTAGGATGTTCATCTTCAAAAATAACAAATACATATCCAGTACTAGTAGTACCAAGTCATAAAATAATTGTAGTAGAGCAGAATAAATTGTATAATTTTATAGGACTTGCTGGAAATGAAAGAATAAGAACATTTGTAATAGACTCAGTATATTTAAAAACAGATGCTGCAACTGGGGAAAACTCATATTATATTACATACAATGGAAATACAAAAAATATTGATGATGTATTATCATAATACCAAAAATAAAATAACAAAAGAAAGGAATTAAAAGATGGCAACAAGAAATGGAAATACATGGTTATTAATTGTATTTATATGTGCAGGTTTGGTAATAGGTGGATTATTAGGAAATTTAGCTTCACAAGTAGAATGGCTTAATTGGCTAGCATACGGACAAGAATTTGGCCTTTCTGAACCACTAATTTTAAACTTAAATGTTTTAAAAATAACCTTTGCATTTTCTATACAAATAAATATTGCAAGTATTTTAGGATTAGCTATAGCACTATTTATATATAGGAAAATATAAACTAAAAGCAAAAAAATAAAAATTTATATAAAAAATATTAAAAAAGGGGGATGTGATAGAATTAAACTATCACAAGAAAAATATGGAAGTAAATGGAAAACAAATGTTAAAAAAAGGAAGAAAAACACCTAAAGGAATATTAATTACATATGTAATATGCATAATTGCAATAATTGCATCAGTATTTATAATGGTATATAGAGAAGAAAACAAAAAAGGAGAACCTATAGATTTATCAATAAATGGAGCTCTTGAAGTGGAAGAAAATCAATATGCATATTTGAATGTAGAAGGTTTAACTGACGTAATTGTAGTATATGGGGACTTAGAAGACAAGACAAATTCAAATAATGACCAATATTGTATAGCAATAAGTGGAGGATATTTTTATATAGTTGATTTGTCAAATGAATTATTAAGTCAATTAAAAAATATACAAGACTATACATATGGAGAGACAGAAACAGATGTAGTTCCAGAACCGGTAAAAATATATGGAGTAACAGAAAAATTTCCATATGAATTAAAACAATATATATTAAATTATTATAATGAGGGGTTAGCTGAAGAAAACAAAATTCCAGAAGAAGAATTTGAAGAGTATTTTGGAAATGTACTATTAAATGCTAGAAGAAAACCTGTTGATACAACTGTAGAAGAAGCAATAATTATTATTGCAATATTCTGTGTATTCATAGCTGTAATATTACATATAACAACAACAATTATATCTAGAAGAACTAAAAAATACTTAAAGAAAAATAATTATGAAGATGATATTGCCCAACAATTAGAAGATTTTGTAGAAGAAAAACACTATAAAGACAAAGTAGTATTAACAAAAGACTTTTTAGTAGACATGCAAAATGGACTTGTAGCATTCAAATATTCAGATGTAAAATGGATACATATACACAGTGTAAAATATTATGGAACAATAACAGTAACATCAAGTATAGTAGTTCATTTAAGAGATGGAAAAACAAACATACAATGTGTTGAAATAAAGGGAGATGCAACAGAAGAATTTATGGAAATTTTCAATAAAATATGTGAAAAAGTTCCGTCAGATACATTAAAAGGATATACTAAAGAAAATGGAAAACTATATAAAGAATATAAAAAAGAACAGAAAATAAATAGATAATTAAAAAATTAAAGGACATTATGAAAAAATAATTGTCCTTTAATTTTTTTTGATTTTGTAACTTTTTAAAATATAAATTGTATAAAAGGTGAAGGAGGAAGCAAAATGGAAGAAAAGACAGATAAACAGTTATATAAAGAATTTCTGATAGGAAATAAAAAAAGTTTTGAAGAAATAGTAATAAAGTACAAAAATTCAATTATATATTTTATTCAACGATATGTAAAAAGTGTAGATATAGCAGAAGACTTAGCACAAGATGTATTTGTATATATATTAGCAAATAAAAAAAATTACAAATTTGAATATTCATTAAAAACATATCTTTATACAATAGCAAAATCAAAAGCATTAAACTATATAAAAAGAGAAAAAAGAATAGTAGAATTAGATGAAAATAAATTTGAGGATTTAGAGGAATTAGAAGAAAAGGTATTTAAAAGTGAAAGAGCAGAAAATTTAAAAAAATCTATACAAAAATTAAAAGTGGAATATCAAAATGCAATATATTTAGCTGATATAGAAGAATTAAGCTATAAAGAAATTGCACATATATTAAACAAAACAGATGCAAGTGTGAAAGTTCTTATTCATAGAGCCAGAAAATCTTTAGAAAAAATAGTATTAGAGGAGGGATATAAATATGAAAACTGACAAGCAATTTATAATTGAAATTTATGAGAAATTTGATGAATATACAAAAGAAAAGCAAAAAAATAAAAAACAAAAAATAAAAAAAATTATGAACATGGTAGCAGTAATAATTGTAGTAATGTCATCAATAATTGTGTTTTCAGGAAATAATATTAAACAAACAACTGTAAAAAATGAAAAAGTAGAAGAAATAAAAAGCAGTTTAAAAACAGTAGAAAATTTTGAAAACTTTTATAAAATAGTAAAAGAAAAATATGCAATAAATGAAAAAACAGAAATGAAAGGACAAAATAGTCTTATACAAGAAACCTTAGACTCGAGTAGATCAACAACAAATGTACAAGTGAAAAATATAGATGAAGCAGATATTGTAAAAGTAGATGATAAATATATATATTATGTAGCTGAGAAAAATATAGTTATAGTAGATGCTCAAGAACCTGAAAATTCAGAAAAAATTGCTGAAATAAGTTATGAAAATCAAAAATTTTTACCAAAAGAAATATATATAACTGATAAAAATCTTGTTGTAATAGGAAATGAATATAATGATATATGTAAAACAGAAAATATGCAAATTACAGAAGAAAAGCAATTTGAAGAACAAGACCAAATAATAAACAATGAAATAAGAAATAAATCAGGAGTAATTATATATGATATCACAGACATTGCGAAACCTGTAGAAATAAGAAGAGTTATGGTAGAAGGAACATATTTATCGTCAAGAAAAATAGAAAACAATATATATTTTGTAGCAAATAAATATATAGATACATCAAACATAATGAATAGAAAAATGGAAGAACTAAAACAATATGAAGATCAATATAAACCAACATATATAGATACTGCAATAAGCGAAGGAGAAAATTATATAGAATTTAATAAAATTTATTCTCTTGGAGAAAACAATGAAACAAATTATTTAATATTAGCAGGACTTAATATTGAAAATAATAAAAATGCGGAAATATATACATTTTTAGGTGGAGGGCAATATATATATGCTTCTGAAAAAAATATGTATATAGCTACAAATAAAACAACATATGGAGAAAATTATGAGTTTTTAGATGGAAAGACACACTTAATAAAATTTGAGTTAAACAATGGCAAATTTATATTGAAAGCAGAAACTGATATAGCTGGACAAATAAATAATCAATTTTCAATGGATGAAGCTGAAGAAAACTTTAGAATAGTAACTACTGAGGGAAATGTATGGAATTTTGATAAAAACACTAGCAACAATTTATATATTTTAGATGACAAACTAGAAGAAATAGGAAAATTAGCAGAATTTGCAAAAGAAGAAAAAGTATATTCAGTAAGATATATAAAAGATAAAGCATATGTAGTAACATTTAAACAAATAGATCCACTATTTGTAATAGATTTATCAAATCCTAGTAACCCACAAATACAAGGAGAACTAAAAATCTCAGGATATAGCACATACTTACACCCATATGATGAAAGCCATATTATAGGATTTGGAGCCGATACAAAAGAAACTGATTCAGGAGTAATAAATAATGGTTTAAAAATGGTAATGTTTGATATATCAGATTTAAGTAATCCAAAAGAATTATTTCAAATTAAAATAAAGGATAGCAGATATGTATATTCTGAACTTTTAAATAATCATAAAGCATTACTATTTTCAAAAGAAGAAAATATTATAGCATTTCCAATAAATTCTTTAAAAGGAAGTAAAACAAACTCAAGAGTTGTTATTTATAAAATTGATTTAGAAAAAGGATTTGAATTAAAAGGTGAAATAGGGAATATAACTAACAATTATAAAGAACAGATTGAAAGAATTGTGTTTATAAACAATACTTATTATACACTTTCAAAATCAACTATAAAGGTAGTTGACATGGATACATTAGAAATTATAAAAGAAATTAAAATATAATTGATATATATTAAAATTTATGGTATTATTAAAAAGAAAAATAGGCTTTGGTTGAAAATGAAAAAATTTTCAACCAAAATTCGTTAAAAATGGAAGGAATGTGATAAAAAATGAAGGGGAGAAAAAAAGAAATTTTAATAATAGCTATAGTTTTAATAATACAAACAATAATATACATAATATGTGGAATAAATAAATCATATATACACATGGATGAAGCATATTCACTTGGACTTGCAAGTTATGAAAAAACAGAAATACAAAATAATGAAGACTTTTATAATAATTGGCATAATGGAGAATATTATGAAGACTATTTATCAGTACAAGATGATGAAATAGGAAAATACAGCCAAGTATATGAAAATCAAAAAAATGATGTACATCCACCTTTATATTATTTAATACTAAGATTTGCAATGGGCTTTACCAAAGGACATTATTCAAAATGGCCAGGAATAACTATAAATATAATAATACACATGTTTATAACAATTGTATCCTCAATTATACTAGCATCAATAACAAATGTACTATATATTAGAATGTATGCTCTTTCAACATTAAATATATTAATAACAACATATTTACATATGAAATTGTTAGATACAAAAAAGATAGATACTAAACTACTAATATTTATTGGAATATCAGCACTAATAGGCTCTTTGACACATTATTATTACTTATTCTATTTAGCAATGTTATATATAATATTTGCAGTAAAATACATAAAAGAAAAAGAATATAAAAACTTAATATATTATACAGCCACAATGGCTATTGCAGGGATTATATCATTAATAATATTCCCATATTCAATACAGCATATGTTTTTTGGATACAGGGGACAAGGGGTAATAAGTAATTTAACAAATATACCTAAATTCTTAGAAAGTATAAGTTTATATTTAATAAAAATAAATTATCATGGATTTAATAATTTACTATTTATTATTTTAATAGTAATATTAGGACTTTTAATTTATAAAAAAATTGTGAAAAACACAAAAAGCATAGAAAGTAATGAATATTTAAAAATAATGTATTTACCAACAGCATTTTATTTTATATTAGTTGCAATAGCTTCTCCATGGATTGAGTTAAGGTATGTAATGCCTGTTTGTGGACTGATATTTATATTAGTAATATTTTTATTATATCAAATATTAAAAACGATATTTGATGAAAAAAGAAGCAACATAATTATGCTTATTACACTTATTGTAATTTCAATAACACCACTTATATTAAAAATGGAACCAGAAGAAATGTTTTCAGACAAGAGGGAAATAGTAAATAAACTTGGAAATGAGTTAAATGTTCCGACATTGTTTTTATTTAACTCACAACAAAACAGATTTTTAGATGATATTTTACTTTTTTCAGTAATAGATGAATCTTATGTTGCAAAAGATCTTAATTATACTGAAGAAAACATTCAAGAAATCTTAAAAAATAAAGATATATCAAAAGGTATAGTGATATTCATAAATGAAGGACAAAATAATGACAATATACTTGAAATAGTAAAAAATGCAACTGATTTGAACAATTGTCAATATTTAAAAAGACTAAATGCATGTGATGTATATTATATGCATAGGTAAATTTACATATAAAATATACAAAAGTAATTGACTAAAAAGGATAAATATGGTATAAATATTAAGGAACATTTGAAAGACATCAATGTTAAGACTTTGGCCCGTTGGTCAAGCGGTTAAGACGCCACCCTCTCAAGGTGGAATCATGAGTTCGATTCTCGTACGGGTCACCAAAAAATTCAAAAAACCTTAAAAGGGAGTAGTTTTAAATTGTTAATCAACAATCGCGATATTAATCTGGTTAACAAACTTTAATAAAACAATAAAATTTTTACAGAAGAAATAAAGTAAACGAGACTTTTAAAGAAAAAACAAAAAATTTTTCTTTAAAAGTTTTGTTTTTTTATATCAATTAAAATAATAAACTACTAAAAAGTGTGTAAACTACATATAATTAGTTTAAAATTCAAAGAAAGGAGAAGATGTTAAAAAAACAACATCTAAAATTAAAAAATGGAAAAGAAATGGTTTAACAAAACAGTACAAGAAGTAGAAAAAGAATTAGAAACAAACTTAGAAAAAGGACTAAATACAGCACAAGTAGAAGAAAAAACAAGCAAATATGGTTTAAATGAATTGCAAGAAAAGAAAAAAGACTCACTATTAAAAAAATTTATAGAACAATTTAAAGACTTTTCAATAATTGTATTAATAATAGCAGCAATAGTATCAGGAGTTGTAGGAATATCACAAGGAGAAGGAATAACAGACACTATAATCATATTAATAGTAGTATTATTAAATGCTATAATTGGGGTAGCACAAGAAAACAAAGCTGAAAAATCATTAGAAGCATTAAAAAAACTAAGTGCACATGCAGCTAAAGTAATAAGAAATGGAAAAGAACAAGTAATACCAGCAAGAGAATTAGTTCCAGGAGACATAGTAGTATTAGAAACAGGAGATTATGTATCAGCAGATTTAAGAATAATAGAAGCAATAAATTTAAAATCTCAAGAATCATCTTTAACAGGAGAATCAGTTCCAGTAGAAAAAGACACAAAAGAAATTGAAAATACAGAAATTGGGGTAGGAGACAGAATAAATATGTTATTTTCATCAAGTTTAATAACATATGGTAGAGGAAAAGCAATAGTAGTTGAAACAGGAATGAATACAGAAGTTGGAAAAATAGCAGGAATGATTAATTCAACAGAAAAACAAGAAACACCACTACAAAGAAGACTAAACAGCTTAGGAAAAACACTTGGAATTGCAGCATTATCAATATGTGCAATAATATTTGTTATAGGGCTATTACAAGGAAAAGGAGTTATAGACATGTTCATGACAGCAGTTTCACTTGCAGTAGCAGTAATACCAGAAGGATTAGTTGCAGTTTCAACAATAGTATTAGCAATTGGAGTACAAAAAATGGTTAAGAAAAATGCTATTGTAAAAAAACTGCCAGCAGTTGAAACATTAGGAAGTAGCACAGTAATTTGCTCAGATAAAACAGGAACACTAACTCAAAATAAAATGACAGTAGAAAAAATATTTTGTAATGATATAACTCAAGAATTTAATAAAGTAGCAACAACAGAAGACTTAAAAAAACTTGTATATAATTGTATGTTATGTAATGACTCACGAATATTAGAAAATGGAGAATTAGCAGGAGACCCAACAGAAACAGCATTAATAGATATGGCATTAAAACTAGATTATGAACAAGCAATATATAGAGAAAATCCAAGAGTAGATGAAGTACCATTTGATTCAGAAAGAAAATTAATGACAACAGTAAATGAAAACAATGGAAAATATATAGTCTATACAAAAGGAGGAGTAGACGAATTATTAAAATGTTGTAACACATACTTGTTTAAAGGACAAATAAAAACAGATTTAGTAGAATACTCAAATTGGATTAGAGAAAATAATGAAAATATGGCAAAAGAAGCACTAAGAGTATTAGCATTTGCTTATAAAGAACTAGACCACAAACCAACTAAAGAAGAAATGAATACAATAGAAAGTGACTTAATATTTGTAGGAATGGTTGGAATGATAGACCCACCAAGAGAAGAAGCAAAAAAAGCAGTAGAAAAATGTAAACAAGCAGGAATAAAAACAGTAATGATTACTGGAGATCACAAAGTTACAGCAGTCGCAATTGCAAAAAAACTAGGAATATTAGAAAACGAAAATGAAGCATTAACAGGATTAGAATTAGACCAAATAAGTGATGAACAATTAAAAAAAGACATTAGAAAATATTCAGTATATGCAAGAGTATCACCAGAACACAAAGTACGTATAGTAAAAGCATGGCAAGCAAATGGTGAAGTTGTAGCAATGACTGGAGATGGAGTAAATGATAGCCCAGCATTAAAAACATCAGATATAGGATGTGCAATGGGAAAAGTAGGAACAGAAGTTGCCAAAGAAGCTGCAGATGTAATTTTAACAGATGATAATTTTGCAACAATAGTATCAGCAGTAGAAGAAGGAAGACGTATATATGATAATATATTAAAAGTAATACAATTTTTAATTTCATGCAATGTAGGAGAAGTTGTAGTTTTACTATTAGCAACATTGTTTGCGCCAGCAATTTGTGGTTGGTTTGGAATATCTGATATAGCATCACTTCAAGTATTACTACCAATTCACATATTATGGATAAATCTTGTAACAGATACTTTCCCCGCATTAGCACTAGCATTTGACCCAGCAAACAAAGATGTAATGAAAAGAAAACCTATTAAAAAAGATGAAGGAATATTTACTAAAGGAAGAACATTTAGAATTATATATCAAGGAATAATGATAGGATTACTTACACTTGCAGCATTTTTAATAGGACTTGGAACAACACATACTGCAATAGATGGACTTACACTTGAACAAACAAAAATAGAAGTAGGTCAAACAATGGCATTTACAGTATTAGCTCTTTCAGAATTAGTTCATGTTTTCAATATACGTGATAATAAAAACTCAATATTCAAAACAGGAATATTAGGAAATTCAGCATTAATACTTGCAGTTGTTGCTTCTGCATTTCTAATGGGAATAATATTAGTAGTACCAGCATTAAGACACATATTTAGTATACCATTATTACCAGTAGGAAATCTTATGGAAATATTAGCACTAATATTAGCACCTGTTATAATAGTTGAAATACTAAAATTATTAAAAATAAATACAGCAAAAGATGAATAATGCAAAAAAAAGAGAATAATAAATAGATGTTTTATTATTCTCTTTTTTTGGTAAAAAGTTATTTTAAAATTCATTATCCTGAGATTTAATCAAACACTCATTTTTTGGTTCTTGAAAAGCAAGATACCAATTCATCCCATTACAATTTTTATTAATATAATTTAATCTGTCTTGAAGAAGTGGATAGGTATTAGGAGAAGGCATAATTACAGGTTGGCTAGGAAACCAATTTGCAGGAGTAGAACTTTTTGAACATTCTGAAACTTGCAAAGCTTGAACAGTTCGTAAAATTTCTGGAATAAATCTACCAACATTTAAAGGGTAAACCAAAATAACTTTTATGATACCTTTATCATCAATAATAAAAACATTTCTAACAGTTTCAGTAGAACTAATATCATTTGAAATCATGCCATATTTTCTAGCAATTATTCCATTTCTATCAGCTATAATAGGAAAAGGAAGAATAATTCCTGTCATATTGTAGATGTCTCGCATCCACTCCAAATGTGAAGAATTACTATCTATACTAAGTCCAAGTAATTTTGTATTTAATTTTTCAAAATATGGATTTGCCTGTGCAAAAGCTATCATTTCTGTTGTACATACAGGGGTTACTGTATGTCAAGTATTTAAAAAAAGTTTCAATATTCCATATACTTTAACTACAATGTGTAAGACTTTCAAACTTTAAATAATAAAAATTTAAAATATGAAAATTCTAAAATATATGAAATAAATCAATAAAAAAATGAATGAAAAATATAGAAAGAAAACGAAATATATGTTATAATGAAATCGCTATTAATAGATTATAAAAAGGGGAGCTAGAAAAAATGAAAATTAAAAAATTAAGTATTGTAATATTAATTATAACTGCAATTTTATTTGGCACAAATACAGTTTTTGCAACAAGTGTACAAACAGAAGTAACAACAACAAAACAAGAAGTACAAGCAAAGGAAGAAGAAACAATAATTCTTAGTTTAAAACTAAATAATTTTCAAAAAATTGAAGATGGACTATATGCATATAAAGGACAAATTCAATATGACAAAAATGTTTTTTACCAATTAGAAACCAAAAATTTTGAGGTAAAAAATGATTGGACAAGTTTACAATATAATAAAGAAAATAATGAATTTGTTATAATAAAAAAATCAGGAGTAATAGAGCCAGAAGAATTTCTACAAATAGAATTTAAAGTAAAAAATGATGCAATAGCAGGAAATTCAAATATAATAATTAAAAATCAAACAACATCTGAAGGCAAAGAAGATATAGAAATTAATGATATAGAAGCAAACATTAAAATTATTCAAGAAGATAATGTTCCAGAAATAAATGATAATGGCAATAATGGAGACAATAATGGTTCTGATAACGACAATAATGTTGAAAATAATATTCCTGAAGTAGAAGATAATTTAGGAGAAAATAATAAGCCAGAAGAATATCCACCAGTATTACCAGAAACAGGTTTAAGAGCTTCGCAAACAATCATTATAATTGTTATAGAAATATTATTATTAATAGCTATTTATTCATTTTTCAAATATAAAAAAATAGATAAAAAAATAAAAAATAAAAAAATAATAGGAATATTTTTAACTTTTGCTGTTACTGCACAAATATTAGGAACTACATATGCAGTAGTTAATGACATAGTTCAAAAAGGTGAAATAAATGATGACGGAAAAATTGACTATTTAGATGTAGAGTTAATACAAAAACATTTAATAGAACTTGAAAAATTACCAACAGATAAATTAGAAAATGCAGATTTAAGTGATAACAAGAAAATAACAGTAACAGATTTAACACTTTTAATCAAAAAGATAGAACATAAAAGAAAATATATAGTAGAATTGGAAAACATTAGTATAGACAATTATTATCCAAATAAAAATGAAGAAATAGAAGTATCATTTATAGCTAAAATCAATTATGAAGATGCATTAATAAAAAAGGTAATTATAAATGATGAAGAATATGATATTAAAAAATCAAATGGAAATGAATATACATTTAAAATAAAGGTAGGAAATAAAGCAGAGAAAAAAGATTATAAAATTTCAAAAGTAATACTTTCTACAAATGAAGAAGTAAAAATAGAATATAATTTTTCTGTAAGCATATTAAAAAATAAACCATTTATAGATGAAAAAAGTTATAAACTTGAAGAAACATTTGAAGGAAAAGCAAATGTTAGATTTGATTTGGTAGATACAGAAAATAGTATCAAAACAGCACAATTTACAGTTTATGAAAAAACAAAAGAAGAAAATAAAGCACCAATAGTTGAAATACCTATAAAAGCAGGAAACAATAAACAAGAAATACCAGTACAAGATGGAAAAACTTACATAATTGAAATAGAAATAAACTATAATTTAGCATCAGAGCAATTACCAGAAAACGAACATCAAGGAGAAACAATTATATATACAAAAGAATTTACAGTAAATTTGGATTATAAATTAAAACTATTTAATATAAAAACTCTAAAAGATGATAAAGAAAGCACAATATTTACAAGGGGAGAACAAATACAAATTTCCTTTGATAGTACAAATTCAGCTTTTGAAGAAACTAAAGAAAATACATACAAACCCAATATAGTAACAATTAATGGAAAAGAATACATAGTAAAAGAAAAAGATAATTATTATATTGTAGTAATAGATGGAATAGAAAAACTTGGAAACCAGGCTATAACAATAGAAAAAGTAAAACTTGGAAATGGAAAGAAATTTACTTTAGATAAAGACAATAGAGTGGAAGTTAAAATAGAAGAAGTGAAACCAACTGTATCTAACTTTGAAGCACAAGAAGACATAAAAAACAAAAATATTAAAATTAAATTTAATATAGAAGATGAAGGAAATTCTATTCAAAATGCAAAAGTTGTAATTTTCGACAATAAAAATAATGTAATTGAAAATAAAGAACTAAATATAGATGAAATTAGAAAAGGTAAAATAGAAACAACTTTAACAACAACAAATACAACAAAATATATAATACAAGTAATTGCAAATTACAAAGTAACAGATGCAGAAATAGCAGAAAATAAAGTACTATTAGAAAAAGAAGTACCAGCAATTATATATGCAAATATAAAACAAGCAGAAATAGATAAAACACAAGTAGAAAAAAATGAAACAGTAAATATTACATATGCCATAGAAACAAATAGTGAACAAACTATAGAAAAAATTCGTGTAAACAGTGTAAATTATATAGCAACAAAATTATCTAATGGAAAATATAAAGTTACAGTTAAAATTGGTAATATACCACAATTACTAGAACTTGAAACTACAAAACTCATATTCAAAGATGAAACAGAAGTAAATGTAAAAAATACATTACAAGTTAATATCTTAAAAGATGTACCAACAATTAGTGAAGTAATACAAGAAGATAGTGTTGGAAATCATGAAGTAACATTACATTTTACAATAAATGATTCAGATAAGAGTTATATTAGCGGAAAAGCTATATTACTAAATAATGGTAATATAGTAGAAGAAAAAGAAATTATAAGAGAAGAAAATGGAAAAGGAACAGTTACTTTTGACTATGTAGAAGAAAGTGTTTTATATACAGCAAAAATTTTAGCTACATACAATAGATTTACAGATACAGAAGAAAACATTCAAAAAGATCAATTATTAGAGGAAATACCAGTTATACTAATACATGATTATCAATTACAAGTAAGTAATTTAAAAACATCTAATAAAGAAAAAGAAACAATATACTTTAATAAAAACGAAGAAATTATTTTAAGCTTTATTAGCACAAATATATCTAGCTTTATACCTGAAGATGTAATAATAAATGGAAAAACTTATAAAACTACGAGAAAAACTGATACAAACCAATATACAGTTACAATGCCAGGCTATACTGCAAGTGGAATACAAGAAATTAAAGTAGAAAAAGTAATTTTATCAAATGGAGTAGAATTAGAACTTGTAAATGAAGAAAAAATAGAAATATATGTTTTAAAAGATAAACCTACTATTACAGAATTTTCATACAATGAAGATACAGAAAATCAAAATAAAATAAAAGCAAAATTCACATTAAGTGATAATGAACAAACACTTGTAAGTGGAAAAATTATTATTACAGACCAAAAGAAAAACGAAATAAAAGTGCAAGAATTACAAACAAATAATAATGAAATAATTTTTGATAAAACAGATAGTGAATATTACTATATTAAAGTAGTTGCAGACTACAAATTAGGACCAGATGAAAACAATTTATTATATAAATCTCAAATCTTGTTAGAAGAAGAAATGGAATTTGCTATTCGTAAAATAGAAATGAAAGACATATTAGATGTATATTTGTACAGAAAAAATGGAGATAAAGTAGAAGAAATATCAAGTATTGATACAAGTGAATTGAAACAAAAAGAACATTTTTTAGTAAAAGTTGAAATGAAAGACATGTCAGATTTTTACGCACCAATTAAAAATTATATAATAGAAAACAATGAATTAAAACTTGAGTTAGAATATGATAATATAGTACAATACGAAAATGACATGAAACAAGATAAACTAGAAGTTGTATATGGAACTGTTGAAAATAACAAAGCTACAAATAATTCATTTTCTAGCTTAATAGCACAAATAAAAAAGAATCCAAAAGGTACATTTAATTTAACTAGAGATTATGATGCATCATCAATTGTAGGAGATGATAGAGCTTTAGTTGGAGAAAATATTACATTTCAAGGAACAATAAATGGTAATGGACACAAAATATACAATTTATCAAAACCAATATTTAACTATATAGAAGATGCTAGTATTAAAGATTTAATATTAGAAAACATTTATCTAACTAATACAAATATGATTACTGGAAAAGGTGCGATTGCAAATGAAATTAGAAAAAATTGCACAATAAGTAATGTCCATGTAAAAAATATAACAATTACAACATCTAGATTTCTTTCTTACTATGGAGGTCTTACAGGGAAACTTGTAGGAAGTACAGTAAAAGAGTGTAGTGTAACAAATCTTACTATAACAGGTCCACATAATGACTCTGCAAAAGAAATAGGAGGAATTGCAGGTTTTATGAGTTATTCAACAATAAAAAACTGTTATGTTGTTGGAACTCTTGCTGGTAATAACAATATAGGAGGAATTGTAGGAGCTATAGATAAATATGTGGATGACACAAACTATATAATAAATTGTATAGCAAAAGTAGATATACAAGCAACTTCAGGACCATCTGATTCAGGAGGAATTGTGGGTTTTGCACAAAAGAAAGAACAAATAAATTTAAAACAAAATATAAGTTTGGCAACAGGAAAAAATGCTTATAAATTATATGGTACAGATGTAACAATAAATGTTTTTGCTAAAAATTATGTAATGGAAGAATCTAGTTTAGCTAATAATAATAATTCACATATTAACAAAATTTCTAAAAATGATTTTAATGAAGAATTTTGCAAAAAAGAAGCAAAATTTGATACAAACATTTGGAATCTAGATAATTGTAGTTATGATAAATTACCAACTTTAAAGAATTTAGACCCAAATAACAAAAAAGAAGAAAAAACTACAGAATATTACATTCCAGATAAAGCTAGACTAGAAAAGATGGCAAAATATAATAAAAATAAAGAAATTTTATATAGTAATCTTTATAAAATAATGCCATTTTATGATGCAAAATATCTAGTGTTAGATGGAGCAAAAATTAGTGAACAAGATATTTTGAACCAAAAAATAATAAAAGAAATTATACCTTATGATAACAATGGAAACTTTACTGTAGCATTGACTCAAGAAAATTATTATAATATAAAATGCATAAGAATCATATTTGATGATGATACAACTAAAAAATATACTTTAAAATTTGAAGACACTTATGGAAATATAGCAAATTATAAAATAAATGAATTAAATATAGGTTATAATTTTGATAAATATATTATTAAACAAGATGCAACAATTATAAGTGAATTAAGTAATTATATACAAAACTTAGAATATGAAAAAGACTTAAAAGGAATGGTAAGCCTTGATAGAGGACACCCAGCATATAAAGAACATTTTAATGAAATAACAAGAAAAAAAGAAAATGCAACAAGTTTTGTTTATAATTATGTATCAAATGTAAATGGATTAAGTGTATCAGCAGAAAATGACATTTTAAATACAATAATAAGAAATAAATTGTTAAATGGAAATAAATTTAAAAGAATATTATTTGCATATAACTATTATTCACGATTCTATGGAATAAACATGAGTGGAGCAAAATTATCTGATATAATGCTATTCAAGGGAGGACTATATAGAGAAAATACAAAAGCTGATGATTTAGTCTCAGAATTTTGGAATAGCACATGGAAAAATAGCCATGTTAATTATCAATTTTATAGAGATACATTAGCACATAGATTTGGAATATTAAAAATTGGAGATTTTATAGACTATAATATTAAAGTTTTAACAGATTATGATGATTCAAATGAGTGGTTTAAAGATAATTTTAAAGGACTATTAGTAGAATCACCAATTAAAGGACATGAAAGCGAAGTAGACTATAGGGCATGGACACAACTAAAGAAAAGAAGTAATTATATATTAGCTCTTTTAACTTTACCAGAAAATGCAGGATATATGATATCGACTCCAACAATATTTTTTGTAGGTTCACAAAGAGTATATATAACAGACCCACAAAATAAACAACAACAACAACAATTATTAGACAAAATGCAAAGTTTTGCAAGCCAAGTATCAAAATTTTATGGAACAGCATTAGGATTTATTGAAAGTTCATATTTTAATAATATTTGTGATATAGCTATAGATACTAGGTTTTTGCCAGGATTAGGCGAACAATTTAATGAAAAAACAAATGACATATTTCATAAAAACTTTAATGAAATATTAAATGAATGGTCTATGATAGATTCAGTAGCATATGCTGGAGGTCAAAGAATACACTTTGTCAAATCTTATGCATTAACGAGCTATTCTACTTGGACACATGAAACAGGACATAATCAAACAGCTAGATTATTCTTTAAAAATAATGGGTTCAGACCTATTGGTGGAGGAGAATCAGCAGATGGAATAAGTGGAGCAGAAGATTATACAGACGGAAATACATCGCAAGGATTTGGTGATGGAGATGTAAACTTTAATTTAGGAACTAATTATAGTAAAGAACAATTAATTACAACAAATTTAACACCAGATAGAATTGATACAACAGAAGAGATAGAAAGTTATTATAAAAAGATGTTTGAAATTATTGATTTACTAGATTATGTAGAGGCAAAAGCATTTTTACAATTAACACCAGAAGAGCAATCAAAAGTAGCAGTACAAATTTATTATCCAAATGCGCCAACAGATTATTCAACAGTTGGTTGGAAAACATTAAATAAAGAAGATTTCGAAAAAATGAAATTACAAACAATTGACGACTTGTGGAATAATAAAATTACTATAAAACCAGGGGTAACTGGAAATACAACGCAATCAGGAATTGGGGCTTATGGAGCAGAAGGCATATATATAAGAAGATGGTACCAACCATATAATGAAAATGGAAGAACACATACTTATGGTTTTAAGTATACTGCTTGGCAAATGCTTGGAATAGGAGGATATGATGGAGGATATATATCATATTATAGCGGAAAAAGTAGAGATGACTTAGATGCAATAAGAAAAGTCACGAAAGATGACACAATGACTTGGAAAAAATTTAAGCAAAATCGCTATAAACTAATGCAAGACAGTTGGAATAAAATTCCATACTTAAATACAGATGATTTAGTAAAAGATTATTTACAAGCATTAAAAACAGACGCACAAAACAATGATAGAAATGTTACAAACAGTACAAATATCAGAAGAATAAATTATCATTATATAAAACGTGTAACAGATGACTTTAGACAAGAAGTCTTAAATAATGATAACAGTTTCAATAAAATACATATAAAAACAGCAGAACAATTTAAACAAAAATTAATAGAAAATCCAATTGGAAATTATGTATTAGATAATGATATTGATTTATCTTCTTTAGCAGGAAAAAATGCTATAATTGATGGATATTTTATGGGAAAATTAGATGGACAAGGACATAAAGTAACAGGAAATACAATGCCAATATTTGAAAAACTAAGGTTTGCACGTGTTTCAAACTTAAATATAGAAAATAGTGAAATTAAAGCAAATACAGAAAATATAGGTTCACTTGCAAAAAAAGCAGAATATAGTGAAATAAAAGATATACTTGGTAAAAATATATCTATTATCTCAACAAATAAACAAACAGGTGGACTATTTGGAAATATGACAAATTCATATGCAAAAAATGTACATATAACAGAAAGTGATGTATCTGGAAATTCAAGAGTAGGAGTACTTGCAGGATACATAAATCAAACTCAAATACAAGAAAGTACAGCAAATGGAAAAGCAACTTCAAAAGGTAATGCAACAGGAGTACTAATAGGAGAAATTCAAAATAAATCTTCAATTAAAAATAGTTATGCAATAGGAGTAGCTAAGGGAAACCAAGATATAGGCGGACTTGTTGGATATGTAAATGAATCATCTATTATAAATTGCTTTAGTAATGCAACAGCTTCAGGAAATGCAGGAATAGCAAGCTTTGTGGGCCAAACAAAAAATAACAGTACAATAAAAAATAATATTACTTTGGTAAATCAATTAACTGGATACAAATTTGATGGTAGAACAGAGAAAAACAAATTTACAAACTTTAGCAATAATTATGAAAATAAAGTAAATATAGGAGTATCTACATTAACAAGAAAAGACATAGACTTTACTGGAAAAATAAGTATTGCAAAAGAAAGTGATGTTGAAAGTGCTAATTTTTATATAGAAATATTAAAATGGAATGATACCATTTGGGACTTTAGTAAAATAAAAACAAGTGGATTACCAAAATTAAAAAACTTAGATCCAAATGAAGTAACAAGTACAATAGATAAATATACAATAACAACTGCAAAGGAATTTGAAACATTACTAAATGAGCATCCAGATGCTATGTTTAGTATAGAAGCGGATATAGACTTATCAAAAATAAATGTATCAAATAAAAAGGCCATTATTAATGGTGAATTTATGGGAAGAATAGAAGGAAATAATCATATATTAAAAGGAAATACATTACCACTATTTGAAACATTAAAATATGCACAGATATCAAATTTAAAACTAGAGCAAAGTAAAATTTCTTCAATACAGAAATATACAGGAGCATTAAGCAAAAATGCAAATTATACAGAGATAAATAACTTAGTAGCCAAAAATATTGAAGTAGTTTCTAATAATAATGAAATTGGTGGATTAATAGGAATGATATCAAATTCAAAAATAGAAAATGTACATATCAAAAATGCTAGAATTTCTGGAAAAGATAGAGGTGGAATACTTATAGGTTATGTAACAGATAATTCTATAATAAGAGAATCTAGTAGTAGTGGAAACATTAACATGACAGGAAATTCAATAGGCGGATTAGTAGGAGAAGTAGCAAATTCTTCTAAAATAGAAAATAGTTATTCAGTAGGAACAGCAAAAGGAAACACAAAAGTAGGCGGATTAGTAGGATCACTAATAAATTCAACTATTACAAAATGCTTTACAAGTGTAAGTACTAATGGAGAAAGCCAAACAGCAGGATTTATAGGAAAAGCAACAAATAATGCAATAGTAGAAAATAATATTTCTCTTGGTAACCAATACAACCAATATAAATTTGATGGAGCAACAACAAATGAAGACTTAAATTATTATAAAGGAAACTACGAATATAAAGAAAACTTAGGAATTTCTACATTAGATAGAGAAAATATAAATGCTAACGGAAAAATAAGTATTATAACAAAATCTGACATTATGAATATAGACTTTTATAAAAATAATTTAGGATGGGATGAAAAAATTTGGAATTTCAATAATATACAAAATACTAAACTTCCAAAATTAAAAAATTCAGACCCTAATGAAGAAATGTCTATTATTGTAAAAGAAAATATAAATTCAGAAGATGAATTCATAGAAAAACTATCAACAAGACCAGATGGAGACTATATCATAAATAAAGATTTGGACTTCTCAAGTAAAAAATATAAAGTAGGAAGTACACTAATACCAGGAATTTTCTTTGGTAAAATAGAAGGAAATGGACACACAATAAAGAATTTAACTAATGCAACAGTATTTGAAAAGTTTAGTGGAGAAGTAGCAAACTTAAATATGGATAACTTCCAACATGGAGTTGTTTGGAATAAGCCTCCATATGAGCAATATATTTCTACTTATGATAGTGATAAAACGCAAAATAATGTAGCAGCTTTTACTAAAAAGTCATGTGATGCTAAATTTTATAATATGAAATTTAATAAAATTATCGTAATAGGAAATAATAATGTAGCAGTAGTTACAACAAATGATGAAAGGTCTACATTTGAAAAGATAAATGTAACTAATGCACTTGTTCTAACTGAAAGAGACCCTAATCAAGGAAAAAATGCATCAATATTTATTAGTGAAAAAACAGGTGGCAATATTAAAAATTGTTATGTTCAAGGTGAAATGCATATTTATGGAACCAATAATGGAGCAGTTATTGGAGTGAGTCATGGAGAAGTAATAATTGAAAATGTTGTATCTAATGTTATAGGAAGAAGCCTTTCAGAAACAGCTAAAACAGGTGGGCTATTTATTGGAAAAATTGAAGGAAAGACAGTTATTAATAATTCAGTATCAATTGGAAAATCATTATTAAATCCAATAAACAAATTTGCTACAATATCAAATGAGGCTAATATAGAATTTATTACAAACTGTTATGAAAATGCTGATGAAAACGGAATTTCTAATAGCAATAGTAAAAACATAAAAGAAATAACAAAAAATGAATTACTAAACAAAGAATTTTATATAAATGTATTAAAATTTGATGAAAATATATGGAATTTAGACAATATACAAGAAAGAATTTATTCAGAAAGTCCATATCCACATAACTCAGATCCAACTAAGTTCCCAACCATTATAGATTTAGGTGGAATTAAATAAAATACATTATATTAAAAAATATGAAAGAACATTAAGCTAGACTTAATGTTCTTTTATAAATTTATACAAAAAAAGTAGATAAAATTAAAGATAATTATGAATTTAGAGATACTAAACCTTGGTATATTAATAAATTAATAGTGATAAACATATAATTAGCTGAGGTGATTAAATGAGTGAAGTAATAGAAAGAAAAAAAGTATTATTTAGAAATGAAACATATGAATATATAAAAAACAAAAACAATGAAGAATCTCTTATAAAAACTGAAACAATTAGAAACAAAAAGATAAATATAGTATTAAAAAGTGTATCAAAAGATAATTCAAAAAAAGTTGAGAAATATATTACTGATGTGTTAAGTGATTTATATATCCAAAGAAACATAAAAAATTTTGGAGGATAAAAATGAAAAGAGTTGGATGCTTATATAGAGTTTCTACTAAAAAGCAAACATATAACAATGATATTCCAGTACAAAAGAAGGCTTGTAGAAGATTCATAAAAACCAAAGCAGATTGGATTATTACGAAAGAGTATATGGAATTAGGCGTTTCAGGTTATAAGTTAGAAGGAAAAGATAGAGATGTTCTACAAAATATAAAAAAAGATGTTGAAAATAATGAAATAGATATATTACTAGTATTTATGTTTGATAGAATAGGTCGTAGAGAAGATGAAACACCATTTATTGTAAAATGGTTAATTGATCATGGTATAGAAGTTTGGTCAGTTAATGAAGGCCAAAGGCAAATAAAAGACAGCTATGATAAGTTAATTAATTATATAACATATTGGCAAGCAGAAGGAGAAAGTGAAAAAATATCAATTAGAGCTAAAGAAGAACGAATAAGACTTACAAGAGAAGGTATATACCTTGGTAATTATGCACCATATGGTTACAAGATGGTCAAAAGCGAAATATATAGTAAAATTGGAAAAAAAAGAAGAATACCAGTTATTTATGAAACAGAAGCTAAAATTGTTAGAAAAATATTTGAATTAATTGCAGTAGAAGAATTTGGAATAGACAAAGTTGTAAGATACTTAAATAACAATAATATCAAAAGAAGAAAAGAAAATTGCTTATGGGATTCAAATATGATTTTAGATATTGTAAGAAATCCAATATTTAAAGGATATGTATCATTTGGAAAAGTCAGGCGTGATAGAGTTTGCTATAAAAAAAAGAAAAAAGATACATGGGTAATTGCAGATAAAGTAAATCCAGATATACAGATAGTTTCAGAAAAATTATGGCAAACAGCAAATGATTTAATAGATAGTAGAAGTAGAAAAGGAAGTAAAAAGTTAAGACTACTATCTGGTTATACAAGATGTGGCTATTGTGGTAACTATATTGTTCCTAAAGGAAAAGAAAAATATTGTTATATGTTATGTAAAAGTAAACAAAAAACAGGGTATTGCAAATACAATAAAAATTATAGAGTTGATATTTTAGAAAAAATAATTGTTGAAGAAGTAAAAAAATATTTAGATACATATAAAAAGATAGATTTAAAAAAAGAAATTGCCCAAATGGCTAAAAAGGTAAAAACAAGAGATAAAAAAATTAAGTTTATAAAGCAAAAAATAAACATTTCAAATAACAGGTTGGTTGAACTAAAAAGCAAAATTGTTTCTGCACTTATGTCTGGAGATATTGAAAAAAATCAAAAAGCAAATGAAGAATTTAATAGTGAAATAAATTATGTAAGAGAATTAGAAGAAAGATTATCAAAATTAAATAATGAAATTTCACAAAATAATATGAAAATTGAATCACTTAAAACCTATATCCCTATTTGGAGCAAAGAATTTGAAAATGCTTCTTTAACAGTAAAGAGACAGATATTAGATAAACTTATAGATAAAGTGTATTTATATAATGATAAAGTAGAAATTACAACAAAATATCCAATATATACAAATATTATAGGAGAAAAAATATAAAATTTTATGGATATAAAAAGAGTAGGATGCTTGTATAGGGTATCAACCTTAAAACAAGTTGAAAAAGATGATATTCCAATGCAAAGAGTATCATGTAATAATTTTATTAAATCTCAAAACAATTGGAAATTAACAAAAGAATATGTAGAATTAGGAGTATCTGGATATAAAATTAGTGAATCTAAAAGAGATGTCTTGCAAGATATAAAGAGAGATGTATTAAACAAAGAAATAGATGTTTTACTTGTATTCATGTTTGATAGAATAGGAAGAAGGGAAGAGGAAACTCCTTTTGTCGTAGAATGGTTAATTGATAATGGTATAGAAGTATGGTCTGTAAAAGAAGGACAAAGGAAAATAGAAAATAGAGCTGATAAATTAATTAATTATTTAACATATTGGCAAGCAGGAGGAGAAAGTGAAAAAACTTCAATAAGAGTAAGAGAAGTACAAGTACAAATGGCTGAAAAAGGAATACTAACTTATGGTGGGAAAAGAAATGCACCATATGGTTATGATTTTATAAAAAGTGGAACATATACAAAAAAAGGAGTTGAAAGGCAAAAACTTGTAATAAATAAATTAGAGGCTAAGAGTGTAAAAGAAATATTTAATTTATATGTAAAGAAAAGTTATGGAATAAGCAGAATAGCAAAAGAACTTAATGATAAAAAAATAAAACCAAGAAGATCAAGTTTATGGAGTGTATCAACTATTGGAAGAATGTTGGAAAATCCTATTTATATGGGGTATCCGGCATATAGAAAAAAATCAATTGTAAATCGTTCTATTGCAAAAAAACAACCTTTTGAAAATTGGATATTACCAGAAAAGAAAGTTAATGATTTAGCAATTATTGATGAAGAGATATGGTATGAAGCAAAGAAAATTAGAAATGCTAGAAATAACAAATTAGGTAATAATAAAGCAGATATAAAACCAAGACAAACTAAGTCGGAATTATTATTTATTGGAATGATTAGATGTGGCGAATGTGGATATGCTTTTATGACAGCTGGTTCTAAAAAGAAAAATAAGTATGGTGAGGTAGTAAAACATTCATATTATAGATGCTCTAGTACTAGAGCTACTTATAATTGTAAATTAGAGAAAAAGAATATAAAAAAAGAAGAAGTTGAAGAAACAGTACTAAAATGTGTTTATAATTATCTTGATAATATTGAGGAAATAGATTTATCGAAAACTATACAAAAAGGAATTTTAAACAATTGTGAAAATGAAGAGAAGGAATTAAAAAAATATGAAAATGAACTTTCAGAAATTTCAAAAAATATAACAGTATTAAAAGATGAAGTTGTAAAAACATTAACTGGAGAAAGTATCTATACAGCAGAATTATTGAATGATTTAATTAAAGAAAAAGAAATTAGAAAAAAAGAATTATTAAATTTAAAAGATATAATAGAAAATAAAATTGCTCAAAAGAAGCTAGAAGAAAGTGAATTATTACAGATAAAAGACAAAGTACCTAAATGGAAAAATGAATTTAAAAAGGCAGATTTAACCGTTAAAAAAATGTTAGTTTCTGAAATGATAAAAGAAATTAGAATATATAATGATAAGTACGAAATTGACTTTAAAATAGAATTTAATAAAAGTTTGAAAAATAAATAGCTTGGGGTAAAATCTCCTGGATGAGAAAATAAAATTAACCATTTTCCTTTGTAATCATTAAGACATATATTACCATATGTAGTTTCAGCATTAAAATCAGGTGCTTGTTGCCCAATTTTTACATTTCCATTCATCATTAATTCATAATCCATAAAATTTGCTCCTTTCAAGTACACTTGCTTTTATATTATATAAAATAATAATTTATTTGTTACTATTCTATTTTGGTATTACATTTGCAAATGCTTGCAAATAAAGGAAAAATATAGTATAATATAAGAGTAAAAAACAATAGCATATATTATTTATGCTAAAGAAAGAGGAAAAAATATGGAAAGAATAAAAACATTTGCCAAATATGCAATATGGATTATACTATTTTGGATATTTGCAGATATATTAATATATTTTGCAATAAACACAACATATAAAGACATAGAAAAATATAATCAAATATCTAATCAAATAGCAGTAAATAGAGCAGAGGCAACGAAAGTAAATGGAAGAATAAATGGAATAATTACAAATAATGAGCAAAATAATATAAGTGAAAAATACATAAAAATAGAGGTATATTCCAAAAATAACAATTTACTAGGAACAACATATTTAGATGTAGGAAAACTAGGAATAAATGAATCTAAAAATTTTGAAACATATTTTAAAATTCAAGATGTAAAAAAATATAATATAACAATAACAGATCAAAAAGAAGAATTACCAGAATTTGAATTAGATAAATTCATTTCAGAAGATATAAAAACAATAGGAATAATATTCTTACTTGCACGTTTAATATTTATTTAAAAAATCGAATAAAAAATTAAAGGATACTTTTTAAGTAGCCTTTAATTTTTTACTTGTGATTTTATAAAATATATTTTTATGGGTTAACATGAATAGTTTTATTATTAGTAAAAGTGACCATTCCGGGTTTTGCACCATTTGGTTTTTTTACGAATTGAACTTTACAATAATCAACAGAAACATTAGAAGAATTTTTTGCTTTACTATGTTTTGCAGCAATTTGTGCACATGAAACTAAAATATCATCAGAAACTTCTAGATTATTAGTTTTCAATATAACATGACTTCCTTGTATGTCTTTTGTATGAAACCAAATATCGTTTTTATTTGCGAAAGAAAGTGTAAGCCAATCATTTTCTTTATTATTCTTACCAACTAAAATTGTAAAACCTGAAATTTCGTATTTGATAGGTGAATAAGAAACGACTTTTTTCTTATTTTTAGAATTATTTTTTGATTTCTTATTTTTTTCTTTTTTCTTTAAAGTACTTTTGAAAACAATGTTTTCAGAAATCTCTTCAAAAATCTCTTGGACATCTTCTAAAGTGTTAGTATTTTCTAATTCATAAATAACACTTTCAATATAATTTAATTCTTGATTTGTTTCATATTTTTGACTTGAAACAATATCATAAGCATTTTTTAACTTATTATATTTTTTAAAATAACGTTTTGCATTAATATTTGGAGGATATTTTTTATCCAAAGGAATAGTAATTAAAAAATTATTATCATAATAATTTTCAAGTTCAATACTATCTAAATGTACATTATTTAAACGATAAAGATTTGCAGTAATAAGTTCACCATATAATTTATATTTATCCATTTCAGAACAATCTTTAAGTTTTAAATTTATATTAGCTAAACGATTATTATATTTTTTTAATAAATCCAACATCAATTTCAAAATATTACTTTTATAATTTGTAAAAAGCTCAAGATTTTCTCTTTCAAAATAAAAATCATCAATAAAGAAATTTAAAGGAAATTTTGTGTCCTCATTATTTTTTAAATTGGATTTTTTTATTAAAACATAATCTGAAACTTTATCATTTTTATAAATTTTCTCAAAAGATAGTTCATTTGGAGAAGTTAAAATATCTGTAAAATATTTATAAAGTATAGACAAATATTCTTTTGAAAAATAATCTATTGGGTTATTTCCTTTGAAAATATTAGAACAATATTTAATTGCTGACTTTACAAAAGAAATACTAAAACCAGTAAAATTATTAGAAATGATTTTAGATAAACATTCTGATTTTTTTGTATTTTCAACATTTTCTACTTCGTGAAAACTGGTATAAACTAAATTGTAAAACTCATCAAAGTTTTCTATTTTAAAAAAATCATATTTATCAGAAGAGGGCAAAGTATAATATCTATTTGGCAATATATCTCTGTAATTATCATTATTTGCGTATATATGACGCATAGAATCGACAATTATATTATTTTTGTCTATCAAAATAATATTACTATGTCTTCCCATAAGTTCGACTATTAAAGTTTTTAATTCAATTTCATTAAATTCATTTATAGTTTCAATTTCTATATTAATAAGTCTTTCCAACCCAAAATGTATAATTTTGAAGATTTTACCTCCAATTAGATGTTTCCTAAGTAACATACAAAAATTTGGAGCTATAGTGGGATTTGTTTTTGAATGTGTAGATAAATTTATTCTACAGTTGTGTGCATCTATACAAATATTAAGTGATAAATGTTTTCCAAGAGAGTAAATACCTAAAATAATAGTATTTTTATCTGGTTGATAAATTTTATCAATTTTTCCGCCAATAATATCTTGCTCGAATTCGTCTGTTACTAATTTTGTGACAATTCCATCAAAAGCCATAATATCATCCTTTCAAAATTTACTTTTATTATAATACCATAAAACTTGATTATTGTAAATATTCCAAAGGGTTAACATATTGATTATTGATTCTAAATCCTATGTGAAGATGACAACCTGTTGTAGCACCATTTGTTGGTTTACCATTTGCTGGGTCTTTATAAATGTTACCCGATACACCATATACATATTTAGGCCCGACTTGACCTATAACTTGTCCTTGAAGAATTAAATCACCAACAGAGACAATATAAGTAGGGGAAACATGACAATATGAAATTTTTAAACCCTCTGCATTTGTTAGTGTAATTGTATATCCGCCACCACCAAGAAAACCTGTAAATGTTATTTCTCCATTACAAGTAGCTATTAGATTTGTACCTTCAGGAGCGGGGATATCAATTCCCTTATGATTTGTAGATGCCCCTGTTGTTGGAGATTTTCTATATCCGAAATCAGAAGAAATTGAAGTATAACCAGGAATAGGCCATGCAAAATTTTTGTTTCCTAAAAAGATTAGTTGTCCTTCATCAGATATTTGAGAATAATTTGAAAGAGATATTGCAGGAATAAAAAATATACAGATTAAAATTGAAATTAGTAATAATTTAAAAATAGTTTTACTTATAAAATCACCTCCTATAAATATATTAGAGAAAATAAAAAAGAAGTATAGTAGTTAGCTAACTTCTTCTTTTTATATGGCAGGGGTACTAGGATTCGAACCCAGACAAGCGGTTTTGGAGACCGATGTGCTACCATTGACACTATGCCCCTAAATCAATTACTATATTATATTAACACAGATTTTAAAATTTGACAATAGAATTTCAAAAAAAATTAAAAATAAAAGGAACTATTTTTAGTTCCTTTTTATTTATTTAATTTTCCTAGATTTATAAGCAAAGAATATTGAAGATATTCCAAGTAAGATAAAACCGATTATTAAAATAGGAGAACCTGTTTCAGGTAAAGGCTTATCAGAAGTTGTATTATCAATAGGTGGCTCAGGAATGGCTGTAAGCTTTAATTTTGGAGTAATATCTGAAGATTTTGTTTTTTCTGTATTATCAAAATCTGTATAATTAATATCTACTTTTTGGTTTGTATTTAATATTTTTTCAATAATTTTTTCATCAAAATTATTTTTTAATTTTAAATTATATTGTATTATAGCAGATTCTTCAGGACCTAATCCTTTTATCATCCAAGAAATGCTATTAGTTTCAGAATCTATTGTTGCAGAAACATTAGAAACATCAATACCTTCAACATAAGATAATTCGAAATTATCAACTATATATTGTGGGAAATAGTCAACAATATGAATATTTCTTAAGTAAAAAGTCTTTGGCACTAAATCATTATAAATGTTTTCTGTTATAGTTTTTTCTATTTCACTATCATCTATTTTATAAAATTTGCCTATAGTAGGAGTTGATTCTGTTCCAAATACCTCTTGAATAACTTGACCATATGTATAATTTACATCATTACCTTCTCTGAAAATAGCTTCTTCATTTTCAATACCAGTAAGCATTGTAATGACATTTATCCCAGCTAAAGAAGAAAGATTTGATTTTGTTTTTGTTATTACATCTGTTAAACCTTCATATGAAACTAAATCATTATGACCAATAGCTAAATTAGGTAATCCATCTGTTAAAATTATCATATATTTGTTAACATCATTTGATGAAAAACTTTGTTTTGCAAGTTGAATTCCAGAATCTAAATTTGTGTATTGACCAGTTCCTTCAATTGCAGAAATTTTTGACGTTAGTTCATCTACATTATTTGTAAAATCACAAACTTTTTGAGCATCTGCTTCTGTACCAGTGATTATGAAACCATCTTCACTTTTTTCACTTCCTGTAGAAAAAGTAACAACACCTATTTTTAATGTAGAATTATTTAATTTTAATAAATTTTCTACTAATGATTTAGCAGAATTTAAAACTAAATCTTTTCTAGTTGTTTTTCCACTTTCAATTTCAATATTCATGCTTTCTGAACTATCAATTACTAGCATTAATTCACCTGTTGGTATTTCTTCTTTTGAATTATTTGAAACTTTTAATTGCAGTGTAACTTGCTTATTTTCTAAATTTGAAGAAATTATTTTTTTCTCAAATTTTGCTTTTTCGTTTAAATTAATAGTACATATATTATCTTCTACGATTTCCATTGTAACAGATGCAGCAAATACATTTGTTGCAATAAAAACTATTAGAAAAAATATAATAAAAGATATTTTCTTTTTCATTTTATAACCTCCTTTTGTGTATATGATTTATAAAAACATATCAAATTAATTTTAATATAAAACAAAAAAATTTGCAATAGTTTCACTTAACTTAAAAATAAAAATTAAAAGGAAAAATGAAAAGCAAGCCTTGAAATTTTTCTATAAATAGGATAAAATAAAAAGGTCAAAAAACCAAAACAAAATAGAAAGGTAGCCAAATGGAAACAATAAAAGAAATTGAAAATCAAAAACAATACATAGAAAAAATAAAAGAAATAAACAAAGGAAAAAAACTTAAATACTACATATTAACAATGGGATGTCAACTAAATGAAAATGATTCAGAAAAATTATGTGGAATGGTAGAAAAAATGGGATATGAAGCAACAGAAAACTATAAAGAAGCAGACTTAGTAATATTTAATACCTGTTGTGTAAGAGAAAATGCAGAAGATAAACTATTTGGAAAACTAGGAGAACTAAAAAGAATAAAAGAAGAAAAAGGAACAATAATTGCATTAGGTGGATGTATGATGCAAGAAAAACATATAACAGATAAGATAAATGAAAGTTTTCCATATACAGACATAATATTTGGAACACATACGTTACAAAGATTTCCAGAAGACTTATATAAGACAATAGAAAGCAAAAAGAAAATGTTAGATGTAATAGATGTAGAAGGAGAAGTTTATGAAGGATTACCAATAAAAAGAACAAGTAAAATAAAAGCATCTGTAACGATAATGTATGGATGTAATAACTTTTGTACATACTGTATAGTTCCATATGTACGTGGAAGAGAAAGAAGCAGACATCCCAAAGACATAATAGAAGAAATAGAGCAACTTGCAAAAAATGGATATAAAGAAATTACACTATTAGGGCAAAATGTAAATTCATACTTAAAAGCTGAAAAATGGAAAGAAAAGAATATAGACTATAATGGAATAAACTCATTTGCAACATTACTTGAAGCAGTAAACAAAATACATGGAATTGAAAGAATACGTTTTATATCACCACATCCAAAAGACTTTACAGATGATGTTATAGAAGCAATTGCAAAATGTGAAAAAGTATGTAAATTAATACACTTACCACTTCAATCTGGAAGTACAAATGTATTAGAAACAATGAACAGAAAATACACAAAAAAACAATATTTAGAATTAGTAGAAAAAATGAAAGCAAAAATACCAAATTTAACATTATCAACAGATATAATAGTCGGATTTGCAGGAGAAACAGAAGAAGACTTTGAAGACACATTAGATGTTGTAAAAAAAGTATGTTTTGAACAAGTATTTATGTTTATATATTCTAGAAGAAAAGGAACACCTGGAGACAAGATGACAAACCAAATTCCAGAAGAAATAAAACACGAAAGATTTGATAGACTAAAAAAATTAGTAGAAAGTCAGATAGAAAAAAATAATCAAAAATATATAGGAACAATACAAAAAATATTAGTAGAAGGGCCAAGCAAAAACAATCCTGAATTTTTAACAGGAAGAACAGACAGTAATAAAGTGGTAATATTTGAAGGAAAAACAGAACTAAAAGATAAAATAATTGAATTAAAAATCACATCAGAACACATGTGGTATTTAAAAGGCCAAATTTTGGAAAAATAAATCATAAATAACATATTGTTAGAAAGGAAGAAAAATGGCACAAACAATAGCAGAAATACAAGACAGAAAATCAATTTCGCCAATGATGCAAAAATATTTAGAAACAAAAGACAAATATAAAGATTGCATATTATTTTATAGACTAGGAGACTTTTATGAAATGTTCTTTGAAGATGCACTAACAGTATCAAGAGAACTAGAATTAACACTAACTGGAAAAGACTGTGGAATGGAAGAAAGAGCACCTATGGCAGGAATACCACATCATGCAGCAGAAGGATATGCATCAAAACTAATAGAAAAAGGATATAAAGTAGCAATATGTGAACAACTAGAAGATCCTAAAACAGCGAAAGGAATAGTAGAAAGAGGAGTAATAAGAATTCTTACACCAGGAACTATTGTAGAAAGCAATTTACTAGAAGAAAAGAAAAACAATTATATAATGAGCATATGTAAATCTGGGTTATATTTTGGAATAAGTGTATGTGACATATCAACAGGAGAATTTTATAGTACACAAATAAAAGGAGAAAATAATTTTGAATTATTATTAGACGAAATTGCAAGATTTTCGCCATCAGAAATAATAGCAAATTCTATGATGTTTGAATGTCAAGAAGAAATGAACAAAATAAGAGAACGCTTTGAAATATATATGAGTAGATTTAGTGATAAATTCTTTTCAGAAGATGTAGGAAATTTATCTTTAGATTATAATATAATAGAAAACAAAAAAGAAGTAGTAGACTTAAAAGAAAGAGCACTTGCTGCAAAATCCATAAATGCATTATTAGAATACTTGAATGAAACTCAAATGACAAGTTTAGAACATATAAATACAATTGAAATATATAATTTATCAAAATATATGTCACTAGATATAAATGCAAGAAGAAATCTAGAAATAACTGAAAAGATGAGAGACAAAAGTAAAAAAGGAACACTGTTATGGGTATTAGACAAAACATTAACATCTATGGGAGGACGTCTATTAAGACGTTGGTTAAATGACCCATTACTTGATGTAGTAGAAATTCAAGAAAGATTAGAATCAGTAAAAGAATTAAAAGAAAACATGATACTAAGAGGAGATATTACAGAAACATTAAAAAAAGTATATGATATAGAGCGTTTATCTGCAAAAGTGACATATGGAAATGCAAATGCAAGAGACATGATAACATTAAGAAATTCATTAGAAAAATTACCAGAAGTAAAAAATGTATTATCAAAATGCAATTCACATAAATTAAGAGAATTATATAATGAAATTGATGAATTAAAAGATATATTTGAACTTATAAATAAATCAATAGTAGAAGATCCACCAATGACAATTAAAGATGGAGGAATAATAAAAATAGGGTATGACCCAGAAATAGATACTCTAAAAAAAGCTTCTACTGAAGGAAAAAGTTGGCTTGCAAAATTAGAGGCAGAAGAAAAAGAAAAAACAGGAATAAAAACTTTAAAAGTAGGATATAACAAGATATTTGGATATTATATAGAAGTATCTAAATCGTTTGTATCACAAGTTCCAGATAGATTTATAAGAAAACAAACATTAACAACAGGTGAAAGATATATAACAGAAGAACTAAAAACTATAGAAAATCAAATTTTAGGAGCAGAAGAAAAAGTTATAAATCTTGAATATAATGAATTTGTGAAAATAAGAGAAGAAATTGCAAGTAATGTAAAAAGACTTCAAAAAACAGCAAATATAGTTTCAACATTAGATGTTTTAGCATCATTTGCACAAGTTGCAGAAGATATGAATTATTGTATGCCAATAATAAAAAATGATGGAGTTATTAGCATAAAAGAAGGAAGACATCCTGTAATAGAAAAAATGATAGGTGTTGGAAATTTTGTGCCTAATGATACATATTTAGACAAAGCAGGTGATAGATTAGCAATAATTACAGGACCAAATATGGCAGGAAAATCTACATATATGAGACAAGTTGCACTAATTACATTAATGGCACAAGTTGGAAGCTTTGTTCCAGCAAGTGAAGCGGAAATAGGAGTAGTAGATAAAATCTTTACAAGAGTTGGAGCATCTGATGATTTAAGCATGGGGCAAAGTACTTTCATGGTTGAAATGATGGAAGTTGCAACTATTTTGAAAGAAGCAACAGAAAATAGTTTAGTAATATTAGATGAAATAGGAAGAGGAACATCAACATATGATGGACTTTCAATTGCATGGGCTGTTGCTGAATATATAGCAGATAAAGAAAAATGTGGTGCAAAAACATTATTTGCAACACATTACCATGAATTAATAGAACTTGCAGAAAAGCAAGAAGGAATAAAAAATTATTCTATTGCAGTAAAGGAAAAAGGAGAAGATATAATCTTTTTAAGAAAAATTGTAGAAGGCGGAACAGATGAAAGTTATGGAATTCATGTTGCTCGTTTAGCAGGTGTTCCTAAAAATGTTACGAAAAGGGCTGATGAAATTTTAAAATCATTAGAAAGAAAAAGTATGCTAAGTGGCAAAAAACAAGAAAAAGAAAACAAAAAACTTGTAGATGGACAATTTGACATGTTTAATTATAAACTTGCTGAAATTGCTCATGAGATAGATAAAATTAATTTGAATGAACTTACACCTATTGACGCATTAAATACTTTACTTAGAATTAAAGAGAAAATGAAATAAAAAATAAAAAAGCTAAAATAAGAAAAAATATTTTAGCTTTTTTTGCGTCAAATATTAAATTATAAAATGTCGAAAACTTTTACAAATTCGACAAAACTTCTTAATTTTTACTCTTGGAAAAAACTGTAAATAGATATATAATAAAAAACATGAAGTGAAAGGAGTACAAATATGGAAAGTTTTTATAATAAAAAAGACAAGCAACTAACATTCAAAATAAACGAAGATATAGATGAATGTTGTGTACAGAAGATAAGGAGGAAAATTGATAATGAAATTGAAAAATATATGCCAAAAGAAGTTATATTTGATTTTAGTAATGTTTCTTTTATGGATAGTGCAGGAATAGGGCTTATTATAGGAAGATATAAATTAATAAATATAATAGGAGGAGAATTAAGAATTGCAAATGTAAATATGCAAATACAAAAAATATTTGAAATGAGTGGAATGTTAAAACTAATACCAATAATACAAAAAAATAATGAAAAAGAGAAAATAAAAAAGGAGGTGCAATATGAATAATACATATGAAAATGAAATGAAAATAGAATTTTTAAGTAAATCAAACAATGAGGCATTTGCAAGGATAGCAGTAGCAGCATTTATAGCACAATTAGATCCTACATTAGAAGAAATTGCAGATATAAAAACCGCAGTGTCAGAAGCGGTAACAAATTCAATAATACATGGATATGAAGAAAAAATAGGAGTAGTAAAATTAATATGTAAAATTACAAAAGATGAAATATTTATAGAAATATCAGATACGGGAAAAGGAATAGAAAACATAGAAATTGCAAAGCAACCATTATTTACAACAAAAGCAAATTTGGAAAGATCAGGAATGGGATTTACAATAATGGAGAGCTTTATGGATGATGTTCATGTTGAATCTGTTTTAGGAATTGGAACAAAAGTAGTGATGAAGAAAAAGATAAAAAAACATGAAGAACAAGAGAAAATTGAAAATAGGTATAATGAGAAAATGGCTATGAGTGCATTAAATAGTGCAGAAAGTATAAATACTACAAGTAGTGTAAGGAGAGAAGAATAGTGTATGAAAATGATATGAAAATCATAGAACGAGCTCAAAATGGAAATAAAGAAGACATGACAAAAATAATAGAAGAAAATAGTGGATTAGTTTGGAGCATAGTTCGAAGATTTAGTGGAAGAGGATATGAAATAGAAGACCTATATCAAATAGGAAATATTGGATTAATAAAGGCAATACAAAGATTTGATACAAGTTTTGAAGTTCGACTTTCAACATATGCAGTACCATACATTTTAGGAGAAATAAAAAGATTTATAAGAGATGATGGACCAATAAAAATAAGTAGAAGTATAAAAGAACTGAATGTAAAAATAAAAGAATTACAAAAAGAATATTTTAATAAATATGGAAAAGAAATAAGCTTAGAAGAAGTATCAAAAGAATTGAAAACTTCAAAAGAAGAAATAGCAATGGCAATGGACTCATCAAGACCAATAGACTCTATTGAAGATGCACAATATAGAGACAATAAAACAGATAAAACTGTAAGTATATTAGAACAAATTTCAACAGGCAAAGATGAACAAACAGAAATAGCAAATAGAATAACAATAAAAAAATTAATAAATGAATTACAAGAGAAAGAAAAAGAAATAATAATGCTAAGATATTATAAGCAAAAAACACAAATGCAAGTTTCAAAAATTTTAGGAATAACTCAAGTCCAAGTTTCTAGAATAGAAAGAAAAATATTAGACAATATGAAAAGAAAACTTACAATTTGAAAATGGAGGCTAGCATGAAAAAAATATTAATATATATTTTTTGTTTTACTATGTTATTTTTTATATTCCCAGCACTTTGCACCGTTACAAGCGAAAAAACAGAAGAAGTTATAAGTGGAGAAAATAGTAATGCAAATCAGCAAAATGAGCAAAAAGCTCCAAATGATGTAGTACAAGCTAATAATGATGTCTCTACACAACAATATGACTATAAAAAATATAAAACGATAAAATTATTACATGCTTCAACAGGAGAAGTAGAAGAATTAAATATTGATGAATATTTATATGGAGTAGTAGCAAGTGAAATGCCAGCAAGTTTTGAAATAGAAGCACTAAAAGCACAAGCAGTGGTTGCTAGAACATATACAATATATCAGATAATAAATAATGCAAATAAACATGAAAATGTGGATATATGTGATAATTATGCATGTTGCCAAGCATGGATTAGTAAAGATGAAAGATTTGCAAAATGGGAAGCTAGTGAAGCTGAAAGCAATTGGCAAAAAATATTAGATGCAGTGAATTCAACAAGTGGGAAAATAATAACATATGGCGGAAATCCTATAAATGCATTTTTTCATTCAAATAGTGGTGGAATAACTGAAAGCTCATTAAATATATGGGGGGGAATAGACTATCCGTATTTAAAATCTGTTGAAACTGCTGGAGAAAATGGATATACTCAATATAGTTCAGAAGTTACGCTGACAAAAGAAGAATTACAAAACAAGATGAAAGAAAAATATGAAGATTTTTCAATAGATTACTCACAAGAAAATTGTATATCAATTTTAGAATATACAACTAGCAACAGAGTAAAAACTATAAAAATAGGTAATAAAGAAATTGCAGGAACAGAGGCAAGAACAATTTTTGCTTTAAAATCTACAAACTTCACTTTTGCAATTAATGGAGAAAATATAATTTTTTCTGTAATAGGTTATGGACATGGAGTTGGAATGAGCCAAACAGGTGCAGATGCTTTAGCAAAATCGGGTTCAAATTATGAAGAAATAATTAAACATTTTTATGTAGGAGTTGAAATTGTAGAAACAAATTCAATTTCATAAAATATGCAAATAAATTTCCACAAAATGAATAATCTTTAGAAAAAAAGCAAATACTTGTAATAATAAACTATCAAGGAGGAAATTTATGAAAAAAGGTAAAAGATTTTTAGAAAATGAGAATTTTATAATTTATGTAGGAACAGCAATATTTTTTATTCTTGCAATTTCAATAGGAATTGTAATGTATATGACTACTAGAAGAAACTTAAATATAGGTAAAAATTTAGAAAATAACGTTTCAGAAAATAAAAGCAATGAAGAACAAACAGAAAATGTTAGTACATCAATAGGAAAAACAGTAGAAGAACAAGAAAATTCAGAGGCAAATAATGAAAATGCTCTTGTATCTGATGATACAACAAACAATAATATAAGTAGCAATGAAAATGAAGATGCGGAAGAAACATCTACTCAAAATAATTTAGATAATACTGACGAAAATACTGTAAAAGAAGAAAAGCCAGATGAAAGTGATACGCAAGCATCTAATATTGAAACTTCAAATGACAGTTCTAAAGTGACAGAAACTAAAAAAGATGTTTCATTTATAAAACCTGTAGAAGGAGAAATTATAGGACAATTTGCTAAAGACAATTTAGTCTATTCTGAAACATTGAAAGAATGGGTTGTTCACACAGGAATTGACATAAAAACAGATAAAACTAGTGTAATAAAAACGTCAGCTAATGGCGTTATAAAATCAATTGTAAATGATCCTAGATATGGACTAACTGTTGTAATATCTCATGATGATGGATATGAAACTGTATATTCAAATTTACTTACAGCAGAGTTTGTTGTTGTAGGTGAAGAAGTAGAGCAAGGACAAACTATTGGAACAGCAGGAAATACAGCAGTTTTTGAAAGTGGAATGGAATGTCACTTACATTTTGAAATTATAAAGGACGGAGAATATTTAGATCCAACAGTGCATTTAAAGTGATTATAGGTTTATTATAAAAAGACCATAGATATTAAAATATAAATTTAATATTTATGGTTTTTATATATATTTTTTATAAGTAATAGGTATTTGGGATGAAAAAAGTCTTTAATGTTTATAATTAAAGACAATAATTATAAAACAAATATATCATTAAAC